>CBINGR010000035.1:0-49364 GCA_966250295.1 uncultured Akkermansia sp. | reverse complement strand
CCGAACGCCGCATCGCCGAGGTCGGCGGCGCGATCGCCGCCGAGCAGTCGCCCGAGGTGCTTGCCGAGCGCAACCGTGTCCTCGCCCTCGGGCTGGTCTGGCCGGCCCAGGCCCAGGTTGTGCACGTGGCCGGCTCCGCCACGGACCGCCTGGCCGCCAAACGCCAGGCCGAGATCTTCGCGGCGGAGGAAGGCCGCATCGTCCTGCCCGTACGCTTCAACCCCGGAGGCGCCCAGCGTTGACCAGATGACCGCGCGCGGCTTCGCCCACAGCCTTCGTCTCTATCTCGTCGCCGCCGCCGTCGTCGTCTGCTTCGGCGTGGTCGCCTTCCGCCTCGTCGAACTCCATGTGCTCGAGCGCGAGCACTTTCTCGCCCAGATCCAGGACACCCGGCACCGCGTCGTGGCCGAGCCCGCGCGCCGTGGCGACATCTTCGATGCCCGCGGCGACCTTCTCGCCACCAGCAAGACCGACATCACTCTCGCGGTGGATCCCTGGGCGCTGCCCGAGAAAGTCGAGGCGCAGAAGTTCGCCGCGCGGAAAGCCCGTTTCGAGGAGGAGCAACGCGCCCGGCGCGCCGAGCTCGCCGTCCTGCTGGGGATGCCCGAGGCCGAGGTCGAGGCGCTCTTTACGCCGGCCTGGAAGGACGTTCCCCTTTCCGAGGACACGCTCGACGGCACGCCCGACGGACGCGTGCGCGTGCGTTTCACGAAGTTTCGCGAGGGAGTCACCGAGGAGCAGTTCGCCCGCATCTCCGCCTTGCACATTGCCGGCCTCACCCACGAACGCCGGTTCCGCCGTGTCTATCCGCACCGCGAACTCGCGGCGCACGTCATCGGCTTCGTGAACAAGGAGGACGTTCCCTCCGGCGGCGTCGAGGCCTACGCCGACACCTACTTGAAGGGGCTTGCCGGCTGGCGCGAGATCGAGCGTGACGGCAAGCGCGTCGAGCTCGCCCAGTTCCGCCAGCGCGAGGTCCCGGCCTCCGACGGCTGGGGGGTCGCCCTCTCGATCGACACCGCGGTGCAGCACATCGTCGAGGAGGAACTCGCCGCCCTGGTCGACAAGTTCAAGCCGGAGAAGGCCACCATCATCGTCAGCGACCCGCATACCGGTTTCCTTCTCGCCCTGGCCAACTATCCATCCTTCGACCTCAACCAGTTCGGCACCACCCCGCTCGAAAAACAGCGCAACATCGCCGCCGCCGACCTCGTCGAGCCCGGCTCCACCTTCAAGATCGTCGCCATCTCCGGCGCGTTGAACGAAGGCATCGTCAACCCCTCGACGATGTTCGACTGCTCGCTCAGCAGTGTCCTCTTCAAGGGAAAGCAGCGCAATCTGATGCCGGACGACCACCGTTTCGGCCCGGACCACCCGCTCACGGTTGCCGAGGTCATCGCCCATTCGAGCAACCGGGGCACCACCCAGGTCGGCATGTTGCTGGGCGAGCGCCGCCTCTACGATTACGCGCGCGCCTTCGGTTTCGGCGAGCGCTCCGGCTACCCGCTCGGCCGCGAGGAGCCTGGCCTGCTCGCCGATCCCGACAGGTGGTCCGGGATCGACATTACGCGCATCCCGGCCGGCTACTCCGTCGCCGCCACCCCGCTCCAGATCCACTATGGCATGGGTGTTATCGCCAGCGGCGGTCAGCTCCTGCGCCCGCAGGTCATCCGCCAGGTCTGTGACCCGCAGGGCGAGGTGGTTTACACCCTCCGTCCTGCCACCCGCCGCACCGTGATCGCTCCCGCCACCGCCGAGGCGATGGCGCGCATGCTGCAAAAGGTCGTGGTCGATGGCACCGGCAAGAGCGCCGCGATCGACGGCTTCGAGGTCGCGGGCAAGACCGGCACCGCCCAGAAGCTCATCGACGGCCGCTACTCCAAGCGCAATCACGTGGGCTCCTTCGTCGGCTTTTTCCCCGCCAGCCGTCCGCGCGTGCTCATGACCGTCATTGTGGACGACGGTCATCCTCCCTCCGGTGGCTACGCTTACGGCTCGGTCGTCGCCGCCCCCAGCTTCAAACGGATCGGCGAGCAGCTCATCCAGTACCTCGACATCAAGCCGGTCGCTTCTCCGGCGCCCGCCCTCCTCGTCGCCCAGAATACGGAAGGAGGCCGCCGGTGATCGGTTATCTGCTCCAAAACCACGCGCTCATCCGCGCCTTCGCCGCCGCTTCGTCCGCGCCCGAGGCCGAAACCGCCCCGCGCATCCGCCCGCGTCACCGTTCCGCCCCGGCCCGCAATCCGCGTCCCGCCGGGGATTCCCCCTCTTCCGCTCAACGCGTCTTCTCCATGGCTCCATCGCTCTCCGATCTGTTTTCCGACGGCGAGATCATCGCCTCCCGCGGGCCGCTCGACCGTCCGGTCTCGGGCCTGGTGATGGACAGCCGTCGCGTGGTCCCCGGCAACGTGTTCTTTGCCTTGCCGGGCCTGCGCACCGACGGCTCCACCCACGTCGCCGAGGCGCTCAGCCGGGGCGCCGTCGCCGTCGTCGCGAACACCCCGCCCGCCGTCGCGCCGGCCAAGGTGACTTTCATCCAGGTTGCAGACCCACGTGCCGCGCTCGCCCGTGCCGCGCGCCGCGTCCACCGCGCGCCCGATCGCGCCATGCGCGTCGTCGGCGTCACCGGCACCAACGGCAAGACCACCGTCACGCATCTCATCAAGCACTTCCTCGAGGACGAGACGCGCGTCGGCCTGCTCGGTACCATCAGCTACGATCTCGGTGCGCGCACCGTCCCCTCCTTCAAGACCACGCCCGAGGCGCCCGACATCTTCGGCATGCTGGCCCAGATGCGCGACGCCGGCTGCCGCGAGGCCGTCATGGAGGTGAGCTCCCACGGCATCGACCAGCGCCGCGTACTCGGTCTCGAGTTCGCCGCCGCCGTCTTCACCAACCTCACCCAGGACCATCTCGACTACCACGGCACGCTCGAGGACTATTTCCAGGTCAAGGCCCGCCTTTTTACCGGCGCCACCGGCACCGTGCCCCCCGTGTCGGTGATCAACTGCGACGATGCCTGGGGCCGACGTCTTCTCGGGCTCATCCCGGCCGCTTCCACCCGCGTCGTGACCTATGGCGAGTCTTCCGAGGCTCAGGTCCGCGCCGAGGACATCGAGCTCGGTTTCAAGGAGACGCTCTTCACTCTTGTCTGGCCCGAGGGCCGTGCCCGGGTGCGCTCGCCCCTGCTCGGCCGCTACAACGTTTCCAACGTCCTCGCCGCCGCTGCCGCCGCCTACGGGCTCGGCCGCAACCCCCACGCTTTCCTCGCCCGCCTCGCCGTCTTCCCGGGCGTGCCCGGCCGCATGGAACGCATCGAGGAGGGCCAGCCTTTCAACGTGCTCGTGGATTATGCCCACACCGATGACGCTCTGCGCAACGCTCTCGGCATGCTCCGGCCAATCACGCCCGGCCGCGTGATCTGCGTCTTCGGCTGCGGCGGCAACCGCGACCGCGCCAAGCGCCCGCTCATGACCCGCGCCGTCGAGGAGTCCGCCGATCTCGCCCTCGCGACCGCCGACAACCCGCGCGGCGAGACCGTCGCGGCGATCTTCGACGACATGCGCACCGGTGTCACCCAGCCCGGAAAATTCACCTGGATCGAGGACCGCCGCCGCGCCCTCAGCCTCGCCCTCGACCTCTGCCGCCCAGGGGACTGCCTCCTGGTCGCCGGCAAGGGCCACGAAACCTACCAGGAATTCGCCGACACCATCACCCCCTTCGACGACCGCCAGGTCGTGCGTGAACTCATCACCCTCAAGCGCCTCCGTCCCTCCGCCTGATGCCCCTCTTTACCCCCCAGTTTCTCGCCCAGGCCGCCTCCGGCCGCTGGACTCGCGAACCCGCCGCCGACAAGCCCGTGACCGGCTTCTCCGTCGACACGCGTCACCTGTCGCCGGGTCAGTGTTTCGTCGCGCTGAAGACCGCTCGCCGCGAGGGCCACGCCTTCCTGGGCGCGGCCCTCGCTGCCGGCGCGTCAGCCGCCCTGGTTTCCACCGCGGATCCGGCGATCGACCTGCCCCAGCTCGTCGTCGCCGATCCCCTGGCTGCGTTTCAAGCGATCGCGGCCGCGCACCGCCTCATGTTTTCCGGTCCCGTCATCGGCGTGACCGGCAGCGCGGGCAAGACCTCCACCAAGGAACTGCTCGCCCTCCTGCTCTCCGCCCGACCCGGCGACGTGCTCGCGACCTCGGGCAACCTCAACAACCACCTCGGGGTTCCCCTCACGCTCACGCGCCTGGACCCCGCGGTCCACCAGTTTGCCGTCGTCGAGGCCGGCATCGGTGGCCCCGGCGAGATGGCCGCGCTCGCCGCCATGATCCGGCCGGATCACGCCGTGGTCACGCTAATCGGCCCGGCCCACCTCGCCACCCTCGGATCGCTGGAAAACGTCGCCCGCGAAAAGGCTTTGCTGCCCGCCGCGGTGCCGGCGGGCGGCCTCCGCGTGTACACGGTCGGCTGCATCAACTACGACGCCTTCCGCAGTTTTCCCACACCGGGCATCGTCGTCGTCCCGACCGTCACCCACAGCCTTTACCAGACGCGAATCGAAATCGCGCCCAACGGCTCCGGCTCGATCGTTCCCTTCGGCCACGCCTTCGTCTGCCGCCGCGTGTCCGAGGGCATGGCTCGCAACGCCGCCCTCGCCCTCACCGTCGCGCTGCGCCTGGGCGTCTCCCCGGAGCTTGCCCAACGGCGTCTCTCCACCTGGCAACCCGCCGCCCTCCGCGGCGAGCACGTCCGCGACCACGCCGGGCGCTGGCTTTACGTCGACTGCTACAACGCCAACCCCGCCTCCATGCTCGATGCGCTGGAGGTCTTCGTCGGCATGGCCCCGGCCGACCAGCCGCGTCTGTTTCTGATCGGGGGCATGGAGGAGCTGGGCAGCGCCTCGCTCGAATATCACAAACGCCTGGGCGAGGCGCTCGATCAGACTCTTCGTCCCGAGGATACCGCGGTCGTGCTCGCCGCCACCGAGGTGGCCCGCGCCGTGGTCGAAGGTGCCCGCCGCCGTACCGTCCTGGCCGCCGACAACCTCGCCGCCCTGCGTTCCCGTTTCGAGGCCCACGCGGGCGCCGTGTTCATCAAGGGTTCCCGCCGTTACCAGCTCGAGTCGCTGCTTCTCCCGAACGTCGCCGTCGCCGACACCCCCGGCACCGCCCTCTAGTTTTCCGCCGTGCTCTCCTTTCTCGCCGAATACGAACACCTCTGGGGGCCCCTCCGGCTCCTGCGCTTCCTCACGTTCCGGGCGCTGCTCGCCGCGCTCACCGCGACCGTGATCGGCTTCGTCATCGGCCCCTGGCTGATCACGCACCTGCGCCGTCTCAAGTTCGGCCAGCACTACGACGACTCCCGCACCGGCGACCTCGCCATGCGCTTCGACAAGAAAAACACCCCGACGATGGGCGGCCTGCTCATCTTCGGTTCGGTGTTCTCGAGCGCCTTCCTCTGGGCTGAGCCCAACATCTGGGTTGTCATCGCCCTCTTCGTCTACGCCGCGCTCACCGGCGTGGGTTTCCGCGACGACTACCTGAAGGCCGTGCGCAAGAACAAGGACGGCATCAGCTCCCGCGAGAAGATGTTCTGGCAAACCCTCGTCACGATCGTCGCGCTCGCCGCGCTCTGGCTGCATCCGGTCAGCGCGACCAAGATCCGCGAGTTCTGGGTCCCCTTCCTGAAGGAGCCCCTGTTTACCTTCCCTCTCGGTGCCGGCCTCCTGGGCCTTTTCGTGCTGATGTTCTTCTGGATCGTGGGCTTTTCCAACGCGATCAACCTCACCGACGGCCTCGACGGCCTCGCCATCGGCTGCACCCTCACTGTCGCGCTGGTCTACGGCATCATGGCCTACTGCGCGGGCAACGCGATCATCGCCAAGTATCTGTTGATCTCCTTCGTGCCCGGGACCGGCGAACTCGCCGTCGTCTGCGCCGCGCTGGTCGGCGCCGGCATGGCCTTCCTCTGGTACAACTCGCATCCGGCCGAAGTGTTCATGGGCGATACCGGATCGCTTGCCCTCGGGGGCCTGATCGGGGTGATCGCCTTCATGGTGCAGCAACCCCTCACTCTGGTCATCGTCGGCGGGGTGTTCGTGGTTGAGGCGCTTTCGGTCATTATCCAGGTCTCCGTGTTCAAATACACCAAGCGTCGCAGCCCGACCGGGGAAGGCCGCCGCTTTTTCCGCATGGCCCCGATCCACCATCACTTCCAGAAGCTCGGCTGGCCCGAGACCAAGGTCGTCCTCCGCTTCTGGGTCATCTCGCTCATGTGTTCGCTCACCGGCCTCGCCACCCTTAAACTACGCTGAAATTTCAATCCATTTTTGCCACGGAGAACACCGAGCGCGGACACAGAGATCACAGAGTCCAATCCAAGAATTCTATTAACCAGATTCACGCCACCTTCGCCAAATCCATCGCTGTGCACTTGCCGCTCTCCGTGTCCTCTGTGTCCGAGCTCCGTGCCCTCCGTGTCTAAAAAATAACGCTCCATGCGTCCGCCCGACTTCATCCGCCCGCTTCTCGCGCACCCCGTCGCCGTTCTCGGTGGCGGCGTGAGCGGCCGCGCGCTGACGAATCTCGTGTGCGCGCTCGGCGCCGAGCCGCGGCTTTTCGACGCCGCGCCCGCCGCGGTGGCGGAGGGGGCAGCACCCGTCTTTACCGCGGCCGAGGCCCAGGTCTGCCGCTTGCTGCTCTTTTCCCCCGGCTTCACCCCGGTGCATCCTTGGCTCTCGCTCGCCCGCACCTGTGGCGTCCTCTGCCTCGGCGAGCTCGATTTCGCCGCGCTTTTCTGGCGCGGCCCGCTGGTCGCCGTCACCGGCACCAACGGCAAGACCACCACCACCGAGTTCCTCACCCACGCGCTTTCCGCCGCCGGACGCGATGCGACCGCTGCCGGCAACATCGGCTATCCGCTTTCGCAACTCGTCGTGGACCGCGGCGGCGGCGGGCCGGATTCCGTTGCCGTGTGCGAGGTAAGCTCCTTCCAGGCCGAGACGCTCCGCCACTTCCGCGCCGACAGCGTGATCTGGACCAACTTCGCCGAGGATCACCTCGAACGTCACGGCACGATGGAGGCCTACTTTTTCGCCAAGTGGCGCCTGCTCGAACGTTGCATCGGCGGCCACGTACACGTCGGCACCAGCGTCCAGTTCCATGCCGCCGAGTTCGGCCAGACGCTGCCCGCGGAGGCCTGCGTCGCCTCGGAGAACGAGCCCGGCGACATCCTCCTCCAGGGCACGCTTTTCGCCGACTATCCGCAGCGCGAAAACTTCCTTCTCGTGTCCGCCTGGTGGCGCGTCTCCGGCCTGCGCGAGAGCGTCCTCTACGCCGCCGCCCGCACCTTCGCGTCCGCCCGGCACCGGCTCGAGCGGGTGGGGGACTTCGCGGGCGCCACCTGGTGGAACGACTCGAAGGCCACCAACTTCCACGCCGCCGAGGCCGCGCTCGGCCGTTTCACCGCGCCGGTGCTCCTGATCGCCGGCGGCAAGTCCAAGGGGGGCGATATCTCCGCCTTCGTCCGCCGGATCGCCCCGCGCGTCCGCCACGCCGCCCTGATCGGCGAGACGCGTCACATCCTGGCCGACGCCTGCGCCGCCGCGGGCCTCGCCCACACTCTTTGCGCCGACCTCCCCCAGGCCGTGCGCGCCCTCGCCGCGCTCGCCGTCCCCGGCGACCACGCGTTGCTCAGTCCGGGCTTCGCCAGCCTCGACCAGTTCAAAGGCTACGCCGATCGCGGCGACCAATTCGTCAACCTCGTGCGAAACCTCGCTCCCTCCTCCGCCCTGCGCTGATCCGCATGGCACCTTTCCCCACCTTTAAATACACAGGAACATGAAACTCACCCACGTCTTCGGACTCGTCGTGGCGGTCCACGCCGCCGTTTTTACCGTCATCTTCGCCACCCCCGGCTGCCGGTCCACCGGCAAGGTCAAGCCCCGTCCGGAGGAAACCGACCCGGCCCTCGCCGGCTCGCCCGTGACCCCGGTCGACTCCGTCACTCCGAGCTCGGTAGCGCCCATGACTTACAACGACGTCAATGCCGGCGCGCCCCCCGCTTCGTCCGCCGGCGCCGAGCCGCTTGTTTCCTCCGGAGCCGCCGCCTCCTACGATTCTTCGGGCCCGGGCGTCCGTTTTGCCCCGACGCGTCCGGCCACCCCCGTGGCCCCGGCCGCTCCCGAGCCCGTCTCCACCGCCGCCACCCACACCGTAGCCAAGGGCGACAGCCTCTGGTCGATCGCGAAGAAATACGGCATCACCGTCTCGGAGCTTGCCGCCGCCAACCAGCTCGCGCCCTCCGCCACCCTTCGCCTTGGGCAGACGCTTGCCGTCCCGGCCAAGGTCGCGTCCGCCTCGGCGGCCGGCGGCGATGCTGCCAACACCTACGCGGTGAAGTCCGGCGACACCCTCGGCGCCATCGCCCGCAAGCACGGGACCACGGTCGCCGCGCTGCGCGCCGCCAACAACCTTTCCGGCGACAACCTGCGCGTCGGCCAGAAGCTCGTCATCCCCGGCAACGCCACCCCGCTCTCGCCTTCGGTCTCCACGGCCTCCGGCGCTCCCGCGGCCGCCGCGCCCCGCGCCGGTTCCGGCACCTACACCGTCATGCCGGGCGATACCCTGGGCTCCATCGCGCAGCGCCACGGAGTGAAGAGCGGCGATCTGGGCGTGCTCAACAACATCACCGATCCCAGGAAACTGCGGGTCGGCCAGGTGCTCAAGCTTCCCGCCGGCGCGAAATCCACCTCTGCCTCGAACGGCACTGCGCCGCGCTCCGCCGCTCCCGCCTCGCCTGCCCCGGCGGAGCCTTCGCTACCCCTCGCCCCGGTCGAGGAACAGTCTCCGGTCGCCCCGGTCGAGCCTGTCACCCCGGTCGAGCCCATGCCGGTGCCCGTCATCCGCATCGACGGTTGATCCACCGCTCCGCACCGACCTCCACGAGGACCACGCCACCCGTCATGACCGCCCGAGAACTCGAGCTGCCGGATCCCGCGCCGCCGCCCCGCATCGGCTTCAATCCCGTCGCGGTCATGCTCGTGTGCGTGGCCTTGCTGGCGACGCTCGGGCTCATCGCCGTCTTTAGCGCCACCGCCTTCAAATCCTCCGCCTATTTCTGGAAACAGGTGCTCGGGCTGGGGCTTGGGGTCGGCGCCGGCTACGTCGTCAGCCGGCTCGACCTCGAGTTCTGCCGCCGCCATGTCTGGCTCATCGCCGCCGGCGTGGTCGGCCTGCTTTTCCTCGTCGCGATTCCCGGCCTCGGCATCAGCGTCAACGGCTCGCGCCGCTGGCTTGGCTACGGCTTGGCCCGTTTTCAGGTCTCCGAGCTCGCCAAGATCGGCATCGTCTTCGTCCTCGCCCACTACCTGGCGGTCAACCAGTCGATGATGGGCGATCTGCGGCGCGGCTTCATCCTGCCCCTGGCGATCATCGGCGGCATCGCCGGCCCCATCATGCTGCAACCCGACTTCGGCACGACCGCGCTCGTTGGCGTCGTCGGAGTCATCCTGCTCTTCCTGGCCGGAGCCTACTGGCGCTACATCATCACCTCGGTGGTCGGCATGGCTGCCTTGTTCTCCGTGGCTGTCGCGCTCAACCCCAACCGCCTCACGCGCCTCACCGCCTTCCTTGATGTCGAGGGCAACAAGCAGGCTGGCACCTACCAGGTTTACCAGAGCTTCCTCGGTTTCGCCGCCGGCGGCGTGAGCGGCGCCGGGCTCGGCCAGGGCCGCCAGCAGATCTACTTCCTCCCCGAGGCGCACACCGACTTCATCTTCGCCGTGGTCGGCGAGGAGCTGGGGCTTTGCGTCACCCTCGCCACCGTCCTGGCCTTCCTTGTCCTCTTTGTCTGCGGTGTCCTGCACCTGCGCCGCGCGCCCAACCAGTTCCAATTCCTGCTTGTCGCCGGCGCTCTCCTCATCGTCGCGCTCCAGGCCATCGTGAACCTCGGCGTCGTCGTCGGGCGCCTGCCCACCAAGGGCATGTCGCTGCCTTTCGTCAGCGCCGGCATGTCCAACCTCGTGCTGATGGGCATCATCGTCGGCATCTTCGTCAATACCCGCCGCGCCTGGACCCGCGAGAACGTCCTGCCCGGCAGCCGGGATTTCCTCGGATGAGCGCCGTTTCCCAGACCTTCCTCCTTTCTTGCGGCGGCACCGGCGGCCACCTTTCCCCCGGCATCGCCCTGGCCGAAGGCCTGGTCGCGCGCGGCCACCGCGCCGTGCTCCTGATCAGCCACAAAAAAGTGGATGCACGCCTCGTCGCGAAGTACCCCGCCCTGCGTTTCGAGCCCATTCCCGGGACGCCCTTCGGCGGTCATCCCGCGGTGCTCGGCCGCTTCGTCCTCTCTCAAGCGAAGGGCTTCGCCGCCGGTCTGCGCCTCGTGCGTTCGCTCCGCCCCGCCGGCATCGTCGGTTTCGGCGGTTTCACCACCGCCAGCGTGATCCTTGCCGGTGCGTTGCATGGCGTGCCGATCGCCCTGCACGAGGCCAACCGCGTCCCGGGCAAAGCCGTGCGTCACCTTGCCCGCTTCGCCCGCCGCGTCTGGCTGCCGCCCGGCGTCGCGCTGCCCGGCGTCCCCGAAACGAAGGTCCGTGCCGCCGGCCTGCCGGTCCGCGCCGAGATCGTGCGGGTCGCGCGCGCCGATGCCGCCCTCCGTCTGGGGCTCGATCCCGCGAAAAAAATTCTGGTCGTTTTCGGCGGCAGCCAGGGGGCAACCCCGCTCAACCAGTGGGCCCGCGAAGCCGGGCGCGATCTCGCCATGCTCGGCATCCAGCTGGCCTGCGTCACCGGGCTGGGCAAGGGCGAGGCCGAGTTCACCACCCAGCCGGGACAGGGTGGGGCGGTCGTCCGCTCCGCCTGGATTCCCTTCTGCGACGATGTCGCCGGCCTGCTCTCCGCCGCCGACCTGGTGGTGGCCCGCGCCGGCGCCGGCAGCCTGGCCGAGTTTGCCCGGATCGGTTCGCCGGCCCTGCTGGTCCCGTATCCGCAGGCGGCCGACGACCACCAGCGCGCCAACGCCGCTTATTTCGAGAGCCGGGGCGGGGGAGTGGTGCTCGACCAGAAGTCGCTCGCGCAACTCACCCCACTCGCCACTTCGCTGATCCTCGACGAGCCCCGCCTCGCCTCCTTTCGCGAGGGGCTCGCCCGCCTCGCCGCCGAGCCTTCGCTCGACTTCATCCTCGACGACCTCGCCACCCTCGCCGCCCCCCGCCCGCCGCCTGTCGCACGGGTGCCCGCTGCCGCATGAGCGCCACTTCCGCCCAGCTTCCTCCCTTGTTCGGACGCCCGGTGCGCGCGCTCCACGCCATCGGCGTCGGGGGCATGGGTCTCGGGCCGCTCGTCATTTATGCAGCCGGGCTCGGTTTCGCCGTGAGCGGGGGGGATGATGGCCTGACCGAGGCCATGGCCGCCCACCTTACGCGGGCGGGCGTCGCGGTCGGACCCGCCCCGGTACTCCCCGAAGCGGTCGACCTCGTCGTCATTTCCTCGGCCATCGCGCCGGCTCATCCCGCGCTCGCCGCCGCCCGGGCCCGCGGCCTGCCCGTGGTCCGCCGTGGGGAGCTCCTCGCCGAACTGGCCCGGCGCCGCCGCCTCGTTGCCGTCTGCGGTTCGCATGGCAAGACCACCACCACGGCCATGCTCGTTACCGTCCTGCGCGCCGCCGGCCTCGCGCCCGGTTATGTGGGCGGGGGCCTTTTCGCCGACGACACTCTCGCGCCCGCCGCCGCCGGGCGCGACGACTGGCTCGTTGCCGAGATCGACGAAAGCGACGGCACCATCGGCAATTTTTCCCCCGCGCTCACGGTGGTCGTTAATCTCGATTGGGATCACCCCGACCACTACCGCACGCAGGCCGAGCTCGAGGCCGCGTTCGCCGCGCTCCTCGCCCGTACCTCCGGCCCGGTGCTCGTGAACGCCGCCTGTCCGCTTTCTCTGCGCGCCGCCGCCGGCCGCGACCGGGTGTCGACCTTCGGCTTCGGCGGCGATTTTGCCCTTCTGGCGGCCACGCCTTCCGGGCCTGCTCGTCAGGAACTGAAGCTCGGCGGGCGCTTCCCGATCGGCTCCGCCGCCATCCGCGCCTTCGGCGAGTTCAACGCCCTCAACGCCACCGCCGCGCTCGCCGCTGCCCACCTGCTCGGCGCCTCCCTGGGGCCGGATCTGCTGGCGGCCTACGCCGGCGTGCGCCGCCGCCAGGCCGTACTCGCCAGCGGCGAAGGTTTCGTCGTCGTGGAGGATTACGCGCATCACCCGGCCGAAATCGCCGCGCTCCTGACCGGCCTGCGTGCCCGCGTGCCCGCCGAGGGTCGCTTGCGTGTCGTTTTCCAACCGCACCGTTTCAGCCGCACCGCGCAGTTCCGCGCCGCCTTCGCCGCCGCGCTTGCCGCCGCCGACGCCCTCTACCTGCTCGATGTCTACGGCGCGGGCGAGGCGCCGCTGCCGGGCGGCACGAGTGACGACCTCGCCGACACGTTCCGTGCCGGATATGCCTCGGTGCCGCTCGTCTATCTCCCCGGTGAACATGCGCCGGTTTATGCGCGCCTCGCCGCCGACCTTTGCCCGGGCGATCTCGTGGCTATCGTCGGCGCGGGCGATCTGGATGCTTCCGCCCGGGCCTGGCTCGCCGGCTTCGACCGCCGCGCGTGGTGGGATCGCGTCGCGGCCGCGCTCGCGCCGCGCGTTTCCATCGACACCAAAATCCAGCGCGAGGCCCCGCTCGCCGGCAAGACCACCCTCGGGGTCGGCGGCGCCGCGCGGCTCTACGCCGAGCCTGCCAGCGAGACCGACCTGTACGCTCTCGTCCATGCCGCCCATGCCCTTGGGTTGAGGGTCCTGCCGCTCGGGCGCGGCTCCAATGTCCTCGTGCCCGACGAGGGCGTGGACGCCCTCGTGCTCAGCCTCCGCCATCCCTATTGGGAAAGCTTCGAGCCAGCCGGGGACGGCCGGGTGCGCGTGGGTGCCGGGCTGCGCCTGAAAAATCTTTGCGGGCTCGCGGCCAAGGCCGGTCTATCCGGTTTCGAGTTTCTCGAAGGCATCCCCGGCAACGTCGGCGGAGCGTTGCGCATGAACGCCGGCGCGATGGGCGGCTGGATGTTCGATGTCGTCGAACGCGTCGAGTTCATCACCTTCGCCGGCGAGCGCCGGGCCCTGCCGAAGAGCGCGATGCATGTCGACTACCGTCATTGCGCCGAACTCGAGGCCGCCATCGCCACCGCCGCCGTGCTCCGGCCGGCCGGCGCCGTGGCCAGCACCGAGGTGTCGCGCCAGATCGACGTTTACCGCGACAAACGCAAAAAATCCCAGCCCCGCGAGCCGTCCGCCGGTTGCATCTTCAAGAATCCGCCCGGCGATTCCGCCGGCCGCCTGATCGACGCCGCCGGCCTGAAGGGCGAACGGCAGGGCGACGCCGAGGTTTCGACCACCCACGCCAATTTTATCGTAAACCACGACCAGGCCCGCGCCGCCGACGTCATCGCGTTGGTCCGCCGCGTCCGCGCCCGCGTCGAGCAGGCTCACGGCGTCCGTCTCGAGCCCGAAGTCCTCCTCTACGGCAAGGACTGGAAAGATGTCCTCTAGCCCTTCGTATGTCCGCTTCCGCTTCATCCTTTCCCTTTCGCATCACGGTTCTCGCCGGCGGCGTTTCCTCGGAACGCGAGGTCTCGCTCGGTTCCGGCGCGGCCGCGGCCTCCGCGCTGGCCCGCGTCTGGCCCACCCGGCTGGTCGACGTGAAGGCCGCGGTCCTGCCCGCCTGCCTTGATCCCGTCTGCGACATCGTTTTCTCCACGCTGCATGGCACCTTCGGCGAGGACGGCGGCATGCAAGGCCTGCTCGATGCAGCCGGCATCGCTTACGCCGGCTGCGACGCCGCCTCGTCCTCCTTGACGATGGACAAGGCCGCAACCAAGCGAGCCGCCGCCGGGGCCGGGGTGCGTGTCGCCGCCGACCGCCTTTTCGCCGCGGCTGCTCGTCCCGCGGCCGACGAAATCGTCGCCGTCCTCGGCTCCGAGAGCATTGTGCTCAAGCCCAACGACCAGGGCTCCTCCGTCGGACTCGTCTTCCCCGAGGGAAGGGAGGCCATCGCCGCTGCGCTTGCCGCGCTCTCGCCCGGCAACTGGATCGCCGAGCCGCGCTTGCGGGGCCGCGAACTGACCGTCGGCGTTCTCAACGGCCGGGCGATGGGCGTGGTCGAGATCCGGCCCCGTTCGGGCGTCTTCGATTTCGCCAGCAAGTACACCAAGGGTGCCACCGAGTATCTCGCCCCCGCGCCGCTTGACGAAGGGGTCACGGCCGCGGTCCGCGCCGCCGCGGAAAAGGCCTTCGCCGCCTGCGGCTGCCGTGACTATGCGCGGGTCGACTTCATCCTCGTCTCGCCCGCCGAGTTTTATCTTCTGGAAATCAACACGCTCCCCGGCATGAAGGAAACCAGCCTCCTGCCGATGAGCGCGCGCGTCGCGGGGCTCGATTTCACCGAGTTGGTGCGAGCTCTGGTCACCCCCGCCGTGAGCCGTTTTCAGGAAACCCGCCGCGCCTCCGCGTAGCCTTGCCGTGAACCACGTTCCCATCCTCCCGCAAACCGCCCCGACCTGGCGCGACAGCATCGCCCAGGACGCCCCGCCGCGCCCGCGCGGCCGCACCGGCCGCAAGCGGATCGTGGCCGACGCCTTCCGCCACTGGGCAGCTATGGGAGCCCTCGCTGCGTGCGTGATTTTTGGATACATCGCCTGGCGGGCCTGGAACGCGAACCCCGTCTCGCTCGCCGCGCCTGCGCCCGCCGCGCCGCTCCGCGACATCAAGGTCCGCTCCGACGGCGTGCTCGGTCGCGCCTGGGTCGAGCACACCCTCCGCATCCCCGCCGGCGCCGGGATCATGGATCTCGATCTTCCCGCCCTGCAGGATCGGCTCCTCCAGTCCGGGCAGGTGCGCACGGCCATCGTCGCCCGTCGCCTGCCCGACATCCTCGTCGTCACCCTCGAGGAGCGCAGCCCCGTGCTCCGTGTCCGCGCCCAGGGTTCGGACGGCCGCGAAGCCCGTCTTTTTGTGGCCCGCGATGGCTTTGTCTTCAGCGGCGACAACTACGACGAGACCTTTGTCGGATCGCTGCCCTGGCTCGCGGGCGTGAACCTGACGCGCGACCTTTCGGGCCGAGGTTTTGCCCGCCTCGACGGGCTCGCGGCAGTCGCCGACCTGCTCGGCACGGCGCGTTCCTCCGCGCCCTCGCTCGCCCGCGACTTTCAGGTCGTCTCGCTGGCCCGCTTCGCGCGCGACGGCGTCATTCTGGTCCGGACGCCGGAGGTTGCCGAGATCGCCTTCGGCTCCGCGGAGGGTTTTTATCAACAGATCGCCCGCCTCGACTATATTTTGGACGAACTCCGGGTCCGCAGCCAGGCCGGCGCCGCCCCCATCCGTTCGATCAACCTGGCGGTCGGCGGCCGGCAGGTCCCCGTCGCCTTCGACCCGCCGCCGGCCGCGGCGCTCCGCCCGCCGGCGGTTGCGCCCGCTCCTGCCGTTGCGCCCAGTCGTCCGCCATCGCGTCCGTTCACCTCCGGGCCGACCTTTTTCCGCCTCTGAGGCCGCGCCCCGGGGCTTCAATTTCAACTTTCAACTTAAACTTCTTCTCGTCCGTGTCTGCCTTCTCCAAATCCCGCATCGTCGGCGCCGTCGAAATCGGCACCACCAAAGTCACCGTCCTCGTCGGCGAAATCGCCGGCCCGCGTCTCCATGTCATCGGCTTCGGCGAGTTCCCCTCCCGCGGCGTGGTGAAGGGCGTCGTGACGGACAGCAAGGCGGCCGGCGAGGCGACCCACCGCGCCATCGACGCGGCGGAGAAGACCGCCGGCGCGCGCCTCCAGCAGGTTTTCCTCGCGCAGAGCGGCAGTCATATCGACGGCTTCTACCACGAAGCCACGGTCAACGTCGGCGGTCTCGAGGGCCGCGTCAGCCAGCTCGACATCGATACCGTCTACGGCCTCGCCAAGTCGAAGGCCCTGCCTTCCGGCCGCTGCATCGTCCATTTCCTGCGCCGCCCCTACTACCTCGACGGCACGCTCAGCCCCTCGCCCGAGGACATCCGCGGCGACCGCCTCTCGGTCGGCGTGTGGCACGTCCATGGCGACCAGCACCGTATCGCCGACGGCGTGCACATCATCCGCAACTTCAACCTGCCCGTCACCGAGCTCGTCCTTTCCTCGCTCGCCGCCGGGAACATCCTCACCACCCCGGAGGAGCGCCAGCACGGCGTGCTGGTGATCGATCTCGGCGGCGGCACCACCGACTACGCCTACTACCGCCACGGCCGCCCCTGCCTCGCCGGGGTCGTGCCGGTCGGCGGCTCGCACCTGACCAACGACCTTTCCCTCGGCCTTCGCATCACCGAGGGCCAGGCCGAGAAGATCAAACACCTCCACGCCCGCGCCACCGTCTCGGCCAAGGACCGTTCCGACGCCGTGTGGCTCAACGGCGACATGGGCATCGGCGACCGCCGCTTCCCCCGCATGACGATCGAGCAGATCGCCGCTGCGCGCACCCGCGAGACCTTCGAGGTGGTGCGCAAGAAGCTCGGCGCCTTTTTCACCCCCGGCGAGACGCTCGCCGGTGTCGTCCTCACCGGCGGCGCGACCGCGCTTCCCGGCATCGAGGAGGCGGCCGCCCGCGTCTTCGAGATCCCCGCGCGCCTCGGCGCCCCGCGCGTGGAGGTGAACGACAAGCTGCGCCATCCCGCCTACAGCACCGCACTGGGGCTGCTCCACCAGGGCCTCACCCAGCAGCTCGAGGCCACCACCGCGAAGGCCTCCAGCGGCTTCTTCGGCCGGATGAAACAAACTCTCGATCGTCTCGCTTCCGTGTAACCCGGCCACCGGACCGGCCTTTTCTCTTCAACTGCCGCCACGCCCGCGCCCCCTCGCCATGCAATTTTCCGATTCCGAGATCCCGCTGCCTTTTTCCGCCGACATCCTCACCGACCGCCGCATCGCCATCAAGGTCGTCGGTCTCGGCGGCGCCGGCGCAAACACCGTCGACCGCCTCAAGATGGAGAATTTGGATCGCCTGCAGATGGCGGTGATCAACACCGACGCCCAGGCGCTCGCCTCCAGCCCGGTGCAGGAAAAGATCCTCATCGGCGCGGGCATCACCCGCGGTCTGGGCGCCGGCGCCGATCCCGACCTCGGCCGCCAGGCCGCCGAAGCCGATCGGGAGAAGATCGCCGCCGCCGTGAAAGATTGCGACTTGGTCTTCCTCGTCGCCGGCATGGGCGGCGGCACCGGCTCGGGCGCCGCGCCTACCGTGGCCGAGATCGCCGCGGAGCAGGGCGCCGTCGTCATCGCCTTCGTCACGCTGCCCTTCAGCTTCGAGGGCGGCCGCCGCGTGAAGCAGGCCGACGAAGGCCTGCAGGCCTTGCGCAAGGTGTGCGACGCCGTCATTCCGCTGCCCAACGATCTGCTCCTCCAGGAGGCGGGCGAGGGCGAGACGGTGCTCGACAGTTTCGCGCGCGCCGACGAGTGGATCGGCCGCGGCGTGAAGTCGATCTGGTCGATGATGTTCCGCACCGGTCTGATCAACCTAGACTTCGCCACCCTGCGCCAGGCTTTCCATACCCGCGGCGGCAAGACTCTCTTCGGCCTCGCCACCGGCGGCGGCGAAGATCCCGTCGCCGAGGCGCTCGAAAGCCTCAAGCTCTGCCCGCTCCTCGCCACCCCCGAATTCGCCCGCAAGGCCGACCGCCTGCTGGTCAACATCGTCGGCGGTACCGATCTGACGCTGCCCAAGGTCAACGAGATCATGACCACCGTCGCCGAGCAGTTCGGCAAGGAGGCCCATGTGATCATGGGTGCCGTGATCGACGAGACCTGCCAGGGCCGGGTCGAACTCATGGTGCTCGGCACGAGCGACCAGGGTGCTCGAGTGTTCACACCCCGCCGCAACTCGGTCGCCCGCGCGCGCGCATCCGCCGCAGTACCGGTCCAGGCCGCCGCGGCCCTGCCTGCCCTCGCCGACGGCCCGGAGGCGGCCCTCGCCGCGGTTCCTTCCGCCGAGCCGGCCCTCGACCTGGGCTTCGATTCGTCTCCGCCCGCGGCCAAGGGCAAGGGCTCCACCCGGTCCAAGGCCCCGGCGCCCGCCGATCAGGTGGAGCTCACCTTTGGCGAGCACGAGACCCGCGGCAGTTTCGAGAAGAGCGACAAAAACCTCTTCGAAGGCCAGGACCTCGACGTACCGACCTACCTCCGGCAGGGGCTGAAGCTGCACCTTTGAGGCCGGCGCTGAAAGCCTCGCGAAGGTTCGCTGCGCCGGGGAGGGCCTCGTTTGTCTTTTTCCGGCCAGCCGCGGGCTTGGCCCCGCAAATGGTTCGCTGAGATTAACCATCGACGCGCCCCCTGCCTGGTTGGCATTTTTCGCCGCATGTTCATCGACGAGTGTGTCATCAAGGTTAAGGCCGGCGACGGCGGCCGCGGTTGCGTGGCCTTCCGCCGCGAGAAATACGAACCCTGGGGAGGCCCCAACGGCGGCGACGGCGGCAAGGGCGGCGACGTCGTCCTTGTCGGCGACGACGACACCAACAACCTCATCGACTACAAATACAAGCCGCACTGGAACGCCGAGCGCGGCGAGCATGGCCAGGGCAAGGACTGCCATGGCCGCGAGGGCAAGTCGGCCTACCTCAAGATGCCGCTCGGCACAGTCGTCATCAACGAGGAGAATCAAGCCGTCGTGGCCGAGATCACCGAAGACGGCCAGCAGGTCGTCCTTTGCGCCGGCGGCAACGGCGGCTGGGGCAATCCCCACTTCAAGTCCTCGGTAAACCGCGCCCCCCGCACCGCGCTGCCCGGCTTGCCCGGCGAGCAGGGCACCTTTCGTCTCGTCCTCAAATCCATCGCCGACATCGGTCTCGTCGGCTTTCCCAACGCCGGGAAATCCTCCCTCACCCGGGCCATCACCAAGGCCCGCCCCAAGGCCGCCGCCTATCCGTTCACCACGTTGCACCCCCAGATCGGGGTCATCGAGTATCCGGAAACCTATGACCGCCTCCTCCTCGCCGACGTCCCCGGCCTCATCGCCGGGGCGAGCGAGAACCGCGGCCTGGGCCATCGTTTCCTCCGCCACATCGAGCGGTGCACGCTCCTCATGTTCTTGCTCGACATGGCGGGTGCGGACGAGCGCGACCCGCGCGAGGACTACGCGACGCTCCTGGCCGAGCTCAAGGCCTACGATCCGGCGCTGCTCAAGAAACCCCGCATCGTCGTCGCCAACAAGATCGACCTTCCCGCCGCCAAAAAAAATCTCACCGCCTTCAAGCGAAAGTACAAGGTGGAAGTCCTGAAGATATCCTGTCTCTCCGGCGACGGCCTCGCGGAATTGAAGACCGCCCTGCGCGCACGCGTCATCAAGCATGGCGGCAAACCGCGCGTCATGTCGCGCCCGCGCGTTCTCGCCTGACGTTTTCGGGAAAATTTAGGATTCTCCCGCTTTGCCTTAACCCCCCCTCGTACGCATCGTCTTCCGGTATGGCCGCTCCCGCCCCCGTCCTCGCTCCCACCCCCGCCGAGATCCGTTCGCTCCTGATGCGGGCCAACCGCCTCCTGGGCGCGAGTCTCGTCGAAGCGAACCTCGTCACCGTAGACCAACTCGAGAGCGCCAATGAAAAGCTCCTCGAACTCATCGCCGCAGGCAGCCCGCGCCAGTGCACGCTCCTCGGGGTGCTGGCCTACGACCTGAAGGTCGTGAAGGAGGAGGATGTGATCAACCACAGTGTCGAGGAGCACAACATCGGCGTCATCGACCTGCATCACTACGAGGGCGCCGAGGAAGTGAAGCTCGGCCTCAGCCTTCCCGCCTGCTGGGCCACCTGGAGCGTCCCTTTCGACCGCGACGAGGACTTCACGCTCGTCGCGACCGCCTATTACCTCAGTCCCGCCGTCCGCACCTTCTGGGAAAAACAACTCGGGGGGCAGGTTATATGGTATGCCACCACCTTGGACGGAATCGCGGAGACGCTCGAGCGCCTCGCCGCCGCCGCCAAACGGTGACTCCGATCGGAAAACACCCCCGCAGTCGGATCTGACTTTTCCACCTCCCATTCCCCGCCATGCCGCTCGGCAAACTTCAGCAACAGATCGTTCAGCAGCTCGAAAAGCAGGGCCGGCTCGATCCCGAGCAGGTCTCGGCGCTCTCCTCCCGCCCGGATGAGATCTCCGGCGACGACCTCGACAAGCTCCTGCAGGACAAACACGGCGTCACCTCCACGCAGCTTTTCGTCGCCAAGGCCCGCGCCTACCAGCTGGCGCCATTCTTCGCCGCCAAGTTTCGCATTTCCGCCACCACCTACGAGCGCGTTCCCCTCGAATTCTGCCAGGAGAATCTCTGCCTCCCGGTGGGCTTGGTGGGCGAGATCCTGCTGCTCGCCGTGGCCAACGCCTTCGATCTGTCCGTGGTCCAGAAGGTCAACGAGCTGACGGGCAAACGCGTCGTACGCCTGCTCGCCCGGGAGAAGGATATCCGCGACAAGTTCGCGGTCGAGAAGGCCAAGCCCGCCGGATTCGACGACGTGGTCGGTGCCATCGGCAAGGAATACGGTGTCGTTGCCGAGGAGGTGGCCGAAGCCGATGTCACCGAGGACTCGGCCCCCATCGTCCAGCTCGCCAACCGCATCATCGAGGACGCTTACTACGTCGGCACCTCCGACATTCACATCGAGCCCTGGGAAAAGGAGATCATCGTCCGCTACCGCGTGGATGGCGTCTGCCAGGAAAAGCTCCGTCTTCCGCACAAGGTCGGCCCGGCCCTCATCGCCCGCCTGAAGATCATGTGCAACCTCGACATCGCCGAGCGCCGCCTGCCGCAGGACGGCCGCATCGTCTTCAAGCATTTCACCAAAAAGGGCATCGACGTCGACCTCCGCGTGTCCACCGCGCCGCTCAACCACGGCGAGGGCGTCGTCATGCGTATCCTCGACAAACAGAAGTCCACCCTGCCGCTCACCGCGCTCGGTTTTTCCGAAGAAAACCTCGCCAAGTACCGCGAGTGCATCCGCCAGCCTTACGGCATGATCCTGCACTGCGGTCCCACCGGCTCCGGCAAGTCCATGACGCTCTACTCCGCCCTCGGAGAGATCAATTCCCCCGAACTCGTCATTCGCACTGCCGAAGATCCCATCGAATATACCTTGCAAGGCATCAATCAGATGCAAATGCACCGGCAGATCGGGCTCACCTTCGCCAGCGCTCTGCGCTCCTTTCTCCGCCAGGACCCCGACATCATCCTCGTGGGTGAGATCCGCGACAAGGAGACCGCCGGCATCGCCGTCGAGGCCGCCCTCACCGGCCACCTGCTCATTTCGACCCTGCACACCAACGACGCGCCCAGCACGGTCGCCCGTCTCACCGACATGGGCATCGAGCCCTTCATGATTAGCTCCTCCATCCTCTGCGTCTGCGCCCAGCGCCTCATGCGTCGTGTCTGCAAGCAGTGCAAGGTGCAGTACGAACCCCATGGCCGTGAGCAGGAGTTGTTGTACAATGCACTCGGCTGGTCGGGTCCCATTTATAAGGCCAATCCCAAGGGTTGCCCTAAATGCAACTCCACGGGCTACAAGGGCCGCGTCGGCATCCACGAGCTCATGGTGACGAACGGTGAATTGATCGAGGGCATCAACAAGGAGATGGAGTCCGCCGAGTTGAAGAAAATCGCGATGCGCGGCGGCATGAAGACCCTCCACCAGGACAGCATGCTCAAGGTGAAGGAGGGTCTCACGACCATGGAAGAAGCCGTCGGTACCGTCCCGCCGGACCTGGTCTGATATCCTTTTCCGGGGACCTTTCGCGTAGAGCGTCCATAAACTCTGCGCGCCGCGGTGGCGCCCGGAAGCCGGTCATCCCGCGGGCAAGTCGTGGCTCAAGGCGAAAAAAACGCGGCATGAAGCCCTATCGCCATCCTGACGGTGAGGCCGGAGTCGTCGCCTATGACTACGGCGGGGACTGGATCAAACTGCAGTTCGCCGGCGGTCGGATTTACGAGTATACCGAGCGCAGCATCGGCGCGGGCAATTTGCGGGCGATGAAGCGACTGGCCGATTCCGGTCGCGGGCTGACGACCTTCGTCAATACCCACCCGCGCGTGAAGAATGGCTACGTGAGGTGAATCGCCTTCGGACGGCCGCAGAGTCAGTCAGGCCGCGGCCAGCATGGCGCGTAGCTCGGTGGCGGCTTGGGCAAGGTTGTTGGCGATCCAGCCGGACCGGTCGGTCTCGGGCGGGAAGGCCAGAGTGTCGAGCGCGAGGGCATGTGGGGCGAGGCGGGCGGTCCGGGCGCTTTCGTCACGCTCCTCGGTCAGCGCGGCCAGTGCCTCCAGCGCGCCGCCGAGGGCGGAGGTGGCGACGGGGAGCGACGCGGAGACGAGCGCTTCGCCGGGGTGCAACTGCACGAGCAGCACGTTGGCCAGGCGGGTGAGCCGTTGATTGCCGTTGGCGAGCGCGGCGAAGCGCTCCATCCGGTCGCGGCGGTTCTTCGGGTCGGCGAAGAGCCGGCGCAGCGAGGAAAACACCGCCGCGTTCGCCGATTCGGCGGTGCGTTTGGCGCTCACCAGCCCGTCATCCACTCCTCCGCCGCGGGCCAGCCGCTCGGAAAGCTCGTGCAGGTAGCCGCGGTTGGCGCGAAAGGCCGCGGCGAGGAGCGGGGGCAGGCGATCTCGTTCCCAGGCCGGCCAGAAGAGCAAGGCCGCGGCGAGGGCCAGCAGGCCCCCGGCGAGCGTGATGGCGAAACGCTCCACCGCCACGGCGGCGCCGGCCCCGCCGGCACGCTCCATCAGCAGCACGACGAAAATCGTCACGCCGAAGATCGCCAGCGCGTAGCGGCGGCGCACGTGGTAGCAAAACAGGAACACGCCGGCGAAGGTCAGCGGCAGCAGGAGGAAGGGCGGCGGGTGAAACCAAAGGACGGCGCCGGCGACGAGGCCGCCCGCGAGGGTGCCGAGCACGCGGAGGAAGGCGCGCTCCCGGGTCGAACCGTAGTCGGGCTGAAGCACGACGACGATAGTGAAGGGCAGCCAGTAGCCGTGGGGCAGCCCGAGCCGTTTGAAGGCGAGTACGCCTCCCGCGGTGAGCACGGCGAGCCGGAGGCTGAAACGGACCAGGGCCGGGTCGAGCCGGGGCGAGAGGTCGATGGAGGCCGCCAGCGGGCGCAGCCGCCAGGTTTCCAGATCGAGCAGCTCCAGGGGGAAGGCCGCGCGCTCGCCGGAACGCGCGACGGTGGCGCGCACGGCGGCGACGAGCGGTTCCAGCAGTTCCCCGATGCGGAGGAGGAGACCGGGCAACTGCGCCGCGTCCGCCTCCTCACGCCCGAGGGCGGCCGCGCGGGCTTCGACGGCCCCCAGCAGCCCGGCCAGGCGGCGCAGGCGGATTTCGCAGGCTGCGAGGTGCGAAGGCTGGCGAGAAACCACGGCCAGGGCGACGTCGCGCGCGAGCTGCGCGAAGGTGTCGAACAGGGGCACGAGCGCGGGCGCGAGGCGACGGCGCGCGGCCTGGCCCGGGGCAGAATCGAGCGCGGTCCGGACCGCGGCGACGCGCACGGCGAGGCGGGCGGCGGAGAGATTGAGCCCGGAGAGCGGCGCGACCACGGCGGCGGCGGCGCCGGAATGGACCAGGGTTTTTTCGGCTTGGTTGATCGCGGTGCGGAGGGCGGTCTCGGACTCTGCGATGCGGGAGGCTGCCTCGGAGAGACCGGGCTCCATGCTTTCGAACGAGTCGGCGGCGGCCAGCCAGGTTTCGGCGACGGCGCGGCGCAGCGGGTGCTGGGGGCGGATCGGCCAGAGCAGGACCTGGAGGAGGAGGCCGAGGGCTCCGCCAGCGAGAGTGGCGGCGAGATGAGACGCGGCATGCCCTGACGGGGCGGCGAGCGAGATAAAAAACAGCAGGGAGGAGGAGACCGCCAGCCCCGGTCCGTAGTCGGTGCTCACATGGCGCCAGAGGCCGCCGGCAAGCGCGATAAAGACGGTCGCGGCCAGCGCGGCGGGAAGATGTTCGGCGACGAGGCCGCCGAGCGCCACGGAACCGGCCAGGACGAGCAGCATCGCCAGCAGGAGGGCGAAGCGCAGACGGTAGGCGCCGCGCACATCGACCATGGCGACGTTTTGCGCGGCGATGGCGGCGAAGGTCGGCTCGACCGGCAGGCCGACGGTGGCGGCGAGCACGAGCGGAAGGGCGAAGGCCGCCGTGGCGCGGGCGGCGCGGGTCAGGTCGGGCCGGAGGGACTCGTTTTCGACGAGGCGGCTCAGGAACTCGCGCGCGCGGACGGGCATGGGGAAAGGGAGTGAGGGAATAAGGGAATGAGGGAGCGGGGGATTCGGCAGGGGATCGGTCTTCGCGAAACTTCGCGATCTTCGCGGTTGGAACTCCGATCACGGGAAAAGGCCACGGGCGGACTTGGCGTCGGCGACGCGCTGGATGCCGAGCGTGAGGGCGGCGAGACGCCGGCTGAACTTGTACTTGGCCTTTTGGCGCTCGACGGCCTCCCGCGATTGCTCGAGCTGGCGGAAGAGTTTTTCCAGGACCTCGTCTCGGGTCCAGTAGTAGTTCTCCAGGTTCTGAATCCATTCGAAGTAGGAGACGATGACGCCGCCGGCGTTGCAGAGTACATCGGGGATGATCTCGATGTCCTCGCGCTGCTCGAGAAGCTTGTCGGCTTCGAAGGTGACCGGGCCGTTGGCGGCCTCGGCGAGCAGGCGGCAACGCAGGCGGGGGGCGAGCTCCGGCGTGATGACGCGCTCGAGTGCGGCGGGGATGAGCACGGTGCAGTCCAGGGTGAGGAGCTGCTCGTTGGTGATGGGCTCGCCGCCGTCGAAGGCGGCCAGGTTGCGGGTGGTGGCGACGCAGGCGAGGGCCTTGTCCACGTTGATGCCGGCGGCGTTGAAGTAGCCGCCAGTGTGGTCGCTGACGCCGATGATCCTCGCGCCGCGGCGGGCGAGAGCGAGGGCGGCCTCGCCGCCGACGTTTCCGAAACCCTGGATGGCGACGGTGGCCTCGCGGAGCGGGATCCGCATGTCCTCCAGGTATCGAGATACCAAGTACGCGACGCCGGCGCCGGTGGCCTCGCGCCGGCCTTGCGAGCCGCCGAGAGAGAGGGGTTTGCCGGTGACGGCGGCGGTATCGAGCCGGCCGACGTGGCTGGACCAGGTGTCGACCATCCAGCCCATCATCTTCTCGTTGGTGCCGACGTCGGGCGCGGGCACGTCCACGTGCGGGCCGACGAAGGGGATGAGTTCCTGCAGATAGCGGCGGGAGAGGCGCTCGAGCTCGGCTTCGGACAACCGGGCGGGATCGACGATGACGCCGCCCTTGGCGCCGCCATAGGGAAGGCCGGCGAGGGCCGTCTTCCAGCTCATCCACATGGCGAGGGCGGCGACCTCGCCGAGGGTGACGTCGGGGTGGAAGCGGATGCCGCCCTTGGCAGGGCCGGTGGAGAGGTTGTGCTGCACCCGATAGCCCTCGAAGACGGCGATGCTGCCGTCGTCGCGCCGGACAGGCAGGGAGACGACAATCGCGCGGCGGGGGTGTTTGGTGCGGTCGCGGATGGTCTCGGGCAGGTTGATGGCGTCGGCGGCGCGGTCGAATTGTTTGCAGGCCATCAGGAAGACCTCGGAGGAATAGATGGGCGAGGAAGGGAGTTTTGACATGCGGAAAGGAGGTTTTCGGATGGATGAAGCTTAACGGGATCGCGCGCGGGCGCAGGCGGAAACACGGTTTGGCCGCGGTGGATCCGGCGGGGCAAAGCTCGCTTGCGTTTGCGGGGTGCGGGACTGGAATTGGAGCGGCGGATCCGCCCGGGCGGAAACTTGCCGCCATCATGATGTGGATCCTGGCTGGTTTCCCTCTTTCGTCACGTCGGCGCCGGCGGGTCCGGTCCCGGGCGGTCCGGCGTCTGGCGAAATGGCTGGTCGGGGCCGTTGCGGGGCTGGTGCTGGCGGGCCCGGCCGTTGCCACGGAGGCGGTGAGCCTGAATCTGAAATGGCGGCACCAGTTCCAGTTTGCCGGTTATTACGCGGCCGAGGCGCAGGGCTATTATGCGGCGGAGGGGCTCGAGGTACGCATCCGTGAGGGGCGCGCCGGGCGTTCCTCCATCGCGGCGGTGCTGGGCGGGGACACGGAGTTCGGGGTGAGCGACTCGGCCATCGTCCTGGCGCGGCTGCAGGGGAAGCCGCTGGTGGCCTGCGCAGCGGTTTTTCAGCATTCCCCCTATGTTATCATGAGCTGCCGGGACCGGGGCATCCGCCGGCCGGTGGATCTGGTGGGCGCGAAGGTGATGCTGGCGGACGACCAGGGGCTGGTGCAACTGCGGTCGATGCTGGTCCGAGAGGGCATCGCGCCGGGCTCGGTGGATCTGGTGCCGCATTCGTGGCGGCTGGACGACCTGATCGAAGGCCGGGTGGACGCGGTGTCGGCCTACGCCACGGTGGAGCCGGCGCTGATGCGCGCGCGCGGAGTGGAGCCCGCAATGTTGCGGACCATCGATTACGGCGTGGATTTCTACGGCGACGCGCTGTTCACGACCGAGGCTGAGATCGCCGCGCACCCGAAGCGGACGGACGCCTTTGTGCGCGCGAGCCTGAAGGGCTGGGACTATGCGCTGCGCCATCCCGAGGAGGTGGTGGAGCTCATCCTGAAAATGGACGGCGTGGCGGAGCGCGGGCTCACCCGGGAAAGCTTGCTCGCGGAGGCGGCGGCGATGCGGCCTTTCATCCTGCCCGAGGTCGTGGAGACCGGCCACATGAACCCCGGCCGCTGGCGCCGCATCGCGGATGCCTTCGTGGAGTTCGGCCTGGCGGAGGCGGGCAGGGAGGGCGGGGCGGCGCTGGAAGGATTTTTGTACGAACCCAGTCATCCCGCGACCACCCTCTGGTCGCCGCGCCTGATCCTGCCGGTGGCGGGAGTGCTGCTGCTTTCCGGGCTGGTGGTTCTGTGGAACATGCAGATCCGGCGGCAGGTGCGCTTGCGCACCGAGGAACTGCGCGAGGAGGTGCGCTGCCGCGCCGCGGTGGAGCGGGAGCTGCGGAGAAGCGAGGAGCGTTTCCGCACGATTTTCTCCGGGGCGACGACCGGCATCGCCACGACCACGCCGGAGGGGCGTTTTCTCCAGGCGAATCCCGCCTACTGCACGACGACCGGGCACTCCGAGGAGGAACTGCGCGGCATCGACGTGATGACGCTCATCCACCCGGAGGACCGGGCCGCGTTTCGGGCGCGTTTCGATGACCTTCTCGCGGGCAGGACGGAACATTTCGTGATCGAGACGCGCTGCCTCAGGAAGGGCGGGGGCTGCGTTTGGAAGCGCGCCAGCGTGTCCGCGCTCCGGGCGGGGGAGGGGCGGGCGGCGGGCGTCATTGCGGTGACGGAGGACATCACCGAACGGATCGAGACGGCGGAGCGGCTGCGCCAGAGCGAGGAGCGCTTCCGCTACGTGGCCCGGGCCACGGCGGATGCGATTTGGGATTGGGACGTGCGGACAGGCGAGCTGTGGTGGAGCGAAGGGATGGCGAAGCTTTTCGGCCATGCCGCCGAGAGACCTTCGGAGGGACTGGAGTCGTGGACGCGCCATATTCATCCGGAGGACCGGGAGCGGGTGACCGCCGGGTTTCATGCTTTCATCACGGGACGGAAGGAGACCTGGCACGCGGATTACCGGTTCATGCGCAAGGATGGCTCGCCGGCCTATGTGCTCGACCGCGCCTTTGCGATTCGCGATGCCGAGGGGCGGGCGGTGCGCGCCGTGGGGGGGCTCACCGACCTTACCGAGCGGCGGCTCGCGGCCGAGCGGCTCAAGGCCTCCGAGGCGCAGTATCGCCTGCTTTTCCACAATAATCCCCACCCGATGTGGGTTTACGAGAGCGGCACGCTGCGCTTTCTGGCGGTCAACGCCGCCGCCGTCGCGCATTACGGATATTCGGAGGCGGAGTTTCTCGCGATGACCATCCGCGACATTCGTCCGGAGGGGCAGCTCGAGGCGCTCGACCAGACGCTCGCCGGCCTCGTGCCGGGCGAAAAGCTCTTCGGCGTCTGGATCCACCGGAGGAAAGACGGCACCGAGATCGAAGTGGAAATATCCTCCGACGCCATCGTGTTCGACGGCCGTTCCGCGCGCCTGACCCTGGCGCACGATGTGACGGCGCGGCGGCGGGCCGAGCGCGAGCGGCAGAAGACGCAGGAGGCGGTGCTGGCGGTGGCGCGCGGCGTATCGGCGGCGGCCGGCGCCGACTTCTTCGACCGGCTCACCCTGAGCATGGTGGAGGCCCTGGGGGCCGATGCCGGCCTGGTGGCGATGATCGATCCGGAAAACCCCGGCCGGGCGCGCACGCTTTCGCTGGTCACGGGCGGTATCGTACGCCCGAACATCGAATACCCCCTGGCCGGCTCGCCGTGCGAGCGCATCGTGCCGGGCCAGACCCGGGTCTTCGCGCGCGACGTGCGAAAGCTGTTTCCCGAGAACCGCCTCATGGCCGGGCTGGAGGTGGAGGCCTATGTCGGCAATCCGCTGGAAAACGCGGCGGGCGGGCGGGCGGGCGTCATGGCGGTGCTTTTCGGCCGCCCGCTGGAGCGGACCGAATTCATCGCGTCCACGCTCCGCATCTTCGCCGCCCGCGCCACCGCCGAGTTGGAGCGGCGGCGCGTGGACGAGCGGGTGCGCGAACAGGCCGCGCTGCTCGACAAGGCCCAGGACGCGATCCTGGTCCGCGACCTGGAGCATCGCATCACGTACTGGAACAAAAGCGCCGAACGCCTCTACGGCTGGGCCGCGGAGGAGGCGCTGGGACGCTCGGTCGAGAAGTTGCTCTACCAGGACACGACGGGTTTTCACGACGCGATGGCGCAGCTTCGGGAGCGTGGCGAATGGGTGGGCGAACTGCAGCAGTTCAACAAGCAGGGCTCGGGTCTCGTCATCGAGGGGCGGTGGACGCTGGTGCGCGACGACCGCGGGGTGCCGCGCGCGGTGCTCGCGATCAACACGGATATCACCGAGAAAAAGAAGCTGGAGATGCAGTTCCTCCGCGCGCAGCGCATGGAAAGCATCGGCACGCTGGCGGGGGGCATCGCCCACGACCTGAACAATGTCCTGGCGCCGATCATCATGGCCATCGATCTGCTGAAGCTGAGCGTCACCGACGAGCGCGGGCGCTCCATGCTCACCACCATGGCGGCCAGCGCCCGGCGCGGCGCGGAGATGGTGCGGCAAGTCCTGTCCTTCGCCCGCGGCGTGGAGGGGCGGCGGGTGGAGGTGCATCCGAGCCATCTCATCCGCGAGATCGAGAAGATCGCCTTGGATACCTTCCCGAAGAATATCCAGATCGAGACGCGTGCGGAAACGGGCCTGTGGACGATCACGGGCGATCCCACCCAGCTGCACCAGGTGCTGATCAATCTTTGCGTCAACGCCCGCGACGCGATGCCGGGGGGCGGCCGGCTCGTCGTGGGAGCGCAAAACCAGGTGCTCGATGCCCGTTACGCCGCGGCGAACATCGATGCCAAGCCCGGCCCTTACGTGGCCCTCCAGATCGAGGACACGGGCACCGGCATCCCGGCCCCGATCCTGGACAAGATCTTCGATCCCTTCTTCACAACCAAGGCGCTGGGCAAAGGCACAGGCCTGGGGCTTTCGACCTCGCTGGCCATCGTCAAGAGCCACGACGGGTTTATCCGGGTGTACAGCGAGCCAGGCCGGGGCAGCCGATTCCAGATCTACCTGCCTGCGCGACCGGACGGGGCGGGCGGGGCGACCGCGGTCGTGCAGGCTGAGCTGCCGCGCGGCTGCGGGGAAACGGTGCTGGTCGTGGATGACGAGGACTCCATCCGGCAGATCGCGCGGCGGACGCTGGAGGCTTTCGGCTACCAGGTGCTGCTGGCGTCCGACGGCGCGGAGGCCCTCGAGGTGTATTCGGCGCGTCGTGACGAGATCGCGGTCGTGCTCACGGACATGATGATGCCGGTGATGGACGGCGCGGCGACGATCCATGCCCTCCTGAAGATCAATCCCCGGGCGCGCATCCTCGCCGCCAGCGGCATCGCGGCCAACGGAGACGTGGCGAAGACGGCCGGCGTCGGAGCGCGACATTTCATCTCCAAACCCTACACGGCCGATACGCTATTGAAGGCGTTGCGGCAGATCCTGGACGAGGAGCTCAAGGCATAAGCCTCCCGCTTGCGTTCCAGAGTCGAAATCGTGCCACGCCGGCAGGATGGGTGCTTGGGCGTCGCCGCCCATTCTAGGTTAGCGGCCGGAGCCGCCTTGCGACGAAGGACGAGCCTGTCTCCCTTTGGTTCCAATCCATATCTCCGTCCTATGAACGACCCCGCCCGCACCGAGCCGATCAAGAGCTTTTTCGACCTTTGGTCGATCTACGAGCTCGTGCTCGATCACGACTACATGTTTCACCGTGAACTCTACGGCGAGGTCGCCCGCACGCTGACGGCCCGCTTCGGGGAGCACCCGTTTTCGGTGCTCGATCTGGGCTGCGGCAGCGGCCGGCATCTGGCGCCGGTATTGCGAGCAAGGCAGGTCGTGCGCTACCAGGGCCACGATCTTTCCCCGGTAGCGATTGGGCACGCGCGGCGAAATTTTGCCGGGCTGGCCGGCCCCGCGCGTTTCGAGGAGGGCGACCTGCGCGTCGCCTTGATGAAGGAGGACGGCGAACGTTTCGACCTGATCTTTTCAGGCTTCACCTTGCACCATTTCACGGCGCGGGAACGCGAGGAGATCCTGCGGCTGGCAAGGCGGCGGCTGGCGCCGGGCGGGCTTGTGCTGGTGCTCGACTCGATGCGCGACGAGGGGCAGACGCGTGAGGTTTGGCTGGACGCGTATTGCGGCTGGATCGAGGCGGAATGGCGGGCAATCCCGAAAGAGGGCTTGGTGGAGATCCTTGGGCATATCCGAGCTTGCGACCAACCGGGGACACTGGCCGAACACGAAGCAGCTGCCACGAAGGCAGGCTACGCTCGTTCCCGTCTGATCGCGCGACGGCGTTGGCACGTGCTCTGGGCCTGCGAGTAACTGGCCGGCCTTGGAAGGCGGGTTTCGTGATCGAAAATATATTTATTTTGTTGTGAGCCGAATAAGTGATGATTATCGGCAGCGGCCCGCTGCGCGCCTGAAAAAGGTAAAGACATGGCTTTTTAGCCCCGAAGAAAATTTATTTTGTTAAAGTATTTCCTGATTTTATTATTTAATCTATTTTAATTAAGCGACTTAGGAAATATATCGAGTGGGGTATTTAAAAATCGTCCTTGTTCGGTGAACTTCTGCCACAGCTCGAAGAACGCAGCTCGAAGAAGTTTTGAGTCGCTTACAGATTACGTTCGACGAGCGGGTAGAACTAGAAATGCTAGCCGCCACACAACGGCGCTTGCATGCGAGCGCTGAGAGACTTCACATTAATCCTGTTGACCATCCTTTCGCCAACCCTTTGCTTCTGCTCATGCCTATGAAAAACATCCTCCGTTCGTTTCTTGGCGGTATTGTTGCCGCAGTTCTCGCCGTCGTCGCGCAAGCGGCCGACCTTGCCCCCGGCGCGTTTTCGGCCGGCACCGTCAAAGGTGACGTGACCTACAAGCTCGCTGGCACCACGCAGTATCTCCCCCTTACCTCGGGCACCTCGCTGCCCCAGGGCTCCACGGTCAAGACCGGGGCTGGTTCTCTCGCGGTGATCGTCTTCTCGAATGGCGCCACTGCCTCCATCCGCCCCGGCTCCGAGGTTCAGATCACGAAGTTCGAGCAAGAAGCTTTCTCCGGCCCCCTTCCGAGCAGCGTTGAGCCCTCGGTCTCCAACACCGAGATCAAGATCATCAACGGTGAGGTTGTCTCGAAGGTCTCCAAGCTCAAGAAAGGGTCCAAGTATGTCGTCAGCTCCCCGGTCGGCGCGGCCGGCGTGCGTGGCACCATCTTCATCGTGACCTACAATGCCGCCACCGGTGCCTACACGGTCGCCACCCTCGAGGGTCAGGTCGTGTTTACCAAGGCTGCGGATGGCAGCACCACCACGATCAGCGCCAGCGAGAGCTTCAACGGCGTCGTCGTCGAGCCCCTCACCGATGCCCAGATCGAGGTCATCGAAACCGCCATCCGCGGCGACATCGAGGCTCGCGGCGGTGGTGATGCGGACGCTGGCGGCGGTGGCCGCGGCCCCGGCAGCCCTGGGCCCACCATTCCCGACGTCGACACCTCGATCAGCGTGAGCGTCAACTAAGCGAACTATCTCAGATCCTTTGGTTTTGAAGAAGCCGGCCCCCAAAAGGGGCCGGCTTCTTTATTGTGTCGATTGGCGAAAAATCGGGGTTACCGAACGGCTTCGGTTGCGCTAAGTATCTCAAAGAAAACACAGCCGCCCGGCCGTCGTTTGCCGGCGCAATCACCCGACGCTTCTCTCCAGGCATCCGAGCGCGAATGCCTTACTCGGAAGAGCGCACGGTTCATTTCGAACTACCCTACAGCCCATGGCTTCGCTATTGTCCTTTGCGGCTATTCTCCTGAACAAGTCCACTGCCGCGGCGCGCAGTGACCTGCAGGGATTTGGACCTGAGTCCAAGTGAACGTGTCTCGCCGAAACGCTGGGTCCACGCTCACGTACGAGCCTGTGGTAGGGTGGCGATGTCGGAGCGCCTGTGGTCGGAGGCCAATGTCGAGAGCCCGAAAACGCACCGAAGCCTGGTGCCGTTCAGCAGCTATAAGGGCGCAAGATGTGCAGAGAGAGCGGAAGAGGTGACTAAGGTCTTCAGCCCGACCTGCTTTCGCCTGGATCAGGGGCTGATGGCGATGCGGTAGAATCGAGGGGTAGCCGGGCCGGCATCGTGGGCGAAGACGAGTTCAACTCCATCGGCACCAGGTTTGCTCTCAAGGTCGGTCCAGCCGACGGCGAGATCCCCGGTGGTTTGCAAGGTGTAGGTGTGACCCGCGTACGAGACGATGCGCAAGGTGAAGGCGGTGCCGTCGCGAGACCAAGTGGAGAGCTTTGCGGCGGAGGCGTCGATCACGGTGCCGTTGTTTACGAGATTCGTCGGAAGGGAGCCACCGGCGGTCAGGAGGTCGAGCACGCCGTTGTTGACGAAGGCCCCGGTGGCGACGAGTTGTGCGCCCGAGGTGAGGCGTAAGATGCCGTTGTTGACGACATCGCCGGTGACGGTGAAAGCGCCCGGGCCGGAGGCGGTGAGAGTGCCTTGGTTATTCAGGTCGGCGTCGAGGGTACCGAGGCCGGTGAGGAGAGCGCCGGCGGCGACGTTGACCGACTCGGCTTTCAGAGTGCCGCCGGAGAGCTGGAGGGTGCCGACGGCACCGACTTCGGCCTGGCCGGTGCAGGTGAGCGAACCGGAGAGTACGATGCGGCCGGCCTCGACTGCGAGCGAGCCGGTGTAGTCGGAAGCGCCGCCGAGTGTCCAGATACCGGAGCCGGTCTTGACGATTTGGAGGCCCGCGAGGTCGCCACCGTGGCTGATCGTGCCGGCGAAGGAGGTGTCGGTGCCCAAGGCACCTATGCGGTAGGTGGTGCTGGTGTCGCCCGAGCCGGACTGGCGGCCGGAGAGGATGGTCAAGGGCCCGCCGGAGACGGCGCCGAGCTCGATGACGAGACCGCCATTGCGATTGGTGAGGCGGCCGGAACCGGTGCCGAGGGCGAAGTGGGTGGAGGCTGAGCCGCGGTTGACGTCGGAGGCAGCGGAGGAGTTGGCGTTGAGGCGGAGCATGCCAGATCCGCTTCCCCAGTCGATCGTCCCGGAGAAGCCGTCCATCGGAGAATTGATACTGAGAATGCCGCTGACGCCGGCGATGCTGAGGTTCGCGTTGCCGGCGCTGGAAAAGGTGCTGGCGGTGGAGCCGGGGAGACTGGAATTGCCGGAGTAAGGCGAGACGATGGCGGTGGAGCCGGAGAAGACGAAGGAGTTGGAGAGGACGGCAGAGGCGTTGGGGAGCTGGAGAGTGCCGCCGTTGAGGCGAACCACGCCGGTGCCGAGCGGAGACGTGGCGGAGCCCAGCGCCAAGATGCCGGCATTGAGCTCGATGCCGCCGGCGAAGGTGTAGGCGAGGGTGTTGGCGAAGGTGAGGATGCCTGAACCGTTTTTCACCAGCTTGGCCGGGCCGGAAAGAGTACCATCGCCCCCGAAAGTGAAGACCTTGGCAGAGTTGTTGACCGTGACGAGGGCGGGTTGAAGGGAGCCGGCAAGGGTGACCAGGCCGCCGGGGGCGGAATCGTCGAAGCTGACGCGATCGAGATTGTAGAACGTGGAAGGCGAGCCGCCGGAGAAATTGCCGGCGGTGGTGTTCAGATCCCACACGCCGCCGTCGGCGCCGGACCAAACGAGCGGGGCGGCGGAGCCGGCGACGATGAGGTTGAGGTAGGCGGGGGTGGTACCGGAGGCGGGGCGGCTGATCGTGAAGGATTGTCGGGTGGTGCCGGTGGCGGCGGGGAGGACGAGGCTGACGACGCTGCTCGAGGCGGAGAGGGTGGAATTGCCGTCTACCAACGGGTAAGTGCCGGCGACGAGGCCGTTGGCGAGATCGAGGAAGTTGATCTGCGCGTTGATGGAGGCGCCAAGGGTGAAGGTGCCGGCGGAGACGGTAACCCTGTCGGCCGAAGCGGCGGGCGTGGGGCCGAGGTCGAAGACCAGCGTGGAACCGGAGGCGGCGTTGAGCCCGTTGGCTGCGGTGAAGAGGCCCGCGGCGCCCTCGGCTGCGCCCGGGGACAGTTTGCCGCCGGACTGGACGGTTACGAGACCGCCGGAGGAACCGGAGCCGGAGAGGGTGGCGCCGGAGGCGACGGTGATCGGAGACGCGGAGAAGGAGCCGTTCAGGCGAAGGCCGCCGGCGGAAACCGTGGTGAGACCGGTATGAGTGCTGGAGCCGGAGAGGGTCCAGACGCCGGTGCCGACCTTGGTGATCAGGGTGGCGACGGCCCCGGTCGAGCCGCCATTGCGGATGGAGCCCTCGAAGGTGGCGTTTTCGTTGCGGGCGCCGATGCTGTAGGTGGACGTATTGTCGTTGTTGGCGTTGGGGGTCTGCGTACCCTGGAGCTGGGTGCCGGGGCCGCCGGTCAGAGTGCCGATGGCGTAGGGAGTCGAGCCGCCGTTACGGTTCATGAACTGGCCCGAGCCCTGGCCGAGATCGATGGCGAGGGCGGCAGAACCGAAGTTAGTGTTGCTGGTCTGGTTGAGACGCAGGCGCGGGGTGCCGGCGGAGCCGAGAGTGATGCGGCCGGAGTAGCCGGACCAGGAGCCTGCGACGGTCCAGAGGGCAGAGGTGTTGACCGTGATGTCGCCCGAGCCGGTCCAGGCACCGGTGGAGTTGTGCTGCGTGTTGACGTTGACGATGGTGGGGGCGTTGAACTCCAAGGCATTCGCAATGCTGCTGCCGACGACGTCGGGAGCGAAAGTGATCGAACCGCCGTTGAGTTGAACCTTGGCGCCGCCGAGGGCGGAGGACTTGGTGACGGTGAGGCCGCCGGCCTCGTGGACGACGGAGCCGAAGCTGTTCGCGACATCGTTCGAGATGGTGAGGATGCCGGAGCCACGCTTGGTGAGGGGGCCGCCGACGGTAAGGGCGCCGGCGCCAGTGAGGACGTAGTTCTTCGAGGCGTCGAAGGTGACCGGGCCGGCGGCGATATTCGCGGGCAGGGCGAGTGACGGGCTGGCGGAGCCGCGGTCGTCGAAGAGGGCGTTGTCGCCGGAGGCGAAGGCGACGGCGGTGCCGTCTGCCTTGGTCCAGTTCAGGGTGGAGGCAGTCGTGTTCCAAGCGTTGGTTAGGCCGTCGCCCTTCCACACGAGGTTGCGGGGAGCGCCGAGCGAGGAAACGAGGATAAGGAAGGACTGGGTCCAGGAGTCGCCCTGGGAGTCGGCGACGGTGAACTCGAAGCGGGCGCGACCCGCATAGTTCAACGTGGGGGTGAAGGTGACGATGCGGCCGCCTGTGCCGGACTGAACGGCGGTGCCGCCGGAGACGTTGGCGAGGGTGAAGACGGGCGAGAGCGGGTTGAAGCCGAGGGTATAGCGGCTCAGGTCGACCTGGATGGCGGAGGGCTCGGAAGCGGTGTTGCGGGAGACGGTGGCGTGGGGGGAGGCGAGGAAGTGGAGATATTCCTCCAGCCGAGTGTAGCCGGCGGGGGTGCTGGCTGGGAAAAAGGTGGTGCCGCCGATGATACCGCCGGAGGAGGCGAGGACCGTGTTATGGTCCTGGACGGAGACGTTCCAGCCGAGGGCCGATTCAAAAGCGTCGGACATGCCGTCGCGGTCGGTGTCGAGAGGGGCGGGGCCGGAGTTGAGCGTGCCGAAGCCGCTGTTGGAGACAGGAAGGGCGCTCTCCTTGGAGATGTGGTTGGCGTGGAAATTGATCAGGTTGTCGACCAAAACGGTGTCCACCTCGTCGCGAAGAGAGATGCCGGAGAGGGCGTCGGTCCGGAGCGGGCCGGCGCTGGAGACAACGCGCTTGTAGGCGAGGCGCGGGGAAACCGGGACGATGGTGGTGCCGCTGGTGGATGCCATGCGGGTGGCGGCGGTCGTGTAGGAACCGGAGGCGATGCCATAACCGTAGTCGGAGCCGTCGAGGATCGTGTTGCCGTTTTTGTCAAAGAGGTTGTCGGCGACGTGGATGGTGAAATTGGGCACGCCGTTGCGGTCGAGGCTGGCCTTTTCGAGGGCGACGGAGCGGGTGTTGCCGGGGGGGCAGACGAAGTAGTTGCCGATGACGTTGGCCTTCCATGCGGCGGGCGTGTCGGAATCCCCTAGAATGAAGCCGATATCCCAGTCGAAGGTGACGTTGTTGATCCAATCGAGAAGCGCGGGGCGAGCCTTGGGGTTGCGGGTGTGATTGTGGGCCCAGAGGTTGAAGATGGCGGTGGCGTTGTTCTGGTCCCAGAGACCGCCGCAGGAGTGGGATTCGAGGCCCCAGGCATTGAGCGAGTACTGGAGGGTCAGGTAGTTCGGGGGGCTGCTGAAGCTCGACATGTTCTCATCGGTCGAGAACTGCATGGCGACATGGTCGAAGACGGAGCGGTTGGAGGCGCTGTCGAGGTCGATGCAATCACCGCCGGAGCCGTAGTAGCCGTGGCGGAAACGGAGGTGGCGGACGACGATGTCGCTGCCGGAGATGCGGAAGAAATTGTTGTAGAACCCGACGCCATCGCCCGGGGCGGTCTGGCCGGCGATGGTGACCTTGGAGGAAGCGAGCCGGGTGCCGTTGGAACCGCTGGGGAAGCGGATATAGCCGGAAACGGCGAAGACGATGGTACGGCCAACGGAAGGGACGGTCGCGATCGCGTCGGCGAAGGAGCCGGTGCCGGAGGCGTTGAGGTTGGTGACGTAGTAGACGTCGCCTCCGCGGCCGCCGGTGGCGTAGGCGCCGGCGCCTTCGGCGCCCGGGAAGGCAGGGATCTGGGCGGGTGCGAGCGAGGCGGCGCCGACGAGGGCAAAGGCGGCGAGAAGACCACGCGCGAGGCGCACGCGGGACGAAGCGGTGGAGCAAGGCATGGTGAAGGCGGTGTCAGCGCACCGCGCGGCAAAAGCGTCGAACGCAGGGCGGCATAGGGGGAGCCCGATGGTCTGGAACGTATATCCGTCCACAATGGTGTCAAAATTCGTCCAGTTCGAAAGGGCCGGAATACTGCGCAGGGATGCGCCGGCACCGGACAAGTCAGGGGCGGAAAAGCCAGTAGGGATTTATCCAATACCGCCGTGCGGGGTTCGCTTGGAAAGAGAGGGAAGCGGAAACGAAAAAAGGTGCGACCAAGCAGGTCGCACCTTTTGAAGCTTTGACCGCGTGACGTCCGGTTTGCTCAGGCGCGGCGACGACGGCGGGCCAGCGTGAGGCCCAGGCCGGCCAAGCCGGCGAGAGCCGCACAGGAAGAAGGCTCGGGGACGGACGAGACTTGGATGATTTCCAGATCGGTGATTTTCATCGTGTCGGCGAGGGCGGTCACGGTGTCGGCATCCCGGAAACCGATCGCCAAGCCATCGAAGCTCGAAGTCAGCGGGGCCGCAAGGGTTCCTGAGACAGAAGCCAAGGCCGTCCCCCCGGTGCCGACGCCGCTGTACAGGGTGGACAAGATATCGTGGCCGCCTCCGGCATTCAGCGTGATCGAATAAGAAACGGTATAAGAATTTCCGGTTGTGAGGGCTATGGTCGTGCTCGTGGCGGTCGCGATGGTGGTGCCGTTGGGCAGGTCGTAGGCGCCGTTGCCTACGTTGCTGAAAAGAAGATCCTGATTTTCGTTCACCGTGTCGGTCTGCGCCGCGCGGGTAAAGAGCGAGGGAGAACCGGTAGCGAGGAAACGAGAGACATAACCGTTCCAGTTTTGCACGCCGCCGGTGGCGAAATCGGTATCAGTCGCGTTGAGCTTGCTGTTTTGAAGTCCGCTGAAGGGATTGCTCGCGGCGGAGTTGTACAAGCCGAAATTCAGACTGGAAGCGCCTCCGGCAAGCAGGTTGGAGACGTTCGTGAAGGTGGCGATGAGCGTGATGGAATCGCCGGTGGCGCTCAGTGCCACGGGGGTGGAAAGAACCCGGGCCTGGACTTCGGAGAACCCGGAACTGGTGGAGGCGATGCCGAAGCTCAGTCCGGTGCCATCTTTGGTGAGGACGGTGCTGTTTTTGGTGGAGGCCACGGTCCAATCCAAGCCTACGTCGTAGGTCGTGGGATTAAGCTCGCCGGAGCCAAAATCAGCAGTGTACACGGTCGTCTGGGCGGACGCGACGACGGGAAGGAGTGCCATGGGCACGAACAGGCGCAGGTTCATGTGTGTTGTTGGGGGAAGGGAAGCTGACCGACGGGAAGCGACCGTCGTGTAAGAACCCTATTCCGGCGTATCCATGATTCGATACACGCTGAGACGACATTGTTGAACAAGGCGCGGCCGGGCCGCGTGGAAAGGCGCTGGACAGAAACGAAAAAGGGGCGACCCGGGCGGGTCGCACCCTTTGTAAGACAACGCTCGCGGGGTGTGTCGCGATCAGTCGCGACGGCGGCGGCGAAGCGCGGCAAGTCCCAGGCCGGCGGCGCCGGCGAGCGCGGGACCGGCGAAGGGCTCGGGAACCGAGGTAAGCTCCACCGAAAAGGCCGTGGCGGTGACGGTCGAGGCAGAGAGGGTGGCGCTGGACGGGCGCAGCGCCGTTCCGGCAGCAGCCGGTGCCGCCCGCCCCTCAGGGCTGTTTGTCGACGAGTTGGAAGCCGTTCACGTAGTGGCGTCGGTTGCTGTTTTGCGCGGTGGAGAACTTGAGGACGCCCTGACCGTCGGCGACCGCGGGCAGGAGGGCCCAGGTGGTGCCGGCCGGGCTCGGAGCCATGCGATCAACCTCGGGATTGAAGGTATAGATGCCGCCGCAAAAACCACCGGCGGTCTCGACCGTGCCCGAGTTGCCCGGCACGAGGTTGGCGGGAGCGAGAGTAAAGCGGGCGCCCTCGCCGGTGCCATCGGGATTGCTCACCATGTCGACGCAGGCGCCGTAAAGATACAGGTCGTAGGCGCGGCCGGGCACGAGCCCGGTGAGGGTGAAGTGCAGCCGGTTCTGGGGCAGAAACACGCGCCAGGCGGCATCCATGAGACCGATCGGGATCGCGCCCACGCTCTTGCTGTGGATGGCAGGTTCGGTGCGGGCCTTGTCGGTGGCGAGCGTGAGCACCTCGATCTGGACGGTCAGGTGCACGTTGGTGGGCCGACCTTCCGGATCCACCAGCGGGACATCCGTGGCGGTGTCCAGCGGGTGAAGCCCGAGCTTGCCGGTGGCGCCGGCGGGAGAGCCCGCGACACCCGGGTCGGTGGCGTCCACCCCGGCGGTGCGGCGGAGGCGGTTCCAGTGTTCGCCGGGGACGGGGGCGACGGCGCTGTAGCTCCAGCCGTGGCCGGGGGCCGGAATGGAGATGACCGAGGCCATCTTCGCCTTCCCGCCGAGGCAGACGAAGACGGTCTGGGCTGAGGCAGGGATCAAACCTGCGAAAAAAAAACCGAACGCGAACCGCAGCGCGGATGCCGGACGACGGCTGGGGGTGGGGATCATTGTTTTGGGGGGCTGGCGGGACACTGGTAGAACAGGACCGGGAAAAAATCGTCGACGTGTGCTTATTGTTGACTAATGGGCGCGCCGGCTCCGGTCTGCCCCGCGCTTCTCTCCCCCAGCCCCATGCCTCAACCCGCGACCCTGCAGGACGTGGCCGAAAAGGCCGGCGTGCACCGTTCGACCGTTTCGCTCGCCCTGCGCAACAATCCCCGCATCTCCGAGGAGGTGCGCGCCCGCGTGCAGCGCATCGCCCGCGAGCTCGATTACCATTCCAATCCGCTCGTCACCGCGCTCATGCGCTCGCGGCGAACCCGCCAGGAAGCGAAGCATGTGGTGCTCGCCTACGTGACCTGCTACCCCACCCGTTACGGGTGGCGGCCACCGCACCACGATCGTCCCAACTATTTTCCCGGCGCCGCGGCGCGGGCCGAGGAGCTGGGCTACAAGCTGGAGGATTTTTGGCTCGCGGAGCCGGGGATGACGCCGGCGCGTTTCGCGCAGATTCTGGTCAGCCGCGGGATCAACGGCCTGCTTATCGGGCGGCTGCCGCCCGGGCTCAGCAAGATCTCGCTTCCGTGGGAGCACTTCTCCGCGGTCGCGCTCGGGCTCACGTTGACCGAGCCGGACTTGCACCGGGTTTCGGAGGACGCTTTCGCCTCGGCGACGGAGGCGATGAGCCGCTGCCTTGCCATGGGTTACCGGCGCATCGGCTTCGTGATGTCCGAGCCGGACGACAGCCCGAACATGGGCGACCGCTGGCTCGGCGCTTACCTGCGGCTTCAGTACCGTCTTGCGCCGGAAAACCGCATTCCGTTCTGCGAGTACCGCCCGGAGGAGGAGTTCGCCGACCATTTCCTGCGTTGGTTCGACACCCAGCGGCCCGATGTCGTGCTGGCGACCCACGCGGAGCCGATCGTCAACCTCTTCCAGGATCAGGGCCGGAAGCTGCCCCGGGGGGTGAACCTGTTTCTGCTGGTCAACGACAAGCTGGAGCAGGGTTTTTCCGGCATCCACCTCGACCCCGCGATCATCGGCTCGCTCGCCGTGGACATGGTGGTGGGCATGTTGCACCGCGGCGAGACCGGGCTGCCGACCGAGGCGCACCACGTACTCGTGCCGGGCCGCTGGATCGATGGGCCCGCGCCGCAGGCCCGGGCCGCCCAGCTCCGCGCGCGCCGCGCGGGCCGGCCCGTGTGAGCCAGGCTCCCGCCGGACGCGGCCTTCCGTCCGGCATTCACCCCGCCGGCAGTTCGATCCAGAACGTGGACCCGCGGCCGAGCGTGGATTCCACACCGACGCGGCCACCCATCCGCTCGACTCCGCGCTGCACGATCGCGAGTCCGATCCCGGTGCCCGCGTAGCGGCTGGGCGGATGGAGCTTTTCGAAGGGCCTGAAGATTTTGTCCAGGTAGCGGGCCTCGATGCCGATACCGTTGTCCTCGAAGATCAGCCTTATCCGGCCGTCCAAAGATTCTGCGTGGCAGCGGATGCGAGGCGGCTGGTCGGAGCGTGTGAATTTCAACGCGTTGCCCAGCAGGTTGTGGAAAACCTGGCTCAACACCGCGGCGTTGCCCAGCACTCGGGGCAGGGGACGCTCAAGCGTGAAGACGTTCCGCGGAACCTTGGCCTCGAACACCAGCTCGTCGACGCTCTGCTGGAGCAGCGCGGCGGTGTCGAGCGATGTCAGGGCGATATCGGCCTGGGCCAGCTGGCTGTAGCGCAGGAGATCGGTCGTCAGACGATCCATTCGCAGGCAGGCCGTCTCGATCCGTTTCAGATAGTCGAGGTGTTTTTCGGCCAGGCCGTCGGCAAGCTCCTCAATGAGAATTCCGGCGAAGTTCTGCATCGAGCGCAGGGGAGAGCGCAGGTCGTGAGAAATCGAATACGTAAAGGCCTCCAGTTCCTCGTTGCGCCGGTGCAGCTCGCGGGTGCGTTCCTCGACATGTTTTTCCAGCGTGCTGGCGTGCGTCGCCAGCTGGGTTTCGGCCGCGCGGAGGGAATTTTCGATCGCACGGAAACGGGTGATGTCGCTCACCACGCAAACCGTGCGACCCTCCAGGGCCTGGTTGTCCGTTGCCCGGTGGGCGCAAAGGCGGAGCCAGCGCGGGCCGGCGGGAAAATCCTTCGTTTCCCCGCTCGCCGCCGCCAGGAAACTCGAGACTTCGGCGGGATCGTCGAGCCTCAGGGCCTGCGCGAGCGGACGCCCCGCGGCGACCGGCTCCGTCGCAGGAAAGCGGGTCGCGAGGCCGCGGTTGAATTGGACGATGCGCCCATTCCCGTCCAGCAGGCAGATGCCGTCGCCAATCGCGTCGAAGGTTGCCTGCCACTCGCCAGCCATCCGCTGGACGGTTGCCTCGGCGCGGCGGAGGCGCACCAAGGCGCGGATCGTCGCCACGAGCTCGACCGGCTCCAAGGGCAAGCCAAGGCAGGCGTCCGCTTCGCCTTGCGAGCCGGAGGCTGTGTCCTGGGTCGGGATGACGGAGGCGGAGGTTTGAAGGATGGGGATCAGGGCCGTGGCGGCGCCGGCCTTCAACCGGCGGCAAACCTCGAGGCCGTCGATGTCGGGCAGGTGCACATCGAGGAGAATGACATCCGCCCGCGGCGCCATCGCCAGGCCTTGCGCTCCGCCAGCGGCCTCCAGTACCTCGAAGCCGGCCAGGCGCAGGTAACGGGCGTGCAGGCCGCGGTTTTCCTCGCCTGCATCGATGATCAGGATGATGGGCGCGCTCATCTTGCGAAGAGCTCCCCAGGGTCAACCCGGGCGGTTTTCACGTCGATCTTGCCCGACTTCACCTTGGCAAGGTGGATCCGGTCGTCGGTGAGGACCATCAGGTCTCAAGGCAAGCCGGGGCGGAGCACCTTCCCGAAGACCACCGCCATGCCGGCTCGAAACGTTTGCCTGCAATTTCGTCCAGTCGAAGCGAATGCCGGCGGGATCGCTTTCCAGAATATCGAGAAGGGGATTTGAAGGCGCCGGCATGCGTGGGAGAGCGGAAAACGAGGCGCGGAGGGGGGGAGGCTTCAGCCACGGGCCACCGTCATGCGATCCAGCTCCTCGACGGTCATCATCGAGTTCGCGAGCTGGTAGACGGAGAGGAGGTCTGAGGCCACGGGGAACTTGGTAAGGTAGGAGCGGGCCCCGAGCTCGTAGGCCCGGGTCATGTCGCGCTCCTGTGCGGAGGAGCTGACGACGGCGATCAGCAGGGTTTTCAGCTCCGGCTGCGTGCGGACCCAGTCCAGGACTTCGAAGCCGTCCACCTGGGGCATCTTCAGGTCCAGCAGGACGAGGATGGGCCGCGGCAGGGTCTTGGAAGCCAGCCGGGTTTTCAGATATCCGATGGCGCTGGCGCCGTCGCCCGCGACGTCGATGGGGTTGTGGATGCCGGCTTTTCGCACCAGCCGTTCAAGCAGGACGATGGAATTGGAGTCGTCGTCCACGATGAGAATGGGAGCGGTTTCGTTTTTTAGGAGGCTCATGATGCGGGATTCTCCTTTCTTGGTGCCGTAGGTGTTGTCGTGCGAGGGGAGGCTCACTGAAGCGGCGCCCGCGGGGCCGCGTCGATTGCCTATCTTGCTAAAATCCCTTGATGTGGCATGGGGGATTTACCGGCCGTCCGAAAGTTTCCGGCGGCGGCCCCACGGCGGCCTTGCCAAGGCGGGCGAAGCCCGGTTCCCGATAAGCATGCCCGGCCCCACTCCTTCCGAAACCAAACTCGCCAAGGCCGACTTCGAATTGCTGGCCGAGTTTCGTTACGCCCTCCGCCGGTTTCTGGGCTTCAGCGAACGGGCTGCGGGGGAGCGCGGAATCACGCCGCAGCAATATCAGGTGCTCCTCGCGATCGAAGGCTACCCGGGCCGCAACTGGGTGACGATGGGCGAACTGGCGGAGCAGATGCAGGTCGCGCATCACACCGCGGTCGGGCTGGTGGACCGGATGGAGGCGCACAAGCTGGTGAAGCGCTCCCCCTCCGCCGCCGACCGGCGCCGGGTGGAGGTCTCGCTTACCGCCCGGGGGGCACGCATCCTCGATCAGCTTTACCGCGTGCATCGCGCGGAACTGAGGACCGTCGGGCCCCGGCTCGCGGGCCTGCTGATAAAGGCCGCCGCGGACAATCCGGGCTCGGATGGGCCGAAGGGGGCATGAAAGCCGCCCCGGAGCCCCCCCCGGGGCCAGAGGCGGAAATATCGCATTACGATAATAAGATTGGCGGCCGGAAATGAATGCCTTTCATGGCCGGTTTTCCTCATGTCGCCCGTCTTTAGGAAGTCCCAGATCGTCATCGCCAGCCTTGGCGCCGTCGTGGCCGTGTCCGCGCTGGCGTTCGCGAGCCGGACGCAAGGATTGATCCTGCTGGGGTCGTTCGGGGCATCCGCGCTGTTGCTTTTCGCCCTGCCCGAGGCGCCGCTCTCGCAGCCGCGGTCGGTCCTGGGCGGGCATCTGTCGGCTTCGTTGATCGCCCTGGGCTGCCTCGCGTGGTTGGGGCCGGAGTGGTGGGCGATGGGCCTGGCGACCGGCCTGGGCGTCGGCTTCATGATGGCCACTCGCACGGTGCATCCCCCCGCGGCCTCGAACGCGATCATCGTGTTCCTGGTCAAGCCGGGTTGGCTGCCGCTGGTGGGTTCGACCCTGGCGGGCACGGCGACGCTGATCGCGATCGCGGTGATCTACCATCGGGCGACCCGGCGCCACAAGTATCCGCTCTACTGGCGGCTGTTGCCTGCGGAGGCGCATGAAGCCTGAAATTTCCGGCCGGGCGACCCGGCCCGCGGGCACGCGCTGGCGGCTGCTGGCGGCGCTGGCCATTCCGGTGGCCGGTTTGGCGACGCTGGCGGCGCATGGTTTGCACGCCTTGATCGGCCTCTTCACCCAGCTGGCGTTTTACGGGCGCTTTTCCTTCGAACATGTCTCGCCCGCCGGGCACGGGCGCGGGGCCTGGGTGATCCTGCTTCCCGCGCTCGGCGGCGGGCTGATCGCGCTGCTGGCGCGCTTCGGCACGCGGGCCATCCTGGGCCACGGGATACCGGAGGTAATGCAGCAGGTGCTGGCGAACCGCAGCCGCATCGCGCCGAGGGTCGCGCTGTTGAAACCGCTGGCCTCGGCGGTCTCGATCGGCACCGGCGGGCCTTATGGAGCGGAGGGGCCGGTGATTGCGACCGGAGGTGCGCTGGGTTCGCTGCTGGGCCAGGCGCTGACGATGTCGGCCACGGAGCGGAAGATCCTGCTCGCCGCGGGCGCCACCGCGGCGATGACCGCGCTTTTCGGGAGTCCGGTGGCGGCCACCCTTTTGTCGCTGGAGCTTCTCTTGTTCGAATTTCGCAGCCGCTCGCTTGTGCCCGTCGCAGTGGCCGCGATGCTTGCGCAGGCCTGGCGTTTCGCGTGGGGCGAACCTCCGCTGTTGTTTCCTCTCACCCCGCCGGAGACGTGGAGCGCGCCCGTTTCGGAAACCGTGGTCTTCGTGGTCATCGGTGCGCTGGCCGGAGCCCTGGCCGTGGGGGCGAACGACGCGGTGCACCGCCTGGAAGCGGGCTTCGCGCGCCTGCCAGTTCATTGGATGTGGCGGCCGGTGATCGGAGGCCTGCTGGTCGGGATGATCGGCTGGTTCGAGCCGGGGATCTTCGGCGCGGGCTACGAGGTTATCGGGAGGCTCCTGGCGGGGGATCCGGCCCTCGGCGCGGTGGCGCTCGTGTGCGGCCTGAAGCTATTGGCCTGGGTGATCTCGCTCGGCAGCGGCACGACGGGCGGCACGCTGGCGCCGATGCTTGTCGTCGGCGGCGGGGTGGGCACGCTGGCGGCCGCAGCCTGCGGCTGGCTGCCCGGGCCGGGCGTCGCCCCGGGGTTGGCGGCCCTGGCGGGGATGATCGCCTTCTTCGCGGGCGGATCACGGGCCTTTTTCGCCTCCATCGTGTTGGGGGTGGAGATAACCCAGCAGGCCGGGGTGCTGTGGCCGGTGGCAACGGCCGCGACCGCGGCGGTCACCGTGGCGCAATTGCTTTCACGGCGCTCGTTCATGACCAGCCCGGTGGAGCAAAAGGGCGTGCGCGTGCCGACCGAGCTCGACGTGGATGTCTTCGAGCAGGTTGAGGTGGCCGCCGTGATGGAGCGGAACCCTTGCACGATCCCGGCGCGGATGACGGTCGCGGAGCTCGCCGACCGCGTGGGCCGCAACGATCCGGAACTCTGCCATCATTCGGCCCTGCTCGTGACGGAGGAAACCGGTGCTCTGGCGGGCGTCATCACCCGTCGCGATCTGGTGACGGCGATCGAGCGCGGTCGGGCGGCCGAGACCATTGCCGAAGTGATGGTGCGCGAGCCGGTGGTCGCCTATCCCGACGAGCCCCTGCACGAGGCGATCGAGCGCATGCACGATCATGGCGTGGGCCGTCTGCCGGTTGTGGACCGCGCCGCGCCCAGCCGTCTGGTCGGCTACCTGGGCCGGCGGGCCGTGCTTTCGGCGCGTCGCCTGCACCTGCAGGAGCAACACAGCCCCGAGCAAGGCTGGATAACGCGGCGGCGGTCCGCATCCTGAAGATTCTTTTCCTTCCATGAATGCCGCGATGAAAATGCTTCCGCCTGGTCTTCGGCCGTTTCTCGGCCCCCTCGCACTCGGTCTGGTGACCGGCGTGCTTTTTGTCGCACTGCTGTGAACCGCTTCCGTTATGCCGCGGATCCGCTGTGCGTCCTCGCGATGCTGGCCTATCTGCTCAACCGTCTCGTACTGAAGCCGCGGCTGCCCTGGCCTTTCCTGCAGGGCCAGTTCAACGACCTGCTGCTCGTGCCGGCGGCCCTTCCCTGGGTGCTCTGGCTGCATCGCCGGTTCGGCTGGCGGGCGCGCGACGACTTCCCCTCGGGGCAGGAAATCGGATTTTATCTGATCGTCTGGGCCGTGGTCTGCGAGGGTCTGGGCCCGGCCTTGCTGGGGCGAGGCACCTCCGACTGGCGGGACGTGCTGGCCTACGCGGCGGGTGCTGGGGCGGCCGGGCTTTGGTGGCGGCTGGCGGAGAAGGGCGGACAATGGCGCCAGACAGCCGGATGAACTTTGACCGGCTGGCGCCCTTCTACCGCGGGGCGGAGTGGGTGCTGGCCGGCCGCACGCTGCAGAGGGCGCGCGAGCGATGGCTGGGCGAACTGGCGGATCGCCGGCGCATTCTGGTGGCCGGGGAGGGACACGGACGCGGGCTGGAGTCCGTCCTGCGGGCGGCATCCGCGGCAGAGATCACGGTGGTGGAGGCCAGCGCGGGCATGATCGCGGTGGCGCGAGCCAGGCTGCGCCGCAAGGGACTTCCGGGGGATCGGGTGCGCTGGATCCAGGCCGATATCCGCGGCTGGAGTCCTCCGGCGGGGTATTTCGACGCGGTGGTCACGCAGTTCTTTCTCGACTGTTTTGCGCCGGCGACGGTCGATGCGGTCGTCTCTTGCCTGGCTGCGGCCGCGGACGAGAGGGCGGTGTGGCTGCTGAGTGATTTCCGGATCCCGGAGACGGGCTGGCGCCGGCGGCGGGCGGAGTGGATACATCATGTCATGTACTTATTTTTCAAATACGCCGCAGGCCTGGAGGCCGATCGCCTGACCCCGCCGGACGAGGCCCTGTGCGCGGCGGGTTTCCGGCTGCACGGCCGGGCGGGGTTTTGCGAGGGGCTGATCCATGCCGACGCCTGGCGGCGGGCAGGAGACGGGAGTGAGGGAGTGGGGGAATGAGGGAGTGAGGGGCGGGAGGACTACGGGGCGGGAGCTTGGAGCCGCTTGCGGGCGGCGGCGGTGCGCATGAACATCCGCACGAGCGCGAGGCCGGGGGCCCAGACCAGGAAGAAAAAACCGCCGGTCCGGGCGCCGAGCACGATCAGTTCGTCGCGAGTCTTATGCGCCCCGGCCAGCGCGCCCGCGATCGGGAACACGATCGCGCCGAACAGCGCCCCCAGCGCGCAGAGGCCGAGCACCGTGAAAAAAAAGCCGCCGACGAGCGCGGCCCAGCGTCTTGCCGTCCTGGGGTTCATTTTTTGACCGTGTAGCGCAGCAGCACCGGCCCTCCCGGGGCCAGCACCTCCGCCTCCCGCAGCTCAAGCCGAGCCTCCGCCTCCTCGGCGAGCGGCCGGCCGCCGCCGAAGACCCAGGATTCCACCGTCACGCATACCTCATCCACGAGGCCGGCGCGCAGCCAGGCGGCGTTGATTTGCGCGCCGCCGAGCAGGGCGCAGCGTTTGCGCCCGTCGGCGCGCAGGCGCGCCACTGTCTCGGCGGGAGTTTCGTCGGTGAACTCCACTACGCCGGGAATCGCCTCCGCCGCCCGTGTCGCGGGCGAACGCGTCCAGATCACCCGCCGCAGGCCGGGGAAGGCCTGCGGCCGCATGCGTTGTTTCGAAAAGTCGTAGGTCACACGTCCCATGACGCAGGCGTCGCAGGCCCGGATGGCGGTACGGAAATGCATCCGGTCCGCGTCGGACGCGAAGGCATCGCCCGCCGTCGACTGGCGGGTGATGTATCCATCCAACGACTGGGCCGCGAATAGCACCACGTGCATGCCGCGACCCTAGGCTCGTCGGCTTAGCCGGCAAGCCTGCCTCCGGCATCTTTTACGGGTCAATATAAGACATGTTATGCAATGGAATGCAGGCTTGTGCCGTCATCTGGGCCTGGGGCAAGCTGCCTGCATTCCCACGCATCATGAAAAAAGCGCTCATCACCGGCATCACAGGGCAGGACGGTTCTTATCTGGCGGAACTTCTTCTAGCCAAGGGGTATGAGGTTCACGGCATCGTGCGCCGCGCCTCGACCTTCAACACCTCGCGCATCGATCACATTTATCAGGACCCGCACTTCGACAAGGCGCGCCTGTTCCTGCACTACGGCGACTTGGCCGATTCGGTGCAGATGGTGAAGCTCCTCTATGACCTGAAGCCCGACGAGATCTACAATCTCGGCGCGCAGTCCCACGTGCGCGTCTCCTTCGATATCCCGGAATACACCGGCGACGTGGACGGCCTCGGCGCTCTCCGCATCCTCGAGGCGATCCGCGAGGCGGGGCTCGTAAACAGAGTCCGCTACTACCAGGCCTCCTCCTCCGAGATGTTCGGCAAGGTGCAGGAGATTCCGCAGACGGAAAAGACGCCCTTTTGGCCGCGCTCCCCCTACGGCTGCGCCAAGGTCTACGCCTACTGGCTCACGGTGAATTACCGCGAATCCTATAACTTGCACGCTTCCAACGGCATCCTGTTCAATCACGAGAGCGAGCGTCGCGGCGAGACCTTCGTCACCCGCAAGATCACCCGCGCCGCCACCCGCATCAAGTTGGGTCTCCAGGATGCGCTTTATCTCGGCAACATCGAGGCCAAGCGCGACTGGGGCTATGCCAAGGACTACGTCGAGATGATGTGGATGATGC
>CBINGR010000034.1:0-50694 GCA_966250295.1 uncultured Akkermansia sp. | reverse complement strand
CGACGTCACCAAGGACCTCGGCTGGGCGAACCGCCGGGCCTGGACGCCCGATTGCGTCGAGCGCGGCGGCACCTGGTTTTTCTATTTCTGCGCCGACACGCATATCGGCGTGGCCACCGGCCCCTCGCCGGTCGGCCCCTTCCGCGACGCCTTGGGCCGTCCGCTGCTTCAGACCGGCGGCGCCATCCGGACGAAGACCATCGCGCCCTACGCCTTCGTCGACGACGATGGCCAGGCCTACCTCTATTTCGGCAGCGGACGCGACTTCGCCCAGGCGGTGCGCCTGAAGCCCGACATGGTGAGCGTGGACGCCGCTCCGGTCACGATCTCCCTGCCCGGTTTTCTCGAGAGCATCGTGGTCTTCAAGCGCGAGGGGCGTTATTACTTCATGTGGACCACCAGCGGCAACGCGTCCTCGGTGGGCTATGGCATGGCCGACGCTCCGCTTGGCCCCGTCCGTCGTCCGCCCGGCGACCACTTCGTGATGCGCTCGACCGGCCCCCTCTTGCACGTGGGCTTCAACAGCGTGGTCAACGTTCCCGGAACCGACCGTTGGTATGTCGCCTATCACCGCGAGGGCATTCCGGGCGGTGGTCCCTCGGCGCGCCAGGTCTGCCTGGCGAGGATGGAGTTCAATCCCGATGGCACCATCCGGCCCATCGACGCATTTTCCACCCCATTCCAAGCCGGTGACGCGGGCGAGCCCCTGGTCAACGGCCGCGGCCGGCCTTGATTTCCGGTCGGTCGTCGAAACGGTAGGGCGGGACCGCTGGGCCCGCCGCGCCGCGACTTCCTTTTGGTCACGCATCCCAAACCGGCGCGCCCAGCGGTCGCGCCCTACCGTGTGAGGCTACGGGCTGACGAGAAATGTCTGCGCGACCGGCTCGGCGCTCTGGCGGTAAGGCGGGCTGGAGCGGCCCCACTGCCAGGCGACCACGGTCACCTTCACGGGGAGCTTTGCGCGCGGCGGGAGTTTGGTGAGGTGCAGGGTCTCGCCGTCGGCGTCGAGTTCGGCGGGGCCTTCCCGCACATAGTAACGGACTTTGGCCTCGGGTCCGGCGCTCGAAGCGGCCCGCAGCGATATAGGCGCGGTTGAACCCGCGGCTTGGTCGGGGATCGGCGGAAACTCGATCGTCTGCGGCTCGCCCGAGGTGTTGCGCCGGGGGAAATGGAGCACCGCCTGCTGTACGGCGCGTTTGAAAGTGGCGTCGCCGAAATGTTCGGCGAGCAACCAGATTTCGCCGGAACGTTTCGCGTTGTCGAAGCCGAGGCGGTCGAAGCGCAGCGCGAAGGTGTCGTCCGAGAGTTTTTCCACCGGCCCGCAGATGCGCCGGATGACGACGGGACCACCGCCCGAGGCATGGTCGATGGGAGAGCCGGCGGGCTTTCCGGTCCAGCGCGCGGGACGGCCCTCGGGCACCTTGTCGAGGAAGGCGCCCGTAAGGCGGAACGTGAGGCCGTCGCCGTCCGGATCGGGCGAGAACTTCAGCGTCACCTGCTGGTGCGTTTTGGGGTTTTGCTCCACGATCTCACGGCCCTGCCGATACCCTACGAGCTGGGATTTCCGGCCGGCGTAGGCGGCCTGCAGGCGCTCGGTGGAGCGGGCATGTTCCTCGTCGAAACACCAGAAGGCCTGCCCGGCGTCCCCAGCATAGCCGCGGACTGCGCCGGCGGGGGCGGCCGGCGTTTTGTCCTGGCGCCAACGGTCGACGAGCCAGCCCTCGCGGGTGGCGTCGATGGGGCGGAGCGTCACCGGTTCCCCGAGCGGGCCGGGCGAGGCGGGAAGCCGGTACCGCGCGGCCTTGCGCAGGTAATTCGCAATGGCGACGACGAGTTCGTCGTGCAGATCGAAGTGCCCTCCGCCGGCGTCGGCGAGCATGCTGAAGGGCACGGAGGGAAAATCGCGACGGAAGGCGAGCGCCTTGCCGGCGCGCTCGTCGGCCCACTCGTATTCACCGCTTACGAAAAGCAGGGGCACGCCGGCGACATCGGAGCCGGTCCATTCGGGATCGTCGGGACCGCGGTTGCCGGGCCAGTTGCCCTTGAGCGAGATCGCGGCGAGGGTGCGGATGGGGTTCCAGGCGGCGAAATGATAGGGATAGGACGCCATCGCGGAGTGGCCGACCGGCACCACCGGAGCCTGCGCCAACTCGGCGTAGCCGGACTCCGCGGCGAGATCGGCCAGCATCGTCTCGAAATGGCCGCCCGCTCCCCGGTCGGAATGGAAGACGCCGTCGATGGCGGGCGTGATCCAGACGGCGGCAAAGCCGAGTTCGGCGAGCGCGGCGCGGAACGCCGGGTGGGCGAGCAGGCCCTCCTCCAGCATGTTGTGCTGGCCGACGACGACGGCGCGCACGCGTCCGCAATCCGGCGGGATCCAGAGATAGGCGCGAGGCGGCCCCTTGGTCTCGTCGCTGACGACGGAATTTACCGCCACCGCCCACTGGTATTCGACGGCGCGCGCGTTGGGCACGGCGCCGAGCAACAGGACGGCGAGGAGGAGAAAAATACGGAATGGGGGCCGGGCATGCATGAACGCGGAAAAAAGGGACAACGACCCGAGCTCGTGCCGGGCGTTTCTGCGCAGGAGGCGGGAGTCGGGGAAATAAGACAACAGAATGCCCTCCGACTTCTGGTGCGGAGAGGGAGGAAAAGCTGGGACAGCCCTCTTAGTTGTTCAGCCAGAGATTGGCCTTTCCCGTGCCCACATAGGTGGTGCCTGCGGTGTTCGTATTGCTGGTGAAAGTGGGCACGGTGTCGGCCCACTTCATCGATTTTACGCTCCCGTCGGCAAAGAGGTAGTTGAATTTTCCGCCGCTGTTCAGTTCGAAGCCGGCGGGGATGTCACGGATTTGCAGGGCGCGATCGACCTCGGCGAAGGACCATCCACCGATGAAGCCGCCGCCGCAGGGACGTTCCGTGACGAGGATCAGCCGGCTGGGATTGCGGATCTTGTCGAAGGTCGTCCAGTTGGCCCCGGCATTGCCGTAGGGGGTGGCGCCCAGGTTTGCGGAATAGCTGCGCCGCGAGCCGACCGGTGCGGTGGCGAGCTCGTCCCGCGGGTGCATCATGAGATTTTCTCCGTTTTGCGGCAGATTGCCATGTCCGTTCTTGGGGAAGAGATAGGGCAGCAGAAAATAGTCCCATCCCTTCATGTGGCTGCCGTAGCCGAACACGGCCTCGTTCCCCATCGAATTGCAGGGCGGGAGCCGGCTCCGGTTGTCCGCGGCGAAGGCGAGATAGGCGCCGCCAAACTGCTTGAGGTTGCTGACCGACCGGGCGGTGGCCGCCTGGCGGCGCACGGCGCCCACGGTCGGGATCAGGATTGCGGCCAGGATGCCGACGATCGCGATCACGGTGAGAAGCTCGATCAGAGTGAAGGCCGGGGCGCGGCGGCGGAAAGGGAGGCGGACGAAGGTGGCCATGGGCAGGCGGGGGTGATGCGGCGAGGATCGGCGGCCAGGCCCCGGGCTCAAAGCCGGCCCAGGTTCCATTGGAAACGTCCGAGCCGGTTCCGCCTCTTGGGCGCGCCCCGTTTTCGAGACGCGTCCATCTGCCGGGTTCGTGCCGGCTGCGAGGTTTCGCCGTCGAGGTTAACAGTGAAATGGGCCGTTCATTTGCCGCAGTCCTCGGTGGCCTGATTGCTCCACGCCGCCCCTTTTCCCTGGCCGCGTGCCGTGCGCGTTCCGGCTTCTTCTCTCCATGCGCCTTTTTGTCCTGTTCGTCATTCTAGGTCTGGCCACCCGCGTCCCTGCGGGCGGCATCGTGGATACCGTCCTCTTCGGCGACCCGGCTTCCGAGCGGGCCCACGGTTTTGAGGCCGGGCGGAGCGAGGTGGTCGCGGGTCTGTTGGGCGAACCCGCCCGCCGTCTGCTTCCGCCGGAGGCCGTGGACTGGCGCGGAGGCACGCTCGCGTTCACCCTGAAGGTGGATCCGGCCGCGACCAATTATTTCACCCTGCGCCTGTCGGGCGACGATGCCGTGAACAACCGCCTCTTTCTCGTCGTCGAGGGCCGGATGATCGGCTGCCTCCACCTCGGGGACATCGACCTGCTGGAGCCGGGCGCGACCGAGCCGCAGTTTCCCGGCCGCTTCTTCTACCGCACCACACCTTTGCCCGAATCGCTCACGCGGACGCATTCCGAGCTGCGCTGCGAGATACGTTCCACCGGCGCCATTTGGGCCTACGGAACGATCTTCGAGCGTTTCCAGCACCCGATGACGGAGCCGAGCCGCGGCCTCTACCGGGCCTACACGCACATCGATCCGGCCTTCGTGCCGCCCGTCGGGGAGAAGCAGGGTATGGCTCCGGCGGATACGATCCGGCCTTCGCCCGGACCGGAATCCCTGCGGACCGCCGAGGACCGCGTGAACCGCGAGATCGCCAAGCTTCTCGAGGCCGGCAGGCCGCTCAACCAGATGGAGATGTTTTTCCTGGCCGAGGCCTGGCACGTCGGCTGGACCGCAGCCTGTCGCAACGAGGCCGTGATCGGCCGCGTGCTCGAATCGCTCGACGCCTTTCTGCTCGCCTGGCGGGCCGATCCGAAGCTCGCCCGCGCGGACCCCGTCACGCCCAATCCCGATTGGTTCGGCGTCGGCCCCGCTGGCGCGGTGCTGCACTGGCTCGCCGGTCCGTTGTCGGCCCGGCTCGACGAGCCGGTGACCGGCGCCGCGGACGGGATCTCCCGGCGCCGGCTCGCCGCCGAGATGCTTGTGGCCGCCCGCGCCTGGCATGCCGGCACCCGCCGGCTCTACACGAACCAGTCGATGATCAAGGATCTTTACGGGATCTACTACGCCAACCGCGGCCTCGCGGTCGTCGATCCCGGACAAGCCTGGCCGGAAGAAAAGGCCCGCCGCTATCTCTACGAGTCCGTCGGTCTGCAACCCTGGCTGGGCAGCGACCTGCCCGAAGGCGGTTCGGCCCGGCCCGTCGGCGAGCGTTATTTCCAGCTCACCGCGAAGGGCCTAACCAAGGAACTCGGCTACGTCGGCAACTACGGTGAGGTGATCGACTGGGTGACCAAGATCTACGACGCCACCCGGCCCGCCTACGGCGAACCGGGCGACCTCCGCATTCGCGAACAACTGATCCGGATGGCGCTCGCCCGCGCTCCCTTCCGCCACGCGGCGGTGGATGGCGAAGGCCATCGGGCGCTGCGCCTCGAGACCTTCGTCGGCTGGCGCGACCACAAGTATCCCGGTCCCGTCGCCTACGCGCAGAAGCCCGCGCGCGACGCCTCCGCGCTCGACGCGGCTGCCGCCACGCTCGACCCGCGCCTGATCGGCTACGGGCAGCAGATGATCGCGGACAACCAGTTCTTCGCTTCGCTGCTCACCGTCATGGGCGAGAACGGCGGGCTCCGCATCACCCATGGGCTGCTCGGGGCGGCCGATGCATTCCGAGCGATCGCCGCCCTGCCGCCCAGCCCGCACCGCCTGCCGATGAGCCGGGGCGCGCCCGACTTCGTGTTCACGGACGAGGAAAACGGCGTGATCGCGCTCAAGCGGGGCGACGAAATCCTCTACGCCTCGCTCTACTGGCGCGCGCGCAACGCGGTGAACTTCCTGGCCGCGGTGCATCATCTCGCGCCCGCCGTCGAGCGGCAGGCGATCGTGCACGAGGAGGTGCGTTTCACGCCCTCCGGCCAGTTTTACCGCCGTCCTTCGTCCCTGGTGTTCGGCTTCGGAAACGGTGGGACGCATCTCGGTTATCCCGCCGGCTCGCTGCCTCCCTCGGCCCTGGCTGGGGAGGAGCTTCCGATCGCGGCTGCGCCCGAGGGAGTGTCGTTCCCGCCGGGCTCGGAAAACGTGTACGCCGGCAAGGGCGACTTCTACGTTTTGCGCTATGGGGACTACCTTGTCGCGATGAATACCACGGCCGGCCGGGAATTCTCCTTTGAGGTGCCGGAGGAATTCGCCACCGCCCGCGATCTCGTCCGGCCCGCGGAGACGGCCGGCGGCGCCGGAACGCGCTTCGTCGCCGCGCGCTCGACCGTGATCCTGCGGCGTTCCCGCTGAGCTTCTTTCAACCCCAGCCCCACCATGCCCACCCGTCTCGCTCCCGCGCTTCCCGTTCTCGCGTTTTTCGTAGCGTCCCCCGCCTTCGCCGACCTGGCCCGGGCCCCGATCTACGAGGAGACCTTCAATGTTTCGCACTCGCGCATCGAGTATCGCGACGGCGGCGGCCTGGGCGGACCCGGAACCGGAGTTTCCGGCCGGACCTCCGACCGCGCCTACATGGCCGTGCCCCAGACGACGGAAAACGTGCCCGGCGGCCCGGCCGGCCTCGCGCTTTCCCCCATCGCGCCCCATCCGCTTTCGGCCTTCACCTGCACGTTCTGGTATTACCTGGACGAGCAGGCGCCGGACCTCCAGGTGCCGCTCAGCACCGCCAGCGTCCTTTTCCTGCTCCAGGAAAAGGGCTTCGAGGTCCGCATCGAGCATCAGACCGAACAGCCCCGCTACTATGCCTTCACGCCCGGAGTCAACGGTCCCGTCGCCGGCTGGCTCGACCGCCAGCGCTGGATCTTCGCCGCCTTTTCCTGGCGGCAGGACACCAACACCTTCGTCGTGCATCAGGGTACGCCCACCGCTGTCGTGACCTTCATGCGCGAGATGAGCCGGCCGGCTCCGGCGAATCCCTCGCTTCCGCGCACCAACCTCCAGCGCGAGCCGGAGACCATCGGCAACACCTACCGCAGCCGCGAACGTCCGATCGCCGGACGCATGGACAACCTCCGTTTCTACGACCGCGTGCTCGACCGCGCCGAGCTGGAGGCCATCCGCCTGGCCGATCTCGCGAACCAGGCTCCGCCCGCGCACTGATCCTTCGCGTCCGGCGGGATCGGCATGGACGCCGGAGCCGCTTTTCGTTTTCACACCGCCCCATGCTGCGCAATCCCGTCCTGCCCGGGTTCCGTCCCGATCCCTCCATCTGCCGCCATGGCGACGACTACTACCTCGCGACTTCGACTTTCGAGTGGTTTCCCGGCGTCGCCCTGCACCATTCGCGAGACCTGGTGCACTGGCGTCCCATCGGGCACGCCCTGACCCGCCGCTCGCAGCTCGACCTGCGCGGCGTCGCCGATTCCGCCGGTTCGTGGGCGCCTTCGCTCAGTTACGCGGACGGGAAATTCTGGCTGATCTACACCAACATCGTCACCACGGGCATGGGCCGGCCTTTCAAGGATCCCCATGTTTTTCTCGCGACCGCCGAACGCATCGAGGGACCCTGGTCCGAGCCGGTGCGGCTCGACTCGATCGGCTTCGATCCTTCGCTGTTCCACGACGACGACGGCCGGAAGTGGCTGGTCAACATGCAGTGGGATTTTCGCCCCGGACGTCATCGTTTCGCGGGCATCGTGGCGCAGGAGTTCGATCCGGTCGCCGGCCGCTTGGTCGGCCCGGTCCACGAGCTCATGCGCAAGGACGTCCTGAGCGAGGGGCCCAACGTGTATAAGGTCAATGGATACTACTACCTCATGCTGGCCGAGGGCGGTACGGGCTGGAACCACGGCATCGCGATGGCGCGAGCCCGTTCGATCACCGGCCCCTACGAGCTCGATCCGGAGGAGGCGGTGCTGACCACGCGCCACGCGCCCGGTCATCCTCTGCAGAAGGCCGGTCATGGCGAACTGGTGCGCACTCCCGCCGGCGAGTGGTGGCTGGCGCACCTGTGCAGCCGTCCGCTGCGCACCGGCGCGGGACCCAACGCCGGTTCCCCCGACAAGTCCCCCAGCGCGGCGGCGCATGCCGGCGATCGCTGCGTGCTTGGGCGCGAGACCTCATTGCAGCGCGTCGTTTGGTCGGAGGATGGCTGGCTGCGCCTCGCCCATGGCGGCGTGTTGCCTGCGGTGGAGCTGCCCGCGCCCGCCGGGCTCGCTTTGCAGCCCTGGCCGGCCGCGCCCGCGCGCGACGATTTCGACGGTCCGGCCCTCGGTTCCCGTTGGCAGACGCTGCGTGTCCCGGCCGACGAGGCCTGGCTGTCCTTCACCGCCCGCCCCGGCTGGCTGAGACTGGCCGGCCGTGAGTCGCCGCATTCGCTCCACGACCAGAGCCTGGTTGCGCGGCGCCTGGAAACTTTCCATGCCACGGCGACCACGCGCCTGGAGTTCGCCCCGGCCCGCTTCACGCAGTTCGCCGGTCTAGTGTTCTGGTATGACCAGCGGACCTTTTACTACCTGCGCGTCACTCACGACGAAAAGCTCGGCCGTGTGGTGAGCGTGGCCTTGAGCGACGATTTCGCCTATGCCGAGCCGCCCGAGGCGCGGTTTGCGATCAACGACTGGCCGGCGGCGGTGTTCTTGCGCGGCGTGGTCGACCAGGCGGCGTTGCGTTTTTTCGCTTCGCCGGACGGGGCGGATTGGCGGCCGGTCGGCGGGGTGTTCGACGCGAGCAAGCTCTCCGACGACTACGGCTCCGTGCTGCACTTCACCGGCACGATGGTCGGCCTGGCTGCCCACGATGTCGCGGGCCAGCGCGCCTACGCCGATTTCGACTGGTTCGAGCTGGCGTGACCGAATCCAGGCCCGGACGCTGGCCGGGTTTCCGGGACATCTGCTGATTCCCCAAACCGGCCCGCGGCCGGGTCTACATCGAAGCCCTCACTCGGCCTTGCGGCCGCGGCGGGTATCCTTGTCGGACTTTTCCATGGGGATCTCGTTGTTCGTGGTCATCATGAACACGGGGGCCTTGGTCTTCACCCAGACCTGCTGCTCCTTGAAGTGTTTGGCAGGGATGTTCTCGATCGCGTCGGCCATGGTCTTGGCCGGCATCATGCGGCCCTTCTTGGTGGTGTTGAATTCGTAGGCCGCTTTGTGGATGCGCTCCGGCGCACTGGTCACGGAGGCATCTTCGGGGATCTGCAGGACCCAGCCGGTAAATTCGCCCTGCGGCAGCTTGCCGTCGGGGTCGGAGATGAGGATGGAGAACTGCTTCTTGACCGCCGGGGGCTTTTCCTCGTCCACCTCGGGCTCCACCGCCTGGTTCATCTCCTCGACGATCTGGCGGAGGAGGGCGGGGTCGATGTCGTTTCGTTTCAAAATTTCGGCAACTTGATTGACGTCGATTTTCGGCATGGCGTGCGGTCGGTGAAGAGCCCACCAAGGGGGCATACATGGATTTGAATGTAAAGGCCGACGGGATGCCGCAGAGTGCCGACGAACTTTTCGACGTGGTCGACGAGCAGGACCGTGTCATCGGGCGGGCTCGCCGGGCGGACGTGCATGCGCAGAGGCTTCGGCACCGCGCGGTGCATGTGCTGTGTCTCGACGCGGCGGGGCGGGTTTTCCTGCAGCGCCGCTCGCTGCTGAAGGATTCGGCGCCGGGGCTCTGGTGCGCTTCCTGTTCGGGTCATGTCGATGCGGGCGAGGACTATCCGGCGGCCGCCGTGCGCGAACTGGCGGAGGAAATCGGCGCGAGGATCGAAGGGCCGGAGGCGCTTACGCCTTGGTTGAGGCTGGAAGCCCGCCGGGAGACGGGCATGGAGTTCGTTTGGGTGTACCGGGTTGATCACGCGGGCCCGTTCGTGCTGCACCCGGCGGAGATCATGGAGGGGGCCTGGTTCGGGCGGGCGCAGGTGGACGAGTGGATGCGCGAGAAACCGAAGGATTTCGCCGGCGCTTTCCGCTACCTCTGGGCGCGGCTGCCCTGGTAGGGGCCGGAAGGGCGGGACGGATTGGCGTGGCGCGAAGCGAACCGGGCTCGAACGCGTCGCTGGCGCTCGCCGTTACCCTTTATATCTCCGGCGGAGGCGGCAGGTCGCGGGCGCGTTTCAGGTGGGCGCTGCGCTTGAGCGGCTTGGGGGTGGAGCTGTCCTCGGCGGCGGCGCGGCAGCGTTTCAACTCGTCGAACTGTTTCGGCGACATCAGGCGGCGGGGAACGCGTTTGGCGGCTTCGTCCATGAGCCGGTCCCACATCTCGGGGGTCACGGTTTCGATCGGTTCCCAGGGCGTATGGTGCCCTTGGTGGCGTTTCCAGGCGACGGTGCCGCCGTGAAAGACGACCCGGACCTGAAACTTGCCCGCCTCGGGGTCGCGTACCCACCAACCAAATTCCATTGCCATGATGGCCGGGAGGGAAGGGCGCGGGCGACCGGCACGCCAGCGCAAAGCGGGGCGGGAGGCGGCTTCGGGCTTGCGGAGCGGGGACGGGCCGGGCGGCATGCGCGGCATGAAGCGTCTTTGGAAGGTAATGCGGCTGGTGGCGATAGGCTGCGTGCTCGGAGGTGCCGCCCCGCGGCTGGCGGCGGATCTCGCGGAGGATCTGGCGCGGATCAGCGTGGAGGCGGCGGGCGGAACGAAGGCGCATGCGGCCCTGCGCGCGTTCCGCGCGACCGGCTTCACCCGGGTGGGCGAGCAGAAGGTGGATTTTTTTCTCTATGCGGCCCGGCCGCGCAGCGTGCGCATCGAGACGCTCGGAGAGAAGGGCTCTTTGGTGCGCGCCTTCGATGGCGTGCACGCGCCGTGGAGGAAGGACGATCCCCTGCAGCCGCCGCGCCGGCTGGCCCGGGGGGAGGAGAAGGATTTTATCTTGGACGCGGATTTCGACAATCCGCTCTACGACTATCGTGCGCGCCAGATCAGTCTCGACTACGCGGGGGAGACGACGGTCGGCGGCAAGGTCTGCCAGAAGCTGCTCGCCACGGTGCGTTTCACCGACGTGCTCACCTTGTATCTGGACGATGAGACGCACCTGTTGGTGCGGCGCGATCAGACCAAGCGGCTGGGGGGCAGAAGCGTGGTGGTGGAAACGCACTACTCGGATTTCAAAAAGGTGGCGGGCGTGCGGCTGCCGCTTCGCATCCGCATCGAAGTCGAGGGCCGGGTGCTCCACGAGACGGTGATCGAGAACTACGACGCGAACCCGGCGCTGCCGGCGGATTTTTTCGCTCCGCCCGCAAAGGACTGGCCGAAACTGTAGATTAACCCGTGGCGCGGCGGAGCGCCGGCGGGCTCCATGCTTGCCAGCGGCGAAGGGCGGGCGTGAGGCTCGCGGCATGGCTCTCTTCGGCTCCCTTTCCACCGTGCGTGCGCAACTCGCCGCCTCGCCGGCCTTCGATCTCGCCCTGGACTACGTCGCCTGCGTTCTTCGCCCCGGTTCGCCCGAGGCGGCGCGCATTGCGGCCGTACCGGTCGGCGAGACGCTGCGGGTCGAGCTCGGGGAGGGCGTGTTCGCGCTTGAGCAGGCCTATGTCTCCAAGCCTGCGGCGCAGGGTCGGTGGGAGGCGCACGAGCGCTTTATCGACGTCCAGGTTATCGTGACGGGCCGCGAGCTCATGGGCGTCGTCGACGTGGCGCAGCTGGCGGTCGCGGAGGATTTCCGTCCGCAGCGCGACCTGGTGTTTTTCGCGCCCTTCGAGGGGGGCTCGGTGCTGAAGACGGGCGCGGGCGACGTGGCGGTGTTTTTTCCCGTGGACGGCCACATGCCCTCCCTGGCGGATGGCGAGCCGGCGAAGGTCTTCAAGACGGTGGTCAAGGTTCCGGTCACCGGCGCGGCGCGGCAGGGTTGAGCGCGGCGTGAATTATCGCCACCAGTACCACGCGGGCAACTTCGCCGACGTGCTGAAGCACGCGACGCTCCTGCACCTGCTGCGGGCGCTCCAGGCCAAACAAAAGGGTATCCTGTATTTGGATACGCATGCCGGGCGCGGCGGTTACGATCTCGCGGCGGCGGCCAGCGGAAGCAGCCTGGCCCGCGCCCCGGAGTGGCCGGGCGGGCTGGGCCGGCTGCTCGGGCGAGCCGACCTGCCGGAGGATTTGGCCGGCTACGTGGCGGCGGTGCGGGAATTCGACGCTGCTGCGCGCGGGCGGGCGGGATTGCCTGCGGCGGAAGGCCCGGCGGCCGCGCCGCGTTTTTACCCTGGTTCCCCCCGGCTGGTCCAGGCGCGGCTGCGGCCGCAGGACCGGGCGGTATTTTGCGAGCGGCAGCCGGGGGAGGCCGCGGCCCTGGCTGAGGAGTTTGTCGGGCAGCGGCGGGTAACGGTGCAGGAGGTCGACGGTTATACCGGCGTGAGGGCCGCCTTGCCTCCTCCCGAACGGCGGGCGCTGGTGCTGATCGATCCACCCTTCGAGGCGCAGGACGAGTGGACTCGGATCGCGACTGCGCTCGGGGAAGGGCTGGCCCGCCTGCCGGGTGGAACCTTCGCGGTCTGGTATCCCCTGACCGCTAGGGCGCGCGTGGATATGTTTTACCGGCAAGTGCTTGCCCTTCCCAAGTTGCCCCCGTGTCTGACGGTCGAATTGCTCGTCGGCGGGGAAGGGGCGGCTCTCAAGGTATGGGGTTGCGGCGTGCTGGTGATCAACCCGCCCTGGGGCAGCGCTGGCCCGCTGGATACGCTCGCGAGCTGGCTGGCGCCCGTCCTGGCCCAGGCCGAAGGGGCCTGCGGAGGGGTGCATTGGCTGGTGCCGGAAGCATGAAAAGTGGATTTTGAGTGCTACTACGTAGGGTTGGCCTTGCTACGTAGCGACTTCTTCGTTGCGTAAGGGAAAACCGAACGCTCACAGCCGATGTCCAAATCCAAAACCCCCGAGTCTTCGTCGCCCGTCGTCCGAGTAGTACTCGTTGAGGACGATCCGGTTTACCGCCAGTTTGTCCGTCAGGTCTTGAAAAAGGTCGATGGCGTGGAGCTGATCGCCGAGTGCTCGACCGGAGCCGAAGGCATCGAGCTTTGCCGTCGGGAACGTCCCGAGGCCCTGTTGCTGGACCTCGTACTCCCCGACCAGCAGGGCGTGGATGTAGTCAAGACCCTGCGTCCGGAGTTTCCGGACATGATCGTGCTGTTGATGACGGCGCATCCGCGGGACGATCTGCCCCGTGAATTGCTCAAGCTGGGGGTGCAAGGGTTCGCGGACAAGACCGCCACCGCGCCCGAGCTGGCCAAGAGCATCCGCAGCGTGCTCGCGGGTGGCCTCAGTTACACCAGCGTCGCCGGGCTGGCCAAGCCGCCGCTCGAGCCGGTGATTACGCTGCCGGGGCATTCCGAGAACATCAAACCCGACGTCCTGACGGTCCGTGAGCGGGAGATCGCCACGCTGGTGGCGGCGGCAATGTCCTCCAAGGAGGTCGCGGCCAAGCTGGGGCTGAGCACGCGCACGGTGGAAAAGCATCGTGCCAACATCTATGCCAAGCTCGGCGTTCGCGATGTGGTGGGGCTTACCCGCTGGTGCCTCTACCACGGCATGGTGTCTTGAGCGATGTAGGCCCGACCGCCGGCCAGACTGCCAGGTTTTCAAATGCAAAGGCCCGTCCGCGAAAGCGGACGGGCCTTTGCGTTTCCGAACCGAGCGCAGTCGCGGGGCCGGAACTCATGCCGCAACGGGAAGCGGCATCCGTTTCGGGATATGTAGGTTGAGCACTCCATCGGCCAGCTCCGCAGTCAGGGCGGCATAGTCGAGGTCCCGCCCGAGACGCAGGCGCAGTTCATAGTCGAGCTGGACATGTTCCAGGTGGGCAGCGGCAAAATTCACCCGCACCCTGTGGCTTTTGCGGCCCATAACGACGAGGTCGGGGCCGCGCACGACGATCTCGACTCCCGCGGCGTCCACTCCGGGGAGGAAGACGCTCAGGTCGATGGCATCGCCTTTCTGCTGGCAGTCGTAGTGTGGGCTGCGCGTCTCGCGGGAAGGGGAGACGGGACGGCCCGAACGACGGCTGCTGATCAGCTGAGGCGGTAGGATCGTGTTCATGTGGAGGGAAATCGAAATTTTTGGAAAGAGATTGCGGGAGGGATGCGGAAGCGTGCGAACGCCAGCGAGGCGCGGAGGCCTCCGGGCGGTGAAGAGTCTTGGCGTCTTTGGCCGGAGCGAACGCGTGGCGCGTCACTCGAAGACTCGTCGGCCCGGGGCCATGGGTTGGTGTTGGTACCAACCTTGGCGGCCTCCTTGCTGACGTCCTTGCACCATGCCGGAGCACCGCGTGGTCTTCGTTTTCGAAGCACCGGAGCGGCAGGAGGCGATGGCGTTGAGGGAGGAGGTCATGGAGGATGGGCTACGCTGCCAACATGCATTATGCAGGCATTGTGCCAAGCACGTTGATGTTTTTTCAGGTGAAGTTTCCGTGGCAGTGGAAACACGGATGTCACGGCGAATATTCCGGCTGTACGGCGCCGTTGCGTGCCGGGCGGCGACCGGGGAATTTTTTCCGCGTTGGACAAGCGGGCGAGGGTGTCTCTCCGTGATGGGCTCATGGCCGAATCCACTCCAGTCGATCCCGCCGAACCCGGGCTTGAGGTGCGAACCCGTTTCGTACGCGGGCGCAACGTGCTGGTGGCGCGCGCAAATCTCTCGGAGCTTTACGTCGACTATTACCTGCACCTTGGCCGGCACGGGGTAAAGCCGGAGGAGGCACACGACGCCCTGTTCAAGCGCGCGCTCGCGGCTTTCGTGCTGCACTGCGCGTCGCGACCGCGCAACGAGCTTACGGCCTGGACGATCAACATCCAGGACCCGCGGATGAATCTGTTTCTCACTGGCGACAACGAGACCGGAGCGGTGGTGGGCCGGGTGTTTGCGGAAAACGTGAAGGAGTTTCCTGAAAACCTTTTTTATTCCGACGTGGTGCGCGGGCGGCAGCCGAAGCGCCGCAGCGTCGTGCCCTTCACGGGCAGCGATCCGGTGACAGGGATGGAGACCTTTTATGCGCGCAGCGAGCAGCGGCCGGTTCGTTTTTTCCAACTGGCTGAGGAGGAATTTGCCCTGGTGTGCGAGCATCCGGACTGCGATGCCGCCTGGTTCGCCGCGCTCGATGCCGAGGCAGTGGCCAGGCTGGAGGAAACCGAGGCCACGGCGCTGCTGGAAACGCGGGTTTTTCGCTGGCACTGCGGATGCAACCACGAACGCATGCTGGAGGTGCTGGCGCCGGTCATGAAAACCGACCCGGAGGGCCTGTTTCAGGGCGATGCGGTGGTGACCATCCAGTGTCCGCGCTGCGCGGCGCGGCATGCGGTGACGCGAGAAGCGTTGGAGGCCTACGTGGCGGGGCAGCCGTGAGCGAGGCCGGATCCATCGGATCGCAGATCGTGGCGGGCGCCTTGGGCGCAAGCGCCGCCGAGCAGTTTGCCACCGTGCTGGGCGTCGTGGGGGTCTGGCTGATGATGAGGCGCAGTTTGTGGGCCTTTCCCATCGGGTTGGTACAGGTGACGATTTTCGGTTGGGTATGTTTTCAAGGGCAGCTGTATTCCGAGACAGCTTTGCAGGGGATGTTTTTCGCCGCTTTGGGCTACGGTTGGTGGCATTGGACGCGCGGTGTTTCGGGCGATGGAAAAGAACTTCCGATTAGCCGCCTAGGCCGCCGGGCCGTCGTGGCCTGGGCAGCCTGTGGCCTGTTATTATGGGCGGCGTGGGGATTCGTCATGCAACGGCTAGGCGCATCAATGGCTTGGGCCGATGCCTTTGTCTTTGCAGTTAGCGTCGTGTCACAGCTTTTGCAGGCGAGGAAGGTAGTCGAAAACTGGCCGGGATGGCTCCTCGCTAACGTAACCGCGGTGGCGGTCTTTTGGTTGAAGGAATTTTACTGGTTCTCGATCCTGTACGCAATTTTCGCCTTTATGGCTTGGGGTGGCTGGCGGGAATGGTCCCGGGCGCTTAGGGAGAAACCAGCATGAGTGCCAGTCTCCGGCGCATCGTGCTTTTCGGTCCGGAATCGACCGGCAAATCGACCCTGGCCGAGCGGCTGGCAGCCCGTTTCGCGGCGCCTTGGTCGCCCGAGTACGTCCGCGAATACTGGGATTCGCATGACGGCGTGATCGGGCCGGGCGATCTGGAGGCGATCGCCCGCGGGCAGGTCATGGGCGAAGACGCCGCCGCGGCCCTTGCGAAAGCCCAGCGGGCGAACCTGGTGTTTCACGACACGGACCTGCTCACCTGCACCTTGTGGGACGATCTGCTGTTTCCCGGAGCCTGTCCGCCTTGGACGCGCGATGAGGCGGTGCGGCGTGCGAAAGCGGCGAGCCTCTATCTGTTTTGCGATACGGATCTGACCTGGGCGCCGGATCCGCAGCGTTGTTTTCCCGATGCCGAGGGACGCGCCATGTGCCGCGAGTTGTGGATGAGGACCCTGACCGATCACCACTTGCCCTGGGTGCCGGTGAGTGGCGACTGGCCGGAGCGTGAGGCGCGGGCGGTGGCGGCGGTGGAGGCGCTTTTGCAGACATGAAAGCTCCGGAGGCCGGCGACGATGGCTCCTACGAAGCCCGTTTCGGCGGCGTGGCGCGCCTGCTCGGGCGCGAGGCGTTGGCACGGCTGCGCGCGGCCCATATCTGCGTGGTCGGGGTGGGCGGTGTCGGTTCCTGGGCGGCCGAGGCGCTGGCGCGGGGCGGGGTGGGGGCGATCACCCTGATCGACCTGGACGAGGTCTGCGTGAGCAATGTCAATCGCCAGCTCCACGCGCTCGACGGCCAGATCGGCCGGCCCAAGGTGAATGTATTGGCGGAAAGAATACGCCTGATCAATCCGATCTGCCGGTTGGAGGCGGTACAGGAATTTTTTGTGGCATCGAATGCGGAGCGCCTGCTCGTGCCGGATTATTCGGCGGTGGTGGACGCCATCGACTCGGTGACGCATAAGGCCCGCCTGCTTGCGGCTGGCGCGGCGCGCGGGCTTCCGCTCGTCACCACGGGGGGCGCCGGCGGCAAACGGGATGGCACCCGTCTGCGTCTGGGCGACCTCGGCGAATCGGGCGGGGACGATCTTCTGCGCCAAGTGCGCAAGACCCTCCGCAAGGAGCATGGGTTTCCTGGCGGCGAGGGTCATCGTTACGGCATCCGCGCGGTTTGGAGTACGGAAACGCCGGTTTACCCTTGGGCCGATGGCAGTTGCGCAGCCGCGCCGGAGCCGGGAAGCGCTACGCGACTTGATTGCGCGGGAGGGTTGGGGGCTGCGATGTGGGTGACGGCGGCTTTCGGCCTGGCAGCGGCCCAGGAAGCCGTGCGTTTGGTAATCGAGGGTGGCCTCGGCGGGAGGCGATGACGGTATCGTCTCGCAGGTGAGTGGGTCGGACGGACGGGATTTTTCCCAGCGTGGGTGCCGCCGGATGGAAGTGCCCTGTGGAGCCCCGCCTTGAAAAACGTCTGATGCAAGCGCCGGGAAAAGCGTGCGCTCTACCTGGGCGGAAGCCCCTAATTTCAGTAAGCGGCTACGTGGAGAGAGCTTAGCGCGTTGCCAAGTTTTTACATAAATTCCGCGCCGAAGACGGAATTTGATTTGATGGCCGGTAAATACCCATGCAGGAACTGCGTACTTCTGCGCACCGTCGTCGGCCCGCATGCACCCCCGAATCCCAATATGCTTAGGGTATATTACCCATGTGGAGGTAGCCGTTTTGGCGGGCCTCGACGGAGAATCCAAGCCTGCGGTAGAGGCGCTGGGCCCCGCGATTGTCTTCTCTGACACTGAGGCGGACCGGCAGACGCGGAGTTTTGGCCTCCGCGAGCAGACCACGCAGAAGAGCGGAGCCCACGCCTTGCGCCCGGTATTCCGGCAACAGTTCGATGTTGATCAGACGAAATTCGGTCTTCGTTCGGCAGACTGTCCATACGCCGGCATCCCGGCCTTGGAGCGTGATGATGGCCTGTTCGGCGCCTGGAAAACGCGCTGTATAATCAGCCAGCCGCGCGAGGTATTGGCTGCGGATGAAAGCGTCGCGTTGGGTTGCGGTCCAGCCGGTTTGGGCCAGCTCCGCAGTGCGGACGGTGCCATAGAGGCGCAGAAGAAAGGCCTCGTCCGGCGGAGCGGCGGGTCGGAGCAGAAAAGACGGCGGTTTCTTCGCGGCGGGCGGATTCACGGCGGCGTTTTGCAGGAACGCGCGCATTCGTGGACGCGGTGGCGTCGTCTCGCAATCAATAAATTTGCAGCTGATTGATATAAAAAGACTTTCATCGTCCCGGTCGGGGCGGTGCTTCTCGAACACAACTCAACCCTAAAATCCTAAATCATCATGTCTGAACCTTTCATCGGTGAAATCATCCTTTTTGCGGGCAACTTCGCTCCTCGCGGCTGGGCTCTCTGCCAAGGCCAGCTTATGTCCATCGCGCAAAATACCGCCCTGTTCAGCATCCTCGGCACCACTTATGGTGGCGACGGGGTGACGACCTTCGCGCTGCCGGATCTGCGTGGCCGCGTGCCCTTGGGGCAGGGCCAGGGACCTGGGCTGACTCCGCGGGTGCTCGGCGAAGAGAGCGGATCGGAAACGGTCACCCTGATCTCCACAGAAATTCCGGCCCATAACCATCAGCTTCTCGCCAACACTGCGGCAGGTTCCCTGCCGGAGCCCACCAATAACGTGCTTGCTGGTGTCTCGGATCCCAACTCCGGCGGTTTGTTCAACGCCTTCGAGGCGACCGCCAATACGACGCTGTCTCCGCTTGCTATCGGGGTAACCGGTGGCAGCCAGCCGCACAATAATATGCAGCCTTACCTCTGCCTGAACTATATCATTGCATTGGTCGGCATTTTCCCCTCGCGCAACTGACCCCCTGCGACATGCCCGGCCATGCTGCCCGGGCATGTCGTTGCTCATCGAGGAATCGTTAACGAAATCCGTTTTTACAATCGTATCTGCCCCCGATCCGCTCCCTTGAAACGACGTCCGGTCAAAGGCCTTTTTTCTTTTATGCACCTCTCTCTTTGTTCATCAAAACTAGTCCGTGGTTTCTTACAGGTTTCCGCCTTGGCCTTGATATCGGTTTGTCCCGTCTTGCAAGCCGCGGAGACGCTCATCGTTACCGTGGGCAACGGCACCGCGGCGGAGGATAAGCTTTATAATATGAACGACGACGGGACCAGCCCGACGGTATTGGTCTCGAGTTCCAGCTTCACCAATATTCCCGCGCGTACCTCGGTGGATCGAGTGAATCGTCGCATCTACGTATGCGATCAGACGACGGGCGGCGGCGGTATTCATCGGTTTAATGCGGATGGCTCGGGGAAGCTTACGGTTTTCACCAATGCCACGAGCGGATCACAAGTGCTGGGGGTGGCGGCAGACGGCACGAATGGTTTTCTTTACTTTGCGGTCGGCAACGCCACCGCCGCCGAGGATAAACTCTATCGTGCCGGGCTGGACGGCTCCAGCCCGGCCGTGATCGTGTCCGGCGCTTCGTTAACGAACATTCCGAATTCGGTGGCGGTGGATACGGTGAATCAGCGGGTTTACGTCGTCGATCAAGCGACCAGCGGGGGCGGCGTCTTTCGTTTTGACTCCAACGGAGCGAACAAAACGACCATCTATGCCAATAGCACGAGCGGTTCGCAGGTCCAGGGCATCGCCGTCGATTCGTCGCGCGGACTGGTTTATTTTGTCACCGGCAATGCGACGGCGTCGGAAGACAAACTGTTTCGCTGCGATTTGAACGGCGGAAGCCTCGTGACATTGGTCTCCGGCGCGTCGCTTACCAATACTCCCGGGCAGGTGACGGTGGATCCTACCGCCAATCGCATCTATGTGGCCGATGCCACGACTTCCGGTGGCGGGGTATTTCGGTTTAATTCCGATGGCTCTAGCAAGACCACGATATTTACCAATAGTACAACCGGCTCACAGGTGCTTGGTTTGGCGATGCTTCCACCCCAATCTACGACCGTCAATTCGCTCAATCGGGTAAATTCCACGCCGAGCAATGCCTCCACGGTCAATTGGACGCTGACCTTCGGCTCCGCCACCACCGGCGTGACCGCCTCTAACTTTTCGCTCTCCGGAACCGCGACCTCCGGCGCTTCGATCGGTACCCCCACGACCGCCAATTCCGGTCTGACTTGGAATATTCCGGTGACGACCGGTTCCGGCACGGGCACGCTTCAGCTCGATTTCGCCAATGCGACGGGACTGAGCCAGGCCATCTCCACCTCTCTTCCTTTCAGCGGCCAGGCCTATTCAATGGATAAAACCGCGCCCACGATTTCCATCGGTTCCCCTTCTGCTAGCCTCACGACGGGTGGGCCGGTATCTTATACAATCACTTATTCGGATCCAAATTTTAATACAAGCACCCTGGCCAATGGGAATGTGACGCTTAATAGCACCGGTACGGCCAGCGGGAGCGTCAATGTCACGGGCAGCGGCACCACGCGCACAGTCACCATCAGCTCGATCACCGGTGACGGCACCTTGGGCATTTCCATCGCAGCGGGAACTGCCAGTGATACCGCCGGAAACACGGCTCCGGCGGCGGGGCCGAGTACGACCTTCACCGTGGACAATACCGCGCCTGGTATTTCTATCGGCGCTCCCTCCGCTTCCGCGACCACGGGTGGCCCGGTCAGCTACACGATTACTTATTCAGGACAGAGCAGCATCTCGCTGAGCTCCGCCAACGTCACGGTGAACAGCACCGGCAGCGCCAGCGCGGGCACTGTCAATGTGACGGGTTCGGGCAGCACACGCACCGTGGAACTGTCTTCCATCACCGGCGACGGCACGCTGGGTATCTCTATCGCGGCCGGCACCGCCTCCGACACCGCCGGTAACAGCGCTCCTGCCGCCGGCCCCAGCGCTACCTTCGCGGTGGACAATACGGCTCCTACGATTTCAATCGGAGCGCCGTCAGCTTCCGTGACTGCGGGAGGGCCAGTCAGCTATACAGTCACTTATTCGGGACAGAGCAGCATCTCGCTGAGTTCCGCCAACATCACGGTAAACAGCACCGGCAGCGCCAGCGCCGGCACGGTTAATGTGACGGGTTCAGGCAGCACGCGCACGGTCGAACTGTCTTCGGTTACCGGCGATGGCACGCTGGGTATCTCCATTGCGGCGGGCACTGCTTCCGACAGCGTGGGCAACAACGCCGGCGCTGCCGGCCCGAGTGCAACCTTTACGGTGGACAACACGGCTCCCACGATTTCGATCGGAGCTCCGTCGGCCTCGCTGACCAATTCAGGTCCCATCAGCTACACCGTCACTTATTCCGGGGAAAGCAGCATTACCCTGAGTTCCTCCAACGTGACGGTAAACAGCACCGGAACGGCCAGTGCCGGCACCGTTAACGTGACCGGTACGGGTAGCACACGCACCGTGGAACTGTCTTCGATCACCGGCGACGGCACGCTGGGCATCTCTATCGCGGCCGGCACCGCCTCCGACACCGCCGGTAACAGCGCTCCTGCCGCCGGCCCCAGCGCGACCTTCACGGTGGACAACACCGCTCCGGTCATCACCAGCACGTTGACCGACAACGGTACCTATCGTTCGTCCTATAGTTATTCGATTACGGCTTCAGGGTCTCCCGTCACCTACGGAGCTACTGGGCTGCCCGCCGGGTTGAGTGTCGATGGTGGCACCGGAGCGATTAGCGGCACACCCACTGCGTCGGGCTCCTTCTCCGTATCGCTTACGGCGACCGACGCCGCGGGCAACGTGGGCAGTGCGACTTTGAACCTTTCCATCGCCCAAGTTCCGCTCTCCATCACGGGGCTGAGCGCAAACAACAAGCCCTACGATGCCAACACTTCGGCCAGCTTGAGCGGCACGGCTGCGCTATCCGGCGTGAATCCCGCCGATACGGGCAATGTGTCCTTGAGCGGAACGGCTTCCGGCACCTTTGATACCGCCACCGTGGGCACGAACAAGACGGTTACCGTCTCCGGCTTGTCGCTGACGGGCTCGGCGGCCGGCAATTATACCCTGTTGCCGCTCAGCCTCACGGCGGATATTACCGCCGTTCAACTTACCGTGACGGCGGACAACAAGAGTCGCCCCTACGGGGCAGCCAATCCGACCCTCACCGCGACGATCACCGGCTTTGTTGGCGGAGAGAACAGCTCGGTTGTGTCCGGTTCGCCGGCTCTTTCCACTCTCGCCGATTCGTCGAGCGCGCCTGGCGCTTATACGATCACGGCCGGCCTTGGCAGCTTGAGCGCCACCAACTATACCTTCGGCTTCGTGGATGGCACTCTGACCGTCACTACGCTCACCTTCGAAGATTGGCAGGAGGAGAACTTCACGCCCTCCGAGTTGCTCGACCCCGATATCAGCGGCCCGACCGCCGATCCGGATTTGGACAACGTGACCAACCTCTACGAATACGCCTTTGGCACCGATCCCAATAACCTCGCTTCGGGTCCCAATAATCTGCAATACAGCGGCACCCTCGCGGGCGGAGTCACGGTAGTGGATGAAGGCAAGCCGATCGCCGTGGTGGAGGTCATCTCGGGCAGCACGGTTACCAGAGTGCTTTTCCTGCGTCGCAAGGCGGCCTTTACATCCGACCTGGACTACACGCCGCAGTTCAGCGCCAACGGTACAATCTGGATTGACGGTACGGCCGCGCCGACCTTCTTGGCGGATGACGGTTTGTATGAACTGGTCAGCGTTCCTTATCCTTTGACCACCAGTGGAAAGAAGACCCGCTTCTTCCGTGTCACGGCCGAGTTGGATGCTCCCTAAGTGATCGTCTCCAAGCATCCCAAAAACTCCTTCCATATGAAAAAAACAACCTTGGCATCCTTGCTGGCGGCCTGCGCCTTGCCCGCGTCAGCCGGCGTAGTCTACCTCGATCTGGGGAGTCTTTCGATCCCCAATACCATCGATGGAATTTACATCAATGTCCTTACGGGCAATACAGCCTTTTCTTTCCCATCCGATTTCAATGACGCACCCTGGATCAACCTGTATCTCGGCGGGGCCGGTATAGCGAACAGCGATCTGCTGCGCCCATGGGCGAGCCAGGCGCCCGGCAGCTATGACGGCAGCACCCCGGGACACTATTTTCTCAATGTGGCTCCGGGCACGACCATAGATAGTTCTGGCGTTTTTGTCAGCGGCGAGAGCAACTCCGAGTATCATCTCGGGGGGAGCGGCGATCAGTTCCAATCCGGAGTAACAGGCTATCTTGCGTTCGCCTATGAGAGTGTGCCAGGGGGAAGCACGTCCTACGGTTGGCTGAGTTTTTCACCTAACTCTGGTGGAACCGGCTTGAGTTTCGATCTCGCATATAGCGATACCCCGGGGGAATCGCTCGCTGTCGCCGCAGTCCCTGAACCGACGACTTGCTCGATACTTGCCGGAACGGCGGTGCTCGGGATTGCCGCACTGCGTCGGCGCCGAACCGGCTGAAGGGTCATCAGGGATTGTTTGCCCCACCACGTCCCAAGCCGACGTGGTGGACTGGGCTCACCTCGTTTTTATTTCACTGTATTGCCATGTACGGTCTCTTGCTGGCGATACCGTGGGAGAAGTTTGATGAGAAAAGATTTTCGAAGGACCGACTCCTTGCTGTCTTGGATGTAAAAATTCGTAAATCGTTATTGGTATTAATCTTTTGTATTTGATTCCCGTTTTGAATTTGATTCAAGGGGATTGCATCTCGCTTCCATCATGGCCCTTCCTACCCCCGTAAATGGTCAGATTACCGACGCGGTCACTCAAGCCAACGTGCAGGTTCTGGGTGGTGCGCCCGCCCAGGCTCTCGCCTCGCTTTATCAGGTGACGGCCCAAGCCTTGGCCAACGCGGCTCATAATGCCACGAGTGCGCAGCAACAGGCCGCCATTCTCGCTCAGGCGGTGACCACCCGCTGTGTACAATCCTTGCTTGCCGACCATAAACCGGCTGCGCCGTGAGCCGGTGTTTCCTCGGTTGTAGGCTACCTGGACGATGCAGAACCCTTGGCATCGATTTTTGTCCCCTTGCCCCGTGAGCGGGGGTGATCGCCGGTTAAGCGTTTCGATTTTCTAGTTAAACACCCGCCGGCGGTCGGCCTGCCTATCACTAGACTCTACCTTTCCTCCTCCTCCTTCCCATGGCCGAACCTACTCCTGTAAACGACCAGATTACCGATGCCGTCACCCAATCTAACGTGAAGGTGCTCGGAGATGCCCCCGCGATGGCTATGGGTAGCTTGTTTCAAGCTACGTCGCAGGCGCTGGCCAACGCCGCCCACAATGCGACCGCGGCCCAGCAGCAAACTAATGTAACCGCCCAGGCCGCGACCACCCAGGGGGTGGCGACTCTGCTGAGTCTTGATACTGCGACCGGCAGCGCCGCCTCGCGATGAGCGACACGCCAACGCCTTCTGCCCCTCCCGATCAGGTCAACGACCAGATCCGCGACGCCGTGCGGCAGGCCGCCCTTCTGATGGAAGAGGCGGGGCGCCCCTTTGCGCAGGCCGCTGCTGCTCAGGCCATCATTCAAGCCTTGGGCCTGGCGGCGCACAACTTGGTGGCCCAACAGCAGCACGGTTATCTGCTTCGCAATGCCATGACCAGCGCCGCCGCACGTGCGCTTCTGGAGGGGAAGCGTGAAGAAGCCGAGGCTGTGCTGAAACTCGCCGAATCCCGTCTCGTGACCATCGATGTCACTGAGGAGCTGGGCCGGCTGCTGGTCGCGCTCAGGGCTGCGCTCGAGCTCGGCCCCGGAAACCGGGTGGGGCCTTCCGGTTCGGAGCCGGCCGCCTGAATCCTCGGTTTATCCGAAAATCCCCGTGCCGTCCCCAAACCTTAGCATCCAGCCGTCATGAGCACCGCCATCCCCATCGTCCAGCCCGCCGCGCCCGTCAGTCCGACCATCCCGATCAGTTTCCGGTTGCCCGTGTCTTTCGACGCCGTGCGGCTCCAGACCGATCTCGCCGGGGTCCTCGCCGAGGAATTCATTCCCCATTTCAACACCCGCTACTACGAGGGCGACTGGAGCGCGGTGCCCTTGCGTTCCCTTGGCGGGCGCGCCGACCAGGTTTATCCCGACCCCACGCGGACCGACTACGCGGATACTCCGCTGCTGGCCCGCTGCCCTTACGTGGCGGAGGTGGTGAACTATTTCCGCTGCCCGAAGCTGGCAGTGCGCTTCCTGCGGGTGAAACCCCGCTCGGTGGTGAAGGAGCATCGCGACTACATGCTGAGCTTCGATGACGGAGAGGTACGGCTGCACGTGCCGATCACCACCAACCCCGAGGTGCGTTTTATGGTCGCCGGCCGCCGCGTGGTCATGGCTCCGGGCGAATGTTGGTACAACGATTTCACCGAACTCCACAGTGTCCATAATGACGGCGATGGCGACCGCGTGCACCTGACCATCGATTGCGTCGTCAATGACTGGTTGCGCGCCGAATTGCTCAGCGCCGCCGCTGAGGCGAGGCGCGCCGCGGCGGAACCAAGGCAGGACTCCGCGGGCTGAGCTCGGATTTCTTTTTCTCGCTTCTCTTCCGCAGGCCTCGCGCCCCGCTGCGCGCGAAGGCCTCCAGGCCCATTTCGGGCGGAGCCGGCTCCAACCGGCCCGGTTCCGACTGCTTTCGTTTTCCTTTCCCATGATGTCTCGTCTCACTTCTCGCCGCGGCCTGCCCCTGGCCGCTTCTGTCTTGGTTTCCCTGGGCTGTGCCGTCGCCAGCCCCGCCGCCTCCCCGTCGGGGCCTGCCCCTACTCCGGCTCAGGCTCGGGATCGGCTGGAGGACCTTTGGGAGGCCGGGATCGACCGTTTGCCCGATACCACCGCTCCCGTGCTGACCACCAGCAACGAGGCCGCGCTGCCCGCGCCGGAGCGCAAGGCTCTCGCCACCGCGAGCATCACCTCCTTCGAGGAGCCCGTCGAACTGAGCTCGGGCGAGGACCACACGCTCTCCGTGGAGCTGGTTTGCATGAAGGCCCACAATCGCATCGGCGCCGATCCTGTTTTCCTTCGTTCCTACAATGGAAAACTCGTCGGTCCGACGCTGCGTGCGAAGCCCGGCGACACCATCTACATCAAGCTGAAAAACCATCTCGAGCCCGACACACGCCACGACGGGCCGATGAACACGCTGCACGATTTCAGCACCACCAACCTCCACACCCACGGCCTGCATGTGTCTCCGTCGGGCAATAGCGACAACGTCCTCCTGGAGATTCCGTCCCTGGAGGACCAGGACTACAAGATCGAGATCCCCGCCGACCATCCCGCGGGCACCTTCTGGTATCACCCGCACAAGCACGGTTCCACCGCCGCCCAGGTTTCGAGCGGCATGTCCGGTGCGCTCATCATCGAGGGAGGCATGGATGAGGTCCCCGAGATCGCCGCCGCCCGGGACCGGATTTTTGTCCTCCAGCAGATTCCCTACCTCTACAAGAACTGTTTTCCCAAGGAGGATAAGAGCCAGCCGCCCGACTGTTACGACCTGCCCGAGGGCGTCATCGAGCAGGAATACGTCGATTTGCTTTTCGGCCCCAGGTCCTGGAACAAGCTGGGCCGCTACACGACGATCAACGGCCAGCAGCTTCCGGTGCTCCACCTGCGGCCGGGCGCCGTCGAACGCTGGCGCTTCATCCACAGCGGCGTGCGCGAGCGGCTCGAACTCAAGCTCGAGGCTGCGACCGCGACTTCCGGCGCCGCTCCGGCCACGCTGCCCTTGCACATGATCGCCGCCGACGGCTTGCCGCTCGGCAAGGTGGACACCCTTCCGAGCATCGAACTCTGGCCCGGCTACCGCGCCGACGCGCTGGTGCAGGCCCCGCCCACGCCCGGCGAATACCTGCTCATCGACGAGGCGACGCCGGCCTCCGTATCCCTCAATCAGCAGGCCGAGCCGCGAAAATACCTCGCGCGAGTCATCGTCGAAGGCGAGCCGCTCGCAATGGCGCTCCCGAAGGACGCTCAACTGGCGCCTTTCCGGCTGCCTTCCCTGCCGGCCGTCACTCGCCCGGACCAATTGCAGAGCGCCTCCTACGGCATCATCAATAATCCGAAGGGCGAGGGCATCATCTTCGCCATCGACGGCAAGACCTTCGAGCCCGGCGATGTCCGCCGCCTCCGGCTTGGGGATATCCAGGAATGGACGCTCACTTCCGTTAACGATGTCGGCCGCGTCAGCCACCCGTTCCACATCCACGTCAACCCGTTCGAGGTCGTATCGATGATCGACGACCAGGGGGTGGAACGCCTCCGCGAGCCCATCTGGCGCGACACGATTATCCTTCACGAAAAATGGAAGGTAAAGATGCGCACTCACTACACGGATTTCCCCGGCGCCTTCGTGCAGCACTGCCATATTCTCGACCACGAGGACGAAGGCATGATGCAGATCGTGGAGATCTACGACCCCGCCAAGCCGGCGGCCGCCCCGCTCCGGCTCACCGGGCATGGCTCGCCGGAGGAGGCCGCTCTTCCCGAGCGCCTGGCCTCGCCTTTGCCCGCGCCGGCCTTTTCTCTCGCCGATGGCGCCGGCCGGGCCTGGACCCCTGCCGATTTCGCGGGCGCGCCGGCCCTGCTTGTGTTCGTCAAGGGCGCCGGCTGCGTGCACTGCGTGGAGCAGCTGCAGCTTTTGACGGCACGAGCCGGGGAGTTTCGGGCGCGGGGCATAAAGATCCTCGCGGTCAGCACCGACACCGCCGCGCAAGTCCGCGACTCCCTTGCCGCCGGAGCCCTGCCGTTCCCGGTCGTTTCCGATTCCGCCCTCGCCGCCTTCCGCGCCTACGGAGCTGCGGCCGGCGACGAGGCGCGACACGGCCTTTTCCTGCTCGATGGCGCCGGCGCCATACGCTGGCGCATGGTTTCGGCCGATCCCTTCACCGGCTTCGGGCTGGTGCTCGCGGAGGCGGAACGTATACAAAAAGGCACTACATCCGCCGCCGTTTCGCCTGTGTCCGCCATCCCTTCCGCGCCGGCGGTGGAAATCCAGATTCGCGACACGGCCGCCCCGGGCGACGACTATATCGACTGGGCGCCAGCGCCCGCGCGTATCCGCCTCGTTCCCGGCACGTCCGCCGCCGATCTGTCCGTGCTGCTGGCCAACGATCCTCCGCGGCCCGCTCCCTCCGGACGGGAACTCCCGCTCGATGGCGATGTGCTCTTCGATCGCGCCGTCGCCCCCGGCCGCACCGCCAGCCAGGCCACGCTGGCGCTCAACCTGCCCAGGGATGGCTCCTGGGTGCCCTTCGTGATCGCCGGCAAGTTTCCCCAGGCCAGCACCCAGGACAAGGATGCCCTCATCGAGGTGCGTAGCGCCGCGGATCCATCCGGTCCGGTCATCGGACGCCAGGCTCTGATGGTGCGCATCCGCAAAGACCATCGTTCGCTCACCGCCGGGGAGCGCAGGCGTTTCCTCGACGCGCTCGATTATCTCAACCGCCGGGCGATCGGCCCGGACGGCCGCAGCCGTTACCTGTATTTTGTGCGCATGCACCAGGTCTCGGCCATGGGTTACGATTTCGGGACGGAAGATTCCGCGACCGACTACTTCTGGCCCGACCTTTCGCACAAGGGGCCTGGCTTCATCGCCTGGCATCGCGCCTTCCTTTTGCTCTTCGAACGGGAGATCCAAAAGACGCACCCCGACGTCGCCCTCCCGTATTGGGTGATGAACGAGTCTTCGGTGCTTTTCACCGAAGACTTCATGGGCGCCAACCCGGTGGATGCCAAAGGTACGCCCGTCGCCGCCCGCTTCGCGCCCGACAATCCTCTCTATGGCTGGACGGCCGACATCGACGACGCCCGGCATGAGCTCCTGCAGCGTTTCTCCTGGGGCCGCCAACCTGGAGACGACAATTTTCAGAATTTTTTCAGCGACGATATTCTCTTCCAGAACTTCAAGGACTACTCGCTCTATCCCAAGAAGCGCGTTCAGGGCGGCTTCGTCGAGGCGATGGAGTCGAACCCCCACAACATCGGCCACAACTGGACCGGACCCTGGATGCAGAACTGCAAGACTTCCCCCCGCGATCCGATCTTCTGGATTTTTCATACGGGTTTCGATCGCCAGTGGGCGCACTGGCAGCATCTCTACGGCCGTTTCGATCCCACCGGCGCGGGCGGCAGCTACTGCCCGCTGGGCGATTTCAACCAGCCGGGGCCTGATTGCGCCGAGACCGGGATGGCGCCGAACTGCAATGATCGGAGTTCCAATCCCTGTGTCCCGGTGAACCACCGGCTGGCGGACCTGCTCTGGCCCTGGGGCGGCCAGACCGGCAAGGGTTCGAGCCAGAACAACAGCTACCCTCAGCCTGACCTCGCGGCGGACTTCCTCGCTCCGTTTCCGGCTAGTCCGACGCCGGGTCTCTGGCCCTCCTCGCCGGCCCGGCCCACGCCTGGCGACATGATCGACTACCTCGGGCTGACCCGCGGGCGGGCCCCCATGGGCTTCGCCTACGACGACACGCCCTATGGCACGGCTCCGAAATCCCTGCTCCGGCGCAGGGCCGCTTCCGAGGACAGGGCGGTCGGAGTCTTTCTCAATGCCCGGCGCTCCCTCCCGCAGCGTCTTGCCGCCGCGCAGACCCTTTCTCCCGCGGCGCTCGATGAACAGAGCGAGGTCGCCGGGGCGCTCGAACTGATGGGCGATGCCCGCGCGGACGATGCCCTTCGCATCCACGCGCTGCGCCTTGCCCACGGGGCCGACGCCGCCGGCTGGCTGCCCGAGGCGATCGAATTGGTAAAGCTTTCCGGCAACGGTGGCGCCGCCCTCGATGCCGAGGCGGTTCAGCTCTTGACGAGCACGCTGATGTTCACGCCGATCGCCACCGCCCAGCGCGAGGAAATTGTCGATACGCTGGAGCTTGCGCTGGCCGATCCGCGCGAGCCCGTGCGTCTCGCCGCGTTGTGGAACCTCGCGCCCATGGCCCATTCCGCTGCGGTTGCCGACGTGCTTACCCACTCGCTCCACCAGCCGGCCGGCGCGCCCTTCGCCCCGCGTGACGCGATCAAAGGGCTCGCTTTGGCCCGGCAGGCCCTGGCCAACGCGCCGCTCATCCGTCCCTACCTGGATTCGTCCGATCCGGCGGAGCGCGCCGCAGCCGTGGCCGCGCTCGGGGCGGACGCGCAGAGCCGGCCTGCGATCCTGCGGCTGATCGCCGACCCTGCCCAGCCGCGCGAAGTCCGCGTCGCGGGACTGCAGGCCCTTCCGCCCGGGGATCCTGCCACCTTGCCGGCGCTGCTCGACCTGATCGCCGACCCTGGCGCCGACGCGGAGCTCCGCTCCGAGGCCTTGGCCACCCTCGGCGTCGCCGTTCGTTCGCTCTACGTGCCCATTCCGCACGCCGGGCTGGAAGAAGCCCGCCGCCGGCTCGGGCAACTCGCTCCCGCCGACGCCGAACGCTTCGGCGGGCTCCTGGCCCGCACCGTTCTCGATCTCACCCGCCGCCTCGAAACCAAATGACCCGACCTATGCAAACCACCTCCGTCCGTTTTGCCGACATCCAAGCCATCCTCAACCGCGTCACCGCCGGCCGCAGCAAGCAGGGCATGAAGGAGGTCCACAGCGACCAGAATTTCGGATGGGATACCCTCGGGCAGCTCAAGGGCGTCGTCGTCCGCCCCGACGGCCAGTTCGGCAAGGCCTACCCGCTGATTGACATGGACCTCGTCCGCCAGGGGCGCGGCGCCGAGACCAACTTGGTCCGCGCGCTCGCCGATCCGACCGGCGTCGATTCCTACGGACGGATGCCCTACGGCGGCCCCTACGCCACGCCGGCCGAGATCCAGCAGATCATCGACTGGCTCAACGCCGGCCTGCCCGAGTGAACCGGCCGTAGGGTTCGATCATTACGCCGTCATCTCTTTCCCTGCCGTCCACCCTTCCCGTCAACCCGTCGTCCGCCCCGCCGGCCTCCTTTCCCTCACCATGCTCCTTGCAAAACTTCGTTTCCGTTTGCTCGCCGGTGTTCTCGCGTGCGGCCTCTCGCCGTTCTCTTCGGCGGCCGCCACGGCACCCACCGTCATCCCGGTCGACGTTTCCTCGGAGTTCACCAGGATCGACCTGTCCAAAGCCCTCCAGGCCCTCCCGTCCGGCGAACGCTGGCTCGCCCACCTGAACGACGAGTTGCTGCCCTTTTGGACCACGCCCGAAGCCTTGGGCACGCCGCTCGGGAACTTCCCGACCTACCGTTGCAACGACGGCAGTCTGGTAAATCCCGCCGATCCCTGCCTGGAGATCCGGAACGCCGATCCGGCGATCGTGAAGCTCTCCCGCGACTACGTGCGGTCGAAGAGCCGTCAGATTTTCGCCTACGGCGTGGCCTATCACCTGACTGGCGAGGAGAAGTATCTCCTCTACGCCCGGGCCGGTGCCGAGTGGCTCATCGCCAACGCCCTCGATCGCAAGGATGGCGGCGCCTATTCCTGGTTTGAAGATGGCCGGGGCGCTCCCGCCGCGGCGCAACGCACGAGCCAGGACCTCGCCTATGCCGTCACCGGCATCGCGTTTCTCCACTATCTCACTCATGACCCGCGCTATCTCGACATCGTCGTCGATTTGAAGACCCACATCTTCAAAACTTATTATGACCGCGAGTGGGACCTGCTCCGCTGGGTCCGGGAGGCCAATGCGGATGGCGACACGCCGGACCAGAAGGAACTCGTTTCCCAACTGGACCAGGTTTACGGCTACCTCCTCTGGAGTACTCTCGCGGTCGAGGATCCCCGGTTGCGCGCGGGGTGGGAGCGGGATCTCAAGAAGCTCTCACTCGCCATGCGCGAGCAGTTCTACGGCGATACCTACGGGCTTTATTGGGGTTCGGTCACCCGCACCGAGTCGCGCGATCTCGGCACCGGTCACACCGACTTCGGGCACAGCATCAAGACCCTCTGGCTGACCTATCGCGTCGGCCTGCTGACCGGCGACGCGGGTTTGGTGGAGTTCGCCAAGCCCCGCATGTACGACATCATCCGGACCGCCTACCTGCCCGGAAACGGGTCCTGGGCGCGCGGCTTCAAGCCCGTGGCGCCCGGCTCCGAGCGCTGGACCATCGATCCCGACAAGGAATGGTGGAGCCTTGCGGAGCTCGACCAAACCGCCGCCACGCTCGCGCTCGTGGATCCGGGCTTCGTCGCGATCCTGTCTCGCACCTATGACTACTGGTTCAAGTACATGGTGGATCACCAACACAGCGAGATCTGGCACATGGTATCCGGCGTAGACAACAAGCCGGACCTAAGCGTCCCCAAGCAGCATTCCTGGAAAAACGCTTTCCACTCCTTCGAGCACGCGCTCATCGGCTACCTCACGACCCAGCAGCTCCACGGAAAGCCCATCGTGCTGTACTATGCCTTCGCCCGCAAACCCGCCCCCGGCACGGTGCAGCCTTATCTCTACTTCGCCACGCTGGAGAGCCAGAAAGCCGGCACTCCCTTCGCCGACGCCGCGCTCGCGCGCTACCACCGCACCGAGATCACTTTCACGTCGCTCCGTTGACCTTCGCTTCCGTTCATCATGAGCCTTCCTCTTTCGGGCAAACGCGTGGCCGTCCTCGTCGAAACGGAATACATCCATGCCGAGATCGAGTTCTACAAAAAGCGCGTCGCCGAGCTCGGCGGCGAACTCACGCTCCTCACCTACCTCTGGGGCCAGCCCTCGAAACGTTTTGTCAACGACATCGACAACCCGGACACGCCCTGCACCGAGATCCATGCGCTCACGGTGGACCGCTGCGTGACACAGACCGATGTCGACGCCTTCGATATCGTGCTTTGCGCCGCGAACTACGTCGCGGTGCGCCTGCGCGAGATCCCGCCCATGCACAGTCTCGGCTCGCCCGAGATGGTTAACCAGGCGCCCGCCGTGCGTTTCTTCTCCGCCGCCATGGCGAATCCTCGCATCGTCAAGGGCGCGCTCTGTCACGCGCTCTGGATCCTCACTCCCAACCCTGCGCTCCTCAGGAGCCGCCGGGTCATCTGCCACACCGTCGTGCTCGCCGACATCGTCAACGCCGGCGCCACTTTTGTGCCCGAGCCCTCTCATGTCGTCGTGGACCGCGACCTGGTGACCGCGCGTTCCTTCGCCGACATGGAGGCTTACTTTGACGCCCTCGTGCAAACCTCCCTCCGGCTTTCCCAAAAAACTTCCGCTTCCTAAGCCCCCGAGGTTCGGCCTCGTCCTGCAAGTTTTGTTCCGTCGCCTTACCGGGCGGACGCAGGCACTTCGGAAAGGGCGGTGAGGGCGAGCAAGGCGCGGCGGGGTTCCTCGAGCCAACGCGCGGCCAGATCGCGGAGTCGATTGCCGGCCTCGCGTTGTTTGGCGTCGGAATCGGCGCTGAATTCCAAGGCCGGATTTTTGGCGTCACGCGGCAGGGCGGCGGCGAGGGCGGCATGGGTCGTCTCGTCGTCGGGCACGCCGAAATGGTCGCGGATCAACCCCGGCAGGGTTTCGCGCAACCGGCGGTAGTCGACCGCGCGACCGGGCGAGCCGGGCGAGGCCAGGGCGCGGAGCGCGGCGTCGCACGAGGCGCGGATTACACGGGCGGTGTAGGTGTCGAAATCCAGCTCCGGCAATTCCTCGAACGCGACGCCGAAGGGGCGGGGATCCATCATGCCGGGGATGAACTGGTAGCCGCGCCGGCGGTGTTGCGAGACCAGCACCTCCACTGGATCGCGGTGGAGAAACAACCAGGGCGTGTCCGGGAAGGCGGCGCGGATGAGCGGCAGGTGCAAGGCGTGCCAGGCGTCGAATTTGATGAAGAACCGCGTTTCGACCGAGCGACGGCGGCGGGCGAAGGCATGGACGAGACCGCGCAGGCGCGCGAGGCGGCGCGAAAAATCGAGCCGTGGATCGGCGGCATCGAGAGCGAGCAACTGATCGAGGGGCGGCGCTTCCGAAAACACGGCGTGGCGCGGATCGGCGGCCAGGGTTTGGGCGACGAGGGTGGAGCCGCAGCGCGAGACGTGAAAAACGAAACCCGCGGGGGAGAGCTCGGAGGGCATGGCCGAGAGCGTCTCGAGGGCCTCGACCGGAGTCTCATGGCGGAAGAGCAGCCGGGCAGGATGCTGCAGAAGGGCGCCGACGCTTTGTTCGAAGAAAGGATCGTCGAGCCGCCGTTCGCCGAAAAAAGCCCAGTCGAGGAGCGTTCGGTCGTGCAACCGTCGCAGGTGGATGGGCAGCCAGCCCGCCGGAGGCAGCCGAATCATGGGTTGGCGCGGCGCAGGAGCCAGGCGTGGCGTGCGCCCGCGATGGCGGCGTCAAGCTCGGCCGCGGTGAGCGGAAGGCCCCGTTCGCCGGCGAGGGCGAGCGCCGCGTGGTGAAACGCGGCGGCATCGGGCGTGGCGAGGAGGCGGGCGTGGAGAGTCTCGTCGGCCAGCACCGCCGCCAGGAAGCGCGGCCAGCCGGGACCGGGAGCGATTTCGGAAGGGATCACGAGGAAGAAAGCGGGCGGCGGGCTCAGCGCTGTTCGGGGAACTTGAAGCCGATGTAGGTGCCGGAGCTCATGCCCATGAGGCCGAGGAGGGTGGCGCTGAACTCGGGCATGGTGAGATTGTAATAGACGTTGGAGAGGAAGACCCCGCCAAGCGCGAGGGTCCAGCCGAAGATCTGGAAGCGGTGGAAACTGTAGCCGGCGCCGTCGGAAAGAATGTCCTGGAGGAAGCCTTTGGAAACGGCCGCGCCGGCGGAGGGGGCGAGGGCGCGGACCTGCTGGCTCAGGAGGTTGAAGCGGGTGCGTTGCTCAAGGAGCTGGCGGTTGAGGTTGTCGCGCGCCGCGGCGTCGTCGGCGGTCGGGGATGGCTTGGCCGAGATAGCGGCGAGCTGGGTCTGCAACTCGGCGACGCCCGCCTCCAGGGCCTGCTTCTCGGCAGTGGAGGCGGCGAGGCTGTTCGCGGCGGTGGTGTCCTTGTTGGAGTCGATGAGGACCTCGCCGAGCGCGGTGGTGGCGCTGATGCCCATGAGGCCGAGGAGCGAGGGGGTGATGGTGTCGATGGCGTCGGTGATGAGCCAGATGACGATGTAGGCGCCGAAGGTGAGGAAGAACCAGAAGGCCATCTGGGTACGGCCGAGGTTGTAGGGTTTGCGCTGGCCGGGGCCGGCGGGGGCGGGGCCGGAGTCGCGGATGATATCGGTGTTGCGGGCGAGCCAGATGAAGCCGCCGAGAAGCGCGAGGACAACGACGAGGGAGATCCAGCCGTAGGCTGGGGAGATGATGACGAGGCTCGGGCTGCGGTCGCCGGTGAGGTCGGTGTCGAACGGAGTCTGGTTTTCCAGGCCGACGCTAAAGGTGACAGGGCGGGAGAGCCCGTCGGGGGCGCCGAGGAGGTCGGTCCAGACGCCGCGGTTGGCGGGAAGGATTTTCAGTTGGAACTGGAGATGGCCGGCGGAGGCGTGCACCTCCTCGGGGTAGTTGCCCTTGAGGGCGCGGCCGTTGATGCAAGGGACCAGGCGGGAGGGGTCGTTGCCGGCAGCAGCGGCAGTCCAGGCTTCGAGGCCGGAGACGTCGATGCGGAGGTCCCAGCCGAGTTCGAGGTGGCCCACGATGCCTTCGACACGCGGAGCGGGTGTGGTGGTTGGGGCGGCGGGGGCAGGCGGGGAACCTTGGGCGAGGGCGGCGAGGGGGAGGAGGATCGCGAGAAGCAGACGGGACAAGCGGCACAGGGAGGCCGGAAGGGCAAAGGCGGGCATGGACGGAAAGAGGGAGGAAGGCGGGATCGGCGCGAGAAGAGCGGGGACTGCTCGTGGTCCCGATCCGGGCGGGGTGACCAAAGCGGGGACTACGCGGTCAGTCTAATGGGTGGGAACGCCTAGGCTGCATCAAGCTTTTAGGTCCTCGGCCGACGGAGCTGCGGCGGCGCCTCCATCGTTGGGCGGCTTGGGTGGCAACCGGAACGGTCCTGCGGCTTCCGAAGCAGGTTCTGGCTTGGCCGCCTGGAAATACGAGTGCCTCGATACTCTTTCCCGTTCCAAAGGACGATTACACCTTTCGTCGTACCTTGTTTGTTTCCCAGGAACGTGAATTTCAGCTCGTCCGAGACGTTGTAGCCAGGAATGAAACTGGTCTGGCTGATCGGAAAAATCTCCTCCTCGCCCATGCCACGCACCCTGGCGACGAGGTGGCTGCCGAGCTCATCCGTTGTATGAGCGACATCGAGCGTCGGGCCGACGCGAATAAGACCGAACAGAAAGGTCTTCCTGTAGCGTCCGACGTAGCCGTCGTATACGGCAGGCGCGACAAGGACGGGCGCGGGAACCGGGGGTATCTCCGTCGAAATCAGGACCGATTCGGCGGAACCGGAAAACCCAGCCATGGGGCCCAGGCTGCTGAGAACCATTCGGAGCGGTTGACCATTCGCAGCCGGGACGAACCGGGCTTGCACCTGCCAAAACGCGTTGCGAAAGACCGCTTCGGACTGGGGAAAGATTTCATAGCTGGGATAGCGCAAACGTTGTCCGGCTTTTCCAAGCACCTGAAGCATGAGCCGGTCGCCCTCGCGGCGCACGCCGCACAGTTCTCCCCCTGGCTCGAATCGGTAGAGGCCCGCGTAATCGTCGTAGAGACTTTCATCTACCTGCACAGTATCGGCGGGCTTGGGCGTGAAGCCTTCCAGCAATCCTTTCCAGATGCCGGGGACAAAGGTGCCGACATTGGCGCAATTGGACAGCACCACCACGCCGCGTCGCTTCTTCACATCCAAGGCCAGTTCCGCCTGATAGCCTTCGAGCAATCCGCCATGCTCGAACACGGCGTCGTCGTTCTCCCAGACAAGCGGCCATCGATTCCCTGGCCCCACCCGGTGAGATTCCAGTGCTTTCCGCATGACGGGGCCCAACGGCGAGGCCGTCAGCCCTGTATAAGCGGAGATAAATTTGAGAAGGTCGTTCGCCGTCGACCGAATCGACCCCGCGCCCGGCAGCACGGGGACCGACGCATTCGTGTCTTGGTCGGCCGGGGAAAAGTCCCGCACGCGATGGCCTGGCATCGCGTGTCCGGCCGCGAGGCGCATTCTCACGCCGGGCGATACGGTGATGCAGGTATCGTCCATGCCCAAGGGCTGGCAAATCCGCTCCAGCACAAGCGTTTCGTAGTCCTTGCCGGTTTTTAAGGCGATGACGTGGCCGAGCAACCCGACTCCCAGGTTGGAATATGCCTTCCGGGTTCCGGGCGCGGCCTGTAGCTTGCAGCGCGGTAGGAAGGTGTAGAGATCGCCGCTGCAATCGCGCGGCAATCCGGAGGTGTGGGTGGCAAGATGGAACAGCGTGATTTCCTGGCCCTGGAAGGTCGGCATGCTGACGGAGGCTGGCAGGTATTTCCGGACCGGATCCTCAAGTTTCATCTCTCCGCGTTCGACCAAGTCCTGCAGCAACAAACCCGTGAACACCTTGGTGATCGAACCGATCGCAAACAAGGTGTCGCCGTCCACGTCGCGTCCCGTACCGTTGTCCAAGGCGCCATGGCAGATGACGCGTGCGCCACGATCGTCCACGATCCCGACCGCAAGACCGACCGTCTGCCGGTCGGTTTCAACATTGTCCCTCAGCATGGTTTTGATGGGCGCGTCCGGATCGGAGTCAGCCGCGCGGACGCGGAGCGGGATCAGGCTGACCAGGACCGCGATGGCGAAGGAGCCGATGCCGAGGGGAAAGAGGGCCTTCATGGGAGCACGATTGCGTGTGACGCGAACCGGGGTGGGCGAGCGCCTGCGCCGCCCGCACCTTATGCTGTGGAGAAGGAAAAAACGCGGAAGATGAAAATGGCGGCCAGGCCCGCGGCGGGAGTAACTTCGACTCCGCTGGCCTCTGGCGCCGGCCTCGCCCATCTACCGGGCCCTAAAGCTATCCAGGGCGATGGATTTTTAGCCGCAGAATTGCGGCTGGGGGCGGAGCCTGCGGGGGGCGTCGGGGGCCTTGGGTTTCTTGAGCAGCGGCTTCGGGCGCTGCGCGGCGGCACTGGCGTCGAGGAATTCGAGGCGGCCGACCTGGTCCACGGCGAGCTCGGTGAACCAGATGTTGCCGTCGGGACCCTGGGTAATGCGGTGCATGACGGTGTCGGGTGTGGGCACTTCGTAAAAGGTGACAGGAATGTCGGAGAGATCGCCGACCTGGCCCGAGACGGGTGCAAGGGTGATCGACGCGTCGATTTTCACGATGGCGTCGGTGCCGGCGGGGTAGGGGTTGTTTTGGTTCACGTAGGCCTGGGTCCAGAGATTACCGGCGGAGTCGAAGGCCAGAGAGGCGAGGATGCTGTTGGCGTGCAGGAGGGGCACGGGATACTCGGCGAGCGCGCAGACGCCGGTATCGGGATCGATGTCGATGCGGCCGACTTTGCTGCCGGCCTCCTCGCTGAACCACATCGAGCGGCCATCGGGGCCGGGGACGATGCCGATGGGGCGGCTGTTGTAGGTAGGAATCGGATACTCGGTGACGGTCCCGTCCGGAGCGACGCGGGCGATGGCGTTGCCGACGAGTTCGGTGCACCACATGTTTTTGTCGGGACCGGCGGCGATATAGATGGGCACGGAGCCGGTGGTGGGCAGGGCGAAGTGGGTGACGGTGCCGTCCGGGGCGATACGGCCCGCGGTGCCGGTGGCCTTGCCGGTGAACCAGAGCGTGACGCCGTCGGGCGCGACGCCGAGGCCGTGCGGGTGGGTGTTGATCGGCGACGGGGTGCCCTCGGCGTGAAGGGTGACGTCGATGGTCTTGAGGATCTGGCCGTTAGTCTGGTCGATCTGCGCGACCTGGCCGGCGTATTCGAGGGTCACCCAGAGATTGCCCGCGGCATCGAACACGATGCCGTGAGGCCGGCTGCCGGCGGGCATAGCGAAAAAAGTCGCCTGTCCGTCGAGGGTGACGCGGGCGAGGGCATCGTGATTCTGGCCGGTGACCCAAAAGACCTGCGCCTCCGCCGCGGCGGCGCGGTTATAAGTGAGCTCGTGGGTGGAGCCGCCGGAGCCGTTGGGCCAGGCGAGGGAAAACTCGGAGACGTAACCGATGGAGGCGGGAGACGTGGAGTCGGGGGCGGCCGCGGACGGGCGGGCCGAATCCGGAGCGGGGGCGGCGGCGCGAGCCGGGGGCGGGCTCATGCCGGCGAGGAGCGCGGCGAGGGCGAAGGAAGCGAGGGCGGCGAGGATACCGAGGGGGAGCCGGAGGTTCATGGTTTTAAACCGCGAAGGTCGCGAAGAGACGCGAAGAAAGCGATTAACCACAGATGGCGCAGATGGGCACAGATAGCCGACCACGGTCATCTGTGCTCATTGGTGTGATCTGTGGTCTTCCGGTCTTCAACCCACGCTGATGTAGGGGGTGAAGCCGGCGCCGATGAACGAGGGGATGCCGGAACTGCCGTATTGGAAGTTCCGCTGGCTCTGGGCCTGGTTGAGGTAGAAGCCGAGGCCGCCGGCATTGGGCTGCAGGAAGTAGCCGTAGAACACGGCGGTGTTGCCGGTGAATTCGCCTTGGTCGGAGGTAACGGCGGAGACGACGAGTTTGATGGGGTTTTGGTTGAAGGTTGTCGGCACGGGCACGGCGGGGAAGACGTTGATGGTGGCGAGCGAGGGGAAGCGGCCGCCGAGATTGCCTCCTTCGCTGAGACGCTTGGGATCGTAGGGCTCGTCGCCGATCTGGAAACTGACCGGTTGCTGCGGATTGCAGGACGAGATGAGGAAGGTGTAGGCTCCGGAAGCGGCCTTGAGTTGGAAACTGGCGACGGCGACGGACATGGCGGGTGGTGGTTTGGGTTGGATGAGGTGGAGGGAGGAACCGAGACGGAAAACGGAGAGGCGAAGACGGGATGGAGCCCGGCTCAGCCTAGCCCGATCGCGGGGCGGGTGTTGTTGATCGCGGAGGGGATGCCGGAGGCGCCGTACTGGAAGTAGCGCTGGCTTTGAGCTTGGTTGAGGTAGAAGCCGAGGCCGCCGGCATAGGGTTGGGTGTAGTAGCCGTAGAATACGGCGGTATCCCCGGTGAACTCGCCTTGGTCCGGGGTGATGGCGGAGAGCACGAGCTTGATCGGATTCTGGTCCACTGTCGTTTGCACCGGGATTTGGGGAAAGGTGGCGATGGAGAGCTGGGAACCATAGCGGCCGCCGAGGTAGCCGCTTTGGTTGAGACGATTGGGGTCGTAGGGCTCGTTGCCGATCTGGAAGCTCACCGGCTGGGCCGGATTGCAGGATGAAATCGTGTAGGTGTAGGTCCCCGAGTTGACGGAGAGGAGGAAGCTGGCGACGGGAACGGACATGGGAGCGGAGCGCGGGGAGCGCGAGAGGTTGCGGGAGGCGGTTTGGAAACGATACGGAGCGGCGCGCCGAGGCGCGCCGCCCGAAAGCGGCGCCGGGGCGCCGCACTCCAAAGGATCAGTCGGCGATGTACCAGTTGCCCTGGTTGTCGTCGGTGTACTTGTGGCCATCGATGTGGTAGACGACATCGTAGGCGATCGTGGCGCCCTTGGGGACGGGGATGCCGCCAACGGGGGGCGTCCAAGTCTTGGTCCGAGGCGTGGCGGTGGACGCGACGAGCGGCGTGGTCTGGCGCGGGTAATCGGGAGCGGTGGTGACGATCCAGCGGACTTCCAGGGACTCGACCTTGGCCGGGGTGGTAAATTCGAAGTCGAGCGAGTCCTGGGCGACGGCCTTTTTCTTCGGTGACTTCACTTTTGCGGTTTTGATCGTGAGGTCGGCGAGGCCGAAACGCAGCCAGTGGTTTTTGCCGAAGTCGGAATCCCAGTGGGTCTGGCCGTCATCGTGGGTGCAGGAGAACCAGACCTCGAGTTCGTCGCAGCCTTCGGGAATCTCGAAGGTGCTCGTGAGCATGATGCCTTCGCCGGTGGGGTCGGCCATGTCGGCGAGGGGCAGGCCGGCGGGGAGGTCCATCACGCCCTGCCACTCGATGCCGAGCGGATGGAAGCGCACGTAGGCGCGGATGTGGTGGCCCTCGGTGGCGGCATCGCCGAGGGTGACGAGCCGGAGCGGGTCGTAGCGCAGGACGCAGGGGCCGGGGATGAGGTCGCCCTGGACGAGTTCGTGGAAATCGGAGGTGAAGGTGATCTGGGGGCGGGCGCCCTTGTTTTGGCGAAGTTGCATGGGTGTTTCCTCGTTTTGGGCTGGTACAGGTTAATAGGCGGCGCTCACCAATGTGTCGGCGCGGTTGTCGAAGATTTTGACGAACACGATGTCGATGGACTGGTTCCAATACCAGCAGTCCACGCCCGAGGCCTGGAGCGAGGCGGGGTCGCCGACATTGGTCAGGGCCACGCCGTCGCGGGTGACCTGGTTGGCCGAGGTGATGCTGCCGAGGATGGCGACATAGAGGAACGGGGAGGGCGGCGTGTAGTTGTCGGTCACGCGGGCGATGCGCACCTGGCGGGTGGTGCCCCCGTTGGTGAGGGTCTGTTGGTAGATGCGCGAGAGGCGATATTCGTCTTTGGTCTGGGCATTCTGGGTGATGCCGTCGTCCTGGTAGAGCTGGTAGGCCTGCGCGTCGGTCCAGCGGTCCGGGCCGGGATAGCAGTTGATGGTGAGCGGATTCGCCGGGAGTTGGCCGACCCATTGCTCGAGGTTCTGGAAAGGCAGGATGGCGCCGGCGCGGACGTAGATGGGCACGAGGTTGAGGCCGGCATAATACGAGATGACGGTGCCGCCCTGGACGGCGCCGAGGAGCGGCGCCTGGTTGTTCTGGAAGGCGTACCAGTTGCTGCCGGCCGGCAGGTAGAGATCGCGCACCGGGGAGATGGGCGGGCTGGCGCTTTCGGCCTGGAAGAGGATGGGGGCGACGAGAAAGTCGCCGCCGACGAAGAACTGGGAGTTGATGTAGTAGTTGTTGTTTCCATACATGCCCTGGTCGTTCGGGTCGTTCAGGAAGAGAGGCCGGCAGATGGGGAGGCCGGTCCGGGTCCACTGGTACATCGCGTCGTAGTAGACCTGGAGCATGGTGTAGCGCAGCTCGACGTAGGTGCGGCAGTTGGTGGGGACAGGCTCGCCGTAGGCGTAGGCCTCCTGGAATTGCTTGTTGTAGCCGTCGTAGTGGTTGCGGTACCAGGGCAGGAAGGAGCCGAGCTGCATCCAGCGGGTGAGGAGTTCGTAGTTGGTGATGTTGCCCTGGATGCTGCCGCCGATGAGGACGGGCGGGCTGGTGGGGTTTTCGGTACCGGAGCCGGTGGCGAAACCGCCGATGTCGCAGCCGCTGATGGGCACGCCGGAGAGGCCGAGATTGAGAACCTCGGGGATGTTGATGTTGAGGAAGTCCCAGCTGGAGGCCGAGTCGCCGGTCCAGAGCGCGGCGTAGCGCTGCATGCCGGCGTAGCCGCCGCGGGCGATGATGAAGTTGCGACGCTGGGGAGCGAGCTGGTTGATGCCGTCCCAGGTGGCATGGAGCAGATTGTTGACGTAGCTGTTGTGCAGCATCGCGTTGGGCAGGTAGGTCGTCGACACGACGGTGCCTGTCGCGGGGTCGACCTGCTCCTGGGCCATCATCAGGTTCTGCGGAAAAGTCTTATAGTACTGCCGGTCGGGCGGCAGGTTCGAGTTGATGGCGGGGCAGGTCATGTCCTGCCAGATCATGTCGAGGCCGAGATTCTGGATGAGGTCCTGGTATTGCTGGCCCCAGATCTGGCGGGCGCTGGTGAGTCCGAAGTCGGGATAGTTGCCGCTGGCGGTGAGCGGCGTCTGGCCCTGGTTGTTGGGCTGGCGGGGCGGGTAGGGGTAGGGGTTGTTGCCGTAGTTGACGCCGTAGTTGACGCCGCCGGGGTAATAAACGGGGGATTCGCCGGACTCGTAGCGGGTGTCGTAGATGAGCGCGTTGGCGGCGATGAGCGCCTCGCGCTGGGCATAGGGCGTGACGGCACCTTCCTGGTTCAGCGGATTGTCGGCGATGACGGGGGTGATGTTGGTCGACATCTTGAACCCGATGGTGTGCAGGTCGTCGAAGAGTTCCTTGGTGTGGGGAAACTTCATCTCGCTGTGGGTGAAGGTCCGGTAGTTGTCCTGGAAATCGACGTCGATATGGAGGCCGTCGCAGGGGATACGGGCGGCGCGGTAGGAGTTGGCGGCGGCGGAGAGTTTGTAGCGGTCGAAGTAACCGTAGGCGCCCTGGTGGAAGCCGAAGGCGTAGCGCGGAGGCATGGGCGCGCGGCCGGTGAGGGTGGTGTACTGGGCGAGGATATCGGGCACGCCGGAGCCGGCGAAAAAGTAGGTGTCGAGCTCGTTGTAGAGGGCGCCGAGGTAGAACTTGCCGTCCATGTTCGAGTAGTCGTTGGCCGAGACGTTGGCGAAGGTCTGGGCGGCGTTGTCGAGAAAAAGGCCGGTGGCGAAGGGCGAGCCGGCGAAGGCGCCCGAGGGGACGGGGTCGTTCTCGACCAGGACGGGGATGGAACAGTAGAGCGGCTCGGTGGGATTGAGCGGGCCGGGCTGGCCCTCGGAAGGGCCGTTGTAGGTGAAGTTGTCGTAGTTGAAGAACGTGAAGGTGTAGAGGTTCTTCTGGAGATTGGCGCCGGCCTTTTCGCCGAGGCCGTAGTAATTGGCGCCGGCCGGGGCGGTTTTCATGATGGCGATGACCTGCTGGCCGGGGATGTAGAGCACGCCCTGGCCGGGGGCGTCCTGGCTGATGAGCTGGTTGCCGCGGTAGACTTGCACGAAGAAAGGCGCGAGGCCGACCTGGATGGTCATGGCGCCGGTCTGGATCTGCAGGGTCTGGGCGTTGGGCTGGCTGGTGGTGACGTTCAGGCCGGCGAGACCGAGGTCGCGGTTGACGACGGCGGTGGAGGTCTCGGTGGTGTAGGTAGCCCCGGGCGCGGGGTTGAAACGCAGGCGGTAGGCGGTGGGCCCGAGGACCTCGATGTAGAGAGAGTAGGCGTTGTTGGCGCCGAAGACGAAGGTGAAGCGGCGGCCGGTGGAATCGGGCGACCAGGACGCAATGGTGCCCACGGTGCTCCAGCCGGAGTTGTTGGGCGTGAATTGATTCGTGTAGACGAAGGGAAACTGGGTCGAAGAGCTCATGGGCGGGCAGGACGGAGGTGGAGGCGGGACGGGAAAACGGGCGCGTCACGAAACGCGGAGGAAAGAGGATGCGCGCCGGCCGGCGGACCGGCGCGCAGCGGGAAAAAGGCCGCGGGGAAACCGGGCGGGTGGATTATTTCGCGGGGCAGACCTTCTGGCTGTTCGGGATGATGACCGTGCTGACCATGGCGTAGTCCTTGGTGGTGTAGGGCGGCGCCGAGAGTTGCTGGGTGGTGGTGCTGTCGAGCTCCACGGGTTTGGACTGGGCGCGGAGTTGCATCAGCCAGGAGTAGTCGGCGTCGCCGATCAGACCGCGGACGGCGTTCTGGCCGTAGATGGGCACGCGGTAATACTTGCCGTCCACGGTTTGCAGGAGTTCGCGGCCATAGGGATCCTTTTTGAAGGCCACGGCGGCGCCGGCGGAGAAGTGGCAGCCGGCGCAGCTCTCGGTGGAGAAGATCGTGTTGGGATCGGCGAGGAGGCCGGCCGGCAGGCGGTAGTCGTCGGCGACGGGACCGGCGGGTTGATTGCCGTTTTGGAAGAAGGTCTCCATCGTGGTGTTCACGAGGTAAACCGGCACGACCTTGCCGGGGACCTTGTAGAGAATGCTTTCGAAGGAAGAGGGCAGGAGTTCGCCGTTGGCCTGGTTGGCAACGCCGTTGGTGAAGCCGGGGAAGGACGGCGCGCTGGGCCACTGGGTCCCGATGAGTTCGTAGTATTGGAAGACGGAACCGATCTGGTTCAGGATGCGCTGCACCTGGCGGTTGAGGGCGGCGGTGGCGCCGGGGATGGGCAGCACCATCGTAGCCTGGGTGGGATTGGTCGTGAGAGATTCGTCCCAGGAGGTGTAAACCTCGGGGCCATCGTTTTTGCCCGTGGCGGGATTGTACTGGGCGACCGGGACGGCGTTCTTCGGCGCGAGGGTGTTGACCGGGATGGTGGGGTTATCGGTGTTGAAGAAGGTGGGCTTGACGGGCTGGCCCTTGGAGTTGGTCTCCAGGTCGTTGGAGTTGGTGTTATCCACCTGTTCGAAGGTGGCCCAGATCCAGGTCGGGGCGGACTGGGTCTTCGCGGCGATATGCATGCCGACCAGGCCGAAGTCGGCGGTATAGGGCTCGCCGGTGAGCGGGACGACATGGGCCTTGCGGACGAGGAAGCGGGCGGGGTCATCCTGACCGCTCATCTGCTTCCACGACATCTTGATCTCGATCGCGCCGTGTTTGGAGGTGCCTTGGTTGGCGGGGAAAACAATCTGGTTCTTGGCGGTATAGGCGACCTGGCCCTCGAGGTTGTAGAGCTTGTTCTCGACGAGGAAATTGAACTCCACATCATTCATCGCGGCCTGGTAGCGCACCCACTTGCCCTGCTGGTCGATCATCGGGCCGGTGAAGGCCTGGAGGCTGCCGCTGCCGCCGCCGATCACGGGGATGATGTAGTCGCCGTCGCCGGCGTTCTTTTTGTCGGCCGGTGTGCCGATGGACATGCCGGACATCCAGAAGGTCTTGTCCTGGCTGGCGGTGACGGCGTCTTTCCACGGAGGCGGCGGAGCGCCGTCCTTCCGGTAGACCAGACCGGCATCGACGTAGTATTCCCAGACGCGCGGGGTCTTGGAGTCGGAGAGGGAGAGGGCGTTGTTCGGCTGGCCGTCGGGAAGGGCCGGCCAGTTGAGAGCGAGGAAGGCCTGCCAGGCAAAGATGTCGAACCAGCGTTGCGCGGGCGGAATGTTGGCCTCGGGAATCGTGTAGGGCGGATTCGGCTGGTCCGGAGTGTCGCTCAGGGCCCGCAGGGCCGCGACATTGACGTCGTAGGGCAGGCTGGAACTGAGGGGGAGCGGGAAGTTGAGATCGTAGGCGGGCGCGGAGGGGGCCGCGGCCGACCAGGAGGCTCCGAGGGCCGGCAGCACGAGAAGACAGGCAGTCTGACGTATGAAGTTATGCATGACAGAGGAGAATTTACTGCGGGAAGGTTACGGAAGTAATGCTTACTAAGTAAAATTAGGTATCTGTCGTTACAAAACGGTGATTTTAGGCAAATTACATGTCTTGCTTATGATAAGTAATTACACTATTAGGACGCTCGAAATACGTAGGTATCTCCTCCTTGGGAATCTTGTAAATAGGCGAGGCATCGCCCCGTCCCTCTCGCTTCAGGTATGCCGGCAGTGGCGGTCCAAGGGCCGGGCGGTTACCGGAGGCCGGAGTCTTCGGCTTCTGCGCGGTAAACGCGGAATCAGCTTTCGAAAAAGCGGCGGAAGTTTTCGGCGATCCGCGCAGTGAGCGTGGCCGTTTCAACGCCGCGCAGGGCGGCGAGGCCGGCATAAGCGGCTTCGATGTTGCCCGGATGGTTGAGCGCGGCGCCGCCGGGGCCCGGAGGCAGCTTGTGGGTGCGCCAGGCCTGCGGGGGAATCATCGCGGGGGCGTCGGTCTCGCATAGGAGGCGTTCTGCGGGGACGGCTCGAAAGGCCTCCTGCTGGCGCGTCTTTCGCGGGTTGAGGAAGGCGGGATTGAAGGAGAACCAGGCGCCGAGCTCCACCAGTTCCGGGACAAGTCCGGCCGGCCCGCCATAGGCATGGAGCAGGAAGCCCCGGGGGGGACGCGGGTGCTCGCGCAGGAGAGGAAGGAGTTCGCCGAAGGCCTGAAGGCAGTGGATCGTGACCGGCAGGTCGCGAGCGGCGGCGAGGTCGAGTTGAGGAAGAAAAACCGCGATCTGCTCCTCCATGGGCGCGCGGCGCAGCCCGGCGAGCCGGGGGTCCCCTGGACGGGCGGAATCGAGAATCCAACGATCGAGGCCAATCTCGCCGACCGAAGCGCGCGGATCGGCGTCGAGGCGGGCGGCAAGCCGTGCGAGCCAGTCGCCGGGGCGGGATGCGCCCGCGTCCCACGGATGCACACCGTAGGCGGGCCGGACGAAGGGATGCGCCGCGGCGAGCGCGGCGACCCGCGGCCAGTCGTCGGGATGCGTGCCGTTCACAACCATTTCGCCGCCTGGGCCGGCGAGTTCCGTCCAGGCGGCGGCGATGCGGGCAAGGTGAGGGGCCAGGGCCGCGTCCTGGAGGTGGTTATGGGCGTCGTGCAGCATTCGCCGGCTCAGCGCAGGGCGAGTTCGTCCTGCGCCTCGGCGGCGGCGGGGGCGAGGCGGGCCTGGTGGCTGAAGTGGTGGTCGTTGAAAACCGGATACAGGCCGTAGAGGCGGTCGAGGAAGCCGGAAAGGAGCCGGTCGAGCGGCGGCTGGCCGGCGTCGCCGACGAAATGGCGCGAGGGCTTCAGCTCGAGGAGGAACTGGAGCAACTCGTGCGCGGCTTGCTCGGGCGCGCCCAGGGAGGCGGCGGGATCGGTTTCCTGCCGGATGGCGAGCAGGCTGTGCTTCATCTCGTGCACGAGGTGGAACAGGCCGTGGGGCGCGTCGGGCTGCTGGAAGAAAAACGAAGCGACGTAGCGCGGCTGACTGCGCGCCTGGTAGAGGCGGCGGTAAGCGTCCTGCGAGCCGAGCATGCGGAGCAGGGCGGACAGCTCGGGATTGTCGCGGTAGTGGCCGGGGCGGAGGGCGCCGGGGCGGGCGTGAGCGCCGAGCACGTGGCGCAGGGCGCTGCAGGTCATGATCGCGCGTTCGAGGAAGACGCCGAGGCGGAGGAAATGCCAGGCGGCATCGTGCAGCATGGTGTGGTCGGCGGTGGCGAGGAAGGTCGGGACGTGGTCCAGCACGGTCTGCTCGGCCTCGGCGGCGAGTTCCTGGCGGACCTTTTCGGCGGCGATGCGGGCGGCCGGGATATGGCGGTGACGGAGGGTTTCGAGGCGGGCGTGCAGGCGAGTGAGCACGCGCCAAGCCTCGGGGGAGAGGTAGTCGCGGAGCTGGCTGGCGTTGTAGAGCGCGGAGCCGACGGCGGCGGCGACCGATCCGGGCGTGTCGGAATCGAGGGTGAGGCGCCAGGCGAGGTCGGCGCCGAAGGTCTCGTGCGGCCGGGAGCGGGCGTCGAGCCGGGCGGCGGTGGCATGGCCGGTGGCCTCGAGCAGGCCGCGCCAGACGGGCAGCCAGTGCCGGCGGTCGCGGGCGGGGATCTCCTCGAGCGCGACATCGTCGAGGATGGCGAGCATGCGCGCGGTGGCCTCGGCGCGCTCGAGGTAGCGGCCGAGCCAGAAGAGATTTTCGGCGGCGCGGGAGCCGAGGCGGGCCGGGCGGGGCGGTTCGCCCGGATCGTGGTCCTCGAGGTCGGCGACGCCGCCCGAGGTGTGCGAGCCGAGGAGGACGAGGGCGTCGGCGGTGTCGCCGACGCGGCCGACGGGCGGCTGGGCCGAGCCGAGGCGGACGAGGCCGCCGGGAAACACGTCGTGCTTGCGATCGTCGGTGAGCACGAAGGCGCTGAGGCAGAAGGGCTCTGCCTTGGAGCGGCCGCCGGGGCGCCGGCCGTCGATGGCGAGCGCGGCGGGCACGGCCTGCGCGACGAAGGCGTGGGGATTCTCGCGAACGATGCGGTCGAGGCCCTTCGCGGTAAGCAAGGGGCGGCGGTAGGCAGGGCGGTCGACGGTATAGTTGTCGGGCGATTCGTGCGCGGGGCGGACGACGAAGCGATCGGGCTGATCGAGGATCTGCTCGAGGCGGTCCGGATCGCCGCAGGCATAGGTCTCGGGCGCGGAGAGGAGGAGTTTTTCGCCCAGGTAAAAGCGCGCCAGCCGCGGGAGGTAGGCCTCGATGACATGGCTTTCGGCGAGGCCGGTGCCGATGGTATTGGCGAGGACGACGCGGCCGGCGCGGATGCACTGGAGCAGGCCGGGGATGCCGGCGGTCTCGCGATCGGTCGAGAACACGACCGGGTCGATGTGGGCGTCGTTGAGGCGGCGGTAGATCACGTCCACGCGCTCGAGGCCGCCGATGGTTTTGAAGTAAACGGTGTTGTCCAGGACCAGCAAGTCGTCGCCGCGGGCGAGAGGCAGGCCCATCTTGCGGGCGAGGAAACTGTGCTCCGAGTAGAAGGCGTCGCGCGGGCCGGCGGTGAGAACGACGATGGAGGGCGAGAGGCGGTCGCGGGGGGCGAGGGCGCGGAGGGCGCCGAGGAGCTGGAGCGGAAAATTGATGACGCTGTGGTAGTCGGGCAGGGCGCGGTAGAGAGCGCCGGCCTCCTGGGTCATGAAACGGCGGTTTTGGACGGCGTAGCTGAGCCCGATGGGGGTGTTGGCCCGGGTCTGGACGCAGCGCCAGCCTTCGGGAGTACGGACCAGATCGAAACGCAGCAGGGTGGCGGGATTGGCCCGCTCGGGTTCGAGGCCGAGGCAGGGTCGGCGGTAGAAAGGATCGGAGAGTACGGCCTCGGGCGGCAGGATCCTTTCCCGCAGCGCCTGCTGGCCATGGTAAAGATCGACGAGAAGGGCGTTGATCAGACGTGCGCGCTGGCGGAGACCCGCCTCGAGCGGGGCCCAGTCCTCGGCGGAGAGAACGAGCGGGGTGGGCTCGAGCTTCCAAAACTGATGGGCAGAACGCCCGGAGGCGTCGTCGGGGTGGGAAAGGTCGGTGAGGCTGGCGTCGCGGATGGAGAGGCGGAGGCGCGGGCGCAGGGTACGGCGCTGGGCGGGATGAAAGGAGGGGAGTCCGGTGGCCGACGGCGAAGGCATGCGTGGGCGGAGTTTGGGCCTCCGGCCCGACCTCCGGCAAGCGCGGGGCGCGGGTGGTTTTTGCGAGGGCGGGCGGATGCGGAACGCGGAAGGTCTGCAAAGGCGGCTGGTCAAGCGCCGCGCGCTCGCTTAGGCACGGACGGTCCGCCGTGCCGGCGGCCCCGTTTCCCCCGCACCGATCTCCGGATTTTCCACCATGTCGCTACAATTCACCGTCAGTCCGCTGCGCAGCTTCGGCCAGGTCGTGACCCTGCAAGGGTCGCTCGACGCCGCGGGCACCGCGCAGTTGAAGCCTGAGCTCGACCGGCTGATCGCGGCCGAATCGCCGCTGGTCGCGTTGGAGCTGTCTGGTCTGACCTATATCAACAGTCAGGGTCTGCGACTGCTGCAGACCGCGATGCGGACGATCGAGCGCTCGGGCGGGGCGATGAAGCTCATGAACCCGCCGGAGGGGATCGTGCGGGTGTTCGAAATCATCGCGATGCCCACCCTGATGGAGAAGTTCGCCAGCCTCGAGGAGCTGGATGCGTTTTTGCACGAGGAGCAGATGAAGGCCAAGCGCGGCGGCGGCGCGCCCTCGCCGGAGAAGGAGTGAGCGGGGTCGAGATGTAGCTCCGGCCGGTCGCCGGCTTGCCGGAAAGTCAGACCGTTGGCCTGGCCTGCGGGCAACCGGGCGGCCAGCGCCAAGCCTATCCCCCACAGATAGCGTTTGTGGCCTTGCGTTTTGAAGATTGGCGGATCCGGGCCGGACGTGTGGGGTGACGCGCATGCTGCCGCTTTGGGACACGCAACCGCACCGCCGGGCGCCGGTCATGACCGCGCTGATCATCGCGGCCTGCCTGGGAACTTTTGGCTATGAGATTTCCCTCTTGTTGCAGGGCGGCGACGGTTTTGCCGCGTGGATGACCCGGCACGCCCTGGTGCCGGCCCGGCTGCTCGCCGGCTGGACGGACCTGGAGCAGTGGCGGACGGTGGCCACCTCGATGTTCTTGCACGGCGGACTGGGGCACGTCCTGGGCAACTGCTGGTTCCTGTGGGTGTTTGGGAACAACGTGGAGGACCGCCTGGGCTTTTTCGGCTTCTTGCTGTTTTACGCCGCCACCGGAGCGGTGGCGGCTGCCGCGCAGGTGCTGGTCGAGCCGGGCTCGGCGCTCCCCATGGTGGGCGCGAGCGGCGCAATCTCAGGGGTACTCGGCGCTTATCTGATCCTGTTTCCGCGCGCCTGGGTGGTGTCGCTGGTGCCGTGGATCGTGCCGGTGCTGCCGGTGCCGGCGGTGATTTTTCTGCCGCTATGGTTTTTGATTCAGGCCTACGCGGGTTTCGGCGCGCTGATGAGCGGGGCGACCGGGCAGGGCGGGGTGGCCTGGTTCGCGCATGCGGGCGGCTTCGTGGCCGGCGCGGCGATCGCCCTGATGCTGCCGCGCCAGTCGCCGACCTGACGGGTAAGGGATAACTGGGATAGTGCGGTGCTTTAGGCGCTGTCTTCGAAATAGACCGGTGCTCCGTGGTCGGGAAACCAGGCTC
>CBINGR010000033.1:0-51636 GCA_966250295.1 uncultured Akkermansia sp. | reverse complement strand
ATTATTACCAGCACGGCGGCATCCTGCCCTACGTGCTGCGCCAGATCGTGGCGAATAACTAACCGCGTCCGCGCGCGCCGCCTTTTCGGGCGGCGCGCGCCGCTTGCCGAAGCCTCTGCGCCCGCGTCTGCACTTCCGCCGGACGCGGGCTTTTTTGCGCACGAGAAGAGTCCCGGCGCGCGCGGATCGCGCCGGCGCCCCGGGAAGGCAGGCGGGGCGGTGGTCGTGATGCCTACCCAGTTTCGGTTGCCTTGGGATAGGAGGCGACGGTGCGCAAGACTATGGTCCGCCTGCGGGATAGGCAGTAACACGCACGTCGCCGCCGGGCTGCGTGCTTGTGCTGGCCGGTCCCGAATCTACCTTTGTCCGCTCATCCCCCGTTCGCCATGCCTGACGCCCCCGCCCCTACCTTCCTTGTCGATGCAACCTGCGATCCCGTGATGATCCGCATCGAAGGCCGGGCCTCGTTCCAAAACAGTGCCAGCCTGCGCGATTTCATGGGTGAGATGCGCCGGCAGGGCCGTTCGCGGTTCGTGATGGATTTCCAGAACTGCACGAGCATGGACAGTACCTTTCTCGGCGTTCTCGCCGGGGCCGCGCTCGACTTGCGCAAAGCCGGCGCCGCCGGCAGCCTCGTGCTCTGCCGCGTCGGCGAACGCAACCTGGAGCTGATCAAGAATCTCGGCCTGCATCGCCTCCTCACCGTGGATACCGGGGCGGGCGAGTCCGTCCCTTCCCTCGGCGCCAGCGGCACCGCGCTCGCCACTCCGGGCAAGATGAGCGAGCTGGAAAACGCCCGCCTCGTGCTGGCCGCGCACGAGAACCTGGTCGCGGCCGACGAAGCCAACCGGGCGAAGTTCCAAGACGTGCTCGCCTTCCTGAAGGGGCGGGTCGATCAGGGCTGAGGCGGCGTTCCCCCGCGGCGGCGGCCCGCCCGTCGGAACGAACAAGAGACTGCGGACCAAGAGCCGGAGCCGCGCGTGAAAACCCGTTTGCCACCCCGCGCGAGGTGGCGTCCATTGGTTCTCCCATGAGTTCCGTCGCCCCCGCCGCCTCGATCGCTTCCACCGTGCCGGTCCCCCCCGAGTCCCTGCCCAATGCCGCCGGGCGTTTCGGAGAGTTTGGCGGCTGCTATGTGCCCGAGACGCTCATGACCGCGCTCAAGGAGATTGGCGAAGTCTACGAGACGGCCCGCCGCGATCCCGCCTACCTCCGGGAGCTGGCCCGCCATCTCAAGGAGTTCGCGGGCCGTCCCACCGAGCTCTATTTCGCGGAGCGCCTCACGGAGCACTGCGGCGGCGCGAAGATTTATTTCAAGCGCGAGGACCTGCTCCATACCGGCGCGCACAAGATCAACAACGCCATCGGCCAGGTGCTGCTCGCCAAGCGCATGGGCAAGCCCCGCATCATCGCCGAGACCGGCGCGGGCCAGCACGGCGTGGCGACCGCGGCGGTTTGCGCGAAATTCGGTTTCCAGTGCCGCGTCTACATGGGCGCGGTGGACATGGAGCGGCAGGCCCTGAACGTCTTCCGCATGCGCCTGATGGGCGCCGAGGTCGTCGGCGTGGAAGCCGGCCAGAAGACGCTCAAGGACGCGGTCAACGAGGCGATGCGCGACTGGGTGACCAATGTACGCAACACCCACTACATCCTCGGCTCGGCGCTCGGCGCGCATCCGTATCCGATGATGGTGCGGGATTTTCACCGCGTGATCGGCCAGGAGGCGCGCGAGCAGATCCTCGCCCGCGAGGGCCGTCTGCCGAATGAGGTGATCGCCTGCGTCGGGGGCGGCAGCAACGCGATGGGCGTGTTCTTCGATTTCCTGAAGGACGAGGGGGTGAACCTGGTCGGCGTCGAGGCCGGCGGCCTCGGCATCCGGCGCGGCGAGCACGCCGCGCGCTTCGAGGGCGGCAAACTCGGCGTGTTGCAGGGCTGCAAGACCTACATCCTCCAGAATCCGGACGGCCAGATCGAGCTCACTCACTCGGTATCGGCCGGCCTCGATTACGCGGCCATCGGCCCCGAGCATGCCTACTACCGCGACACCGGCCGCATCCGCTACGCCTATGCCTGCGACGACGAGGTGCTGGAGACCTTTCAACTCGTCGCTCGCCTCGAGGGCATCATCCCGGCGCTCGAATCCACCCACGCGCTCGTCGAGGGGGTGAAGCGGGCGAAGCAGATGCGGAAGGACGAGCTTCTCCTCGTCAACCTGAGCGGCCGCGGCGACAAGGACGTTCACCAAGTCGGGAAGCTGCTGGGCGTGAAACTCTTCTAAGGAACCATGAACAGCATGACGGGATTTGGGCGCGGTGCGTCCGCCCTCGGCGCGGCCACCGTTTCGGTGCGCGTGACATCCGTGAACCGCAAGGCGCTCGACCTGAAGATCGCCCTGCCCGAGGCCTGGAGCGAGCTGGAGGTGGCCGTCGCCGAGGAGGTGCGCAAGGTCGCGCTGCGCGGCGCCATCCAACTGCGCGTGGAGCTCGCCGCCGCGAACGGGGCGGGCGAGATCGACTTCGACGAGAGCGCCGCCGCCGCCTGGCTCGCCCGCTTGCGGGGCTTCGCCCAGGCGCAGGGGAAACCCTTCGAGGCCGACGCCCAGACCGTTGCCGCCGTTGCCCTGCAGTTTCGCCGGCGCGTCGAGCCGCCGGCCGCCGCCGAGGCGCAGGCGGCCGTACTGGCCGCGGTGCGCGAAGCGTTGGCGGGCTTCGCCGCGATGCGCGCGGTCGAGGGCGCCGCGCTGCTCAAAGATTTCGAGGCGCGGCTGGCGCTGCTCGGCGAACATGTCGAGGCCATCGCAGCGCGGGCCCCGGCGGTCGTGGCTGCGGCGCGCGAGGCCCTGTTGAAACGCCTGCGCGAGGCCGGGTTGGAGCTGCGGGTGGACGACGAGCGCGTGCTCAAGGAAATCGCGTTGTTCGCCGACCGCTGCGACATCGCGGAGGAGCTGACCCGTTTCCGCAGCCACCACGCGCAGCTGAAAAAACTCCTCGCCGGCCCCGGCGAAGTCGGGCGCAAGGCCGAGTTCATTCTCCAGGAGATGGGCCGCGAGGTGAACACCACCGGGGCCAAGGCCAACGACTACGAGATCGCGCGCCGCGTGATCGAGCTGAAGAACGAGCTCGAACGCATCAAGGAGCAGATCGCCAACGTGGAGTAGGGAGTGGGCGCGTGCCTTTCGCCGGCCGGCCCCGCGTTTCCGCGCTGGCGCCCGGCGGCCCGCCGGGCGATGGAAGGGGGCGTGCATTGGCGCATGTTCATCTTTGCGTTGGGGATCGCCTCGGTTGCGGACGGCGCGGCTGCCCGCGCGGAAGGCTGGCCCTTGCGCGGCGAAATTCAGGGCGAACTGAAGCTGGATGCGCTCGCGGATCTCGGCCTGAAATGGGAACTGCAGGCGGTGACGGAAGGGGTGTTGCTGCGCGCCAGCCGCCCGGGGTTGAAACTGGAGGTGGCCGGGCGGCCTGGGCCGGATGGCGGCTGGGCCTGGGAATTGCGGCCCGGCACGGCGGACCTGGCGGAATTGTGGCCCTTGTTGCGACCCCTGGCCGGCGAAGAGGCCGCGGGTTGGTCGGCGAGCGGACGGATCGAATTCGCGGGGGAAGGCGCTTGGTCCGCGGCAGCGGGGCCGACCGGGGAACTGCGGGTTTCCCTGCGCGAGGGTTGGGCGCGGTCCGATGAATTGGAGCTGGAACTAAACGGGATCGAACTCGACCTGAAGGGCAACGACTTGGCAAAGGGAGCGCTGGCGGCCGGGCAGGAACTGCGCGTGGCCAAGGTCTCCAAGGCCGGCGTGGAGGTGCGCGACGTGAGGGTGCGGTTCGGACTGAGTGCCGCGCAGGTCGTCGAGGTGTCGGGCGGCGAGGCCTCGCTTTTCGGCGGCTGGGTCCGCCTGAAGCCCTTCGCGGTGCCTCTTGCGGTGCCGGCGGTGAACGCCGCCGCGGAGGTCGAGGCGCTGCAACTGGGCGAAGTGGCGAACCTGCTTCCCTGGCTGGTCCAGCAGGCGAAAGGACGGCTGCGCGGACGGGTCGAGCTTTCCTGGGATACGGTCAAGGGCCTGCGCGTGCGCGACGGCGGCCTGGCAATCGTGAAGTCGGACGACGCCGCGTTCCGGCTGGCTCCTTCGCCGGGGCTGCTGACCGGCACGATGCCGGACATGCTGTTCAGCCTCGCGCCATCGTCCGTGGGCTGGATGCACCGGATCGGGCTGTCGAACCCCGCCTACGCGCCGATGAAGGATATCGAGATGGGCCGGGACGGACTGCGCATCGAAACCTTCCAGGTAACCTTCTGGCCGGACGGGCCCTCGCAAGGGCGCACCGCGACGATCCATATCGTGGGCCGGCCCGACAGCGGCAAACTGGTGAAGGAAGTGGTGATGGACGTGAATTTCAACGGGCCCTGGAGCGAGTTCCTGACTTTCGGGCTGAACCAGGACTTCGACCGCCTCAGTTTTCGGTTGGAATGAGGCCTGCGCCAGGCTCTTGGGCAGTCTGGAAACATTGATTGCCTGCCGCGGTCAAAACCGGGAACCTGCCCTCCATGCCGCGTCCGCTTCTCCTTTGCGCCCTGCCTGTGCTGTTCACCGGATGTATCCATGTGTCGATGGACCCGATCGAGGTCCACGCGGTGGTGGACGTGAACGTGAAGATGGAGAAGGCGGTCACCGACCTCCTCGGCGATATCTACGGCGACTCGACCACCGTGAACACGGAGGCGCTGCCCGTCGCCAAACCCTGACCCCGTCCGTTTACTTACTGCCATGAAACTCCTCGATTCCCGTTCGATGTTCTTAGCCGCGTTTTGCGTGAGCGCGCTGGTGGCTCACGCCGGCGACTTGGCCACTGCCAAGGCCGGCATGAAGGAGCGCGTGCCCGTGATCGACAAGCTCAAGGCCGCCGGGGCGGTGGGCGAGGCCAACACGGGCCTGCTTGCGGTGCGCGACGGCGGCGCCGACGCGCAGCCGGTGGTGACGGCGGAAAACGCCGACCGCGCGGTGGTCTTCGAGGAATTGGCGAAAAAGAATGGCGGCACCGCCGCCGAGGCCGGCAAAGCCTTCGCCCGCCAGATCGCCGCCGCGAGCAAGCCGGGCGTCTGGCTGCAGCGCGAGGACGGCGGCTGGTACAAGAAGTGAGGCCGTGAGGCTGTCTTGAGGTAGGGCGCGACCGCTGGGCGCGCCGGTTTGGGATGCATGGCCAGAGGGAAGCCGCGGCGGGCCCTGCGGTCCTGCCCTACCGTTTGGCCCGATCCTTCGGCTATAGATTATTTAAATTGTTCCAGGTAACCGGTATCAAGCCGGCCAGGTGTCGCCGAGGCGCGTCCGCCCGGCGACGTCGCGCAGGTAGAGATAGACCTGGGCGTGGGCAAAACGGGCGCCGGCGGAAAGGCTTTCCGGTCCTTCGTCGAGCACGGCGGGGACGCGGGCGTAAAGTCCCTCGCCCACGCCTTCGAGCTCGTCGAGGCGCGCGAGCGCGGCGTCGTCCACGGCCCAGACTTCCCCCGTCACGCGATCGGTCGAGCCGGCCTCGGCGACCAGGCCGGGGTATTCGCCCAACGAATACAAGGCGAAGCCGGCCGCCAGCCGCGCTACGCCGACGAAGGTCTGGCCGGCGAGGAGGCCGTGATTGGAGCCGCCGCGTTTGAGCGTGCCGTAGACGAAGACGAGGTGCGGGCGGGCGGCATTCATGGGATGGTGCCCAGCCGGTCTCATGCCGAGGCGGTGTCCACCGCGGGGACGACCGGGGCGGGAGCGGCGGGCACGGGCGGGGCGACCTCGACGACCAGGGCGGTGAGGTTATCCCGCCCGGAGTTTTCCAGGGCCTCCTCGACCAGGCGGAACGCGGCGGGCTGGTGCAGGCGGTCCGGGCCGGGAGCGCGGATGAGGTCCTCCAGCGCCCGGTCCCAGAGGCCGTCGATCACGCCGTCGGAACAGAGGAGGAAGCGGTCGCCGGGACGGTGGGAGATGGCGCCGACCTGCGGTTCGATGAACTGGTGGCCCGCGCCCAGGGCCTGCTGGAGGGCGTTTCGCTGGGGATGTTCTCGGGCCTCCCGTTCGTTGATGCGGCCCTCGCGCCGCAGCCAGCCGACGTAGCTGTGGTCATGGCTGAGCTGGCGGATGCCGCCTTCGCGGGGCAGATAATAGAGGCGGCTGTCCCCGATATGGGCGAAATACACCCACTGCGGGGTCAGCCAGGCGAGGGTGAGGGTGGCGCCCATGCCGGCGCATTCGGCATAGCTGCGGCCGAATTTGAGCAGCTCCTCGTGGGTGGCATCGAAAAGTTCCTCCAGGACATCGCTGAAGCCGGCGTTGAGTCCCGCGGCGGAGAGCCGGTAGGCGCGAGGCAGAAGCTTGGTGATCTTGTCGATGGCGATGCGGCTGGCGAACTCCCCGGAGCGGGCCCCGCCCATGCCGTCGCTCACGGCGAAGACAAAATCGCCGCCGCCGAGCGTGGCTTCCCCGGTCTTGCCGAGGTAGCGGACTTCATGGCCGTCGAAGGTCAGGGCGAGGAAGGTGTCCTCGTTGTTGGCGCGGACTTTGCCGCGATGGCTGAGGCCGGACCAGTGGAGGGCGGCGGGGGGCGTGTCGGACGACATGGAAAAAGCGAAGGTGAAGATCGAAAGGTGGGCGCGAAGATCGGCGGCGCGCGCCCGGGGGAGGGCAGGAGTTTTGTTCAGTCGCCGCGTGGTTTGTCGGGCTCGGGCAGGTCGAGCGCGGGTCCGGGCGGGGCCGCAGGGTCCAGCAGGGTAGCGAACTCGAAATCGATGAGGCAGAAACGCCCTGCCTGCGGGGAGTAGGTGACGTTGCGCGCATAGGCGTCGTCGTGCCGCACACCGTAGTCCCGCTCGAGTTCGGTGAAGAGCTCGCGCACCCGTGCGTCGGCGATGTGCTCGACACGTTGTCCGCAACTGGTCGTGACCAGGCGAAGCTCGTCCTCGTGGGCTTCCAGCACTCGCGGCACATAGTCGCAGCCTTTTTCCTCGAGGTAGCGGAGCACGCGCACCTCGTTCTGGAAACGCTCCCGGGCTTGGTGGCCGCGAAAGGTCTTGTGCACCCGGCCGTCATAGCCGATGCGCACCAAAGCGCGTCGCGTGTCCTTCATCTCCAGCATGGTCGAAAATGGTCAGCATCGGGAGGCGAGGGCACTCCGCAAGTCCGGGCGAAATAGATTGGGCTGGGCGATTTTGACCAAGGAGAGGCAATCCATTGGCATTTTCTCGGGAAATGCGTGGGTGCGTGGCGACGCAGCAATTTTTTTCATTGCTGGCATGCTGAGTGCTGAAACCGTGGGGCCGGGTTCTATCTGGATCTGCGGGTATTTCACGTCCACGCGGATCCGGCCCCAACCCACTTTCTCTCCCAACCTACACATCCATGGCCAAATACAAACTCGAATACATCTGGCTCGACGGTTACAAGCCGGTGCAGAACCTGCGCGGCAAGACCCAGATCAAGGAATTCGCCAGCTTCCCGAAGCTCGAGGAGCTGCCCCTCTGGGGCTTTGACGGCAGCTCGACCCAGCAGGCTCCGGGCGGCAGCTCGGACTGCGTTCTGAAGCCGGTCGCAGTGTACCCCGACTCCACGCGCAAGAACGGCGTGCTGGTGATGTGCGAGGTGTATAACGCCAATGGCACGCCCCACGTCTCCAACGCCCGCGCCACCATCCTCGACGACCCGGACACCTGGTTCGGCTTCGAGCAGGAGTATTTTCTCTTCCAGGATGGCCGTCCGCTCGGTTTCCCCGAGGGTGGCTTCCCCGCTCCCCAAGGCCCCTACTACACCGGCGTCGGCTACAAGAACGTCGGTGACATCGCCCGCCAGATCGTCGAAGAGCACCTCGATCTCTGCTTGGATGCCGGCATCAACCACGAGGGCATCAATGCCGAGGTCGCTTCCGGCCAATGGGAATTCCAGATTTTCGGCAAGGGCTCCAAGAAGGCCGCCGACGACGTCTGGATGGCCCGCTACCTCCTGACCCGTCTCTGCGAGAAGTACGGCGTGGACGTCGAGTTCCACTGCAAGCCGATCCGCGGGCCCTACAACACGCCGCTCGATTGGAACGGCTCCGGCATGCACTCGAACTTCTCGACCAAGTTCATGCGCGAGGTCGGCGGCAAGGAGTACTTCGAGGCCCTCATGGCCGCCTTCTCGAAGTATATGTCCGAGCACGTCGCCGTCTACGGCCCCGACAACCACTTCCGCCTCACCGGTCTTCACGAGACCCAGTCGATCGACAAGTTCACCTACGGTGTCGCCGACCGCGGCGCCTCGATCCGCGTGCCCCACAGCTTCGTTAATAACGGCTACAAGGGCTACCTTGAGGATCGTCGTCCGAACTCCGCCGCGAATCCTTACGAGGTCGCGTCGCGCATCCTTAAGACGATCGCCACCGTCCCCACCAAGTAAGGGGCACGGAATCATCGGGGCCGGCTCGGTGCCGGCCCTTGAAAACTCAAGGGCCGCCCTCCGCGATGGAGGGCGGCCTTTTCTTTTCCGCCCTAAGATCTTTGGCCACAGATTACACGGATGAGCACAGATGAAGCCCTTCGCTTCGGTTATCTGTGTCCATCCGTGCTATCTGTAGTTAATTTCTGCCTGAGAAACGCTCCGGGGCTTACTTTTTCTTGTACACCTCTGCCGGGTCGAAGAGCCGCTCGGCGACGTAGGCCAGCTTGAAATCGGCGCCGTCGAGATTCTCGAGCTTCCGGTAGAAGCAGCTCTTGTAGCCGTTGTGGCAGGAGGCGTTGGCGGAGCCGGTCTGCTCGACCTTCACGAGGACGACGTCTTGATCGCAATCGGTGTAGAGCTCCTTCACCCATTGGACGTTGCCGGATTCCTCGCCCTTGACCCAGAGCTTGTTGCGGGAACGGCTCCAGTAAGTGGCCTTCTTGGTCGTGAGCGTGTGGGCGAGGGACTCGGCGTTCATGAACGCGAACATGAGCACCTGGCCGGTGGCGATGTCCTGCGTGATGCAAGGGATGAGGCCGTCGGGGCCGAACTTCGGCTGGAGCGTGGTGCCGAGCTCGATCTCGGGCAGGGTGGTGCGGGCGGGGAAAGACATGGAATGTAAGATGTAGGATGTATGATGTATGATTTCAGAAAAGACGGCGGAGGCCCGGAGTGGGGGCGGGGATGGGTCCGGTTGGCCGCGAGACAGCGCGGTGCAGGATTTACGGAGCGGAGGCGGAGGGGCGGAAACCAGCGGCAAGGGCCGGTTCGCCGGGGCGCGAATCCGCTCCTAACGATGTCGTTCGGCGAGCTCGCGCAGGTAGGCGTAGCTAAAGAGGCCGGTGCGGTGCCGGTCGCTGAAATCGAACCGCAGGGCGTAATTGCCGACCCGCTCCCAGCCGAGGACGGTGACGCCGGGGAAGCGTTTGGGGCCGTCGCCGCCGTATTTGTTGCCCAGAATGTCGTGTTCGCCGATGTTTTCGGCGCTGGGAGAGGCGGCGCGCAGCTCCTCGCCGGTGAAGTAGGTCTCGACGCCGTCATCCCAGGCAATGGCCACCTCGGGGCCGATGAGCTGGATGTTGACGGGCGTGGGCATGGCGAACGGTGGGCGAAGAAGAACGGGCACGGTAACGGGCGCGAAGCGGGCTTGGGAAGGGCGTTTTTCGGCTCGCGGACGGGCGGGTCGGGACGCGACCGTGCCCACCTCTCATTCCTACCCATGCTCGTTCACACCGTCGTCTTCTGGCTTCGCAAGGATCTCACACCCGCCCAGCGTGAGGCGTTTCGAACCGAGGGACTGGAGTCGCTCCGGACGATCGCCAGCGTGAGCGAGCTGCATGTCGGCACGCCGGCCCCGATCCCGCCGCGTCCGGTGGTGGACGCGAGCTACACCTACGCGATCACGGCGATCTTCAAGGACGTGGCGGCGCACGACGCCTATCAGGTGGACCCGGTCCACAAGGCCTTCGTCGAGCGCTTCAAGTCCCACTGGGAGCGCGTGCAGATCTACGACGCACTGTAAGGCCGCAGAGAATTCAACCGGAGCATATAACCGCAGATTGCGCAAATTGTCGCAGATGACCGAGGCATCGGAATCGGAAGCACGGTTCTTTGTCTTCGGTCTTTTATCTGCGTCCTCTGCGTAATCTGCGGTCGGTTCGAGCGAACGCCTACGCGCCGAAGAATTTCACCACCTTGCGCATGGCGGCGGCGAAGGCCTCGACCTCCTCCTCGGTGTTGTAGAGGTAGAAGCTCGCGCGGGCGGTGCTGAGGAGACCGAGTTTGCGCATCATGGGCATGTTGCAGTGGTGACCGCCGCGGAGGGCCACACCCTGCTGGTCCGCCACGGTAATCACGTCGTGTGCGTGGATGTCCTTGAAAGCGAAACTCACCAGGCCGGCGCGGGGCTGGCCGGCAGCGGGGCCCAGGATGCGAATGCCAGGCAGGCCGGCGATGGCGTCGCGCGCCAGGCCGGCGAGATGATGATCATGTGCGCCGATGGCGGGGCGGCCGAGGGCGTCGAGGTAATCGCAGGCGGCGGCGAGGCCGATGGCATCGGCGATGTTGGGGGTGCCGGCCTCGAAGCGCTCGGGAGAGGGCTTCCAGGTGGAGCCGGAGAACTCCACGTTTTCGATCATGCCGCCGCCGCCCTGCCAGGGGGGCATGGCATCCAGCAGTTCCCGGCGGCCGTAGAGCGCACCGATGCCGGTGGGGCCGCACATCTTGTGGCCGGAGAAGGCGAGGAAGTCGCAGCCGAGAGCCTGGACGTCGATGGGCTCGTGGCCGACCGATTGGGCGGCATCGATCATGGTGACGGCGCCGACCGCCCGGGCGCGGGCGCAGAGTTTGGCGGCCGGATTGAGCACGCCGAGGGTGTTGGAGAGGTGGGTGAAGGCGAAGAGCTTCACCTGAGGGGTGAGAAATTCGTCGAGACGGGAAAGATCGAGGCCGTGCTCGGCATCGGCGCCGGCGATGGGGAGGTAGCGCACGGTCGCGCCGGTGCGGGCGGCGGCGAGCTGCCAGGGCACGAGGTTGGAGTGATGCTCCATCTCGGTGAGCAGGATGACGTCTCCGGCGCGCAGGTTCGCCACGGCCCAGGTTTGGGCGACGAGGTTGATCGAGGCGGTGGTGCCGGAGGTGAAGACGATCTCGGCCGGGTCGGCGGCGCCGACGAAGCGGGCTACGCGGGCGCGGGCCTGCTCGTAGGCCTCGGTGGCGCGCATGGAGAGCGCGTGGAGGCCGCGGTGGACGTTGGCATTGTCGCGGGCGTAGTAGGCGTCGAGCGCGGCGATGACCTGGCGGGGTTTTTGGGAGGTGGCGGCGCTGTCGAGATAAACGAGCGGCTTGCCGCCCACCTGCTGGTCGAGAACGGGAAAATCGGGACGGGTTTCTTGGCCGGGACGCATGGTGGAAATGACGAATGACCAATGACGAATGACCAAGGACCAATGTCGAACGCGGATGCGCGGTTTTAGGTGGGCTGATGGGCCGCGGAAGCGGACGGCGAGGCCAGGGCTTCGCGGAGGGTTTTCCAGGCGAGAAGGGCGCAGGCGTGGCGGGAAGGGAAGGCGTGGGCGGCGGCGAGCGCGGCGAGATCGCCGGGCGCTCCCGGCGGAAGCTTCGCGGACGAGCCGGTGCGGACGAGGGTTTCCACGGCGTCGGCCAGGACCAGGGCCTCGGCGGCACCGCGTTCCACGAGCGCGACGGTGAGGAGGGAAGCGGAGGCCTGGGACAGGGCGCAGCCGGCGCCGGTGAAGCGAAGTTCGGCGATGCGCGCGTCCGGCGCCGCCGGGTCGGGAACGAGCCGGAGCTGCACGGTGCAGAGATCGCCGCAGGCCGGGTTTTCGCCGCGGGCGACGCGATTGGCGGCCGGCAGGGGGCCACGGTTGCGGGGGCGGCGGCGATGGTCGTCGATGACGGCTTGGAAAAATTCGGCGGCGGGATCGGACATGCGGCGGGGTTCCTTAAACCGCGAAGCGCACGAAGGGTCGCGAGGAAAAAGCGGGCGAGCCCGGCCTTTTTAATCGCGGATCGGGCGGATAAGCGCGGGGTGAGGCCCCCTGTGGTGCGATGCGGCGGATCACTCCGGCCCGGGCCCTGCGGGCGTTCGGGAAGGGCGCCCCGTATGGCGATGCCTGGATCCCCTGATGGAGAGGTGCCCGATGCCGGGGTAAAGTTGGGCCGCCTTCATCGGTGCCCATGGAGAACCCCGCTTCCGTCATGAAAAGCTCACATCTGCTCCTGTCGATCCTGCTGGCTTCGTTTCCGGCCTTGGCGAAGGTCGTTGCCGCGGAGATGGAAAAGACGGTCTCGTTGAACGAGCTTCCGGAGCCGGTGCAGAAAGCCATCGAGAACTCGGGGGAAACGAGTCCGGTGAAAAAAATCACCCTTCACCAAGCCGATGGGAAAACGGTTTACGAGGTCGAACTCGAGAAGGACAACGCGCCCAATCCCCGCCTGCGCATCGCCGCAGATGGCACGATCCTTCCGACAAACACCGTGCCTCCGGGCGGCATCGTGCCTACGTCGCCCATCGTGCCGGATGGCACCATGATCGTGCCCCCGGCTCCCCCTCTTCGGCTGGAGGATCTGCCGGCTCCGGTGCAGGAAACGGTGCGCAAGCAGGCCGGCGAGCGGGAGATCGCGGATATCGATCACGAATCGTGGAAAGGGCGTTCGGTCTACGAAGTGGAATTTCGCCAGCCGGGCATGAACCCTCAAATCCACGTGGCGGAGGATGGCACGCTCCTCCAGGATGAGCGGGCGGGCAAGGGCCTGAAGTCCCTGTTCATGGGAACCCAGCTCGAAGACACGCCTCCGGTCGTGCGGGAACGCATCCGGCAGATCGCCGGAGACCGCGAGATCGCGGACATCGATCGCGAGGGCTCGGCCAGCCTGGTCGTTTACGAGGTGACGATCCGGGATGCCCAAGGCATCCAGCGCCTCCGGATTTCGGAAAAAGGCGAGGTCCTGAGCGACAGCCGTCGCATGGCGGATCGCGCCGCCAAGAAGCTTTGAACCCGGCGTCCGGCGGGCGGCCGCGGAGCCGCGCGTCCGGCCGGGAAAACCATGAATGGAGGAACCAACCCATGCTTGCCACCACCCCCGCGAACATCAATCCGGCCAAGGCCCGGCAGTATTTTGAAGACAAAATGGCATTCACGACCGGCCCCGTGGAGCTCGCCCGCGAACTGGGCGACGCCAACGTGCTCGTGGTCGACGTCCGGGCGGCCGAGGACTATCAGAAGGGCCACATCCCGGGCGCGATCAGTCTGCCGCAGGAGCGGTGGGACGACACCGACCAGCTGAACAAAAACAAGCTGCACGTGCTGTATTGCTACTCCCAGGTCTGCCACCTCGCGGCCAAGGCTGCGATGAAACTGGCGGGGAAAGGCTTTTCGGTAATGGAGCTGGAGGGCGGCTTCGCCGGCTGGAAGGAGCATGGCCAGCGCGTGGAAACCTGAGCGCCGGCGCACGGCCAGGCCTACGACGATTCCCGGGTTTCGAGGCCTCTTCGCCCAATCCGAACGGGCAGGATGCCCGTGCCACCGAACAGACCGTACCTCGCATACCCATGAGCATTCCCCGACAGTTCACCCACTGCCTGCTGCGCCCGGAAGACGTGCCGCCCTCGCAGGACAATCTGAAGGTCGCCGGCGTCTTCAATCCCGCCGTCGCCGTCGTGAACGGCGAAATCCTGCTGCTGGTGCGGCTCGCCGAGGAACCGGTGGAGACCCGGGCGGGCTGGGTCGGGCTGCCCCGTTGGGACCTGGAGAATGGCCGCGTGGTGCTGGACTGGGTGCGCGAGGAGGAGGTGATCCGCGAAGACACCCGCAGCGTGCGCTTCAAACGGGATGGCATCGTGCGGCTGACCTTCGCCTCGCATCTTAGCCTAGTCTGGTGCGGGAACGGGCGGACGGTCCATCGCGTGGGCACGACGCGTTTCCTGCCCGTTTCGCCGCTGGAGGAATACGGCGTGGAGGATCCGCGGATGACCCGGATCGGCGATACCTACCAGATCACCTACGTGGGCGTGTCCCGGCACGGGCCGGCCACGATGCTGGCTTCCACGCGCGATTTCGTCTCGTTCCAGCGCCACGGCGTCATTTTTTGTCCGGACAACAAGGACGTCGTCTTTTTCCCGGAAAAAATCGACGGGCGCTTCTGGGCTCTCCACCGGCCCTCGCTTTCGTCGCCGCTAACGCGGCCGGAGATCTGGCTCGCGAGCTCCCCCGACCTGCTGCACTGGGGCGGCCACGTGCACCTGGCCGGCGGGACGCAGGCCTGGGAATGCGGCCGCATCGGCGCGGGGGCGCCTCCTTTGCGGACCTCCGCCGGCTGGCTCGAGCTCTATCACGGCAACGACCGTCGCTACGGCGAGAAGCGGGTGGGCCGCTATTCCGGCGGCCTTCTGCTGCTGGACCTGGAAAACCCTGCGCGCATTCTGGCAAACTCGGAGGCCATTTTCGTTCCCGAAACCGAGTTCGAGCTCAAGGGTTTCGTGCCGGACGTGGTCTTCCCCACCGGGCTCGTCCTGCAGGACGACCTGGCGCTCGTGTTCTACGGCGCGGCCGACACCGTCACGGCGGTGACGGCGTTTCGCCTGCGGGATCTGTTCGCCGCGGTGGGACGGTGAGAAGGCGAGATGGGTAGGGACGGACCGCCGGGCCGTCCGTGCAGCGTTTCGGCGGTCCCAGCGGTCCCGCCCTACCTTCCGCCCGTCTTCACGCCGCCGCCGCAGCCGTCCGGATGGGAGCGGAGAGCGTCAGGTCGAGGACGCGCATTTCCTGCAGGGCGAGCAGAAAGGCCACGGTCGCCTCGGCGCCTTGGTTGAGGTTTACCCGGTCGATGTGCAGGGCGTCGTAGCAGCCGCCTCCCACCGGATCGTAGAGCGCCTCGCCCAGCTCGTTGCGGCCGAGAAACCACTCGAAGGCGCGATGCGCCTCCTCCAGCCAGCTGTTATCGCGGGTGGCGGCGAAAGCCTCGAGGCAGGCCCCGACGGCGGCTCCGGCCTCGATCGGCCGCTGTTCGAACTCGGCCGGGCTGATGGATTCCTGGCCTGCGACGGCGCGAAAATGACCCGCCTCCGTCCGCTGGCGGCGGAGCAACCAGCCCAGGCTGTCGAGCCCAGCCTGGAGCATTTCGTCCTGCGCGCCATCGCGCCCGAAGGCGATCAAGGCGTGGCAAAGTGCCGCGTTGTGCCGGCCGAGCTCGGGGGTGAACCAGCGCCATTCCGGCTCCTGGTGGCGGCGGAAAAGTTCCAGGAGCCGGCCGGCCAGGTCCGCCCGGGTCTGCTCGGCGTTCCGGTCGCCGCTCAGACGGCGCAGGTATTCCTGGATGCCGAGCAAACCGAAGGCCCAGGAAGAAGGTTCGGCCGTCTGCATCAGTGCGGGCATGGCGCGCTCGAGCAACTGCGCGGCCCAGCGCTGCCAGCCGGGCGCGGCGGAGCGGCCCACGCAGGTCCCCAGCGCCCAGACGGCCGCGCCCAGGGCCTCGTCGCCATCCGTGCCGGAGGACCATTGGCGCTGGAAGGAAAGCCGGTCCTGGAAGGAGCCGGTGTCGGGTTGGAAGGCATGGTTGAGCAGGGCGGCGTAGATGGCCGCCAGCGCGCGTGCCTCCCCGCCTTCGCCCGTCTCGTCGAGCAGGACGGCCAGCCGCAGCGCGCGTGCGTTGTCGGCGGTGTGGTAACCCTGGGAAAAATCGGGAATGCAATGGGTGGCGTTGTGCAGGAGACCGGTGTCGTCGGTGAGGTTGCGCAGGTGGTCGAGCCGCAGCGCCGGCAGGCGGTAGGACTCCTCGGCGAGAGTTTTCAACGCGCGCCGTTTCCCGGGCAGATCCAGCCGAGCCTTCTGGTACGAGGCCATGAACTGGTGCGCCACGTTGCTCCAGATCATCTCCCGGCCGAGCAGGTAGGCCTGTTTGCGCATCGCGGCGCGGCGGACCTCGTCCTGCAGCAACGCGGTCAGCTCGCGGGCGAGCGCCCCGCTGTCGGCGAAGGGCACCAGCACGCCGCGCCCGTCGGCCAGCAGCTCCTCCGCGTGCCAGTAGGGCGTGGAGACGACCGCCTTGCCGCAGCCGAAGGCATACGAGAGCGTGCCTGATGCAATCTGCTCCTTGAAAAGGTAGGGCGTCACGTAGATGTCCGTGGCCCCGAGAAATTCCTTCAGCTCTTTCAGGCTGACGAAACGGTTGTAGAACACCACGTGCTCGCGCAGCCCGAGCTCCTTGACCATGCGCTCGAGCTTCAGGCGGTAGCGTTCGCCTTCCTTTCGCAGCACGGCGGGATGAGTCGCGCCGAGCACGATGTAGACGACGTCCGGCACCTTGCGCACGACTTCGGGGAGCGCCTTGATCACGTGCTCGATGCCCTTGGAGGCGTTGAGCAGGCCGAACGTGAGCAGAAGCCTCCGTCCCTCGACTCCGAACTGGTCCTTGAAGAAGCCCGGATCTACGAAGGGCATGTCGGGGATGCCGTGGGGAATCACGTCGATGCGCTCCGGCGACGCGCGGTAAACCTCCTCGAGGATGCGTCGTCCGCGCTGGGTCATCACGATCAGCCGCGCGGAGCGGCGGACAACCTCCTCCATTACGCGGCGATGGTGGCGCTCGGGCTGTTCGATGACGGTGTGCAGGTGCGACACGACGGGAATCCGCAGCTCGTTGAACAGGGTGAGCACGTGGGCGCCGGCCTTGCCGCCGTAGATGCCGAACTCGTGCTGGAGCGCCACCACCTCGGCATCGCTGAAGTTGATGAAATCCGCCGCGCGCTGGTAGGCGGTGAGATCTTGCTCGGCGATCTCGAAGCGGACCTCCGGCGGATAGGGGTAGCCCTCGGCGACGTCGGTCACCGGGATGACCGGAAAATCGACGCCGGGAAACTCCCCGAGCAGGGCCTGCCGCACGTCATGGGTGAAGGTCGCGATGCCGCACTGCCGCGGCGGATAGTCGCCGATCAGGGCGATCCGGCCCGATTGGGGGGAGGGGTTGGTCATGAGGACGCGACGGGGTGCCGTTTCAACTCGGCCAGCAGCTCCGCCAGCGGCACGTGGGCGAAGCTCGCGCACTGGTCGCTCATCGCATAGGGGATGATCAGGTTGCCGGCGTGCGCGAGGCCGCCGCAGCTGTAGACGACGTTGGGCACGTAACCTTCGCGCTCCTCGTTTTCCGCGGTCAGCAGCGGATCGCGCAAGCGCCCGATCACCCGCGACGGATCGTCCCGGTCGAGGAGAACCGCGCTCAGTACGTAGCGGCGCATCGGGCCGACGCCATGGGTCAGCAGGATCCAGCCCTCCTCGGTCTCGATGGGGGAGCCGCAGTTGCCCAGTTGCACGAATTCCCAGGGCTCGGTCGGGCGCAGGAGCAGGCGCTTCTCGTGCCAGAAGTGCAGCATCTCGGAAAACATGATGAACACGTTCTCCCCGTCCTGCCGCGAGATCATCGCGTAGCAGCCGTTTATTTTGCGCGGGAAGAGGGCCATCCCCTTGTTTTGGACCGCCGGGCCGTTCAAGGTGCTGATCCGGAAATCCACGAAGTCCCGCGTCTCGACGATCTGGGGCAGCACGACCTGGCCGTCGTAGGCGGAGTAGGTGGCGTAATAGATCACGGAGCCGTCCTCTTCCCGGAAGGCGACGAAGCGCGCGTCCTCGATGCCGCGGCTCTCCGCCGGCGTGTTGGGGAAGATCACGCGTTCGGAGAGACGCGACGCGGGGTCGAAACGCAGTTCGTAGTTGGAACGCGCCAGTGCGATGATGCCGCTGGCGATATGAGTCCGCCTTTCCGCCTCCGAGCGCCAGCTTCGGCGCAGGCCGGCTTTGACGAACCACTGCAGCTCGGCGAGCGTGAAACTGTCCCCCAGATGGGACAGCACCTCGTCCGAGAATTCGTCGTGCAGGCCGAGTTCGGAGAGCTTTTCCGCGAACAGGCGCTTCTCGAAGGCGCTGTTCGGGCTGGGCATGACCGCCGTGACGAAACGCGTCGGCGAATTCACTTGGACGCGCCCGTCGCGGTCTACTTCCGCGGTGCGAAACACGATCGAGGAGAGGTGCCCCTCGCCGGTGGCCCGCAGGCTGAGCACGACTCTCAGGCGCCCCTCGCCCATGCCCGACTGGTCCGGATGAGGGATCATCGAGGGGTTGAACAGCGCGGCCGCCTCCAGCGAATACTCCTGCGTCAGATAGGAGCCGATGAGAAGCTTCTGGCATTCGTTCACCGGCTGATCGCTGATCAGATCGGCGCGCACCTCCTCGAAGCGATGAAGCAGGAATTCCTTCAATTTCTGGTGGCGCTGGACAAAGGCGTCCATCACCTGCTCCGCCTCATGCCGGGCCCGTTCCGGGTCCAGCATCATCACGCGGGCGATGACGCGGAGCAGGCGCTCTCGCCCGAGTTCGAAGGGGCGGAAAAAAACCCGGGTGGAGTCCGGGCGCAGCACGGGGCCGGTTCGGATGGCTTTCAGCGTGCCCGTGGCGGGCGGGCTTCCCGCGTGATGTTTTCCCTTCTCCCTGGAGGGCAAGGACTCTTCGATTCTTCCCAGTCTCGGCGCGGCTTCGGTTACCATGATCGCGAAGTTTATCTTTCCCGCCGCCGGCCGGGTATGGGGAAAACCCGGTCGTCCGGCACCGGCCCGAATCCGGCAAGAAGACGATGGCCGGGAGGACTGCGGCTGGACTTGCCCCGAGGCGAGTCGGATTTCCCCGGCGAACGGTCGGTTAGCTCGGAAGATGCCGCTGCCGTTTCCATTTAGCAGTCATAGTCGGCGGCGCGCCTCGGCCCAGCATCCGCGGGCGAGGTTCCGGTAGAGGAGCGCCTGCGCGTAGCGGTCGCTTTCTTCGGCCAGAACGCCGGCGGCGTCGGGAAACTTGCGGGCGTAGTAGCAAGTGCCGGCGAGGAGCTCCGGGGCGAAGATCAGCTCGTCGCCGGGCTTCGCCTGGCGGAGGAAACCGAGCATGGCGCGAGTCCAGAGCTCCTTGAAGTGAGACAGATAGTCGACGAGGCCGGAGGCGAGGGCGGGGCGGGCGGAGAGGTCGGCGGAAATCGGCGCCTGCATCCAGCCGGGGGCCGCGATGCGGCCATGCAGGAAGCCGATGCGGTCGAAGACAGGCTGGAGGAAGGCGAGCTTTTGCTCCCAGTCGCCGTAGACCATTTCCTGGCCGCAGTAGTAGTGGGAGAAATCCCCGTTGAAACGCAGGTCAGGGAAACGCTTCGTGAGCTGCACGGTGCGCCACATATCCTGCGTGAGCGTGGCGCGATGTGTCTCGATGAAGGTGGGGAGGCGATGGCGTTGGGCGGCATCGAGGACGGCGCGGACGAGGGCGTCGGTTTCGGCGTCGTTCTCGATGCCCCAGCCGACATGGAGCGTGAGGCAACGGTCGCCGCGGGCGGCATGGCGGGCGGCGACGGCGTCGGCTTCGGCGGGCGCGTTTACGCGGTCGAGGCCGCAGTGCGGGAGCGCGGCGCCGGCGGGGAGGGGATCGTTGTTCGTCACTTGGACACCCTCGAAACCGTCCGCGGCGAGGCGGGCGTCGCGGGCGGCAGCCGTCCCGGGGTCAGAGGCGAGGAGCGCAGGGGGAAAAACCGAGTCGGCGCGGAGGTCGACGAGGTTGTCGAGATTGAGGTAGACGCGAAGGGCGGGCGCGGCGGGGGAGCCGTTGTTCAGCAACATGGCGAAGCGGGGCGGATTAGAATTCGTCGAAGGCAACCTGGTGCGAAGGGACACCGAGCTCGGAGAGCATCCGGGTGCATGCCTTGATCATCGTCGGTGGGCCGCAAAGGTAGTATTCGACGGCCTTCGCGTTCGTGTGCGCGCGGAGGTGTTTTTCGAGGACGACCTCGTGGATGAAACCAGTGTGGCCGGTCCAGTTGTCCTCGGGTAGCGGGGAACTGAGAGCGAGGTGGAAGGAGAAGTTCGGCCGGTTTTCGGCGAGGTTCTGGAAGTAGTCGGCGTAGAAAATTTCCTGTGCGGAGCGGGCCCCGTACCAGAAGCTGACCCGGCGCGCGGTTTTCTCGGTTTCGAGGAGGTGGCTGAGGTGGGCGCGGAGCGGGGCCATGCCGGCGCCGCCTCCGATGTAGACCATCTCGCGCTGGGTCGGCTTGATATGGAAATCCCCGAAAGGGCCGATGGCGGTCACGGTGTCGCCGGGCTTGAGGTTGAAGACGTAGGCGGAGCCGAGGCCCGGTGGGCAGTCCTGGCCGGGAGGCGGGGTGGCGATGCGGACATCGAAGCGAAGGACGCCTGGCTCAGTCGCGAGGTTGGATGCGAGGGAGTAGTTGTTGCGGCGGCCGGGTCCGGGGTTGCGGGCGACGAGGTCGAAAACCTTTTGCCGGCGCCAGACCTCCGCGTAGGGCTCTGGAATGTCGAAGTCGCGGAACCGGATTTCGGCGTAGGCCGGAATGTCGAGCTGAAGGTAGTCGCCGGGCTGGAAGGCGATTTTTCCGCCGGTGTCGACGGGCGCCAGGACGAGCTCCTTGATGAAGGTGGCGACCGAGCGGTTGGAAACGACGCGCAGTGTATAGGTTTTTTGCGCGCGAACGCCGGCGCCGCCGGCACGGACGAGATTGAGCCAGAGGCGACCCTGGCGTTCCTCGAGCGGATAAGTGGCCAGGCCGCGACAGACCGGCGGCCGGGCGGGTGAGCCGTCGGCGAGGTTAAAGCGGCCGTTGTGTTTGGGGCATTCGATGATTTTTCCCTTCACGAGGCCGTCGGCGAGGTGGGTGTTGCCGTGGGTGCAGATGCCGTCGGTGGCGTAGAGCCTGCTCTCGCCGTCACGGTAGAGGGCGTAGGTTTTTTTGCCGTGATCGAAACGAATGACGTCCGCGGGACCGAGGTCGGCGGCGGCACAGATCTCGAGCCAGCCCTCGGTATCGGGTTCGGCGGCGGCGGCGGATGGGGAAACCTCGGCGCCGCGGGCCTGGGGTTCGGGGAGCCGGCGTTTCACATGGTAGGCCGGATCCTTCACCTGGCGGAGCACGGCGGGAACGATCTCGCACCAGGCGGCGAGGAGGCCCGGGTAGGGCGTCGGGCAGTCGTGCTTGATCGCGGCGTGGAGCCGAGGGAGCGCATGGTAGGGCACGAGCGGGAACATGTGGTGCTCCACATGGTAGTTCATGTTCCAATACAGGTAGCGGTGGATCGGGTTTAGGCAGACCGTCCGGCAGTTGAGGCGGTGATCGAGGACGTTTTCGGCGAGGCCGGCGTGCTGGGTGAGGCCGTAGACGAGCATGAGCCAGGAGCCGAAGAAGTTGGTCAGGCCGATGAGGAGGAGCGGCAGGAGGCTGCCGGTGTAGAACGAGAGGCCGGTGACGCTCGCATAGATGGCGACGTAGACGCGGGCCTTGCGGTAAATCTTCGGGAACTCGCTTTCGGGGATGTAGGTTTTCTCGTCGGCCGACATACGGCCGAAGGAGTGGAGGAGGATGTGTTTAAAATACTTCGGGTAGACGGGCAGGTTGAAGAAACCCATTGCGATGCCCTTCAGGTCGGGCGGGCGGGGAACGGCGATCTCGGGGTCGCGGCCGACGATGATGGTGTCGGAATGATGGCGGGTATGGCTCCAGCACCAGACGGTGGATTCGCGCATGACCATGAAGGAGGCGATCTCGTAGAGGAGGTTGTTCATCCAATCGGTCTTGAAGGCGGTGCCGTGGCCCGCCTCGTGCCAGCGGGAGTCCGAGGTGGAGGCGTAGAGGACGGCGTAGAGGGCGTAGGGAAGCGCGGCCCACCAGGAGGGCCAGAGTGCGTAGGTGGCCCAGCCGCTGCCGAGGATGAGCGCGAACCAGAGGATGGTATCGCGGAGGGCGGGTCCGTCGCGGCGCTCGAGGAGCTTGCGCATCGTGGCGCGGGGAACGGGGCATTGATACCACTCGGCCTCGGCGAGGCCACGTTCGACGGCACGGGCGGCGTTTTCGCCGGTGAGGGAGTAGTCGAGTCTGGCCGGAGGGCGGGCGAGGGCGGCGGCGCCGTGGTCGTGATCGTGGCTCATGACGAAAGGGAAAGGGTAGGTTCAACCGCGGGAAAAAGCGCGGGCGCGACCCTGTTACCCATACTCGTTTCGCGCGGCCGCGTCTTCTCGCGGGACGACCAAAAGTTTTCGTAATTTGTCCAAACGGCGCTTTCGTCGGCCGTATGCTGGAGAACCTGAAGCTCGGGCCCCGTTACGACGGGTTTCTGTTTCTGGCGGAGTCGGCGCGAAACCCGCCGGCGCTGCGGCCGCACCATCACGTGGAACTGGAGCTGAACCTCGTCGTGAACGGCACGATCACCTACGTGGTCGGCGGAAGGCGCTTCAGTTTTCCGAAGCGGACGCTGCTTTGGATGTTTCCGGAGCAGGAGCACCAGCTCGTGGACCGGACGGTCGACGCGCAGTACTACGTGGCGGTGTTCAAGCCCGGACTGATTGCGCGGGCCTGCCGGGGCGGGGCCTACGCGGGTTTGAAGCGAAAGAAGCCGGAGGTGGACGCGGAGGCGCGGGGAGAGGGAGCCGCGGTGCTGCACACGGAGCTGGCTCCGGATGCCTTCGACCTGCTGCGACGGACGATGGACGCGATCGTGGAAGACGGGCTGGATCCCGACCTGTTGAACCGCGAGGCGGGTTTCGGCGTGGGGTCGGATTTTCGTTTCGAGCATGGCGATCCCGACTGGCTGAACGCGGGGCTGCGGCATCTCCTGCTGCTCGCCTGGCGGCAACAGCGCGGGCGGTCGGGCGCCGCGCGGGCGGTGGCGCTGCATCCAGCGGTGCGGAAGGCGCTGGCGTTGCTCGCGGACGGAGAGTGGGAGGCCGCGCTAGGGACGCTGGCGAAGCGCTGCGGGGTGAGCGAGGCCTACCTGAGCCGCGTCTTCGCGCGGCACGTGGGCGTTTCGCTGACGCGTTATCGCAGCTCGGTGCGGCTGGCGAGATTCTGGGAACTCTATCGCGAGCCGGAGCGGCAGCGCACGATCGCGGAGGCGGTGTTTGCGGCGGGCTTCGGAAGCTACGCGCAGTTCTACAAGGTCTTCGCGCAGGCCTATGGGCGAGGTCCTCGGGACGCGCTCAAGCTTCTGCAAAATAAGAAGGCGGCGTAGTCCGCCAGGGTGGGCTGCGCCTATCCCGCGCCTAGTCTGGCGGACATGCGGATCCGGCCTGAACCGAGCGCGACGTCTTGGCAGGCCGCTTTTTGCGACGACCTTTTCCCATGCACACCTCCGAGACCAATTCGCGGGAACACATCCCGACCGAGATCCATCCCTCCGCCGATGCCGCCTGCCGCGGCCTTGCCCGCGAGATCGCCGCGCTCATCCGCGAACGCGCTGTCCAGGGCCGCCCGGCTGTCCTTGGCCTGGCGACCGGATCGACCCCCGTGCGCCTCTACCGCGAACTGGTCAGGCTGCATCGCGAGGAAGGGCTTTCCTTTCGCAATGTCGTCACGTTCAACCTCGACGAATATCACGGGCTGGGCCGCGGCCACCCGGAGAGCTACTGGCGTTTTATGCACGAGCAGCTTTTCGACCATATCGACCTGCCCGCACAGAACATCCACGTGCCGGACGGAACGGTGCCCCGCGCCGAGGTTTTTGCCTGGTGCCAGGCCTACGAGGAGGAGATCCGGGCGGCGGGCGGGCTCGATCTCCAGGTCCTGGGCATCGGCCGCACCGGGCACATCGGGTTCAACGAACCGGGTTCCGGCCGGGATTCGCGCACGCGGCTGGTCACGCTGGATTCCCTCACCCGCCGGGATGCGGCGCGGGATTTTCTCGGGGAGGAGAACGTGCCCCGGCATGCGATCACCATGGGCGTGGGCACGATTCTCGAGGCCCGCAAGATCGTGCTGCTCGCCTGGGGAGAGGCGAAGGCGCGCGTGGTGGCGCAGGCCGTCGAGCGCGCTCCGGCCGATTCCCTGCCGGCGAGCTTTCTGCAGGGGCACCCGGAGGTTCGTTTCCTGCTCGATGCTGCGGCGGGCTCGGAGCTTACCCGCGTGAAGCATCCCTGGCTCGTGGGGCAGGTAGGCTGGACGCCCACGCTGGCGCGTCGGGCTGTCACCTGGCTTTCGGGGGAGGTTTCCCGGCCGATCCTGAAGCTCCTCGACGAGCATTACGGCGAGCACGGCATGGCGGACCTGCTGACCGAGCAGGGGCCGGCCTACCATTTGAACATTCGCATCTTCAACGAAGTGCAGCACACCATCACCGGCTGGCCCGGAGGGAAACCCGGCGCCGATGACGCCCACCGCCCCGAGCGGGCCTTGCCGCACCCGAAGCGGGCGCTGGTGCTTTCGCCCGAACCCTCCGACGACATGCTCGGGATGGGCGGCACGCTTTCCCGCCTGGTGGAGCAGGGGCACCAGGTGACGGTTGCCTATCTGACCTCCGGCAATCTCGCCGTGCCCGACGAGGAGGCAATCGTCGTGGCCGATCTCGTGCTCGATTTCCTCGACAGTCCGGATGGCCCGCAGTCCCTCGAGACGGTTTGGAAGGTCCGTTCCGCTTTGGTGGAAAAACAGGCAGATCCGCGGGCAAACGATACTCTGGAGGTCCGACGTCTCAAGGGCCTGCTCCGGCGAGGCGAGGCGCGTGCGGCTTTGCGCCTCGCGGGCCTGCCGGCCGGCGCCGAGCGCTTCCTCGAACTGCCTTTCTACGAGCGGGGACGTTACCGCCAGTTCCGTTCCGGCCCGGAGGATGTCGCGGTCCTTGCCCGCCTGCTGTCCGAGGTGAAACCGCACCAGATCTTTGCGACCGGCGAGGGGCAGGATCCGAGCAGCGTGGGCGCGGTCTGCTTCGAGATTCTGCGCGCCGCCTGGGCGGCGACCCGTTCGGAGGGGTGGCAGGCCGATTGCCGCGTCTGGCTCTATCGGACCCCCGACAAGGCCTGGGCGACCCATGAGATCGACATGGCGGTGCCGCTCAGCCCGGCGCAGCTCGCGCGCAACGTGCAGGCGATCTACCAGCACAAGAGCCAGCGCAGCCAGACACCCGCCGGGTCGGGTTTGCAGGAGGCCTGGCAGCAGGCCGGGGCTGCCGCCTGCGGGATCGCGGCGACCTACGACGCGCTGGGCTTGGCCGAATACGAGGCCATCGAGGCCTTCCGGCGCTGGGCCGAATGAATTTTACCCTTCCGTGGAAATGGTCCGCCGTCGGTTCCGGAGCTGGCGGGGCGCATTGCGCTTCATATGCCCGACGAAAAGGGCAAACCTCACGGCCAGCCGTCGCCGCCGCCGGCCTGCCAGTCCTCGTTTCTCCACCCGTTTCCCTCTCCCTCTGACCCTTCCATGCGCTTTTCCCATCCCCGCGCCGATGTCTTCGTGCCGACCGGCGGCGACGCCGAAGCCGCGCTCGCCCGCGTGACGCATCTCTGCGTGGCAGCCCACCAGGACGACATCGAGATCCTTGCCCACGACGGGATCTGCGATTGTCTCGATCATCCCGGGACGAAGGCCTTCGGCGGCGTGGTTGTGACCAACGGCGCCGGTTCCCCGCGCAGCGGCCCCTATGCGAACTTCACCGACGAGCAGATGCAGGAGTTGCGGCGCGAAGAACAGCGCCGCGCGGCCGGCCTCGGACGCTACGCCATCCAGCTCCAACTGGCGCACCCGAGCGCAGACGTGAAAAAACCGGGGCATCCGGGGGTCGCGGCTGACCTGGCGAATATCTTCGGCTCCTGCCGCCCTCAGCTGGTCTACCTTCACCAGCCCGCCGACAAACACGACACGCACGTGGCAGTCTTTCTCCGCTGCCTGGAAGCCTTGCGCGCGCTGCCGGCCGGGCAAAGACCGGCGCGCGTGGTGGGCGCGGAGGTGTGGCGGGACCTCGACTGGCTGGTCGACGGGGACAAGGTCGCGCTCGACAGCGGCCGGAGGCAGGAACTCGCGGCGGAGCTGCTCAGGATTTTCGATTCCCAGGTGACGGGCGGTAAACGCTACGACCTCGCTACTCTCGGCCGGCGGCTGGCGCACGCGACCTTCCATACCTCGCATGCGACGGATCGGTTCGAAGGCATTACTTGGGCGATGGATCTGACGGTTTTGGTGAACGATCCCACACGAGACGTGGCCGACTACACGCTGGCCCATATCGATCGCCTGCGCGCCGATGTGGCGGACCGGCTGGCACGGTTTCGCTAAAGATCACGCTCGGCTCTGCCCGACTGCCGCATCGCGCGCGAAGCGGCGGAGGCAATGGCGTCGCGACGACCTATGGAAGCCGTGACTTCCGAAGCGATGCCAGGCCGGAGCCGCGTGGTCCAACGGTTATGGGGTGGAATAGCCGAACCCTGTCGTCGGCTCGCGGCTGCGGCGCCCACTTTGTCCCGTAACCAGATTCCGCAAAACCCAGTAAACGAACAGCCGGACAATTCCCGGTGCGTCTACCGGCAAGCTCGGGCCCTGCGCCTTTCTACACCCCATTGCGAATGGCGGCATTTGGTGCGAAAATCCGGCCATTCGCCATGGCGCTGGAGAGCAAAAAGGTCATTGAACAGGCCGAGGAGACAAATGCTCTGCTGGCGGCGATGGTTGAATCATCCGAAGACGCCATTGTCGGCGAGGCGCTGAACGGGAAAATCACCTATTGGAACGGAGCGGCCGAGCGGTTGTTCGGGTTTACGTCGGACGAGGCCGTCGGGCGGCCGAGCCATTTCTTTGCGCCTCGCGAGTCGATCCGTGCGGACGCGGAGCTTCGTTTTCGCGTCATTCAAGGGCAGGAGGTCGGTCCTTTCGACGAGGTTCGCGTGGACAAAAACGGAAGCACCTTGGAGGTGTCCGACACGATTTCGCCCATCAAAGACGCGACCGGCCGGGTAATTGGCACGTCACGCACGATGCGCGACATCTCGGCGCGCAAAATGGCGGAACGCGAGCTGCGCGAGGCGAAGTTGTTCGCCGGGCAGATTCTCGAGCGTGTCACGGATGGCTTCCTCGCGGTCGATACGAATTGGCGGCTGAGCTACATCAATCGTTACGCCGCTGAAGTGTTGGGCAGGCTCCGGCCGGCTCACGAATTGCTTGGGCAGGATTTTTGGGAAAGTTTTCCGGGCCTGGTCGGGACCGTCGCCGAGCGGGAATACCGCCGTGCCATGGCCGAACAAAGGGCCACGAGATTCGAGATTCATTATCCGCCGCTTCGCGGCTGGTTCGAAATCTCGGCTTATCCGTCGCCGGAAGGCCTCTCGATTTACTTCACCGAGATCACCCGGCGGAAGACATTGGAGCAAAGCCTGCACGAGAGCCAGGAACTGTTGCGGGGGATAATCGACAACACAGGCGTCGTTATTTACGCCAAGGACTTGGAAGGTCGTTACCTGCTCATCAACCGCCGCTACTCCGAATTATTCCATGTCACTGCGGAAGCGATCGCCGGAAAAACCGACTACGATATTTTCCCGAAAGAAGCGGCCGATCGAATCCGAGATTTCGATCGGCGCGTCCAGCGGGCCGATACCCCTCTGGCCGAGGAAGAGCGGATGCCGCAGCGCGACGGCGCGCATACTTTCCTTTCTATAAAATGCCCGCTGCACGACCAATCGGGCAGATCCTATGCCATCATTGGAATTTCCACCGACATCACCGAGAGAAAGCGGATGGAGGAGACCTTGCGCGAAAGCGAAGAGCGCTTTCGCACGCTGGCGGACAATATCGCGCAGTTCGCGTGGATGGCCGATGCGAAGGGTTCCATCTTCTGGTATAACAAGCGCTGGTTCGAATACACCGGCGCAACTCTCGAGGAGATGCACGGCTGGGGCTGGCGGAAGGCGCACCATCCCGACCACGTCGGGCGAGTTGTCGAAAAGATCCGTCACGCATTTGAAACCGGCGAGTACTGGGAAGACACGTTTCCGCTGCGCGCCAAGGATGGCAGCTACCGGTGGTTTCTTTCCCGCGCCATTCCGATCCGAAACGCGCAGGGTGAAGTCGTGCGCTGGCTGGGGACCAACACGGACATAACCGACCGAAAGCAGGCCGAGGAGACCTTGCGCGAAAGTGAAGAGCGATTCCGCACCCTGGCTGATAATATCGCGCAGATTGCATGGATGGCGGACCAGGCCGGTTCGGTCTTCTGGGTTAACAAACGGTGGAGCGAGATCACCGGCACGACCTTGGAAGATGTCCGGGGCTGGGGCTGGCAAAGGCTGCATCATCCCGACCACGTCGATCGGGTCGTCGCGAAAATTCGCAAGGTCGTCGATACCGGGCAGAGCTGGGAAGAAACATTCCTGCTCCGCTGCAAGGACGGGGCTTACCGGTGGTTTCTTTCCCGGGGAGTCCCCATACGGAACGAACAGCAGCAAGTCGTGCGCTGGTTGGGGACCAGCACGGACATTACGGACCACCTCGAGTCCGAAAAAGCATTGGCCGCCGCACGCGACCGCGCCGAGGAAAGCGAAAGGCTCTTCCGGGCATTTGTCACCGCGAGTTCCGACGTCGTCTATCGGATGAACGCGGATTGGACCGTGATGCGCCGGCTCGAGGGCAAGGATTTCATCGCCGACACCCACGACGCGAGTCGTAGTTGGTTGAAGAATTATATCTTCCCCGACGACCAGCCACGCGTGCTCGCCGCCGTCGACGAGGCTATCCGGCAAAAGAAAATCTTCGAGCTCGAGCACAGGGTGATACGAGTTGACGGCACGCTCGGTTGGACGTTTTCACGCGCGATTCCGCTCCTCGATGAACATGGAGCGATCACCGAGTGGTTCGGGGCTGCCCTGGACGTCACCGAACGCAAGCGGGCCGAGGAAGCGCTGCAACGGTTGACCGAAAAATCCGAACATCAACGGCGGCTCTACGACACGCTGCTCGCGAGCACGCCGGACCAAATCTGTGTATTCGGGCTCGACCGGCGTTTCATTTACGTGAACCCGGCACTTCTCGGCACCCTTGGACGGGAGCGAGAGCAAGTGATCGGACGTTCCTGTGCCGAGGCGGGGTTCGAATCGCAACAAGGTGTGTGCCACGACCAGGAGATTGCCGACGTTATCGCGACCAAACATCCGATACGGGGCGAGGCCGTCTATGTGGGTGCGGATGGGCGACGCATCTACGACTACCTGCTCGTGCCGGTGCTCGGCACCGCCGGAGATGTGGAAGCGGTCGGCGGATCCATGCGCGATATCACCGACCAAAAGCGGATCGCCGAAAACCTCGAACGGATGGTTGGAGAGCGAACCGCGAAGCTGCGCGAAACGATCGGCGAACTGGAGGCGTTCTCCTATAGCATCGCCCACGACCTGCGCGCCCCTTTGCGTTCCCTCCAGGGCTATGCCGAAGTCCTGTTGGCCGAGCATTCCGACCGGCTGGCTCCGGACGGGAAGGAGTATCTCGAACGGATCGGCACCGCCGCCAACCGCATGGACCGGCTCATCCTCGACGTGCTCAACTACAGCCGGATCGTCCGCAGCGACTTGAGGCTCGAGCGCGTGCCCCTCGGTTCGCTGATCGACGATATCATCGAAACCTATCCGATGTTCGCTCCGGAAAAGGCGGATATCGAAGTCGCACGGCCTTTGCCGACGGTCTTGGGAAACGACGCCATGCTCACGCAGGTTTTTTCGAACCTGCTAGGGAACGCCGTGAAGTTTACCGCCGCTGGGCTCAGGCCAAAAATCAAGGTCTGGTCCGAGTTCCGCGGGCCATATGCCCGAGTGCTGGTTCGAGACAACGGCATCGGTATTGCGGAGGATCAGCATCAGAAAATTTTCGAAGTGTTTCAGCAGGCCGACACCCGTCATGGCGGCACAGGCATCGGGCTTGCGATCGTGAAGAAAGCGATCGAGCGGATCGGAGGACAAGTCGGGTTGTGGTCGGAGCCCGGAAAGGGCAGCACGTTTTGGGTCGAGGTCCCCCGCGTCGATTAGAACCCGGCAGAAGAGATTTCTTATGACCGTTCCTTCCACCGCGCTTCCGCCAATCGTCGTCGCTGAAGACAGCGCAGACGACTTGTTCTTCCTCAAACGCAGGCTGAAACAGGCGGGGATCGAAAACCCTGTCATGCCATTCGAGAACGGCCGAGAGGCGGTCGAGTTCTTGAAGCAGGCCGGGCGTGTCGCGATCGAAGGAGAAGCCCCGCCTCCGCCCTGCCTGATACTGCTCGATATCAAGATGCCCGTGATGTCGGGCCTTGAAGTCCTTGCATGGGCGAAGAAACAGCCGGGACTGGCGAAGATACCGATCGTGATGCTTTCAGGCTCCACCGCCGCATCGGACATGGACGAGGCGCGCGAGCTCGGAGCCACGCAGTATATCGTCAAACCGGCCACTTCGGACGATCTCGCCGAGATCGCGCGCCAAGCGCATTTGGCCGGTGCGCAGGCACGGACGGGGACGGGTGCCGGCGAGTAGGGAAGAGGCGAAGGACGGCGCGGCCTCCGGCATTCCACCGGGGGGCTATGTCGGCAGGTATGACCTGCATAAATGGCGGAGAGGGAGGGATTCGAACCCTCGGTGAGTTTCCCCACACACGCTTTCCAAGCGTGCGCATTAGACCACTCTGCCACCTCTCCGTGTTTGTGCTTCACCGACGCCAGCCGTGAGGCCTTTGCCGATGGGCGAAAGGTGAAAAAAGCGGGCGTCCGCAGCCGAGGTCAATGGCGAAAATGTCCTCTTTCTTTCCGCCATCCAAAGTCGATTGGACGCCGCGTTCCTCGCCCGGGAAATGCTGCTTGCGCGACCCCGGGCCGATGTTTCCATCCTTCCCTTTACGACCGTAAACGACCCAACGCCGACCGCCGCACGCACCACGACCATGGTAACTCCCAACAACGAGCTGGCCTATAACACCAAGATCGAAGGCGACATCGTCGTCACCCGCGCCGACGCCGTGATCAACTGGCTGCGCTCGAATTCAGTCTGGCCCATGCCGATGGGGCTCGCCTGCTGCGCCATTGAGCTCATGGCCACCGCGTCCAGCCGTTTCGACATCGCCCGGTTCGGCGCCGAGGTCTTCCGCTTTTCTCCCCGCCAGGCCGATTGCATGATCGTCGCCGGCACCGTCACCTACAAGATGGCCCCCCATCTCCGCCGCATCTACGACCAGATGGCCGAGCCGAAATGGGTCATCGCCATGGGCGCCTGCGCCTCCTCCGGCGGCATGTACCGCAGCTATGCCACCTTGCAGGGCGTGGACCGCATCGTTCCGGTGGACGTGTACATCTCCGGCTGCCCGCCGCGTCCCGAGGCCCTGCTCGATGCCTTGATCAAGCTGCAGGACAAGATGACCCGCACCGGTGGCACCAGCAAACAGCTTCTTTCGGCCTGACCGGATGACGTGTTCCGCGAGCCGCCCGCCGCGGGTAAATCGTAAATCGCAAATCTGAAATCGTAACTCAGTCCGCCCATGTCCGTTTCCGCCCCCGCCGCCGATCTGCCCTCCGTGCTTCAGGCCCGCTTTCCCGCCGCCACGCTGCGCCCCACGGGCGACCATCCGGCTTTCAAGCTGCCCCTCGCCGAGGCGCCGTCCGCGCTCAAGTTTCTGCGCGACGAGCTCGGTTACGACATGCTGGTGGACGTCACCGCCATCGATTGGGACGTCGAAGCCAGCCCGCGTTTTTCGGTCGTCTGGCATCTGCTCTCGACCACCCATCACGGCTACGTCCGCCTGGTGGCCGATTGCGCGAGCGACACCGAGCCAGCCGCCCCCAGCGTCGTCTCCCTCTGGGCCGCCGCCGACTGGCACGAGCGCGAGACTTACGATCTCCTGGGCATCCGCTTCGAGGGGCATCCGGACCTTCGCCGCATCCTCATGTGGGACGGCTATCCCTTCCATCCCCTGCGCAAGGATTTCCCGCTGGCCGGCATCGAAACCGCGTTGCCCGACCTCGAGGTCGCCGACGAGACCAGGGCCAAGGTCATTCCCGCGCCCATGATGGGCGGGCCCTTCGTCGCCTCGAGCGGCGAGATGAACCTCACCGAGGCCGAGCCCCGCGCCAAGGACGAGTCCTGGCACGAGCGCAAAGAGAAACCCGAGGCGTTCTGACCGGGAGAAATCGTAAATCGTAAATCTTAAATTGTAAATTTCCCGTGCCTACCGACTACGCCTTTCCCGACAGCGCCGCGAAGACCGCCAGCGCCGCCGAGGCCCCCGAGTTCCAGACCGAGAAGATGTCCCTCTCGATGGGGCCATCCCACCCCTCGACCCACGGCGTGCTCCGGCTCCAACTCGAGCTCGATGGCGAGATCGTCACCAAGTGCGACCCCATCCTCGGCTACCTGCACCGCGGCGACGAGAAGATCGCCGAAAACATGACCTACAACCAGTTCGTGCCCTATACGGACCGGTTGGACTACCTTGCGCCGTTGGCCAACAACGTTGCCTATGCCATCGCGGTCGAGCGCCTCGCCAAGCTCGAGGTCCCCGAACGCTGCCAGGCTATCCGCGTGATCGTTTCCGAAATGGCGCGCATCTCCGCGCACCTCCTCGGCCTCGGCGCCTACGGCATCGATGTCGGTGCCTGGGCGGTGTTTCTCTACACCTTCACCGAGCGCGAAAAGCAATATAAGCTCTTCGAGGAGCTCACCGGCGCGCGGTTCACCACCAGCTACACCCGCATCGGCGGCGTGGCCCGCGACGTGCCCGAGGGCTGGGTCGAGCGGGTGGACGCCTTCTGCGACCAGTTCCTGCCCATCCTGGAAAATATCCTCAAGCTGCTTACGCGGAACAAGATCTTCATCGACCGCACCCAGGGGGTTGGCGTGATTTCCAAGGAAGACGCCATCGCCTACGGCCTCACCGGCCCCAACCTCCGCGGTTCCGGCGTCCCGCTCGATTTGCGCAAGGACAAGCCCTATTGCGGCTACGAACGCTACGAGTTCGACGTGCCCGTCGGCAGCAAGGGCGATTGTTTCGACCGCTATATGGTTCGTGGCGAGGAAATGCGCCAGTCGGTCCGCATCATCAAGCAGGCGATCAAGAACTTCCCCAAGGGCGACTGGTACGCCAGGGACGCCGTGCGCATCTTCGCTCCGCCCAAGGCCAAGGTGCTCACCTCGATGGAGGAGCTGATCAACAACTTCATGATCGTCACCGAGGGGCCGCTCATGCCTCCCGGCGAGGTCTATTTCGAGGCCGAGAACCCGAAGGGCGCGCTGGGGTTCTTCATCGTCAGCAAGGGCGGGGGAGTGCCTTACCGCCTGAAGATCCGCAGCCCCAGCTTCTGCAATCTCTCGATCCTGCCCAAGGTCTGCCAGGGCAACCTCGTGTCCGACGTCGTCTCGATCCTCGGCTCCCTCGATTTCGTGATGGGCGAGTGCGACCGGTAATCTCGTCCAAATCTTTCGCCTCTTCCCCCTCTCGCTCTCGTGAATCTCAAGCCCGAAACCTTCCAGCGTATCGACGAGGTCATTACGCACTATCCGGTCAAGCGCAGCGCCACGCTCCCGCTCCTGCACCTTATCCAGGAGGACGCCGGCTACATCTCCGAGGAGGCCATCCTCTGGATCGCGCAGAAGCTCGAGCTGCAGCCGATCAACGTGCTCGAGGTGGTGACTTTCTACCCGATGTTCCGCCGCGCGCCCATCGGCCGCCGCCACATCAAGGTCTGCCGCACCTTGTCCTGCGCCCTGCTCGGCGGCTACAAGACCTGCGATACCTTCAAGGAGGAGTTCAAGACCGGTCTCGGGGAAACCTCCCCCTGCGGCGAGGTCACGGTGGACTTTGTCGAGTGCCTCGCCTCTTGCGGCACCGCCCCGGTCGTCCTCATCGACGAAGTTCTCCACGAGAAGGTGGACGTCGCCAGGGCCCGCCAGCTCAGCGCTCAGATCCGCACCGAGGCCGTCGCCCGAAAATCATAAATCGTTAATCATAAATCATAAATTTCCCCGATGTCCGCTCCCGTCCAGTCCCGCGTCATCTTCAAGCACATCGACGAGCCCGGCTACACCAACGACATCGAGTGCTACCTGCGCCATGGCGGCTACGAGGTCCTCAAGAAGTCCGTCGCCCGCCCGGCCAACGACCTGATCGAGGAGGTCAAGAAATCCGGCCTGCGCGGCCGCGGCGGCGCCGGTTTTCCCTGCGGCGTGAAGTGGTCCCTCGTGGACCGCAAGTCCGGCAAGCCGATCTACCTCATCGTCAACGCCGACGAGTCCGAGCCGGGCACCTTCAAGGACCGTTACATCATCCACCAGGACCCTCACCAATTGATCGAGGGCACGATTATTAGTTGTTTCGCCAACAACGTTAAGCAGGCCTACATTTATATCCGCGGCGAGATGCCGGAGGGCGCCCGCATCCTCGAGAAAGCCATCGCCGAGGCCCGCGCCAAAAATTTCGTCGGACCGAACATCCTCGGCACCGGCTATAGCTGCGAGATTTACGTCCACCGCGGCGCCGGCGCCTACATCTGCGGCGAGGAAACCGGCCTCATCGAGTCGCTCGAGGGCAAGCGCGCCAACCCGCGCATCAAACCGCCCTATTTCCCCGCCGTTCTCGGCCTCTACCAGTGTCCGACGATCGTGAACAACGTCGAGACGCTCTGCCACGTGAAGTACATCGTGGACATCGGCGGCGAGGCCTACGCCAAGACCGGTACGCCCGGCAACACCGGCACCCGCATCTTCTGCGTCTCCGGCCACGTGCAGCGCCCCGGCTACTACGAGTTTCCCGCGGGCACCCTCACCATGGGCCAGCTCCTCAACGAGGTCTGCGGCGGTCCGCTGCCCGGCCGCAAGTTCAAGGCCGTCATCCCGGGCGGTTCTTCCGCCAAGGTCCTGAAGTTCGGCGAACGCTACAAGGGCAAGCGCAAGGTCGGCGCCGACATGGTGGACTACGACTGGGGCGTCGAGGACGTGCCGATGGATTTCGATTCGCTCGCCATGATCGGCTCCATGGGCGGTTCCGGCGGCGTCATCGTCATGGACGACTCGGTCAACATGGTCGAGGCCCTCGCCAACATCAACGCCTTCTACTCCCACGAGTCCTGCGGCCAGTGCACGCCCTGCCGAGAGGGCTCGCTCTGGATGAAGAAGATCAGCTCCCGCATGGTCCACGGCGAGGCCCGCAAGGAAGACGCCGCCCTCCTCAAGGGGGTCGCCGACCAGATTCCCGGCCGCACCATCTGCGCCTTCGGCGAGGCCTGCTCCTGGCCCACCCAGAGCTTCCTCATCAAGTTCAAGGACGAGTTCGAGGGCTACGCCGAGGCGAAGAAGGCCCTGCCGTCCGACCGCCGCGTCCTCGTCTGATCTGTTTCCGGCCATCAGCCATCTTCCCTCACCCATCAGCCATTTTTCCGCCGTGATCGCCGCTCCCAAACCCGACCTCGTCACCGTCAACATCGACGGCGTGGACATCGCCGTGCCGAAGGGCACCAACGTCATCGAGGCCGCCAAGCTGCTCCAGAAGGACGTCCCGCACTACTGCTACCATCCGAAGCTCACCATCGCCGGCAACTGCCGCATGTGCATGGTCGAGATGGGCATGCCCGCCGTCGATCCCGCCACCAAGCAGCCGGTCATGGACCCCGCCACCGGCAGGCAGAAGATCAACTGGATTCCCCGCCCCCAGATCGGTTGCGGTACCAACGTCGCGCCCGGCATGCACATCAAGACGGCCTCGCCGATGGTGAAGGACGCGCGTGAGGGCGTGATGGAGTTTCTCCTCATCAACCATCCGCTCGATTGCCCCATCTGCGACCAGGCCGGCGAGTGCAAGCTTCAGGAACAGGCCACCGGTTACGGCCGCGGCTATTCCCGCTTCATCGAGCAGAAGAACGTCAAACCCAAGCGCACGCAGCTCGGGCCGCGCGTCACGCTCGACGACGAGCGCTGCATTCTCTGTTCCCGCTGCATCCGCTTCTCCAAGGAGATCGCCAAGGACGATGTCCTCGGTTTCGTGGATCGCGGCAGCTACTCGACCCTGACCTGCCATCCCGGCCGGAAACTCGAGAACAACTACTCGCTCAACACCGTGGACATCTGCCCGGTCGGCGCCCTCACCAGCACCGATTTCCGGTTCAAGATGCGCGTCTGGTTCCTCAAGCAGACCAACACGATCGACATCGAATCCTCCGTCGGCGTGAACGCCGTCGCCTGGTCGCGCGAGGGTGTCGTCTACCGCCTCACCCCGCGTCGCAACGACGAGGTCAACGACACCTGGATGTCCGACTCCGGCCGCATGCTTTACAAGGAGCTCGCCTCGCCCGAGCGCCTCGCCGGCGTCAAGGTGGATGGCGCCGATTCCGCGTTCGACATTGCGATCAACGCCGCCGCCGCGCTGTTCAAGGCCGGTTCCGTCGCCGTCGTTGGCTCCGGCCGCGCCTCGGTGGAGGAGCAGTTTCTGCTCAAGAAGCTCGCCGACCAGCTCGGCGCGAAGGCCTCGCTCGTCGCCCGCACCGCCCAGGGCGACAAGCTGCTCATTTCCGCCGACCGCAACCCCAACGTCCGCGGTGCGCTCGTCACCGGGCTCATTTCCACGCTCCCCGGCGCCCAGCTTACCGCGCTCGGCGCCGACATCGATGCCGGCAAGGTCCGGACGGTGATCTCCCACGCCGAAGATCTCGTCGCCGCCGGGCTCACGCCCGCGCAGCTGGCCAAGGTCGCCGTTATTTACCTGGGCACCCACGCCAACGCCACCAGCGCCGCCGCCAAGGTCGTCATCCCGACGCTCCACGCCTTCGAGAAGGCCGGCACCTTCGTGAACCAGCAGTTCCGCATCCAGAAATTCGCCGCCGCCGTCCCCGGCCCGCGCGCCGCCGCGAACGACCTGGTGGTCCTTGCCCGGCTCCTCGCCGCCGCCGGCGCTCCCGCGCCCGCCTCCGATGTCCACGGCCTCTGGCCCGCCATCGCCGCCGCGGTGCCCGCACTCGCGACGATGCTCTACAAGAACATCCCCGACACCGGTCTCCTCCTCGACGCCACGCCGTGGGCCGGCCTCCCCTTCGTCGAGGGCGAAACCCTCCACTACAAACCGGCAGTCACCGCCTGATTATACCGATCTGACCGATCCAACTAATCTGACTGATCCGACCGATCTCCGACTCTCACCTTCCGATGTTCGACTCCTACTTCGAGCTTCCGCATCTCCTCCGCCTGCTCCTCCAGGGCACGGCGGTGATCCTCGTGCTCTTTCCGCTCGCCGCCGCCTGTTCCATGGCCGAGCGCAAGATCTCCGCATGGATCCAGGGCCGCCCCGGCCCCAATCGCACCATCGCGCCCTTCCTGACCTGGATTCCCGGCATCAGGATTTTCCAGAAACTCGGCCTCTTCCAACTGGCGGCCGACGGCGGTAAATTCACCTTCAAGGAAGACCCGATCCCCGGGCACGTGAACAAGTTCTACTTCGTGCTCGCCCCGATCCTCTCGATGATCCCGGCGCTTTCGACCGTGGCCTTCGTGCCCTTCGGCGCCTACTTCGACGCGGCGGGCAAGCTCGTTCCCATCGCCCTTACCCACGTCGATGTCGGCCTGCTCGCGGTTTTCGCCCTCGGTTCCCTCGGCGTCTACTCGCTCATCCTCGCCGGCTGGGCCTCCAACTCGAAGTACCCCTTTCTCGGCGGTGTCCGCGCCTCCGCCCAACTCATCTCCTACGAGCTGTCCATGACCCTGTCCGTGCTGCCGGTTTTCCTCTGGGTCAACGCTCCCGGCGGCCAGGGCACGCTCAGCCTCTTCGACGTCGTGCAGAGCCAGAGCCAGCCCGGCTTCTGGGGCGGCATGTGGTATGTGTTCCTCATGCCCGTTTCGGCTTTCGTGTTCCTCGTCGCGCTCTTCGCCGAGACGAACCGCCAGCCCTTCGACATGCCCGAGTCCGAGGCCGACCTCGTCGGCGGTTTCCACACCGAGTACGGCGCCTTCAAGTGGTCGCTCTTCTTCGTCGCGGAGTATGCCCACATGATCGTCGGCTCCGGTATCTTCTGTCTCCTTTTCCTCGGCGGCTGGAACCCGCTGCCCTGGGTGCCCCTGGCCGATGTCGCCAACTGGCTCGGGCTCGCCGACAAGCCCCTCCTCATGGGCCTGATCGCCATCGCCCTCTTCCTCGGCAAGGTCGGTTTCTTCATCTTTTTCTTCATGTGGGTGCGCTGGACGCTCCCCCGTTTCCGCTACGACCAGGTGATGAAGCTCGGCTGGCAGAAGCTTCTGCCCCTCTCCATCGCCAACCTCATCGTCTACGCGCTCGTCATCGCGTGGCTCGAGACCCGCTGAGCCTGTGATTCCACCTCCGGCCCAATCATAAATCATTCATCGTAAATCATAAATTTTCCGCGCCATGGCCGTCGTCACCGTCGAACGCAAACCGCTCAGCCTTCTCGAGCGCACCTACCTGCCCAACATCGCCGCCGGGCTGAAGACCACGTTCAAGCGCATGGTGCAGCCCGCCGAAACCCTCGAGTATCCCGAGGTACGTCCGGAAATCCCCGTCGGCTACCGCGGCGCCCCCACGCTGGTCTACGACCCGCACGGCCGCGAGAAGTGCGTCTCCTGCCAGCTCTGCGAATTCGTCTGCCCGCCCAAGGCCATCCGCATCACCCCGGGCGAGATTCCCGCCGAGGAGCCCACCGCCCACGTCGAAAAGCGCCCGAAAGAGTTCAAGATCGACATGCTCCGCTGCATTTATTGCGGCCTGTGCCAGGAGGTTTGTCCCGAGGAGGCGATTTTCCTCCAGAACAAGTTCTCTCTCACCGGCCTCACCCGGGAGGAGATGGTGCATGACAAGAAGAAGCTCTACGAGCTGGGCGGCACGCTCCCCGACGCCCACTTCAAGTGGGACAAGAAAAAGGCTGCCGAGGAAGCCGCCGCCCACGGTTCCCACCACTGAGAATCCAGTCTTAAATTAACCACGGAGAACACGGAGAGTCACGGAGCACAATCAGGGGATACAACGTTCCGATTTCTCTGCCTTTCTTCCTCTCCGTGTCCTCCGTGTTCTCCGTGGTTCAAAAATAAAATTCTCCAGCGATGTCCGACGTCCTCTTCCATATCTTCGCGATCTTCACCGTGGCCTGCGCCCTCGGCGTGGTGTTCAACAAGAACGCCGTCGCCTCCGCGATGTGCCTCCTCCTGAGCCTCGTCGGTGTGGCCGGGCTCTTCGTCCTCCTCGACGCCTTCCTCCTGGCCGTGCTCCTCGTGCTGGTTTACGCCGGAGCGGTCGTCGCGCTCTTCCTCTTCATCATCATGCTGCTCGACATGCAGGGCGGCGACCGGAAGAAGTTCACCAAGTCCACCGTCGCCGCCGGAGTCGCCGCCGCCGGCCTGCTCGTCACCGGCCTGGTGGGTTTCGCCTCGCGGGGCCAGATCGAGACCAAGCCCGATGTCGCGGTGGTCGGCAACAGTCTCCGCGCTTACGCCGAACAGCTCTTCACCGTCTACCTCCTCCCCGTGCAGATCGTCGGTTTCCTGCTCCTGATCGCGATGCTCGGCGTCATCGTCCTCAGCAAACGCTTCGAGGGTCTGGAGGACGTGAAATGAGCCTCGCTGCCGCCTCCCTTTTCCCTGCTATGCCCGCCCTTCCGCTTGCCGCCCTCGACGGGGCCCTCGCTGTCTCGCTCAACGCCTACCTTTATCTGAGTGCCGTGCTCTTCGCCATCGGCTTCTTCGGCGTCCTCCTGCGGAAGAATACCCTGGTGATCTACATGTGCCTCGAGCTCATGCTCGTCGCCAGCACCGTGGCCCTCGTGGCCTTCTCGCGCTACAACGGCGTGCTCGAGGGCAACGTCTTCGTGTTTTTCATCCTCACCGTCGCCGCCGCCGAGGTCGCGGTCGGCCTCGCCATCATCGTCGCTCTCTTCCGCCGCCGCCAGACCGTCCAGGTCGAGGAGCTCAACGCGCTCAAGAACTGATCCACATGGATACCACCCTCTTTGGTTTTCCCGTCCTCACGGTAGCCGCGGTGACCTTGGTCGCCCCGCTGGTGTTTGCCGCGCTCATCGCGCTCTTGCTCAGGCGCCAGGGCAATCTCGCCTCGCTCATCTCCACCTTCGCCGCCGCGTTCGTCGCTCTTACCGGCCTGGGGCTTGCCTTCTCCGGAGCGCGTTTCAACGCGTCCGCCGACTGGCTCAAGCTGGGCGACTTCACGCTCTCCCTCGGCATCAAATTCGACGACCTCTCCGCCCTGATGCTGAGCATCGTCGCGGTCATCGGCCTCTGCGTGCATGTCTTTTCGCTCGGCTACATGGACGACGACTCCGCCAAGGCCCGCTATTTCGGAGGGCTCTCGCTCTTCATGTTCGCCATGATCGGCATCGTTTTTGCCGACAATCTCTTCATGATGTTCATCTTCTGGGAATTGGTGGGCCTCGGTTCCTACGTGCTGATCAACCACTACCATTTTCGTCCGAGCGCGGCCGCCGCCGCGAAGAAGGCCTTCATCGCCAACCGGGTGGGCGACTTCGGCTTCCTTTGCGGCATCCTGCTTTGTTTTCATTTCCACGGCACGGTCAACCTGACCGAGCTCGCCACGCTCTCCGCCTCCGGCCAGATGGCGGTTCATAATCTCATCCCGCTGCTTCTGTTCTGCGGCGCGGTCGGCAAGTCCGCCCAGATGCCCCTTCATGTCTGGCTCCCCGATGCGATGGAGGGCCCCACTCCGGTCTCGGCCTTGATCCACGCCGCCACGATGGTCGCCGCCGGCATCTTCATGCTCTGCCGCATCGAGCCGCTCTTCGTCCACGCGCCGCAGGCCCTGACGATCGTCATGTGGGTCGGCGCCGCCACCGCGCTCTATGCCGCGCTCTGCGCCGTCACCCAGCGCGATATCAAGAAGGTCCTGGCCTACTCCACGCTCTCCCAGCTCGGCTACATGGTCGCTGCCTTCGGCCTCGGTTCGCTCCGGGTGGCCCATGGCGAGATCGAAGCCCACCCGACCATCCTCGCCGCCGGTCTCGGCGCCGCGATGTTCCATCTCACGACCCACGCCTTCTTCAAGGCGCTCATGTTCCTCGGTTCCGGCTCCGTCATCCACGGCTGCCATCATGAGCAGGATATCTTCAAGATGGGCGGCCTCGCGAAGAAAATGCCGCTCACGTTCGTCACCTTTACGATCGGCGTGCTCGCGATCATCGGTTGCCCCGGGCTGGCCGGCTTCTTCTCGAAAGACGCGATCCTCTACCTCGCGTTGAAGAACAACATACTCGTGTTCGCCGTCCTCGGCCTCACTGCTGTGCTCACCGCCTTTTATATGGTACGCATGTGGAAGCTGGTGTTCCTGGGCACGCCCCGTTCCGAGGATGCCTCCCATGCCCATGAAGGCGGCCTCAGCATGACGGTTCCGCTCATCGTCCTCGCCCTCCTTTCGGTGATCGGCGGCTACGAGGCCATTTACGGCGGCCATTTCGATGGCGTCTTCAAGCAGATCGCCCATCCGCATGACGGTGACCACGTGACCATCCTGGCGGTGTCGCTTATCGTCATGATTGTCGGCGCCGGCGTTGCTTATCTCTACTATCAGCCCGCCGCCGAGGATACTCTCGCCACGAAAGCGCCCGGCGCTTTCGCCGCCCTCGCCGGCCTGCAAAGCTCCTTCGACGCCGCCTACGATGCCTACGTGGCCAAAGTGCAGCAGCGCTTCGCCCTATTGCTCAACTACGTCGACCTGATCGGCATCTCCGGCGTGATCGTGCGCGGCGCCGCCGGTCTGACCGGCCTCGTCGGCCTCGCCGCCCGGGCTCTCCATACCGGCAGCCTTCACGCCTACGTTTACTGGTTCCTGGGCGGTTCCGTCGTCCTCTGGTTCCTCGCGACCCGCTGATTCGGGCAATCGTCCTTCGCAAAATCGTAACTCGTAAATTTTCCGTCCCGCCGTGCCCGACCTTCTTCTCCTCTCCATCGCGACGCCTCTGGCTGCCGCGCTCGTGCTTCTGGTCCCGATGTCTGCCGCCTCCCGCAAGGTTGTCGCCGGCCTTGGCTTCGCGGTCCCGGCGCTCGTCGCGCTTTATCTCTGGAGCCAGTTCTCCTCCGCCGATCTCCAGCAGGGTTACGCGTTTCGCACCGAATACGACACCGGCCTGAAGGCGGTCCTCGCGATCAGCCTCAAGCTCGGCCTCAACGGCATCTCGCTGCCGCTCTTTGTCCTGGCAGGCGTCGTCGGCCTCGCCGCCGGGCTTTACGCCATCCAGGCCAAGGCCGAGCGCCACGGTCTTTACCTCGGGCTTCTCCTCGTCATGCAGGCCGGCCTCATGGGCGTTTTCGCCAGCGTGGATGTGTTCTTTTTCTACTTCTTCCACGAACTCGCGCTCATCCCGACCTTCATCATGGTCGGCATCTGGGGCGGGCGCGACCGCGGTTATGCCGCGATGAAACTCACCGTCTATCTCACCCTCGGCGCGATGCTCTCCCTGATCGGCCTCATCGCGCTCTATTTTAAGAGCGGCGCGGAAAGTTTCGACCTGATCGCGCTGCGGCAGGTCGTGGCCGAGGGCGCGATCAACGGCGCCGACCAGCAGACCATCTTCGGTCTTCTGCTTGTCGGCTTCGGCATCCTGGTTTCCCTCTTCCCCTTCCATACCTGGGCGCCGCTCGGTTATGGCGCCGCGCCCAGCTCGGCTTCGATGCTCCATGCCGGCGTGCTGAAGAAATTCGGCCTCTACGGACTGGTGCAGATCGCGGCGCCGTTGCTGCCCCAGGGGGTCGCGCACTGGGCGGGCCTGCTCGCCCTCTTCGCGGTGGCCGGCAACGTGCTCTACCTCGGTTTCGTCACCATCGCCCAGCGCGACCTCAAGCAGATGATCGGTTACAGCTCGGTCATGCACATGGGCTACGCCTTCCTCGGCATCGCGGCCTTCAACGTCGCCGGCATCGGCGGCGTCGTCCTCATGATGGTTGCCCACGGCTTCTCGGTCGCGCTGCTGTTCCTCCTTTCGACCAGCATCTACCACCGCACCCAGACCTTCGACATGGACGACATGGGCGGCCTTGCGCAAAAGGCCCCCGTCCTCGCGGCCTTCTTCGTCGCCGCGACCATGGCCAGCATCGGTCTTCCCGGGCTCGCGAATTTCTGGGGCGAACTCGCGATTTTCGTCGGGGCCTGGAAGTTCTCCGCCGCCTACACCGCCCTCGCCGTCGCGGGCGTGATCATCTCCGCCATCTACGGCCTGCGCTCCGTCGCCAAGGTCTTCTTCGGCGAGGTTTCGCCCGCCTTCGCCAAGGTTTCCGCCGAGAAGGTCCCGACCGACCTCTGCCTCTGCGAAAAAATTCCCGCCCTGGTCCTGCTGGCCGCCTTGCTCTTCGTGGGCTTCTGGCCGAAGAGCGTCTCCGAAGGCGTCAACACCGCCGTCTCCGCCCTGTATCAGAAATGATGTAACCGCTAAGGACGCAAAGAAACGCGAAGCTCAAACTATTCGTTCACCTGACCGTTTCTTCCTTCGCGTCCCTTCGCGATCTTCGCGGTTAAAATCCGATTCCTCCTTCCGACTTTCCGGCCCAATGACCATCGAACAACTCCAAGCCGCCGCCGCCGACAACCGGTGGGCCACCATCGCCCCCGAGATCGGCCTCGGCGTCCTCGCGCTGCTCCTCCTCGTCCTCGAGATCGTTTTTCCGAAAAGGAAGCACGCCCTGATCCCCTCCATCGCGATCGTCGGCCAGCTGGGCCTCCTCGCCGGCCTGCTGCTCAACTTCAAACCGGCCTACCTCGGCGAGACGACCTTCAACGGCCTCCTGCGCCACTCCGAGAGCGGCCAGTTCCTCCGCGCCTTCTTCCTCGCCAGCTCCGTGCTCGTGAGCCTGCTCGGTGTCGTCGCCCTCGCGAAGCAGAAGATGCCGAAGATCGAGTTTTTCCACATCGTGCTCGTGGTCACCGCCGCGATGATGCTGCTCGCCCAGGCGGCGAACTTCGTCCTCCTCTTCGTGGCACTCGAGACGATCACGGTCGGATTCTACATCCTGGTCAGCTACACTCGCACGAACCCCCTCTCGCTCGAGGCCGGCCTCAAGTACCTCGTCACCGGTGCGCTCAGCTCCGCCCTGCTGCTTTTCGGTATCGTCCTACTCTACGGAGTGGCCGGCAATCCGGCCGCCCTCGGCGCCTCGGCCGAGCCGATGAGCTATCAGGGCGTGCATCAGTTTCTCGCCGCCAACCCGGGGGATTTTCTCGCTTCCCTCGGCATTGTCCTGGTGCTCGCCGGCGTCGCCTTCAAGATCGGCGCGGTTCCCTTCCAGATCTGGATTCCGGACGTTTACCAGGGCGCGCCCACCCCGGTCACCGCGTTCCTGGCCGTCGCTTCCAAGGCGGCGGGTTTTGCGGTGTTGCTCGGCCTCATCCGCGTATTCGCGCCCTATGCGACCCTGGTCACCACCGTACTCTCGGTCATGGCCGGCGCGACCATCCTCTTCGGCAATCTGGCCGCGCTCACCCAGCACAACGTCAAGCGCCTCCTGGGCCTCTCCGGCGTCTCGCACGCCGGCTACCTGCTCCTCGGCGTGGTCGCGGCGCAGACCGTCCCGCAGGCCGTGGGAGCTATCTATTTCTATCTCTTCGCCTACCTGCTGGCCTCCTTTGCCGTGTTCGGCGTGATGACCCACGTCGCTGGCACCGACGACGCCGACCAGGATCTCGAACACTATTCGGACCTGGCGAAAACGCGGCCCTGGCTTGCGGGGATCCTCGCCATCGGCCTCGGCTCACTGGCCGGCATCCCGCCGCTGGCCGGGTTCATGGGCAAGCTCCTGGTCTTCGTCGCCGCCTACAAGGCCGGCCTTTTCTGCCTCCTCGGCATCGCTATCCTCGGCGTGGTCGTCTCGATCTACTACTATTTCGGCTGGATCAAGGCCGCCTTCTTCAGCGCCTGGCGTCCGCCGTTGCCGGCCGGCGAGACCGAACCCGCCGCTCCCGCGGCCACTCCGGTTTCGCTGCCGGCCGGCATTGCGCTCGGCCTGCTTGCAGCCGCCAGCGTGGCCTTCGGTTTTTTCCAGGGCCCTCTCGCCGGCTGGTTGCTGGATCGCTGAGCGGAAAACGGATTTTGACGCAAGGTCGCGGAGACTTCGCAAACATCGCAAAGCCTGAGGCAGGTTCGCTTCTGTTGCTCCTGTCTTTCTTTACGGCCTTTGTGTGCACGGCTTGGCGTCTTTGCGTTAAAATCCGATCCGATGCCTCGCCTAAAACTCCTCTTCCTCTGCTCGCGTAACCAGTGGCGAAGCCCGACGGCCGAGGGATTGTTCAAAGGCCATCCGCGCTACGATGCGCGCTCGGCGGGCACGGCGGCGGGCGCGCGGATAAAAGTCACCGCCTGCCATCTTGGCTGGGCCGACGTGGTGTTCTGCATGGAGCGCAAGCACGCCGACGCCATCCGGGAAAAATTCCCCGAGGAGTGCGCCGGCCTGCCCATCGTCGTATTGCGCGTGCCGGACGACTATCCCGCGAAGGACGACCCCGCGCTGATCGAGCACCTCCGCACCGCCCTCGCCCCGCATCTGCCGGAGTGGTGAGTTTTAACGCGAAGACGCGAAGGAGCGCGAAGGGAGAAATGTAGGCCCGGCCGCTGGCCGGGCTTTTTTTCGGAGCCCGGCCAGCGGCCGGGCCTACATCATTCAGGCCGTTTGCGAATACAGCGCCACCAGCGCCGCGCCGATGGCCTGCGAGAGTTCGCCGAGCGTGGCGGGCACGATCCGGAGTTTCTCGCGTTGTTTCGGGAAGAGATAGGGCAGGGCGGCGGCGCGGATGCCGTCGAGATAACGTCGGCGAAATTCCGGCGTGGTGCTTTCGGGGTCGATGAGGCCGCCGCCGATCACCACGATGCCGGGGTCCAGCGCCATGCACAGGTTGGCCACGTGGAGACCGAGGGCGCGGGCCTGCAGATCGAAGATCTCCAGCGCCAGCGAGTCGCCTTTCTGGGCCCGGCCGCGCAGCGAGAGCGCCTGGTGTCTCGGCGTGTCGGTCGAGGCGGCGAGCTCGTGGCCGGGATGTCGCGGCAGCAGGTGTGCGAGGTATTGGGGCAGGCCGGAGATCGTCGAGTAGGCCTCGATGCAAGCCCAGTCGCGGCCGCAACCGCAGCTGAAGGCGGGGACTTTTTCCAGGCCGGCCCCGAGCAGGTGCAGCGGCACGGGCATGTGCCCCGCCTCCATGCCGGCGAGATGGTCGCCGGAGAGGGGCAGACCGCCCGCGTCGATGAACGCGGCGCCGAGGCCGGAGCCGGGCGCGAGCATCAACACGGTGGCCCTGCTGTCGCCCCGCACGCGGGCGGCCTCGCCGACGCCGCCGAGGTCGCCGTCGTTGCCCACGTGCAGCGGGATGGGCCGGCCAGCGGCGGCCGCAAGCGCGGCGGCGTAGTCGGCGTGAAAATTCCAGCCGGCGAAGCTCTCGGGCAGGTTGGCGGATTTTTCCAGCACGCCATAGCTGCGGTAGGGGCCGGGCAGGGCCAGGCCGACGGCGGCGACGCGATCCCAGGACAGGCCGTTGTCCCCGAGAAAGCCCTTTGCGCCCTCGATCCAGCCGGCGACGACGGCGGCGGTGCCGAGCTGCGAGTTGGTCGAGCTCTGGCGGAGCTTGAGCGAGACGGGCGAGCCGTCGGCGAAGACGGCGCCGGTCTTGGAGGTGGTGGCGCCGGAATCGGTGCCGAGGAAAAGGTCGCGGGGGAGGGAAGCCATGGCGCGGTGGGGAGCGGGTTTGGAGGCTAGCGGGGCCGAGGCCGGGAGGAGAAGGGAAAGAATGCCGCGCCGCGGGCCGGGGTTCCGTCGTCGTTCAGGGGCCGTCGAGGCGCGACACGGTGACGCAAAAAGCCCGCCCGGGCGGAGTGCCGGGCGGGCGAAACGAAAGAGGCGGGAGGCTTGGCCTGCCTCAGGCGCCGTGGCACTTCTTGTACTTTTTGCCGGAGCCGCAGGGGCAGGGATCGTTGCGACCGACCTTGGGGGCTTCGCGGCGCACGGGCTCGGCCTTGGACACGACCTGGCCGGCGTAAACCCAGCGACCCTCCTCTCGGATGAAACGGGCCTTTTCCACGTGCTTGCGCTCCTCGCCGGCGGTGCGAAAACGGGCGACGAAGTCCACCGTACCCTCCTGGTCGTCGGGGCCGCCGCCCTCGGTGGCGGTGACTTCGAGGCCGAGCCACTCGGAGGATTCGGCCCATTCGCGGGCGTCTTTTTCGCTGAAATCGGCCTGTTGCTCCTTGCTGAGCGAACGGCGGAGGTGGAGGTAGCTGCGCTTCGCGTAGGCGGTGAAACGGGAGCGCATCAGGGCCTCGGGCGTGGCAGCGGAGGCGCCGCCGAGGATCGGGCCGCAGCAGGCGTCGAAGGGTTTGCCGGAGCCGCAGGGGCAGAGCTCGGGGGAGGAGGAGACAGCGTTGGTCATGATAAAGGGTCCATCGCGCACGGCCAAGCGGCGCCCGGCAAGTGCGGAAAACGCGGCCCCGAAGGTGGCGGCGGGAAAGCCCGACCAGCGGTCGGGCCTACAGAGGTTTGGCAGCCTCAGGGCGTGCGGGTGACGAGTACGCGGAGGAAGCGGCGGGAGGCGGAGCCCGCGGGCGTGGAATCCCGGTAGGTTACGGTCTCGGTGCCGTCGCCATTATCGATGGCGGCACCGACCTGGACGGCGTCGGTGCTCCAGGCGCCGGCGACCTCGCCGCTGCTTTGCACCGCGTAGACGAGGTCGAGGGCGGGCGCGCGACGCCGGAAGGTGAGGGTGAGGTAGTCCGTGCCCGACACGTTTTGGATCGCGATGGAGGTCGCGGCGGCGGCATCGGGCGAGCGCGGATCCCGACCGAGGGCAAACTCGGCGAGGTTGCTCAGGCCGTCTCCATCCGGATCGGCGTCGTCGCCGCTGAGGGCGGTGTCGGCGAGCTCGGCGGGGGTGAAGTGGCCGGCCTGCCAGGCGGCGAACGCGGTGGAGAGGGTGACGGTGGCTTGCTGGCGGTCGCCGAGGAGCGCGCCGCCGATGAGGGGGGCGCCGAGATTGACGACGAAGGACTCGGGGGTATCGGCGGAGGCGTCGGCCGCAACCGGCACGACGATCGTCTTGGCGGCGGTGTCGCCGTCTGCCCAGCTGAGCGCTCCGGAGGTGGCGGTGAAATCGGCGCCAGCCGCGGCGGTGTCGGCGACGGCGGCGTAGCCGACGGTGAGCGCGCCGAGCGAGCCGCCGCTGCGGGTGACGCTGAGCGTGACCGAGGTGCCTTCGACGGCCGGGTAGGCATCGGCGGCGAATTGGAGCGTGCCCGGGGTGCCGGCGAGGCCGGGGACTAGGCGCCAGATGGGGCGGCCAGGCGTCGCCCCCTGGAAGGAATCGAAGCTGCCCCCGAGCAGCACGTTGCCGTCGGGCTGGAGGGAGAGGTTCCGCACGGTCGAGCCGTGGCCGCCCGCGGCGGCGAAGGCGGTGTCCAGCGAACCGTCGGGAAGGATGCTGGCGATGCGCGTGGCGGTGCCGACGTTGACGCTTGTGAAATCGCCGCCGAGGAGGACGCGGCCGTCGGGGAGGGGGAGGAGCGCGTAGGCGGGGTTGTTGAGCGCGGGGGCGAAACCGGTGTCGAGCGCGCCGGTGGTGGTGAGCCGGGCGACGCCGGCGCGGGCCTCGCCGTTGAACTGGCTGAAGTCGCCGGCGACGAGGAGGCGTCCGTCGGGCAGGACGGCGACCTGGTTTACGGTGCCGAGGAAGGCCGGGTCGAAGGCGGCGCTGGCGCCCGCCACGAGGCCGGTGAAGGCGGTGTCGGCCGATCCGGTGGAGCTCAGCCGCTTCAGGCCGGCGCGCAGGCCGCCGCTCGTGTGACGGAAGGCGCCGCCGACGAGGATCTTTCCATCGGGCTGCAGGGCGAGAGTGCGGATAAAGAAGACGACCGGCCCGGTGAAATCGGCGAAGGACGGGTCGCGGGCACCGCTGGGGAGCAGACGGACGAGGCCGTTGCGGGCGGTGCCGTCGTAGTTGTCGAAGGCGCCGCCCACGAGAATCTTCCCGTCGGGCTGCACGAGGATGTCGTAGATGGTGTCGTCGGCGCCGGTGCCCGGGTTGAAGGAGAGGTCGAGGGAGCCGTCCGTATTCAGCCGAGCGATACGGTTGCGCACGGTGCCATTGAAGGAGGTGAAGCTGCCGCCGATGAGGATCTTTCCGTCCGGCTGGCAGGCGAGGGCGTAGACGGCATTGTTCGCGCCGGTGCCCGGGTTGAAGTCGAGGTCGATGGCGCCTGAGGAGGTCAGGCGGGCGATGCGCCCGTAGTTATAGAGAGTGAAGTTGGTCGCCTGAAGCTGGGTGAAAGTGCCGGCGATCAGGATGGAGCCGTTCGGCCGGGGCAGGGAACGGTAGACGGAGCTGTTGATGAAATTGGCGGCGAAGGCAGGATCGCGCGCGCCGGGGTCGGCGATGGTCACGGTGGTGGTGGCCGGTTCCACCACGATGCCTCCGGAGGGGGATGACAGCGTCACGGTGAAGGTCTCCGTGCCCTCGACGAGGGCGTCGGCAGCGAGCGGAACGGTGATGGTCCGGGTGGAACTGTCGCCGTCGGGCCAGGAAAGGGTGCCGGTGCTGTGGGTGTAGTCGGTGCCGGCGGTGGCGGTGCCGGGGGCGGTGGCGTAGGAGACGGTGACGTTGCCGGTGGCGTTGGCGGAACGGGTGACGGCGAGCACGGCGGCGGCGCCTTGCTCGTTCACGACATAGTTGGCGGAGGTCCATTGGATGCGCGGCAGGAGGGTGACCTCTACGTCGAGCCACTCGTCGGGGCCGGAGCCGCCCTGGGCGACGGGACGGAGGGAGATGCCGGCGGCGGAGTCGTTGAAGGTGGTATTGAGCGGAAGCGGGGCGTCGGCGGCGCTCGTGCCCGGGGTGACGAGGTCGAGCAGATTGCCCTGGGTGGCGGTATTGTATCCCCAAAGTACATACGCGCCGTTGTCCGCCGCGGGGCTGGAAGTGCCGCGACGGTAGCCGATCCAGTAGTCGCGGGTGGTGTCGCGCACGATCTTGAGGGCGCGCGGGGCGGCGAGATCGGCGGCGGAAGCGTCGAAACGGTGGACACGGTAGGTGCCCGAGACGGCGGCGAGGGTGACGGCGGAATCGGGGATCCATTGGAGCAGGCTCTTGTTCCAATGGCTGAAGTCGTTCTCGAAAAAGTCGCCGTCGCCCATGAGATCGAAGGGATCGCCGTAGTCGATGGAGCGTTCGTCCACCTCGGTGGAGGGATTGTCGCCCTCGAGCGAGACGGGGTTGCCGCCCGTGGCTTTCCAGAGATTGGCGTGGCGCAGGCCGTAGTTGTGGCCGAGTTCATGGCCGACGACGCGGAGGTCGAACTCGCCGTTCACCCAAAGATTGGAGCCTATGACCGTGGCCAGGCCGGCGTAGGTGATCTGGGACCCGCTGAGCGAGCCCAGGTTGGAGAAGACCACCGCGACGCGATCGTAGGCGAAGACGGAGAAGCCGGCGGTCGTAGCCGCGTCACGCGCATCGGAGTGAAGGAGGGCGTTGAAGGCGCCGGAGCTGTCACCGGTGGCGTAATAGGAGGCCTGCTGGGGCAGGCGCAGGACCGGGGTGACGTCCGTGGCGGAATCGAAGGCGATGTCCGTTTTGCCGTAGCTGTTGGCCTGGAGGAAGGCGCGGACGCCCCCCGCGCCGTTGACGACATTTTCGATGTAGGCCGGGGTGATTTGGGCGTTGCCGTCGAACTTGTTGATCGGGGTGCCGGGCAGGTCCGTGAAATCGACGCGGATGACCAGGAGGGCCTTGGCGCCGTGGGTCCAGGTTTGGGCGGGCCGGCCGGTGACGGTGCTGGAACCGGCGCCGCCATCGGCTTCCTGGACGACCGGATTTTGTTCGGAGGCCGTCAACGCGGCGGCGAAGGACGGAAGCGCGTCGGGGGCAGGGAGGACGGTGACCGCTCCGTCGGCCTCGACGGCGATTTCCCCGGAGGTGGGGGCGGAGACGCCGGAGGGAAGCGGCTCGCCCGCGTCCAGGATGCGGAGACGGGAATCGCTGGCGGCGATATGGCCGTCGAGCGCGATGCCGATAAGGGAGGTCGCGGGCAGGGAGGCGTCCCCCAGGCGGGAGCCGTAGACGTGGACGCGGTATTCGCGGCCGTCGATCACGGTGGCGCGGTAAAGGTCGTCGGCGGGGTCGTGGGCGGAGCCGGGCGGATGGAAACAGGTGTGGATGACGGAGAGCTCGGCGCGGGCCGAGACCAACTGCTCCAACTCGGCGAGAAGCGCGGTGGGCAGTTGGGCGCGCAGGGCACGCGGGAAGGCGGCGGCGAGCGCCGCCTCGGGATCGGTGCGGATGAGCTCGGCGAGGAGCGGGCGGCGCTCGCGGGCGAGCGCGAGGCCCTCCGCGAGCAGGGCGGGGCGATCGGAGGCGGGGGCGGCGAGGTAGCGTTCGGCCCAGGCGAGCAAAGCGGCGTTAAGGTCAGCCGACTTGGTGCGGGGGGCGGCCGGGGCGCCGGCGAGGACGACCGGATCGGGCGCAGGGAGCGGAGGGGGGACGGGCGAGGACGGGTGCGAGGGGAGCGCGGCAGGCCCGGTGGCGAGCGCGGGAGGAGGGTTGGCGGAGCGCGGCGAAAAAACGACCGCGGCGGTGGCAAGGAGTACGAGGGCGAGGGCAAACAGCCAGGGGCGGTGCGATTTGAACATGGAGACAGGCTAAGTCTGTCGTCATCGGTTTGCAGGTCTTTTCCCGGGAAAACCGGGCTTTCGAGGCACCTGGTGGCGAAAGCAAAACGGGGATGCCGAAGATGGCGGTATTGGAGGGAAAACGGACAGGAATCGGATGCGATGGCCGCGTGACCGAGATTAAAATCGATCCGCAAAAAAGCCCGCGTCGGCGGGACGCGGGCCGGGGAAGGGTGAGGCAGGGGAGGCCTGACGTTTAGGCGCTGTCTTCGAAATAATCCAGCGCTCTGCTGAAGCCCTGCGGGTGG
>CBINGR010000032.1:0-51852 GCA_966250295.1 uncultured Akkermansia sp. | reverse complement strand
AGCCTGGTTTCCCGACCACGGAGCACCGGTCTATTTCGAAGACAGCGCCTAAGCCGGAAACGCGGCCCGCAGGGAGGCGGAGCCTTCACCGCGAGGCCGAAGGGCGGGAGGGCCGGGGGCCGCCGCGAACGCAACGGACGGCCCGGCGGCCCGTCCGTGCCGATTCGAGGTCGGCATGCCCCGCGGTTGCGCCCTGTCTCAGGGGCGGCCGGCCGCAAGCTGGCCGTCGAGCCGGACGAAACCGCCGGCGGGGACGGACAGCCCCGCCTGGCGCCCGCCGTAACGGATGCGGCAAGCCTGGCTGGTCTGGGAGCGGATGACGGCGGACAGGAGCCGCCGGTCCGCCCAGACCATATCCACCTCGAAACCCCCGCGGGCGCGCAGGCCCGAAACCGACCCGGAGGGCCAGGCGAGGGGCAGGGCGGGCAGGAGGACGAGCTCGCCGGCCTGGGACTGAAGGAGCATCTCGGCGACACCGGCGGCAGCGCCGAGATTGCCGTCGATCTGGAAGGGCGGATGCGCGTCGAGGAGATTTGCATACACGCCGCCGGAGTTTTTCATCTCGATCTTGGTCGCGGTCGTCGGAGTAAGGAGGGCGCGGAGGAGCGAATAGGCGCGGTCGCCCTCGCCGAGGCGGGCCCAGAAGTTGATCTTCCAGGCCTTGCTCCAGCCGGTGCCGCCGTCGCCCCGGGCCTCGAGCGAGACGCGGGACGCCTGGAAGAGGGCGGGCGCGGTCCCGGCCGTGATCTGGCTGCCGGGATGGAGCGCGAAGAGGTGGGAGACATGGCGGTGGGTGTCCTTCGGGTCGTCGCGATCCGTTTCCCATTCCTGGAGCTGACCCCAGCGGCCGACTTTGGGCGCGGGCAGGCGGCCGCGAAGGTCGGCGATACGTGCGCGAAAATCGGCGTCCGCGTCCAGCACTACGGCGGCTTCCAGGTAATGGGTGAAGAGATCGTGCACGAGCTGCACGTCGTAGGCGATGGCCTCTTCTTCGGGGCCGTGCTCGGGCGACCAGCCAGCGGGAGTGACGACCGAGCCGTCGGGACGACGGACGAGCTGCCTCTCCCAGAACTGGCAGACCTCCTTGAGGAGCGGGTAGGCGACATCGCGCAAATAGGCGAGGTCGCGGCCGAAGGCATAATGTTCCCAGAAGTGCTGCGCATACCACGCGCTGCCGGGAAGGTTCCACTTGAAGCTGCCGCCCCCGAATACGCCGCTTTCGGTGCGCAGGGTCCAGCCTGGGACCTCCGGGCCATACCGCTCCCGGGTGCGTTCGCGATAGACCGGAACCTGGCTGACCACGAAGTCGAGGAAGGAGCGGTGGCACTCGGCGAGGTTGAGAGGCTCGGCCGGCCAGTAGTTCATTTGGACGTTGATGTTGGTGTGGTAATCCGAGCGCCAGGGCGGGTTGTTGGAGTCGTTCCAGACGCCCTGCAGGTTGGCGGGCAGATCGCCCGGGCGGGAGGACGCGATGAGCAGATAGCGGCCATAATTGACCAGCAGTTCCTCGAGATCCGGATCGGCAACGCGATCCTGCTGGTAGGCGCGGAGGCGCTCGTCGGTGGGCTGCGTGGCCTGCGCCGGCTCGGTCGTCCCGAGGTCGAGTCGGAAACGGTCGTAGAGGGCCCGGTAGTCGACGACGTGGGCCTGGAGGAGTGAGGGCAGCGACGAGGGCGTGACGACGTCGACGCGCCGGTCGGCGACGGGACCGGGAGCGTCGCCGCGCCAGTTGTGGTCCCGGTCGGGCACGTAGTCGGTGTCGGCGGCGAGGACGAGGGTGATGCTGTCGCAGCCCTCGAACACGAGGTGAACGTCGGGCAGGCGCTGTTTCGACACCTCGGGCAGGGAGGCCAGGACGGTGTCGGCGTCGGGCGGGCGGGCGGAGACGACGCGCACCGAGCCGCCTTCGTGCAAGAGACGGAGGCGGGAGGCGTAGCGGAGACCGCCGCCCGCGAGTTGCCCGTCGGCGGCGAGCCGGTCGTTTTCGCCGGTGATCGCGGCGTCGTGCATGTCGGTGAGCCAGAGGCGTCCGGAATAGGCGCCGGGGCGATCGGCGGAGAATCGATAAACGATCACGCCGGCGGGATGGCTGGCGAAGGCCGCGCGGCTGTAACGGACGCCGCCGGCCTGGTAGGAGGCGCTGAAAAGCGCGCGGTCCAGGGCGAGCTCGCGTTTGTAGCCGGAAGGCTCGGCGTGATTCAGGGCGATGAAGACGTCGCCGAAGGCCTGGTAGTGGCCGGTGTCCTTTTCGTGGCCGGTCCAAAGCGTGTCCTGGTTGAACTGCAGGCGCTCGACGTCGGTGCGGCCGAAGACCATGGCCCCGAGGGCGCCGCCGCCGATGGGCAGCGCCTCGGTCATCCAGCGGCTGGCGGGTCGCGAGTAGCTCAGGCGATCGGAAGCACCGGCGCGAAGCCCCGGGGAAACCAGGAGCGGTAGGAGCAGGGTCGAGACCAAGGGCAGAGGGCGCAGCCGGCCGAGGATACGAGAACGAGGAGAGGAGAGCCGCGCGGGCGAAGGAAGGAAGAGCATGCGAGAAGGCGAAGGACGCCGCCGCCGGAGGCGGCATGCGAGAGGCCAGATGACTCGAGGACAGGCGGCGAAGCCAAACGGGGATAAACTTACTCAGTTAACGGGCGGGGGACCGCGGCTTTGATTAAATTGGTAAGCAGGTGAAGCGTTCGCCCCCAAGGGAAGCGCAGGACGAGTGTCGGGGCCTCGAATCCCCTCTCCAGGTCGCAGGTCAGGCCGTCACGGCGACAGGCCGCCCGGGAGCCCAAAAACCTCGTCGTCTTCCGCCCATGAAGCCCCTCTCGCCTGCCGCCCCGGCCCTCCGGAGCGCCTTCACGCTTATCGAACTCCTGACCGTCATCGCGATCATCGGTATCCTGGCCGCGATCCTGATTCCGACCGTCGGCGCGGTCCGGAGAAAGGCCGCGCAGGCGAAGGCCCAAAGCAGCCTGCGGCAGATCGGGCAGGCGTTTTATACCTATTCGCAGGACAACAAAGGCTACTTTCCCAAGCCGGGCGGCAACCGGCTGGTGCTTAACAGCAACGGCAGCGCCAATACCGCGTACAACGATTTTAGCTGGGACGCCGAGTTGATCCGGTATTTCAACGTGCCCTTCATCCACGCCACCGAGACGGGCTATGAGGAAATGCCCAAGCCGGGAGGCTTCGTTTCCCCGGACGCCGAGGGTTTCATGAAACACCCGCTCGACACGCGCAAGGGCGGCGATCCCACCCGTGCGGCGAGGACCTGGGGCATGAATCTGGCCTTCCAGGCCAAGGGCCCCTGGCGGATCGAGAAGATGAAGAAGCCCCTGAGCAAAACCATCCTGGTGTCGGGGGCCATGACCGATGACGGGGTGATTTTTTATGCCGCCTCGGGATCGGGGGCGGGGATCGACGCCGGCTGGCAGCTGAGCGGGGAAACGATCAAGCCGGGGCTGGATTTTTATAAAAACGGCAAGGTGGATTACCTGATGGCCGACGCCCATATCCTGGTGACGACGCCGGCGGACGCCAAAAACAACCCGCAGTATTATTGGACGGTCTATTGATTCCGCGCCCGCGCCCGACGACGGGCGCGGCCGCGTTTGGAAAAGTGCCGCGGCGCCGCCTCAGCGCCGCTTTTTGCCGGCAGGACGAAACCGGTCTCCGGCCGGATTCCCCGGCGCAGACGCCTGTTATTCCAAGTGCCCGCCCATCGGCGCCGGACCGATGAGGGCTGGCGTGATTTTTCTCCCACATGAACTCATCGCATCTACCCCTTCCGGGCCCCTCTCTGCTGAAAGAGGCCCGGTCCTCCGCGCCTGGCGTTTCCTCCGCGAGGAGGAGGCGCCTGGCTGCATCCCTGCTGGCCGCGGCCTTATCCCTGGTCCCCTCCGCCCGTGCCGCCTGGACCTATGCCGGCGGCGTTCTCAACGCGGCCCAGACCTACGATGGCGCCGGGGTGGACAGCGCCCTGGACCCGCGCAGCCAGGGAACGTCGAGCCAGAACGACTACATCGGCAACGGGAACGGCGGAACCGGCTCCATCACGATGGTCAGCGGCACCCTCACGATCGGCGCCAGCGACTTCAAGGTTGCGCAGGGTTCGGGATCGAACGGAACGCTCAACGCCAACGGCGGCACCCTGAACATCAACCAGATCGGGCAGTGGGGCGGGGGCATCGGCATGGGCGGAACCGGCGTGCTCAACATCGCCAGCGGGGCAGTGGTGAACTGGCAGACCTCCGGCTCGAGCGAGCAGCGCTTCATGATCGGCAACGGGAGCACCGGCAACGGCACTCTGAATCTGAACGGCGGCACCTTGAACAACACCCTGGACGCCGCCCAGGCGCTGACGGACGCGGAACGCCAGTGGCGGGTGGGCTCCGACGGCGGCACCGGCACCATCAATCTCAACTCCGGCACCTGGAACGTGACCGGGGCCATTCCCTTTTTCCTGGGCGGCAAGTACACCGCCCTGAACGGCACACCGACCCTCAACCAGACCGCGACGGTGTCGGTGATCCACATCACCCACGGTTCCCTGGTCCAGACGGGCATCGCCACCTCGACCGGGTTCTCCACCACCAGCAGCACCTTCACGATCGGGACGAACGACTACGTGAATTTCATCGCGGGCGGCACCGGCTCCCTGTCCCTCCAAGGGTGGCAGGAGGCGGATTTCCAGGCCTTGGTGGACGCCGGCAAAATCCGGCTGAACGGCGTCGCCGTCGCCGGGCAGTATTCCAATTTCGTCTATTCGAGCGCTGGGGGGCAGGGCATCTACAAACTGAGCGGCGCCCTCGTGGCCCCCGCCATCGGCACCCTGCCGGCGAGCTCCAGCGGCACGGTGGGACAAAACTTCAGCCTCAGCGCGAGCGTGTCCGGCAACCCGGCGCCCTCCGTGCAGTGGCAGAAGTCCACCGACAACGGCGGCACCTGGGCGGACCTTTCCGGGGCCATCTCCAGCACGCTCGCCTTCGCTCCCCTGGCCTATGCGGACAACGGGCTCTACCGCCTGGTCGCGACGAACAGCGTGGGCTCCGCTACCAGCGACAGCGCCACCCTCACCGTGACCTATCCCAACCCCACGTTCGCCACTCCGCCGGCGAGCCAGACGGTTTTGGCTGGCAGCGACGTGACCCTGGTCGCCGCGGCCACCGGCGTGGGCACGCTTACCTATCAATGGCAAAAGGACGGTTCGGATCTTTCCGGCCAGACGGGCACATCGTTGTCCCTGGCCGATATCGCCGCCTCGGCGATCGGCAGCTACACCGTGGTTGTGACCGACCATGCCGCCGAGGCCAGCGGCCTCTCCGCAACCACCAGCAGCGCGACGGCGGTCCTGACCGTGCTCGACATCGCGCTGCCGCAGCATGCGATCAGCCTGAACTTTGTCGGCGCGGCTTCCTCCGGTAATGCTTTCGGGGGCGCGACCGATCTCGGCCTCCTGGCCTCCGGCGACCTGGCCGGCTTCCTGCCCGTGGCCAGTTGGAACAACTCCGCCGCCACCAACGGCGTGGCCAGCCAGGCCACCCCGCTGGCTCTGGTGGATAATACCGGCGCGGGCACTCCGGCTTCGGCCACCTGGAGTTCTACCAACACCTGGGCCGTGCTGGCCAGCCAGGGCGCGGCTTCGGCCAAGACCGAGGCGGGCCGCCTGCTGCACGGCTACATCGAGCGCCGCCTTTCCAACGCACCCGGCAACGCCTCGGCGACCTTCACCCAGATCCCCTACGGGACCTACGACGTCTATGTCTATCTGACCGGCGGCGCCGTGGGCCAGGTGGGCAAGGTCACCGCCAACGGCGACGACAACACCGCGCGTTATTACAAGGCGGCCGGCGGCACCCTCGGCACCTCACCCGCGTTCATGATGAGCCCGGCGGCCACGCTTTCCGAGGCGCAGGGCCTGGCCTACAACGCCAACTTCGTGCGCCTGGCCGGCCTGAGCGGGGCGAGTCTCACCGTCGCCGTCGCCGACGCGCTCACCGGCACCAACGCGGGCGGCCTCGCGGGCGTGTCCATCGTGGACGTCACCCCGTCGGGCACCGCTTATCCCCCGCTCGTCGCCACTCCGCCGGCGAGCCTGTTCAAGCCGGGCGGCAGCAACGTTTCCTTCACGGTGTCGGCCAGCTCGATCAACGCGGGCGGGGTGCTGAGCTACCAGTGGCAGAAAGACAGCGTGAACCTCCCCGGGCAGACCTCGGCCACCCTGAGTCTCACGAACGTTTCCTCCGCGGACACCGGTTCCTACACCGTGGTGGTGACCGACAGCCCCGCGGGCAAGACCCCGGCGAGCGTGAGCCAAAGCGCCTCGCTGGTCGTCGTGGACGGCGCCCGCCCCGCTCTGGTCAACGTGGACATCGGGACGGCCTCCTCCGGCGTCATGGCCGGCGAGGGCGTCCTCCGCACCTCGGGCATCCCGGAGAGCGGCGCCAACCAGAATCTCGGGCAGGGCAGCGAGGTCTGGACCGGCCTCACCGGGGCTTCGGGCTCGGCCACCTATTCGACGCTGAAGGATTCCGCCGGGTTTACGCTCGCCGGTCTCAGCTTCCAGACCGCCGGCGCCGGAGGAGTCGAAGACAACACCACGGCGGGCTTCCTCGGATCCTCCACCACCGGGGCCGGCCCCCTGATGCGGGACATGCTCTACACCGACAGCACCACCACGCCGATCACCTGCACCGTTGGCGGCCTGGGCGATTTCGTCGGCAAGAAGTTCACCCTCGTCGTCTATGCCGTCGGCAAGCGGAGCACGAACCTCTTCGAGTCCGAGTCCACGATCAACGACGACGCCACCGTCACGCTTTCGGGCAACAACAACCATCTCGGCACGGCGCCGCAGCTCACCGACAACAGCGCGGGCCGCAATCCCGCGGAGAACCCCCAGGCCTACGTCGCCTTCCAGGGCATCGTGAGCGCGACGGGCACCGTGTCGTGGACGCTCGGGCCCGGCACCGGCTCGGACGTGGGGCGCGTCCCGCTCAACGGCTTCCAGCTCCTCCTCACGAACGAGGACGTCAACGTGCCGCCCACGGTGAACACCGACCCGGTGGGGGCGACGATCCTTGCCGGCCTGCCTTACACCCTGACGGCGGGCGTGACCGCCAGCCCGGCCGCCTCCCTCCAGTGGCAGAAATCCACGGACGGCGGCTCGACCTGGGCGAATATCTCCGGGGCCACCGCCTCCAGCTACGCGTTCGCGGCGGTTTCGGCGTCCGATGCCGGCCAATACCGGCTGGTGGCGAGCAACGCGGTCGGGACCGATACCAGCAATGCCGCGACCCTGGTCGTCCAGTCCTACCCGCTCTCCGCCTCGCGGGGCATCAGCCTTAACTGGCGGGAAAGCGGCACCACCGGCGTCCTCGCCTCCACCGACGTGGCCGGCATCGTGGGCCTGGCCAACTGGGATAACCGCATCCCTTCCGCCACCACCTTCGCCAACCTCGTCGACAGCACCGGCGCGACCACGTCCGCCTCTGTGCAACTCAGCGTCGGCGGTGCCTGGCACGCCTTCACCGCCACGCCCGCCCTGCCTATGCAGCGGCTCTTCGCCAACTACTGGGACATCGCCCCGGGAGGTTCCGCCGTCGGGGCCACTGCCACCCTGACCGCCAGCGGCCTGAGTTACGCGAGTTACGACGTGTATGTCTATTTTGCCACCGACGGCGCGAACAACGCCCGCACCGCCCAGCTCGCGATCAACGGCGGCGCGCCGGTCTTCGCGAAGATGATGGGCTCCGGCAACACGACGGCCTTCCCGACCTACATGGCCGAGGGAACGGGTGCCGACGCGGGCTCGGCGACGCTCGGCAGCTACGTGAAGTTTACCGGCCTGAGCGGCACGGGCTTCACCCTGGTCGCGACCAAGGTGGACGCGAATTATGGCATCGCCGGCATCCAGATCGTGAATACCGCTCCGACGCTTTCGCCGCTGGAGGCCTGGCGCCAGACCCACTTCGGCACCACCGCCAACAGTGGCCAGGCGGCCGATGCCGCCGATCCCGACGGCGACGGCCTCGCGAACCTGCTCGAATATGCATTCGGCGAAAATCCCATGGTGGCGAACGACGGTCCGTCCGTCGTGACCACCACGCCGGGCGGCGTGCTCGCACTCACCTTCGTGCACATCGACGACCCGGCCCTGTCCTACGTGGTCGAGGCCAGCAACGATCTTGCCGGGCCTTGGTCTCCGGCGCAGACCTATACCGGCTTCACCGCGGCCGGCACCACGACCTACACCGACAACGTGGCGTTGAACTCGGTTTCCCGCCGCTTCCTCCGCGTCAAGGTCACGCGGCCCTGAGTCCGGCGCATCCCCCGCGAGCCGTTTCCCGCCCGCCAGCCCTTACCCGGCTGGCGGGCTTTTTTGTCCTTCCCGGGCGAGGCGCTGTCGTCGAAATAAAACCGCGGTGCTCCGTGGGCCTCAGCGGAGCGCTGGAGCAGTTCGAAGACCGCATCGCTAACTGGGTAAGTAAGCGGAGGGGTGGCCGCGTTAAGCGGCCTGCTGTCAAGGTGCTTCCGTTCTCTCCCTGGCCGGTTGCGCGCCGCGGCGAGACGCGATCCTATGTCTCTTACTCCTACCCTGCTGCCTGCCGACGTCTCTTTGGAAAGGGAATCAAGGTCTTGGCGATCCGGGCGTCCCCGGGCGGTATTTCTGATGGACCCGCCCAGCCAGCGGCTGATCTACGGGGAGGAGGAGATGGCCGAACTGGGCCGTCTCACGGATCTTTCCGAGACGGTGGTTTCGTTCAAGGAGTGGACCCGACACCCGGAGACCCTGGCCGAGGCCGAGCTGATTTTTTCGGGTTGGAGCGCGCCGCTGATGGACGAGGCCTTCCTGCGCGCCGCCCCGCGACTCCGGGCGGTGTTTTACGGAGCGGGCTCGGTGCGTTATTTTCTGACGCCGGCCTTCTGGGCGCGCGACATCGTGATCACCAGCGCCGCCTCCGCCAACGCCATTCCCGTGGCGGAGTACACGGTCGGCACCGTTCTCCTCAGCCTGCGGCACTTTTGGACCAAGGCCAGGGAGGCCCGGCGGGGCCACGGCTGGGGCGACCATACCCGGCCGGTTCCCGGTTCTTTCCGCGCCACCGTGGGCCTGCTCTCCTTCGGTGCGATCGGGCGGAGCGTCGCGCGCCTGCTGCGTCATTTCGATCTGCGCGTGCTGGTGCATTGCCCCTTCCTGGAGGCGGCCGACGCCACCACCGCCGGCGTGGAGCGGGTGGGCCTGGACGAGCTTTTCGCGCGTTCGGACGTCGTTTCGGTCCACACGCCGGTGCTCCCGGAGACCGTCGGCCTGGTGACCGGCCGGCTCGTTTCGTCCATGAAACCCGGCGCCACCCTCATCAACACGGCGCGGGGCGTGATCCTCGCCCAGCGCGAGGTCGAAGCGGTGCTGCGCCGCCGTACCGACCTGCACGCCGTGCTCGACGTCACGGACCCCGAGCCTCCGTCCGCCGACGATCCGTTGCTCAGCCTGCCCAACGTCACCGTGACCTCGCACATCGCCGGCTCCCATGGCCGCGACTGCCAGCGCATGGGCCACTACATGGTCGAGGAGCTGAAGAACTATCTGGCGGGCCGCCCCCTGCGCTGGCGGGTGACGCGCGAGCAGCTCGAGCACATGGCCTGAGCGTGGCCGGGCCCCGCGGGCCGGGCGCCCGCGCAGCCTTTTTTTTCGAGCGGACACGGAGGATCTCGGCGGCGCGCATCCCTGGGAGGTTCCTGCGCGTCCGCACCGTGCGGCCTGCCGGCTGGATGGTCTTGTCGGAGTGCGGTCTCCTCCGCCCGCAGCCCGTTAACTGGGTAGTGCGTTCCGGCGGTTAACGAGCGAGGTTTTTTCCTCACGCTCCGCGCCTGCTTGGCTCAATCGCCCCGGCCCTGTCCCAGACACCTTTTTTTCGTCATGTCCCTGTCCGTGCTTTCTACCTGGACGATGGCGGACCTCGCCATCCGCTACCTCCGTGATCCCGCCACCGGCGCAGTCGCGTTTCAACTCGTGCCAAGTTCCAGGCTGACGGAGCTGGCCCCTCCCGCTTTCGTGGCCGATCCGTTGGTGCGCGTGAAACGCGCCGGTTACCCCGCGCCGGCCGGCGCGGCCTTCCGTTTCGACGGGCAGAGCCGCGAGGTGCACGGCACGCGCACCTCGGTGGTCACGACTTTCGTGGACGGAGCCGCCGACCACGTCATCGAGCATTGCCTCTCCTGGAACGAAGGCGACGAGGCGGTCGAGATCGAGGTCTGTTTCCTCAACGACGGCCAGGAGCCCGTCACCCTCGAAGCCCTCACCAGTTTCTCGCTCGGCGGGCTCACGCCCTTTGCCTGCGCCGGCATACCCGGACGCCTGCGTGCGCATCGGTTTCGTTCAGCCTGGAGCGCCGAGGGCCGGGGGGGCATCGAAACCCTGGAGCAGGGGTCTCTTGAACACCTGTGGTCCGATGCCGGGCTCTACGGCGAACGTTTCGGCCAGCCCGGCGAGCCGCCCGTGCGGCGCTGGCAGCCCTTCGTCGCGCTCGAGGACATCGGGGCCGGCGTCGTCTGGGCCGCGCAGCTCGCGGGCGCCGCGTCCTGGCAGATGGAAATTTCCCGCCGGAACGACGACGTCTGCCTCTCCGGCGGCCTCGCCGACCGCGAGTTCGGCCACTGGTTGACGACCCTCGTCCCCGGCGAATGTTTCGAGGCACCGCCTGCCTTCCTGAGTTGCGTGGCCGGCGATCTCGAGGCCGCCTGCGACCGTCTCGCCGTCCTCCAGCGGCGCGCCGCCGGGATCCACCCCGCGCTGATCGTTTCCAGCCCGGGGCAGTTCCTGGTTCCCGGCTCGCGTTACGGTTAACTGAAGATTTTTCGAGCCAAGTCTGGCGCCTGGTGCGCCGGGGCTGAAGCTTTGTGGCCGTTCGGATTTGGGGCGTATAAGCCGGCCAGTCCGGTCGCCGGCGAAAACTCGCCAGGCGAAATAGCTCACTCTGCCCCGATCACCCCATGCGCGCTTTTTTTCGAAATTTCCTTCTCGTCCGCCCGGCCGGTCCGCTGCTGCGGACCCTTTTTCTGGCCGTCGCGATCGCCGGCGGCGCATGCGCCGGCGAGGCGGGAAACCGACTGCTCACCTATCCGGCCCCGGAAGGAGCCCGCCTGCACACGGACTTCGCCGTCCAGGCGCGCACGCCCGGCGGCGAATGGCGGGACGTGGACACCTATCGGATCAGGGTGGAGGAGGTGGCGGACGACGGTACGCACACCGAACGGTCCTCGTCGCTGGCCTACTTCGATTTTTCCGGCGAGGTGGAGGTTTCGGTGCGCTCTCGGCGCGGCGAGATTAGCTCCGCCCGCGTGCGGCCCCTGTCTTACGGCATCGAGCCCCGGCTCCGCGACGACACCCTGAGCTTCACCCTGGACCGCCCGCGCAACCTGTCGGTCGAGGTGAATGGCGATCTCTTCGGCAACCTCCACCTGTTCGCGAACTCCATTGAGGCGGCGCGGCCCTCCGCCGGCGATCCCGGCGTGATTTATTTCGGCCCCGGCTTCCACCGCCTGGAGAAGAGCGGGCTGCGCGTGCCCTCCGGCACGACCGTCTACATCGCTGGCGGCGCGGTGGTGGCGGGGCGGATCGTGTGCGATGGAGTAAAGGACGTCCGCGTGCTGGGCCGCGGCATGATCGACCAGGAGGCGGGCCGCCTGCGGATAGAACGTTCGGAGAACGTGGAGGTGCGCGGCATCTTCGGCCGGCAGTTTTTCACCGGGGCTTCGAGGAACGTCACGATCGCCGACGTGAAGTGCATCAGCTACGGCCGGTGGGGGGACGGTATGAACGTGATCGCCAGCGACGACGTGCTCATCGACGGCGTGTTCAATCGCAACTCCGACGACTGCATCACGGTCTACGCCACCCGCGGGCGGCATGTCGGCGGCTGCGCCCGCGTGACGGTGCGCAATTCGACCCTCTGGGCCGACGTCGCCCATCCCATTCTCGTCGGCACGCATGGCGAGACGGACAAGCCCCGGATGCTCGAGCAACTCCGCTTCGAGAACCTCGACATCCTCGACCACATGGAGCCGCAACTCGACTACCAGGGTTGCCTGAGCCTCAACGCGGGCGACGCAAACCTCATCCGCGACGTCCGCTTCGAGAACATCCGGGTGGAGGATTTTCGCCGCGGCCAGCTCGTGAACCTGCGCGTGTTCTACAACCGTAAATACAATACCTCGCCCGGGCGGGGCATCGAGAACGTCCTGTTCAAGGACCTCCGCTACGACGGCAGCCGGGCCGAGCTTTCCGTGATCGCCGGCTACGACGCCGGGCGAAGCGTACGAAACGTCGTCTTCGAGAACCTGACGATCAACGGGCAACTCATCTCCGACGACATGAAGAAACCGGACTGGTTCAAGACCTCCGACCTCGGCCGCATCTTTGTCGGCGATCACGTCGAGGGCGTGGCCTTCCGCTCCGGCGGAAAGAGGTAGGGCGCGATCGTCGGCGCCCCGTTTGCAGGGTAGCAAGGCGCGCGCGACCCGTTTTCAGAATCCTGGTGCGCCTGCGTTCGCAGTGCGGGCCGGCCGGCCGAGCGAATTCACTTCTGGCCGGCGGAGGCGAGGCGAAGGACGCCTTGCGGGCCTTCCTGGGTGAAGCTGAAACGGGAGATGTCGGCCAACGCGCCTTCGATGCGGATATGGCCGTCGCGGATAAGCTGGTCGAAGGTCTCCCGGGTGGCGCCCGCGAGCGAAAGGGCCCCTGCACTGCCCGGCTGGAAGGTGATGTAGGAGTCGGACTCCGGGTGGGTGCCGAAGGTCAGGCGATTGGAGTTGGTCTGCTCGAAAACGCCGTCTCCCAGCGCGAAGGTCAGGACGCCGGAGGCCTTGCCGTTGTCGGGTACAAACGAGGTGCCATGCGGGCTCGTGACGGTGAGCCGGCCCCCCGTGAGGTAGATCAGGCCGCTGCCGTTGCAGCGGCCGACGTTGAGGCCGCCGGCGATAAAGGAGCTGCCTGTATCCGAGCCGCCTTCGCATTCGATGGTCAGGACGCCGCCGCTGATAAAGATGGCGCCGTTGGCCCGCAGATCGGCGGGGTTGGGCCCGGTGTTGCCGACGCGGAAGAAACGCTCGTGGGGCTTGGTGCGGCTCGTGTTGGCGATGTTCAGGACACCTCCGTTCACATGGATGACGCCGGTGGTGTTCCGCCCGTTCTGCGCCACGATGGGCGACCAGTAACTGTAGATATACAGGGAGCCTCCGGCGATTTCCAGGCGCCCGGAGCGGTCCTCGAAGCCCACGAGAAACTGCCCCGACCCGGCGGAGGGCGAGCCGATGCGGGTATTGCCGTTTTCCGCGGTGTAGCGAAGCGGGCTTCGCCGTTCGTTGAGCACTTTCAGGTCGAGCACCTGGTCGTTGCTTCGTTTCGGAAGCGGGGCCGCATCGATCCAGTTGGCAGGATCGACGAAGTCGGAGTTCGCGGTGCCCAGCCACTCGGCGGCGATGACCTGCGATCCGAGCAGGGCGGCGATCGAAAAGGATGCGGTACGGAATGGGGAGAGGAAGCGGGAGCTCATAAGGACAGGGGCAGGGGCGGGGAAGGCGGCGCGCGCGGCGCCCGATTTCGCGATTTAGAGAACATGGCCGGGCTCCCCGCAGTCCTCCTGCCTGCTTACTCATTTAGCCCGGCTCCATGCACCGCGGAATTGCGCTCGCCGCGCTTAAATGAGTAAGCAACGCGCAGAGTCGATGCCCTGGGACGCCTCGGGTGCCTTTTCTCCTTCTCGGAATGAAATCACCCCTCTGGTTCGGCCTCCGTCCGGGGGCGGTTTTCCTGGCCTTTTTCCTGCCCCTGCTCTTCGCGGCCGGGGCAGAAGCACCTGCGGATCTGATCCTTTGGTACAACAAGCCGGCCGATGCCTGGATCAAGGCCCTGCCCGTGGGCAACGGCCGCCTCGGCGCGATGACTTTCGGCCAGCCGGCGAACGAGCGCCTCCAGCTCAACGACGTCACTGTCTGGTCCGGCGACCCCCAGTCCGACGCCGACCGGCAGGAGGCGTGGAAGGATCTCCCCGAACTGCGCCGGCTGATCCGGGATGGCCGTTACGACGAGGCCGAGCGTTTCGCCAACGAACGCTTCAATGGCCCTGCGCCCTACCGCAGCTCCTACCAGACGCTCGGCGACTTGAAGCTCGATTTCGCCCTCCCGGCCGGCGAGGTCCGCGACTACCGGCGCCAGCTCGATCTCTCCCGGGCCCTTGCCGCCGTGAGCTTCAAGATCGGGGACACCGCTTTCGAGCGCGAGTTGTTTGCCAGCGCCCCCGACCAGGTGCTCGTGCAGCGTCTCTCCGCCGATCGTCCCGGCGCCATCGGTTTCACTCTCCGCCTGGGGCGCCTGGAGCGCGCTCATACCGTGACGCGGGGGAGCGACACCCTCCTCATGGCCGGCAGTACCGGCAACACCCTGGACTTCGAGGTGCGTGTCCGCGTCCTGGCTCGGGGCGGCCGGGTCTCCGCCCTGCCCGACGGGGGGCTTCGCGTGGAGCAGGCCGACGAGGCCGTCGTGTTGCTCGCCGCCGCCACCAGCTTCGTCCTCGACTACGAGGCCGGCTACCGGGGCGGCGATCTCTCCGTCGCCGACAAACGGATACAGGCCGCGTCGTCGAAGCCTTTCGCCGAGCTCCGTTCCGCCCACGTGGCCGATTATCGCCGCTATTTCGACCGGCTCCGCCTCGAGCTCGGCGGGCAGGATAACTCGCGTCCGACCGACGAACGGCTGCGCGACTACCCTGCCAGCCCGGATCCCGCCTTCGCCGCGCTTTTCTACCAATACGGTCGCTACCTGCTCATCTCTTCCAGCCGTCCGGAAAACCCGCTGCCCTCCAATTCCCAGGGCATCTGGGGCGACGGCCTCGATCTCCCGTGGAAGTGCGATTACAAGTCGAACATCAACTACGAGATGAACTACTGGGCCGCCGAGCCCTCCAACCTCGCGGAGATGCACGTGCCGATGCTCCGCATGACGCAGAATCTCGTCGCGCCCGGCACGAAGACCGCCCGGGCCTATTTTGGCCCCGACACCCCCGGCTGGCTCGTCGGCTACACCACCAATGGCTGGAGCTGGACCTCCCCCGGCGCGCGCCTGACCTGGGGCATCTGGTTCGGCGGCAGCGCCTGGATGTGCCAGCATCTCTGGGATCATTACGCTTTCGGCCGCGATCTCGACTACCTGCGTTCGGCCTATCCCGCGATCAAGGGCGCGGCCGAGTTCTGGCTCGCCAACCTCGTGGAGGGCACCGACGGCAAACTCATCACCTCGCCCTCGTCCTCCCCGGAGAACAGTTTCCGCACCGGCTCCGGCATGCGTTCCTCCCTCTGCGAGGGGGCCACCATGGAGAAATCCATCGTCTGGGACCTCCTGGGCAACACCGCCCTGGCCGCCGGCCTGCTCGGCGACGACGATTTCCGGAAAAAGGTCGAACAGGCGCGCGACCGCATCCGTCCGCCGCAGATCGGCCGTCACGGCCAGATCATGGAGTGGGGCGGCGACTGGGATAACCCGAAGGACGAGCATCGCCATGTCTCCCATCTCTTCGGTCTTCATCCCGGCCACGAGATCACCGTGCTCGGCACGCCGGAGCTCGCCGAAGCCGCCAAGGTCACCCTGCGGCACCGCGGCGACGACGGCACCGGTTGGGCCCTCGCTTGGAAGATCAATTTTTGGGCCCGGCTCCGCGACGGCGATCATGCGCACAAACTCATGGGCAATCAGCTGCGCTATACCGAGAATCTGAAGACCGTGATGCAGCACGCCGGTGGAACGTATCCGAATCTCTTCGACGCGCATCCGCCGTTCCAGATCGACGGCAACTTCGGCTTCGTCTCCGGCGTAAACGAGATGCTCCTCCAGTCCCATGAGCGCTACGTCGATCCGGCCGCGCCCGCCCAGGACCGCTACTACATCGATTTGCTGCCCGCCCTCCCGAAGGCCTGGCCGGCCGGTTCCGTTCTCGGCCTGCGGGCCCGCGGTGGCTTCACGGTCGACCTGAGCTGGCGCGACGGCGTCCTCACGGCCGCCCGCTTCAGCAATCCCGGAAAGAGCGTCGCAAGCGGACGGGTCCGTGACGGCGGCCGCGTGATCGACCTCGTGCTCCAGCCCGGCGAGAGCCGGCTTATCCGGAACTGAGCCTGCGACTTTGCTGCATCCCTTTTCTCCCCTATGCCCAGCTCGTTTGCCCGTCGTCTCCTCGTGATCGCTGCCGCCGGCGCCTCCGCGCTGGCGCTGCAGGCGCGCGAAACCATCAACCTAAACCGCGAGTGGAAATTCCTGCTCGGGGACCAGCCGGGCGCCGAGGCTCCCGGTTACGATGCCGCCCGCTGGGCCGACATCCATCTGCCGCACAGCTTCAGCCTGCCCTATTTTATGGGGACGGACTTCTACACCGGTTACGGCTGGTATCGGAAAACCCTCGACGTCCCCGCGGCGTGGCAGGGGAAGCGCGTCGCCATCGAGTTCGAGGGGGCCTTCCAGGACGCCGAGCTCTTCGTGAACGGCACCCGCGTCGGCCGGCACCGCGGCGGCTACGTCGGCTTCAGCTTCGACCTCACCGACGCGTTGCGGCCGGGGGCCAACGTTCTCGCGGTGCGGCTCAACAATCTCTGGCAGCCCGATCTCGCGCCGCGCGCGGGCGACCACACCTTCAGCGGAGGCCTCTATCGTGACGTCTGCCTGGTCGTCACGGAGCCGGTCCACGTCGCATGGCAGGGCACTTTTGTCACCACGCCGACGCTCGCAGAAACGCGCGGCGCGCAGAGCGTCGTCAACATCCAGACCGAGCTTCGCAACGATTCCGGCGCGGACCGGGCCGCCACCGTCCGCACCGAGATCCTCGATCCCTCCGGCGCGAAGGTCGCCTCGGTTTCCTCCCGGATCACCGTGCCCGCCGGCGGCACGGTCACCTGTGACCAGACCACCGCCCCGGTCGCGAAGCCGAAGCTCTGGCATCCGGATCACCCCGCGCTTTATCGCGCCGTGACCACGGTCGTGGACGACCGCGGCCTGCTCCTGCCCGGCAAGGTCCTCGACACCTACGAAACGACCTTTGGCTTCCGCTGGATCGAGTGGACCGCCGACCGCGGCGTTTTCCTCAATGGCCAGCACACGTATCTGCGCGGGGCCAACGTTCACCAGGACCATGCCGGCTGGGGCGACGCCGTCACCAACGCCGCTTTCCTGCGCGACGTGCGCCAGGTGAAGGAGGCCGGCTTCAACTTCATCCGCGGCTCCCATTACCCGAAGGATCCCGCCTTCGGTGAGGCCTGCGACCGCCTCGGTGTCCTCTGGCTCTCGGAAAACATTTTTTGGGGCATCGGCGGTCGTCATAGCGACGGCGGCTGGGGCGCCAGCGCTTACCCCGTAACGCCCGAGCATGAGACCGCCTTCGAGGAAAGCGTGCTCGCCAGCCTGCGCGCCATGATCCGCATCCACCGCAACCACCCCTCGGTCCTCGCGTGGAGCATGAGTAACGAGCCCTTCTTTTCCGATGTCCCGATGGCGAAGGTCCGCGCCCTCCTGGCCCGGGAGGTGGCGCTCGCCCACGAACTCGATCCTACCCGCCTGGCCGGCGTGGGCGGCGCCCAGCGTCCACTCAACGCGGAGCGCATCGACCGGGTCGGGGATTTCGCGGCCTACAACGGCGACGGCGCCAGTCTCGCTCCCTTTCAGAAACCCGGCGTGCCGAGCCTCGTTTCCGAATACGGCAGCATCGTTTTGGAACGCCCCGGGAAATTCGATCCCTGCTGGGGCGACAGCCTTCAGAGCCAGGTCGTGAACGGCCGCCCCGAGCAGTTTCCCTGGCGGGCCGGCGAGGCGGTCTGGTGCATGTTCGACCACGGCACCCATGCCGGCGCAAACCTCGCGCGCATGGGCATGGTGGACTACTTCCGCGTGCCGAAGCGCGCCTTCTACTGGTATCGCGAACACTACGCCGGCGTGCCCGCCCCCGCCTGGCCCTCGGGGAACAAGCCCGCGAAGATGGCCCTCTCCGCCGACAAGACCACGATCTCCGCGCCCGACGGCACCGACGACGTCCAGTTGACCGTCACCCTGCTCGATGCCGACGGAAAGCCGGTCGACGCGGCCGTCCCCGTCACCCTTTCCATCGTGTCGGGCCCCGGCGAGTTCCCCACCGGTCCCTCGATCGTCTTCACGCCCCCAGGGCAGGGAGAGGACTCCGACATCTCCATTCGCGACGGCCAGGCCGCCATTGCCTTCCGTTCGTATTACGCCGGCACCACCACGATCCGCGCGAGTTCGCCGGGCCTGCCCGACGCCGCGCTCACGCTCGCCACCGCGGGCACCCCGGTTTTCGTTCCCGGCCTCACCCCTGCCGTATCCGCACGGCCCTACGCACGTTATTCCGCCCGGCCTGCGACCAAAGCCCAGGCTTCCGTCGCGAGCCGGCCGGTCCCTGGCGGCGAGGTGCTCGCCCTCAATCGTCCGACCAAGGCGACCAGTTCCGCGCCCGGTGCCGTGTCTGGCTTCGCCAATGACGGCGATCCGGCCACGGCCTGGCGCGCCGCGGACGCCCGTGCCGGCCAGTCCTGGGAGGTCTTCCTCGAGATCGCCTACGAAGTCGGGCGTATCGCGGTCGTTTTTCCCGAGGAGGCCGCCCACCGCTATTTCATCGATGTCTCCGCCGACGGCATCGCCTGGCGACAGGTCATCGACCAGTCCACGACCTCCGCCACCGATCGCCGTCGTGTCGCGGTCGGCGACTTCGGCCGCGACGTCGCCTACATCCGCGTGCGATTCGTCACATCGCCGGACAGCCCGGTGCCGGCGCTCTCCGAGGTCCTGGTCGCCGGCGCGTCGCCGGTGCGCCCGACCGGCCGCCTGGCCGGCACCGTGATCGGCACCAAAGGCTCGTGGGCGAACAATCCCGCCGTCACCCGCGAGGCGGTTTTCGACGGCGACTTCGGGACCTATTTCGACGCGCCCGGGACCAGCGGCGCCTGGGTCGGCCTCGATCTGGGCGAGGCCGGCGCGACGCGCGTCGCCGGGGTGGGCTACGCTCCCCGCCAGCAGCCGGGCAACCGGACTTTCCCCGCGCGCATGGTCGGAGGCCGCTTCCAAGGCGCGAACCATCCCGGCTTCAGCGACGCGACCGATCTCTTCGTCGTCCGCGAGGCACCGCCTGCCGGTGCGCTTACGACGCAGGACTTCCCGCTGGCCGGGCCTTTCCGCTACCTGCGCTACCTCTCGCCCGACGAGGGAAGCTGCAACCTCTCCGAACTCGTCTTCCTAAGCCGGCAATCCGCGGCTCCCTGATCGTTTCCAGAACCGAGGACATTCCGATGAACCATCCCCAATTTCCGCGAGTGTACCTGCTGATCGGGATCGTCGCGCTCGCGCTAGGCTCCCGGCTCGGCGCGCAGGAGACGCTGCCCTTCGTACATCCCGGCTGCCTGAGCACGCAGGCGGACCTGGATCGCATGAAGGCCAAGATCGCGGCGAACGCCCAGCCTTGGAAGGCCGGTTACGACATGCTGGCCGCGAATTCGCATTCGTCGGCCTCCTACACCGCTTACCCGCACCCGGTTGTCTGCCGCGGCGGAGCCTGCGCGGGCATGGGCCTGTCCCAGGACTACATGACGATGGCCAACGACGCGGCCGCGGCCTACCAGTGCGCCCTGCGTTACCGCCTCACGGGCGACACGGCCTTCGCCGACGCAGCCATGCGGAACATGGATGGCTACACGGCCACGCTGCAGCGGATCACGGGCGACTCCAACGCGCTCCTCGCCCAAGGGGCCCAGGGCTATCAATTCGCCTGCGCGGCGGAGTTGCTCCGAAACTATCAGCCTTGGGTGGACTCGGGAGGTTTCGCCGCGTTTCAAACTCTCCTGCTCGAGAAATTCTACGGCCCTTGCAGCTCATTCCTCCAGCGACACAACGGCACCTGCGATTCGCACTACTGGGCCAACTGGGATCTGTTCGCGATGAACGCGGTCATCGCCATCGGCGTCGCCTGCGACCGTCGCGATATCTACGAGGAGGCGATCAATTACTACCTCGAGGGGATCGGCAACGGCGCCGCCGACCACGTCGTTTGGTTCCGCCATCCCGGTAAGCTCGGGCAAGGTCAGGAATCCGGGCGGGACCAGGGGCACAACACGCTGCTGCCCGTGCTGCTCGGCACCTTTTGCGAAATCGCCTGGAACCAGGGCGACGACATGTATGGCCACCTCGACAACAACCTGCTGGCCCTCAGCGAATACGTTGCCAAATACAATCTCGGCAACGAGGTCCCCTACGTCACCTATCACAACTGCGACGACGTCGTGCAGACTCGGATCTCGGACAATGCGCGCGGCACCTACCGCCCGGGCTACGAGCTGATCTACAATCACTACGTCAACCGCCGGGGCCTGTCCGCTCCCTACACGATGCGGATGGCCCTCTCCGGGCGCCCCGAGGGCGGCGGCGGCAACTACGGCAACACCAGCGGGGGTTACGACCAGATCGGCTTCACCACGCTCACCCACACGCTCGACCCGCTGCCCCGCGCGGCCGTGCCCGCCCCGGGCAGCCTGACCGCGGACGTGCGCAACAACACCGTCGTCCTCTCGTGGTGGGGCAGCGCCCGCGCCACCCGCTACCGCGTGAAGCGTGCGACCGAGGCGGGCGGCCCCTACACCGTCATCGCCGACACTGTACCGGGCGACCGCTTCACCTACACCGACACCTGCCTCGCGCAGGGCACGACCTACGAGTACGTCGTTTCCGCGCTGGTCGATGGCACGGAGACCGCCGACAGCGCGCCGCTCGCCGTGACGCCCAACTTGCTGCTCACGGGCACCGTCATCGGGTCCGACGGTTCCTATTACTGGGGCGTGGGGAAGGAAAACGCCTTCGATGGCGCGATCGTCACCCATTACGACGCGGACAGCGCCAGCGGAGATTGGGCCGGTCTCGATCTCGGCGTGCCGCATCTCCTCACCCGCGTGGCCTACGCGCCGCGCGCCGCCTTTCCCGGCCGCATGGTCGGAGGGCAGTTCCAAGGTTCCAACACGGCCGATTTCAGCAGCGGCGTGGTCACGCTCCACACCATCGGCAGCGCGCCCGAGGCGGGCGTGATGACCGGGCAGGACATCTCGAATCCCACCGCATTCCGCTACGTGCGCTACCTCGGCCCGGCCAACGGCTCCTGCAACGTGGCCGAGCTTCAGTTCTTCGGCTACCCCAGCCCCGCCGCGGTGCCCGTGGCGCCCTCGAACCTGACGGCGGTCGCCGGCGACGGGAAGGTGACGCTCGCCTGGTCCGCGCCGGCGGGTGCCACCGCCTTCAACGTGAAACGCGCCGGCCCTGCCGGCGGCGCCTACGTCACGATCGCGACGGCCATCACAAGTGCCCATTTTCTGGATACGGCCGTGACCAATGGGGCGGCCTACACCTATGTCGTCTCGGCGCTCGACGCCACGGGCGAGGGGGCCGCTTCCGTCGCGGTCACGGCCACTCCCAGTTCCGCCTCGCTCGAAGGTCGGACCACCTGGGCGGGAGCGCTGAGCGGAGTCTGGGACACCGACACGCTCAACTGGCAGGTGCCCGGTGCGCTCAGCCTTTACCAAGCCGGGGACGCGGTCCTGTTCGACGACTCCTCCAGCCCCTACACCACCGTCACCATCGCGGCACCGGTTGCGCCCGCATCCGTGGCCTTCGACAACGGCTGGCGCGCCTACACGCTGGGCGGCGCCGCCATCAACAGCCCCGGCGCCTTCACCAAGTCCGGCGCCGGCACGGTGCTGCTCACCGGCGCCAACAGCTTCGGCGGCGGAGCGACCCTCGGCGGCGGCGAAGTCTCGGTCCAAAACCCCGGCGCCCTCGGCTCCGGCACGATCGCCCTCGCCGGCGGCACGCTGAGCGGACGGAACGGAGTCACGCTCTCCAACAACGTCGTCGTTTCCGGCTCCGGCGCCATCCAGCTGGCGAACGCCACCAACTTCACCCTGGCCGGCGCTGTTTCCGGAAACGGCTCGCTGACCCTGGGCGACGACGACAACGCCTACTCGCTCACCGTCGCGGGCGCGAACACCATGAGCGGCGGCTCCGTCACCGTGGCGAACAACGGCAACTTCGTCCGTTTCACCAATGCCGCCGCCGGCAACGCCAGCCTCGACTGGACCTTCGCCAACTCCACGGCCGGCCGCACCACGCTCGAGTTCGCCTCCGGCACCTTTCACCTCGGCTCGCTCGCCGGCTCCGGCGTCGTCCAAGGCAATCGCAGCGGGGCCAATTCGATGAACGTCACGCTCCAGGTCGGCGCGAACAATCATTCGACCCTCTTTTCCGGCATCCTTCGCGACAACCGCCTGGGCACCGGTCCGCTCGGCCTCACCAAGGTCGGTGTCGGCACCCTGCAGCTCACCGGCGCCTGCGACTACTCCGGCCCGACCACCGTCAGCGCCGGCACCCTGGTGCTCGCCACCGCCTTCGCCGGCAAAGGCGCCTGCCTGGTCAGTGGCGGCGCCACTCTGGGCCTGCTGAAGGCGACCTCCACCGCCGGTACCTTGGGCAACCTCACCATGGCCGCCGGCTCCACTTTGGCGGTCCTCCGGCCCGCGAGCGCCACCACGCCGCTCTTCGAGTGCGGCACGTTGACGGTGAGCGGAGCCTGTCCGGTGGCGGTCACGCTGCCGGAGGAGGGATTGTCCCCCGGCACCTACCCCCTCTTGAAATGCTCGAGCCTCGCCCCGGGAGCCTTCGAGAACCTGCAGCTTCAGCTCCCCGCCGGCGTGAACGGGACGCTCGTTCAAGACGCCGGTCTCGTCAGCCTCTCGATCGACTCCGTGCCCGTGCCGGCTGCGCCCGCCCAGCTGAGCGCGACCCTCGCGGACGGCCAGATCGTGTTGGCCTGGACCGCGTCCGCCTATGCCGAAACCTACGAGGTCTGGCGCGCGTCCGTCAGCGGTGGCGGTTACACGCGGCTCGCCGTCACCTACGGCACCACCCTGACCGACACCTGGGCGACCGCCGCCGGCACCTATTACTACATCGTCACCGCGACCAATAGCTTCGGCTCCAGCCCGGCTTCGACCGAAGCCGGTGCGACCACCCTGGGCGCGGGCCGGAACGCCATCGGGATCGACTTCCGGGGCGGCAGCGGCACGTCGGCGATGGCGGCCACGGAAAGCGCGGGAGCCGTTCCCTTGCCCAACTGGAACAACGCCGCCTCCGCCAGCGGCACGCTCGCCGCGCTCAAGGACTACGCCGGCGGCGCTTCCTCCGCCAGCGTCACCTGGGCCTCCAACAACACCTGGAGCACCTCGATCGCCGACACCGCCGGCGATAACCGGATGATGAAAGGCTACCTCGACACCAGCAGCAGCTCCACCACCACGGTGACGGTTTCGGGCCTGCCGGCCTCGGTGACCGCCAACGGCTACCGGGTCTACGTTTATCGGGATGGCGACAACGGAGGAAGCACCCATTCCGGCAACTACACGATCGGGGCGACGACGATCGCTGCCACCGACAGCCCCAACACCAACTTCGCCGGCACTTACACGCAGGCGAACAACTCCGCGGGCAACTACGTCGTTTTCGCCGGCCTCGGCGGCGCTTCCTTCACCCTGACCGCACAGGCCGGCCAGGCGCGGGCGCCGATCAACGGCATCCAGATCGTCGCCGGCGAAAACACCGCCTCCATGCCCGCCGCGCCGGCCGGACTCTCCTTCTCGGCGGTGTCCAGCGGCCGTATCGACCTCTCCTGGGCCGCCTCCTCCGGCGCCACGGGCTACAACATCCGGCGCTCGGGCAGCCCCGGCGGACCCTATGTCGTCCTCGCGACCAACGTCGCCGCCGCCAGCTACAGCGACACCTCGATCTCCCGGCCTGGCGCCTACTACTACGTCGTCAGCGCCGTCAACGGGGCAGGGGAGGGGCCGCTCTCCGCCGAACTCCTCGCCGTGCCCGGCGCACCGCGGCTGGCGATCAGCATCGACTTCCAGGGCGGCGGCACCAACGGCACGCCCGCCCTCATGGCCGCCTCGGAAACGGCCGGCGCCGTCCCCCTCGCCAACTGGACCTCCCTCGCCGGCGGCAGCGGCACGGCCGCTTCCCTCCATGACTCCGCCGGCGCCTCGACCACCGCCGGCGTCACCTGGTCGTCCAGCAACGGCTGGAGCACCCACATCGCCGACAGCGCGGGCGACAACCGGATGATGAAGGGTTACCTCGACACCAGCAACACCTCCACCACCACGGTGAACGTAACGTCCATTCCCGCGGCGTTCACCGGGGGCGGCTACGATGTCTATGTCTATTGCGACGGCGACGCCGGCAGCACCAAGGCCGGCCAATATACCCTCGGCGGCACGACCACCGAGGCCCTGGACACCGGCGGCGTGCACTTCTCCGGCACCTACGTCCCGGCCGCCGCTTCGGCAGGCAACTATGTGAGGTTCTCCAACCTCAGCGCCACCTCCTTCACGCTCGGCGCGCGCGGCAACCAGTCCTACTCCGGCCCGCGCGCCCCGGTAAACGGCCTGCAGATCGTCGCCCGGCCGCCCGCGGCCCCGGCTTCGCTCGTCGCCATTCCCTCGGCCTCGGGCGGCGGGATCGATCTCGCGTGGAGCCCCGTTTCCGGCGCGACGCTCTATTACGTGAAACGGTCTTCCGCTGCCGGCGTTTCCCCCGTGGTCATCGCCGTCTCCTCGTCCGCGAATTTCGCCGACCTCGGCCTGAGCAACGGCGTCACGTATCGTTACGTCGTCACCGCCATTTCCGCCACCGGCGAAAGCACGGCCTCCAACGAGGCCGTGGCCACGCCGCTCACGCCGCTTGCGCAATGGCGCGTCGCCCATTTCGGAACGACGGAGGCGGTCGGGGACGCCGCCGATCTCGCCGACCCCGATGGCGACGGCCGGCCCAACCTGCTCGAATACGCCCTCGGCGGCGATCCGCTCGTGGCCGACATTGCCGCCCAGTCCGCCGCGACCCTCGACGCGTCCGGCCGTCTCGCGCTCACCTTTTCGCGCACGGCCGACGGTTCGCTGCTCTACACGGTGGAGACGAGCACCGACCTGGTTGCCTGGACGACCTTCTGGTCCAGTACCGGCGCAGACAACACCGCCGGCCTCGTCACCGTGACCTATCCCGATCCCATCGTCGTGGGGACGCCCCGCTTCCTGCGGCTGCGCGTGGAGATCGCCGAGTAACCCAGGTCACCGGCAACGGCCCGGTTGTCCTTGGCGCAGGTCGAGAACGAATGCGGCTGGTATGGCAAAACCAGCTCCCGGCGCCGCGCGCCGACGAGACTCCGCACCCGATGGAGTTCTACGACCGTAGCCGCGCCTTCTCGACCTACGCGGCTGGGGCAAGGGCGTGGTCTGGATCAACGGACGCTGCCTCGGCCGCTTCTGGTGCATCGGGCCGACCCAGACGTTTTATCTCCCCGCCCTGGTTGAAGGCTGGCCGCAACGAGGTCCTCGTGCTCGACCTTATCGGTTCCCGCGAGCCCAGGCTCGCCGGTCTGGCCCGGCCCATCCTGGACCAGCTTCGCCCGGAACTCGACTTCGCCCGCCGCGCCCGGGCTTCGACGCGTCCGGGATCGAACCCGCGGCCCAGGCTTCGTTCAACGCGGAGCTTCAGGCGCAGGAGCTTCGTTTCGCCCGGCTGGCGAAGGGCCGCTATCTTTGCTTCGAGGCACTCAGTTCGATCGACGGCCGGCCTTTCGCCGCCATCGGCGATCTCGACCTGTTCGATGCCTCCGGCGAGCTGATGAACATGCCCAAGCCCGGTTGGAAGGTACTTTGGGTCGACAGCGAAGAGGCCCTCCGGGAATCGGGGGACGCCGAAAACGCCATCGACGGCCAGGCCGACACCCACTGGCCCACTGCGTGGTCCACCGAAAAACCCGGCTATCCCTACCGCCTGGTGATCGATCTTTTGGGCTCCGAGTGGGGAATAGATCCCCGCCCTCGGCCTTCTGCCCGTGCCCTTGTACGGTCTTGCGTGCGCCGGGGCGGAATGATTTTCGAATCCACTGTTCCGCTGTTCTGAAAATCGGGCGGAACGTGCCGCGTTTGTTAATTGGGTAACGGTTTTGGACGTTTGTGGGGGCGCGTCCCAGCCGCCACAAAACGGCTTGGTTTAGGTTGCGTCACCTAAGCTGAACCCCCCCTGAAACCCAAAAGACCAAACTCAAAACCGAAATAGCTAATGAAAGCTTATATACCCCTCCTGCGAAGGATACTGCCAATACTGGCCACATTGGCGGTATTTTCTCTTGCAACAACAGTCACTCGCGCTGCCAAGCCGCCCTCCACCGGCGGGGGAGGCGCCACCATCGCCGATGGCATATATGCCTTGATCGCCAAACACAGCGGAGGCGCCCTGACCGCGTCCGGCACGCAAAACGGGAGCAACGTTGAGCAATGGTCCTATGACACGGGCACCGATCAGCAATGGCAAATCACCAACGTCGGCGGCACATATAAAATAGTGAACGTATTCAGCGGAAAGGCGTTGGAAGTTTCGGGGGCCTCCACAAGCGATGGCGCCAGCATATCGCAATGGGACTACTCCGGCGCCGCCAACCAGAGGTGGATATTTCAAGACCGAGGGAACGGCTACTACAGCATCCATCCTTCGCATGCCAGCGGCAAGTGCGCCGACGTGGGCGGCGCTTCCCAAAGTGATGGCGCCAGCGTGATTCAGTGGTCTTACAGTGGATCGAGTAACCAGCTATGGGCACTCGTCGATCCGAGTGCGTCCGGTGGCAATAGCGTTACGCTCGATCCCGGAGATGATATCCAACTTGCCCTGAATCTTTACGACACGGTTATTTTGAATCCCGGCACCTATAGCATATCGGCGCCATTGTATATTGATAGTAATACCACGCTTCAAGGGTCGGGAAGTAATCAGTCTATCATCGTGCACACCGGGACCGCCTACAACATGCTGGTGAATGCGGAGTGGCCCCTCGGCAACGTGACGATAAAGAATCTGACCATCAATGGCTCCCGCAAGCGCGGGGACGGGATCAATCTTGCCGATCTGACCAACTCGCTCATTGAGGATATCGTTATTATTAGTTGCAGTGACATGGGACTTTCCTGCGGCGGCGCAAGCGGCACGACCTTCAGGAATCTCACTATCGATAAATGCGGCTACGCGCCGGCCAACCACCACGGCATTTACAATCGCCGCAATACGAATTGTGTGTTCGACGGCATCACGGTCACCAACAGCGACGGCTGCGGCATAAAGCTGTCCATCATGGATGGCGTTACCTTGCAGAATTGCACGGTTTCCGGCTCCGCCTGGGACGGCATCGTGAGCCAGGATCTGAATTATCGAATGATCTTCAGAAACTGCACTTCCAATAACAATGGCAGCAGCGGGTTTTCGATTTACGCAAACAGCGGTAGCAAGATCGAGAACTGCGTATCCAACGATAATGGAGGATTCGGCTACTGGACCAACACGAACGACAGTGGCACGGTTAACACGCTCACGATCTCCACCGCCGCCGGGAACGGCAACTATAACTTCGATACACACGGAAACTGGAGCTGGGACGGATACGGGAATGGGGTGCGCAGATAAGCGCTGCCCGCCATTCATTCTCCGGCTTACTCATTCCACCCGCCTAGGCCTCTTCGTGTTGGCCTAGGCGCAATGTCGTTAAGGCAACGGGAGAAGAGTGCGGAGAACAGGGCCGGTCCCATGACCAAGCTTGCCCAAGTTCGCTCGCGACGATTCCTCCGTCTCTACCTCCCTGGCCCCTTGGCTGAAGGCCGGTCGCGACCAGGTCCTCGTGTTCGACCTCACCGGATCCTCGCGAGCCCAGGCTCGCCGGTTGGCCGGGTCCATCCTCTACCAGCTTCGCCCGGAACTCGACTTGGCCCGCCGTGCCCGGGCTTCGACGCGTCCGGGATCGAACCCGCGGCCCAGGCTTCGTTCAACGCGGAGCTTCAGGCGCAGGAGCTTCGTTTCGCCCGGCTGGCGAAGGGCCGCTATCTTTGCTTCGAGGCACTCAGTTCGATCGACGGCCGGCCTTTCGCCGCCATCGGCGATCTCTACTTGTTCGATGCCTCCGGCGAGCTGATGACCATGCCCAAGCCCGGTTGGAAGGTACTTTGGGTGGACAGCGAGGAGGTCCTTCGGGAATCGGGGGACGCCGAAAACGCCATCGACAGCCAGGCCGACACCCACTGGCACACCGTGTGGTCCGCCGAGAAGCCCGGCTATCCGCACCGCCTCGTGATCGATCTCGGCGCGAGCCAGGTCATCACCGGCTTGCGTTACCTGTCACGCGGAGGTCCCGCCGCCGCCGGCGGACGGATCAAAGACTGTCGCGTCTACCTCAACGACCGGCCTTTTGGGCTCCGCGCGGCGGAATAGATCTTCGAACGTCTCCCCAGCACAGGGTTCCGGCCTTGGTCTAACTAGGTAAGCAACGGCGAAACTGGTTTGGGCCCCCGGCTTGGTGTTTTTCCGCCATGCCCCCACGGACCTGTAGGCCTGCGCACGGGTCCGGTTTCCACCCCAAGGCCTCCTGCCCATGCCCTCGCCCCGTCTTGTCCGTCGTGCCTCCCGCCACGCGTCCCGGTTTCGTGCCGGGCTTTGCGCGTTCGTTCTGGCCACGCTCGTCTGCGTCCCCGGCCTTGTACGGAAGGGGAGGCAGCCCGCCGGCCCGGAGGGCAAGCCGCGGCCTTCCGCCCCCGCTCCGGCCGTGTCCCTGCCGCTGGGCGCGGTGACGGGTGTCTCCGAGGCCGGGCGCGAACTGGCCTTCACCGCCGAGGCCCTCGCGTGGGCGCGGCGCGATCCCGAGGGGGCCTTGCGCTGGGCCGCGGCCCAGCCCGCACCGTCGCAACGCGAGGACGCGCTCGAGCGCGTGTGCGCTGCGATCGCCGAGTGGGATCCCGCGCTCGCGGTGGACTGCGCCGACCGGCTCGATTTTCCCTGGCGGGACCGCGGCTTCCTTCCCGGCCTGGTGCGCCAGTGGGCGGAAAAGGACCGCGCCGCCGCCATCGCCTGGGCGGGCCGGCGGCCGGATGAGGAGACGCGGAACGACTACCTGACCTTCATCGCGATCGCCTGGGCGCAGCGCGAGCCGGCCGCCGCGGCCGCCTGGGTGGACGGAGCCATCGACGCGGCACCCGCCCGGGAACAGGCGCTGCTCGCGGTGCTGCCCCACTGGTTCGACCGCGACGCGGCGGCCGCCGAGGCCTGGCTTTCGGCCCGGTGCGGCATCCCGGGATCCGGCGAAGAGATGTAATCATTTTCCGGATACGCAGCCCATCTCCGGGCGGCAGTCCGGTAAAACAAAAACCCAACCCCCCGACCCCCATGATACTACCCCGAAAGACAGCGCGCCCCGCGCGTTTCGCGGCGCTGGCCCTCGCGGCCTTCGCCCTGGTCCAGGCCGCCTTCGGCCAGACCTTCACCCATCCCGGAGCCCTCCACACGCAGGCGGATTTCGACCGCATGCGCACGAAGGTGCTCGCCAACGCCCAGCCCTGGAAAGGCAGCTGGGATATCCTGGTCGCCAATCCCCACAGTTCGACCGGATGGACGCCCCGTCCGGTCGCGACCGCCGTCCGCGGCGGCACCGGCGACAACTCGTCCCTGGTGTTCAACGACGCCCACGCCGCCTACCAGTCGGCCCTGCGCTGGAAGATCAGCAACGACACCGCCTACGCCAACCAGTCGATCCGCATCCTCAACGCCTGGTCGTCCACCCTGACCTCGATCAGCGGCAACGCCGACCGCTTCCTCATGGCGGGGCTGCAGGGCTACCAGTTCGCCAACGCCGCCGAGATTATGCGCACCTATTCCGGTTGGGCCTCGGCCGACCAGACCCGGTTCAAGAACATGATGCGGAACGTCTGGCTGCCGGTGAACGAATCCTTCCTGTTCGGGCTCAACGGCGGCCAGGACCACAACGGCGCGTGCATCACCAACTACTGGGCGAACTGGGATCTCGCCAACATGAACTCGATGCTCGCGATCGGCATCCTTTGCGACGACCGCACGATCTACAACAAGGCGGTGAACTACTTCAAAACCGGCCGGGGTAATGGCGCGCTCTACAACTGCGTGCCTTACCTCCACGGCAACAACTGGGCCCAGTGGCAGGAGATGGGCCGCGACCAGGGTCACACGCTCATGGGCGTCGGCCAGATGGCGACCTTTTGCGAGATGGCCTGGAACCAGGGCGACAATCTGTATGCCTGGGACAATCACCGTCTGCTTCGGGCCTTCGAATACGTCGCGGCCTATAACACCAACAACAATGTGCCCTACATCCCCTATACTTGGGGGCAGGGGACCAACTGCGCCGTGCAGGTTCAGACGGCGATCGGCAGCGGCAGCCGCGGCAACGTGCGGCCGATCTGGGACATGATCTACCATCACTACGTCAATCGCGTCGGCATCCAGTCCGGGTTGGTTCCCCGTATCGGACAGATCGCGGCCTCGGTGCGGCCGGAGGGCGGCGGCGGCAACTACGGGTCAACCAGCGGCGGCTACGACCAGCTCGGTTTCACCACGCTCACCTGCGCGCGCGACGCGATCAATGGGAACGTCGGCTTCCCCGCGCCGGCCGGGCACATCCCCAACGGCACCTATCGCATCGTCAACCGCAGGAGCGGCAAGGCCCTCGAGGTCGCCAACGGAAGCACCGCCAACGGGGCCAACGTGCAGCAGTGGACCTACAACGGTGGCGCCAACCAGCGGTGGACGATCACCCACCTCGGCCTGCAGCGTTACAGCATCATCGGCGTGGGCAGCGGCAAGGCCCTTGAAGTGAATGGCGCCAGCCAGTCCTTCGGTGCGAATGTGGATATCTGGCCCTACTCCAGCAGCAGCCAGAACCACATTTGGATCCTCACCCCCTACGACGGCTATTACCGCCTCCAGGCCCTGCACAGCGGCCAGGCCCTGAACGTCTCGGGCGGCAGCACCGCCGATGGCGCCAACGTCCTCCAATATCCCTTCGATGGGGGCGCCAACGCGCAGTGGTCCTTCCAGGCGCCCTGAGCTCGCTTCTGAGCAAACTCGTCAATGTCATCGACCTTCGGGCCGCCCCATCGGGGCGGCCCCTTGATTTTTCCGCTGCGACCACGTGTCGTCCGTCTGGCGGCTGGCATGCTCGTGTGCGGGTTGTCGCCCGGATGCGGCGTTGCCGGACCGAAGACCCCGCTTGAGCGCCGATATCCGGCGGAGACGCGGCGCGCGGCCGCCCCGGAGGACCTGAGCGGCATGCGCGCCGAAGCGCTGGATTCCCCGCCGGGACTGGCCGCCTTGCGCCGCTGGGCGGCGCGGGATCGTCCCGCCGCCCTGAACTGGCTGGCGGGCCGGCACCCGGCGCCTCGCTTTACCCTGGCCGCGGCTATCGAGGGCTGGATCGCGGCCGATCCCGGCGCCGTTGCACGCTACCTCGCATCCTGTTCCGACGCGGCGTGGCGGGGCGCGGTCACGGACGCGGTCGTGCTCGATGCCCTTGCCGAGCATCGACCGCAGACGGCGCTGGCCCTGCTCGCGCGCTTCCCTGGCTCCGCGGAGGAGAAACTCCTGCGCGAAACGGCCCGCTCGCTTTGGACGGAGCTCGATCCTGCGGCCGATGCACGAGTCGCTCCCGTCGAGGCCTTGTTTTGGCCCCGTCCGGACAAGGGCGCGGAAATCGCCCCTGCCGAAGCGGAAATCTCCCTGGCCGACTTTGCCCTCGCGGTGCGGGAGGACCGCGCCCTCGTTCTGGACGCGCGCTCCGCGGCCGACTACGGCGAGGCTCGCGTGCCGGGCGCGCTGTCTTGGCCGGCCGGCTACTTCGAGGGCTCTTATCTGCGCCACGCCGCGGCGTTGAGCGCGGATCCGGCGCGGCCGATCATCGTTTATTGCGCGGACGGCGGCTGTGGCGCGAGCCAGCTGGTGCTGCGCGAACTGCGGCGTGCCGGTTACGCGCGCGCGGTGGTTTACCCCGGCGGATGGGCCGGCTGGCTGGAGGCGGGCCTGCCGGTGGAGCCCGGCGAAAAACGCTGAGTCTGGAAGCGGCGGCCAGAACGGGTGGTCTCAACCGTGCGGACGGCGGACGCCTTCGACCTCGGCCAGCGCGCGCCGGCGCAGGGCCCCTTCGGGCATCGATCCCGCCCACAGCGCGGCACCTTCGGGGTCGCGCAGCGCCCATTGGTGGACGACGGAGAGAATTGCCTCGTCGCGCCGGGGACCGGGGGCGAGGTCGGTCACCGCGATGCGGGCGGCGGCGAGAGGATCGGTTTGGGCCCGGAGATAAGCCAGGCGGGCGAGCAGGTCGTCGCGCCAGTCGCCGGCCTCCTGCCGTTCGGCCCATTCCTGTGCGGCGGCAAAGTCGCACCCGGCCCAGCGGAGGAAGAGGCTGGGGAGGAGGCCGGGATCGGTCGCGCAAAGGTTTTCCCGGAGCGCCAGCTCCATGGCCGCAAGCGGATCGCGCCCGGCCAGGGCCAGGCATTCGCGGGCCTGGCGCAGGGGGCGGCTGCTGGCCTCCGTGGACGCAGCGGCGGGCCTGGGACCGGTTTCGGGCGTCGCGGCCACAAGGCCCTGCGCGGGGGGAACGTCGGATGCCGGTGGCGGGGGGACTTGATTTTTCCAAGCCAACAAGCCGGCAAGTGTTCCCGAGGCCAACAGGCCGGGGATCAGACGCGCTTTTTGCATGGAGGAAGAAAAAGAAAACGCGTCGTCCCTCCTTTGAACCGAGGGACGACGCGGCATCACTGGCCCTGGTTCACGGAGCCAGGGTGATCGACCACTGCTGGTTCGTGGCGTTTCCGTAGGGCCACTGGATAACGGTGGCGCCGTCGGCGGTGCTGCCGCCATTCACGTCGGCGGTCTTGCCGCTGTGGACCGCGGTGAGGCGGAAGAAACCGTCGCCGGCGGGGGTGAGGGTCCACCTTTGGTTGTTCGCGCCGGTCCAGGGCCAGATGTCGAGCGCGGCGCCGTTGGCGGTGCTGTTGCCCGCGACGTCGAGCGCCTTCCCGCTGGCGACGCCGAGGATCTGGTATTGGCCGTTGCCTTGGTCGGCGAAGGTCCACTTTTGGTTGTTGCCGCCGTTCCAACCCCACTGGACCACGGCGGCGCCGTCGGCAGTGGACCCGTTTTGCACGTCGAGCGCCTTGTTGCTCTTGCGGTTGAGAAGGCGGTAGGTGCCGTTCGAAATCGTGCGGCCCTGGTCGGTGAACAAACCCAGGTCCGAGAGCTGAAGCCCGGTGGCGTCGCCGTTGTTGGCGGTGATGTTGAGCCGGTAGTAGCGGTAGGCGGCGGGGCTGGCGATCGAGTAGGTGTTGGTCTGATACCGGTTGGCGAAGGCCTGGGTGTTTCGGGTGTCGAGGGTGGTCCAATTCGAGGCGTCGTTGGAGCCCTGGAACTGCCAGGCTTTGGGATCCCGGCCGGGGACGTCGTTGGCGCTGATGACGGCATAGCGCTTGATCGTCTGGGTGAGGCCGGCGCCGAAGTCGCACTGGAGCCAGCCGGTCGTGCCCGCGTTGCCGTTGAACCACTTCGTGCTGGAATTGAGATCGACGCCTTGTGCCGCGCCTTGCGTGCCGGAGGAGCCGTTGGCGCTGGCCGACGCGGCGCCGAGCGGCGCCACGTTTACCATGGGGCTCAGCGGCGTGGCGCTGTCCTCGGGCGAGTTGGCGCTGGTGCCGGCGGAGTTGGTCGCGGTCACGACGTAGTAGTAGGTCGTGCCATTGGCCACGGTCGTGTCCGTGTAGCTGGCGGCGGCGATTCCGGAGGCGATGGTCGAGTAGGTTCCGCCGCTGGAGGTGGCCCGCCTGATCGCGTAGCTGGTGGCGCCGAAGGACGGCTGCCAGCGCAAGGGGACGGCGTAGGCGCCGGGGGCGGCCAGAAGCGCGACCGGCGCGGCGGGCACGGCGGCCGGGGCGCCTCCGTCGCCGCCGGTGATCTGGACCTTGCTGAAGGTGGCGGTGCCCAGCGTGCCGTTGACGGCCGAGCACATCGCGAGGCCGACGTAGAGGGTGCCGGGGATGTTGTCGTAGCGCCCCACGTCGGTGGCGGCCCAGTTGGTGCCGTCCGGAGAGAAGTATCCGGTGACCATGTTGCCGACCCGCTCGAGCTTCACCCAGTAGCTGGACTGGGTGATGGAGAACGCCTTGTTGCTGTAGTTGGAGCCGCCATACACGGCGAGGCCCTGGATGTTCTGCTCGATCGACGATTTTCCGGTCATGGCCATCCAGGCGCGTGGGGCGCCGGCGGAGAGGCCGCCGCGGACCATGACACCGGCCTTGGCGCTGGTGTTGGGGCTGCTGACCGACTCGACCTTGGCGACGATGGCGAAATCGCCGGTGACCGCCTTGTAGGTGAAGTGGCAGTTGTCGTTCGTGCCCCAGATATCGCTGCCGGAGCCCTGCACCGTCCAGACGCCCCCGGAGTAGGAAGCGCCGCCGGCGGGGGTGGCGCTGCCGATCTCGGCGTTGCTCACGCCGGTGGTGAGGGAAGCCGTCGCCGGAAAGGAGAGCGCCGCGGGCGGGGTCGCGGCCGAGGGGTCCGCGGCTTTTTCGAACATGAACGAATCGCCGTCGAGGGGCAGGGTTTGGCGCCGCAGCTCGGTGTAGGGGGCCTTGAGGCCCTTGCGGACGACGTAGGCGCCGTGGATCAGGTTGAGGGCCATGCGTCCGCCGTTCCAGCCGCGGCCGTTATCGCCGGCATAGTAGGCGTCGGTCGTGCCGAAGGGGAGGAAGGGCGTGGGCGCGAGGGCGTTGGCGCGGGCGAAGTATTCGCCGACGGCCAGCAGGCGGTTGTCGTTGTCGGAATAGACGTCGATGCCCTGTTTCCAGAGCGCCTCGGCGAACATCGCGAGCGAGAGGAACTGCCCGTGGGCATGACCCTGGTCGCGGCCGGAGTCGCCGAGCTCGCCGAGGGCGTTGGAATTGCGCAGCCCGATGTGCGCAAGGGTGCGATACTGATACAGGATGGAGTCGAGTTTGGCGGTGTCGTCGTTGAACAGGGCGATGAGGCCGCCGGCGACGAGGGCGAGCGCGCCTTTGTTGGCCGCGCCGAACATGTTTTCGCCATAAGGGTTCGTCGCAGGCAGCAGCACGTCGCCGAAGTAGGCCTTCACCGCGGTGGTGTCGGCGGCGGTCCAGCCCGGCCAGGTGCCGCGCAGGATGTCGGCGCCGCCGACGAACTTGAAGGCGTAGTCGCCGAGGTCGAGGGGAGACTCGCCCCCGCCGAAGCTGGTCTGCGTGTTGGCCCAGGCGAGGAGAACGTCATGCGCCTTCTGGGCATAGGCGGTGTTGCCGGTGAAATACCACATGCGCGCGAGGTTCCAGACCGCGGTCATGTCGTTGCGCCACTGGTTGAGGTTGAGGTCCGGGCTGCGGGTTACGGTCGCGAAGGGGCCCTGCATCGTGTAGGAAGACTGGGAACGCCAGTCGGCGGCGAGGGCGGCGTAGCCGCTTTTCCAGGGATCGCGGCCCAGGTTGGCCTTGAGCGTGGCGAGGTCCGCGCCGGTGAGCGGGAGGCCCGGATGGGTGTAGGCGAGGGCGGAGGAGGCGAAGCCGGTGAGGGCTGCGAGCAGACAAAGAGTCCGTTTGGCGGACCAACGATACGATCGGAGGGTAGGCATGGGGGGATGGCGCAGGCCAAGGCCCGGGAGGGAGGCAACCGGCCGTTTGCGGGGTTGCGGGCGAGAACGGATCCTGGAGGGCGCGGGTTGACCGCGGAGGGGGCCGCGGGGGTAAGACAAAGGCAGGCATGCTGCACCGCCCGCCGCGCTCAACGTGTGCCCGTGCTTACCCTGTTAGCCTGGGTTCGGCAGCAGCTTGCGCGAGATGAGCTGCGGCTACCGCCGGTTCCAGGGTTAGTCCTGGCGAAGGGGAGCGTCGTTTGCCCGACATTTTGCCGACGATGACGGCACGAGGCCGGCGGACCCGAGGGCTAACATGGTAAGCACCCGGTCTCTTTGCGTCGCGGGCGGCCGGTGTGCCTCGCTCGGCTCCGCTGAAGCCCGCTTCGGGCTCTGTTCATCCCGCCGGATTCTCTTTTTCGCGCTCTGCCCCCGCCCCCTTTCCCGCCTGCCCGGCGGGAGTTCCGATCCAGCAGCAAATACCCGTCCTATCATGACCCCCGATATCCTCCGTCCTTCGCTTCAGACTATGAAGCTCGCCCCGGCCTTCGCGGCCCTGGCCCTGTCGTCCTCCCTCCATGCCGCGGACGCTTATTTCGACATCAATGGCGCCACCGCCGGCTCGGGCGCGACCGCGACCGGGACCACCGCCTGGGACATCTCGACCACGGCGGTCTGGTCCGCCGATTCCACCGGTGCCTCCGCCACCACGGTCTGGACCAATGGCGACAGCGCCATCTTTTCCGCCGGCTCCGACGCGGCCAATGTCCGTACCCTCACCAACGCCGGGGTGACGGTGGACAACATCACGCAGCAGGAGGGACGTGTCCTCATCAACAGCGGCACGCTCACGCTGGCCGACACCTCGATGGCGATCGATGTCCAGACCCGCGTTTCGGGCGACTACGACCTGCGCATCAACTCGATCGTCGCCAACTCCTCCGGCGGAGCCTCGTCGATCACGAAGAGCGGCGCGGGCATTCTGCTGTTCGCAAACGCCAGCAACACCTTTAGCGGCGGCGTGACCCTGAACGCCGGCACCCTGGCGGTCGAGGGCAACTCCGCAAACCTCACCCAGCTGGGTTCGGGCACGGTCACGCTGAACGGCGGCAGCTTCGTGCGCAGTTTTTCCAGCTCCGGCGTGAGCATGAACACGGCGAACGTCTTGGACGTCCAGGGGGACGTGAAGATTGGCGCCATCCAGCAGAACAACGGTAACTGGCGCCTGACCGGCGCCTGGACGGCGGGTAGCACGGGCGCGAACTTCCACGTTTCGAACACCGCCGCCAATTTCAACGGCTTTGCACCGTCCAACATGAGCATCATCGTGGAGGGGAACGTTTCGGCCTACACCGGTACCTTCACCCACAACAACCTTGCGACCGGCGGTAATCGTCTGCGCTTCGGCGCGGCCAATCAGGGCAGCATCGTCTACGACGCCTCCAACGCGAAGTTCGCCACCTCGGGCTCGACCACGGGCAACAACTGCCTCGATCTCGCCGACGGCACCTACGGCACATTCCGGATGGGCGAGCTCTCCGGCACCGGCGGCCGCATCCGTGCCGGGTGGTCGTCCGGGGGCAACACGACCTTCGAAATCGGCGCCTTGAACACGAGCACTTCCTACGCCGGGAAAATCGAAAACAACCCGAACGGTGCCGGCGGCCTCGCCGCCGTCGACAAAGTCGGCACCGGCACGCTCACCCTCGCCGCTGCTCAGGGTTACACCGGAGGCACCACCGTCACCGCCGGGACCCTCGCCCTCGGCGCCAGTAATGTCCTCGCCGATACCGGTGCGATCGTGCTTAACGGCGGCACGCTCGCGATCGGCGACGGCTTCACCGACACCCTCGGCACGCTCGACCTGAATGCCGGGTCCACCCTGTCCCTCGGCGCCGGCAGCTCGCTCCTTTTCGCCGATAGCAACGGACTCGACTGGGGTTCCTTCGGGCTCTCCATTTCGGGCAGCTTCGTCAGCGGCAGTTCGATCAAGTTCGCCACCTCGGGCGGCCTCACCTCCGGCCAGCTCGCGCAGCTCAGCTCCGCGGGCTACACGAATTTCGGTCTCGACGGCAGCGGCTTCCTGACCGCCAGCGCGGTCCCCGAGCCCTCGAGCTTCGCGGTCCTCGCCGGCTTGGGAACCCTCGGCGTCGTGGCCTGCCGCCGCCGCCGCCGCTGATCGTTTCTCGTGGGCGTTCCGAGGCAAGCGCCCGCCGTCCTTCAGACGGGCTATGGTCGTCGAGGAGTGGCCTCGCAGGCCGCCCCGCTTCCCGCGGAGCGGCCTGTTTCGTCCGAACCCGAGGCCGGCCATCCGGTCCGAGCGTCCGCCGACTTCGAGGAAGCGGCGGAAGCCGGCCGTTTCGGTGACCCATCCGCCTGCGTTCCTCCGAAACTGCAGACTCGGGCAGTTTCGGCTCTTTCAGCACGAGCATGGCGGTGAATGCGTTCGCCGGGCCGATAGTCCCGTCGTTGGCCCGGGCCGTTTTTCCGGACCCCGATTGGGCCTTGGTCTTTCCTAGGCAAAGCGAATTTGGGCGACTTCGGTCAGGCGCGGTTCGATGGCGCAAACTTTGTCTTGCCGCGCACGAAAAAGCGCCCCTAGTAACGCCCTCCCTCGCGCCTCAGAAGGCCAGGTTTTTAGCCGATGTAGCTCAGTGGTAGAGCAGCGGTATCGTAAACCGCTGGTCGTCAGTTCAATCCTGACCATCGGCTCCATTTTTCCGCGGACGCTGCGCCGTCTCCTTGGATGGCTTGAAAAAGCCGCACGATCCGACGACGGGGGAGGGAGCTCCCTGGGGCCAGATCCCCTCAAATCCGGTTTGCCCGCGAGGCGCAGGCCGGCTCTGCGTCTATCGTCCCCAGGGCCCGTGTTTTTTTATCGGGGACCGGCGATTGAGAGTTGTATCTAAATGTTCTTTAGCACCTTTTCGAAGCCGACCCGTTTTTCGCGGAGCGGGCCTTTCGCCCCATGAACTCCGTCCTGTCAGAGTCTCCGGTGCTTGCCGTCCGCGATGGCGGTCATCTATGCGCCGTGCCCCTGGCTCAAGTCGCGGAGGTGATGCGACCACTGCCGCTGGAGCAGATCGCCGGCTCCCCGGCCAGCGTGGCAGGACTGGCCCTCATCCGGGGACAGGCTACTCCGGTGATCGATCTCGCCTCGCTGCTCGGCGACGCACCGAAAGGGGAGGCGGGGGCCGCGGGCTCGGCACGTTTTGTCACTTTGCGGGTCGGGGAACGACGAATCGGCCTCCGGGTCGAGGCGGTGCTGGGCATCCGCACCCTGGCTTCCGCGCAGTTTACCGCCCTGCCTCCGCTTTGGCAGGGGACGCATCCGCCGGCGGTGGCAGCCTTGGCGGCGCTCGACCGCGAGCTGTTCATCGTGCTCGAAACGGCCCGTCTCCTGCCCAGCGAGCCTGCCGGTCCGGGCCAGGAGGCAGGCTCATGATGGCGGTGAACGAAACCGCTTTGGTGGAGTTTCGCTCGCTGGTGGCGGGCAAGCTGGGCCTGTGGTTCGATGAGCACCGGAACGAGTTCCTTGCCGGCGTCCTGCGGGACCGGGCGGGCGCGAGAGCCTGCGCCGACCCCATGGCCTATCTGGGACTGCTGACGGGGAGCGGCGGGGGAGACGAGTGGCCGGTGCTTTCGGTGCTGCTCAGCGTCACCGAGACCTATTTTTTTCGCGGCCAGGAACATTTCCGCGCCCTGGTCGAGACGGTGTTGCCCGAGCATCGGCGGCGGGCGCGGGACACGCGGCGCCTGCGGCTGCTATCGGCGGGCTGCGCCTCGGGCGAGGAGGCCTTTTCGCTGGCGATTGCGCTGAAGGAGCACGCTCCCTGGCTCGAACAAGAGGGCTGGCAGGTGGAGATCACCGGGCTGGACGCCAATCGCGAGATGCTCGAGAAGGCTCGCGCGGGCCGCTACACCCTGTGGTCGCTGCGCGAGACGCCGCCGGAGATCCGCGAGAAATATTTCCGCGCCGTGCGGCAGGGGCAGGAGTTCGTGCTCGACGAAAAAATCCGCGGCGCGGTCGTATTTCAGGAACGAAACCTGGCCGCGCCCGACGACGGGTTCTGGCGGCCGGGGGCCTTCGACGGCGTGTTTTGCCGCAACATGCTGATGTATTTCACGCCCGGGGCGGCGGCCGCGCTGGTGGAGCGCATCGGGCGCGCGCTGACGCCGGGCGGCGTGCTTTTTCTCGGCCACGCCGAGACCCTGCGGGGGGTGTCCCAGGCTTTCCACCTGAGGCGTTCCCAGGGGGCGTTTTATTACCAGCTCCGCGAGGAATCGGAGAAGCCGGTGCGTTTCCCGGCCGGCGATCCGGCCCGTGAGCCCGCGCCGGGCGTCGCCGGTGCGGCCGAGTTTTCGACGGCTTGGATCGAGGAGATCGCCCGCGCCTCCGCCAAGATTGCCGTGCTCACCGCCAGAACCGCCCCGAAGGCTCCGCTGGCCGCGGCGGCCCGGGCACGCGGCACCGGCCCGGCTGCGACGCCCGGCGCGATCAACCGGGTGCTCGACCTGCATCGCCAGGAACGTTTCACCGATGCTCTCGCGCATCTGCAGGAACTGCCTGCCGCCGCCGCGCCCGATGCGGACCTCCAGGTGCTGCGGGCGGTCCTGCTGGTCAATTGCGGACGCCTCGACGAGGCTGAGGCCCTTTGCCGGCCGCTGCTGGGCCGTGACGACCTAAACGCCGGAGCACATTACGTCGCCGCCCTTTGCCGCGAGCAGGCCGGCGATCTCGCTGCGGCCGAGGAGCACGACGCGCGTGCGGTTTACCTCGATCCCTTTTTCGCCATGCCCCGCTTTCATCTCGGGCTGATGTGCAAGCGGCTGGGACGCGCGCCCGAAGCGCTGGCGCACTTCGCCGAGGCGCTCGCCTTGCTCGTGAAGGAGGATCCTGTGCGTCTTCTGCTCTTCGGCGGCGGCTTCTCGCGAGAAACGCTGGTCCAGGTCTGTCGGAGCGAACTGCAGCGCTTGGAGAAATCCCGATGACACCCCCCGCCGAAACAGGTTTCGTCGCCACCCGGGCCCGCGAGTATCGGGAGGACTTCGATGCGGCCTTCGCCCTGCCGCCGCCTCCGCCGCCGCCCGCAACCGCCGCCTTCGTAATCCTGCGTGTGGGCGGCGAGCGCGTCGCGGTGAGGCGAACCGACCTGGGCGGCCTCGTGCGAATCGAAAACACCGTCGCGCCGGTTCCGGGCCGTTCGCCCGCCTTTGTCGGCCTGGCAGGTCTGCAGGGCGGGCTCCTACCGGTCTGGCGGCTGGCCACGCTGCTCGGCGGGAGCGGCGCCGGGGCCGCATCCGGCGGCGAGGCCGGCTGGCTCGTGCTCGCGGACAGCCGTGCCGGCGCTCCCTGCGCCTTCGCCTGCGAGGGGTTTGAGCGAATGGTTTTTGTGCCCGAATCCGTCATTTCGGCGCCCGCTCCGGGCGACATATCTGCGGGCCGCGCGCAAGCCCTGGTCCCGTGGGACGGCACGCTGGTGCCCGTCGTCGACCTTCCCGCCCTGCAGGCGGAAATCCTTCGCCGCTATCAACCTCCTTCCTCCCCGCCGTCATGAATACCCGCTGGACCTTTGGACAAAAACTCGCCGCCGGCTTCGCTGCCGTCGTGGCTCTCACTCTGCTCAGCAGCGTCGTCAGCGTGCGCGCCTTGCATACCGTCGTGGAAGAGAAGGACCGTGTGATCACCGAAAACGCGGCGAAGCTGATCGACGTCGCGAAGTTCAAGGGCGCCGTCGAGTCGAAGGTGGCCGCGGTCCGTGGTTTTTTGCTCACGAGCGGCGACGGGTATTATCAGCAGATCATGAGCGCGGACGCCGAGCTGACCCGGCTCCTGGCCAAGATCGAGCCGCGGCTGTCGACAAGCGAGGGAGAGGCTCTTTTCGCGCGGATCAAACCGACCGAAGTAGCCTATGCCGAGGCCGCCAATCGCCTGGTCGAGCTCCGCCGGCGCGGCGGGGCGCTCGAGGAAATGACCAAAGCCTTCGACGAGACGGTGAGCCCCAAGCGGATCGCCCTCGACAAGGTCGTGGACGAATTCGTCGCGTTTGAAGAGAAGTTGCTCGACGAGGCGAAGGCCGCCGCCGGAGCCAGGGCCTCGGCCGCTTCGACCTGGGTCGTCGGCGTGGCGGTCGCCGTCGTGCTCGTCGCCGCCGGCCTGGCGTTTTTCTTCTCGCGCCGGCTCGCCCGCGACCTCGGCTCCGCCATCCAGCACATCCGCAGCGCTTCGGCCGAGCTGCAGTCCGCCGCCAACCAGCAGGTGACGAGCGCGCGCGAGACCGCCACCTCGATGAACGAGATCAGCACCACCGTGAGCGAGCTGCTCGCGACTTCGCGCCAGATCGCGGGCAGTGCGCAACGCGTCGCCCACATTTCCGAGGAAACAGCCGGGGCCGCGCGCACCGGCGACCGGACCGTACACCAGGCGCACGCCTCGATCAACGGGATCAAGGCCCAGGTGGACCATGTGGTCGGCCACATGCTGGACCTGGGAAAAAAATCGCAGCAAATCGGCGGCGTCGTGGACATCATCAACGAGCTGGCCGAGCAGACGAACATCCTCTCGATCAACGCCAGCATCGAGGCCGCCGGGGCAGGGGAGACCGGACGTCGTTTCGCGGTTGTGGCCGACGAGATCCGCAAGCTCGCCGAGCGCGTGGGCGGCTCCACCCGCGAGATCGCCGCGCTCATCGAGGAAATCCGTTCTGCGGTGAATGCCGCCGTGATGGCTACGGAGAGCGGTTCCAAGGCGGTGGATGCCGGCGCCCGCCAGTTCGGCGACGTCACCGAAGGGCTCGCGCAGATCGTCACCCTCGTCTCCACTTCCACTGAGGCCGCGCGCGAGATCGAACTGAGCACGAAGCAGCAGTCCACCGCCGTCGAGCAGGTGAATATCGCCATCGTCAGTGCCGCGCAGGCCACCAAGGAGGCCGAGGCGAGCTCGGGCCAGACGCTGCAAACCGCCGCGCAGCTGGCCGGTCTCTCCGGCGAACTCGCGCGCCTGGTGTGAGGGGCGGATCATGTCCATGCCCCCCAGGGATCCCTACAAGTACTTCCGCGTGGAGGCCCGCGAACTGCTCGAGGGCCTCGAGCACGGTGTCGCCGGCCTCGCGTCCGGGGCCGATCATGCCTCGCAGGTGGCCATGCTGCTGCGCTTGGCGCACACCTTGAAGGGTGCGGCCCGCGTGGTCCGGCTGCCGGCGGTGTCCGAGCTGGCGCACCGGGTGGAGGATGTGCTCGCGCCGTGCCGCGAAAGCTCCCGGCCGCCCTCGCCCGGGCAGCAGGCCGAGCTGCACCGCCTGATCGGGGACATCGCCGCCCGCCTGACCGAGCTCGACCGCCCGGCCCCTCCGTCTGGAGCGACCACGCCCGGCGATGCGCCGTCTCCGCTCCCGGCGGCCTCCGCGGCCCTCTCTCCCGGCGAGGGGGCGCCGACCGGCGGACCGGCCGTCACGCCCGCCGCCTTGCTGGACACGGTGCGCCTGCAGGCGGCTGAGGTGGACTCGGCTCTCTCCAGCGTCGCCGGGACCTCGGCGGAGCTGGCCGCGCTGCGCGCGGATTTTCGCGGCCTCGACCGCACCTGTGCGCAGGCCCGGCGCATCCTCGCCCTGGCGGCGCGGGGCGGAGTTGCCGCATCCGGGCCTCCCGCACGCCTCCAGGCGGAGGCCGGCGATCTTGTCGCCGACCTCGAAAGCTCGCGCCAGCGTCTCGTCGCCCGTGCGGAGCGGATTGGGCGCGATTTGCAGCGCCTGCATGAGGAAACGAGCCGTCTGCGCCTGATTCCCGTCGAAGTGCTGTGGACCTTTCTCGAGCGCACCGCGCGCGACGCCGCGCAGGTGCTTGGCAAACAGGTGCGCGTGGAGACCTCCAGCCGAACGCCGCGCCTCGATGCCAGGATTTTCGCCGGCCTGCAGGAGGCCTTGCTTCACTTGGTCCGCAACGCCGTCGCGCATGGTATCGAGACCGAATCCGGCCGGACGCTGGCCGGTAAGCCATCGGAGGGCCTGGTGCGGCTCGGCATCGAGCACCGCTGCGACCGGCTGCGCATCACCTGCGAGGACGACGGGGCCGGCATCGACACCGAGGCGGTGCGCCGCGCCGCCGTCGCGAAGGGTTTGCTGGCGGACATGCCCGCTCTTTCGTTGGAGCCGGAGGCGGCGGTGCGCCTGCTGTTGCGGGGCGGGGTGAGCACCACGCGCACCGTGAGCCAGATGTCGGGGCGCGGCGTGGGGCTCGATGCGGTGAGCGCGGTCGTCACCCGCCTGGGCGGTGAGCTGTCGCTTCGCAGCGCACCGGGCCGCGGCCTGGCCGTCACGCTTGATCTGCCCGTCGCCTTGTCGGCGCTGGACGTGCTGGCCGCGACGGCCGGAAAGGCGCAGTGGTTATTTCCCCTGGCGGCGGTGTCCTTCGTGGCGAGAGTGCCGGCAGCGGATATCCGGCGGACCGCGCAGGGCGAGGAACTGCATCACGAAGGACGGGCCATCCCCTACGTCCCGCTCGCCCGTCTGGCGCCGGGTTGGATGGCCCGTGCGGCGGAGCCCCGCATTACCGTGGTGGTTGTGCGCGGCAAAGCGGGGCTTGCCGCCGTCGGGGTGGATCGCCTTCTCGGCACCGTGGAGGCCATCGTCCGGCCGCTGCCGGCGCTGTCGGCCGCGGCCGAGTTCGTGGCCGGCGCTTCGCTGGCCGCCAGCGGCGCGCCCCGCCTCGTCATCGAGCCCGACGCGCTGGTCGCGGCAGTCTCCGCGGCCGGCGCGGAGGCGCTGCCGGCAACCGCCGCGTACGCGCCGATCCTGGTCGTGGACGATTCGCTCACCACCCGCATGCTGGAGCAGAGCATCCTGGAATCGGCCGGTTACGAAGTGGATCTGGCGGTATCCGGCGAGGAGGCGATCGAGCGGCTGAAGGCCCGCGACTACGCCCTCCTGTTGGTGGATGTGGAAATGCCGGGTATGGACGGCTTCGCGTTGGTGGAGCGGCTGCGCAGCGAGCCGGCATGGCGGGACTTGCCCGCGATCCTCGTCACGTCCCGTGACTCGCGCGAGGACCGGCTGCGCGGCATCGCCGTCGGTGCCCAGGACTACGTCATCAAGGGAGAATTCGACCAGCGCCGCCTGCTGCAGCGCATAGGGGAGCTGTTGTCATGAGCCGGATCCGGGTCCTGGTCGCCGACGATTCCATCACGGTGCGCAAACGCATCGTCGAAGTCCTTGCTGTGCAGCCTGGTTTCGAGGTGGTGGCTGAGGCGGCCGACGGCCGGGAGGCGATCGAGGCCTGCCAGAGGCTGCGCCCCGACGTCGTTACCCTGGACATGATGATGCCGGTGATGAGTGGCCTGGCGGCCACCGAATACATCATGGCCTACTGCCCGACGCCGATCCTGATCGTTTCGTCCTCTTTCAACCGCGGCGAGGTTTTCCGAACCTACGACGCGCTGGCTGCGGGCGCGCTCGACGTGCTGGAGAAACCGCGGGGAGACCTGTCCGATCACGAGTGGGAGAAGCAACTTGCCGCCACGCTGCGCCTGATCGCGCGGATCAAGGTCATCACCCATCCGCGCGGGCGGCTCAAGCATCTGGCGGGCAGCGCGGCGGGCGGGGCTTTCCCGGCGGCGGCCGGGGCCGCGGCTGCGTGCGAACTCGTGGCGATCGGCGCCTCCACCGGCGGGCCGGCCGCGATCATGCATATCTTGAACCATCTGCCGCGCGACTTCCACCTGCCCCTGCTGGTGGTCATCCATCTCAGCCACGCCTTCGGTCCGGCTTTTGCCGAATGGTTGAATGGCCTCTCGCCGATTCCGGTCGGCTTCGCCTGCGACGACGAGCGCCTGCCCCGTCCGGGCGAACGCCGTGTGGTGCTCGCCCCGCCGGACCGGCACCTCGTGGTACGGGGCGGACGGCTGCGCCTTACCCTGGAGGCCGAGCGGCACTCCTGCCGTCCTTCGGTGGATCTGCTCTTTCATTCCGTGGCGGGCGAACTCGGTTCCCGTGCCGCCGCCTGCCTGCTCACGGGGATGGGCCGCGACGGCGCGGAGGGTCTGCTCGCCATCCGCCGCGCCGGCGGGCTCACCTTCGCGCAGGACGAGGCGAGCTCCGTGGTCTTTGGCATGCCGCGCGAGGCAGTCCGGCTCGACGCAGCCGTCCGGGTGCTGCCACTGGACCAGATCGCTCCGGCGCTGGCCGGCCTAGCCTCCCGCTCCGGGACTTTCCCGTCATGAAACCGAACATCCTCATCATCGATGACAGCATCACCGTGCGGATGGATCTAAAGGAGTCCTTCGACGCGGCCGGGTTCGAGACGACTCTCTGCGCGACGATCGAGGCCGCCCGCGAGGCCTGCCAGCGGCGACGTTTCGATCTGGCCATCCTGGACGTGCTCCTTCCCGACGGCGACGGCCTGGATTTTCTGCAGGAGCTGAAATCCGCGCCCGCCACCGCCGGCATGCCCGTGCTGCTGCTCTCGGCGGAGGACGAGGTGCGGGATCGCGTGCGCGGACTCCGGACCGGTGCGGACGACTACGTCGGCAAGCCCTACGACTCCGCGCAGATGGTGGCGCGGGCGAGGGAGCTCGCACGACCGCGCGCCGTAGGTCCGCGCGAGCATCCGTTGGTTCTCCTCATCGAGGACAGTCCCACGTTCGCGGCGGAGCTGGACAGCGCATTGAAGGAGGCGGGGCACGAGGTCCTCGTCGCCCCGACGGCCGAGGAAGGGCTGCGGCTGGCCGCCGACCTCCGGCCCGACGCGGCGGTGGTGGATCAGATGCTGCCGGGAATGGACGGCGCGGAGGCGATCCGGCGCCTGCGCGCCGACGCCGCGTTGCGCCGCATCCCGTGCATGCTGCTCACCGCCTCCGGTAGCCGGGCCGACGAATTGCGCGCTCTGGAGGCGGGGGCCGACGCTTTTGTGCAAAAGCATACCGGAGTGGAGCTCATCCTCGTCCGGCTGGCGGCGCTGCTGCGCGCCGGGCCGCATCCCTCCGCCGGCGCCGGGCTGTCCAGTTTGCTCGCGCCCAAACGCGTCCTGGCGGTGGATGACAGCCCCAGCTTCCTGGGCGAACTCTGCGACGAACTTCGCACCGAAGGTTACGACGTCGTGGCCGCGCGTTCGGGGGCGGAGGCGCTGGAACTGCTCGGCACCCAGCCGGTGGACGGCATCCTGATGGACCTGCTGATGCCGGAGATGCCGGGCAACGAGGTCTGCCGGCGCATCAAGGCCCACCCGGCATGGCGGGACATTCCGCTCATCATCCTCACGGCGATGGAAGAAAGCGCGGCGATGATCGAGGGCATCAATGCCGGCGCCGACGACTACATCACGAAGTCAGGCGATTTCGAGATCCTGAAGGCCCGGCTGCGCGCGCAGCTCCGCCGCAAGCAATTCGAGGACGAGAACCGCGCGATCCGCGAACAGCTCCACCGGCGAGAACTGGAGGCGGTGGAAGTGCAGGCCCTGCGCGAACTGGCCGGGACACGCGCCTCGCTCATCGCCAGCCTGGAGGAGAAAAACACCGAACTGCAGCGCGCCAACGCGGAGCTGCAGCGGGCCAAGGAGACCGCCGACGCCGCCAACCGCGAACTGGAGTCGTTCAGCTATTCCGTGTCGCACGACCTGCGCGCGCCCCTGCGCGGGATCGACGGCTTCAGCCAGCTGCTCCTGGCCAGCGCCTTCGACAAACTGGACGACGAGGAACGCCATTTCCTGACGAGGGTGCGCGAAGCCGCCCAACGCATGGGACAGTTGATAGACGACATGCTGGGCCTGGCCCGGGTGAACCGGAAGGAACTGCAGATGACGCCGGTGGACCTGAGCGCACTGGCTCTCGAGGTAATCGCGCAACTGCGGACCTCTTCTCCGAGGCCGGCGGAAGTGAAAATCGCGGAGGGGCTCACCGCCGAGGGCGACCGCGGGCTCTTGCGCATCCTGCTCGAGAATCTGTTGGGCAACGCGTGGAAGTTCACCTCCAAGTGCGAGGCTCCGTGCATCGTGTTCGACCGCCTGCCAGGGCCGGACGGAAACACGGTTTATTTCGTACGGGACAACGGCGCGGGCTTCGACATGCGTTATGCCGGAAAGCTCTTCGGCGCCTTCCAGCGCATGCACTCGATGGAGGAGTTTCCCGGCACCGGCATCGGCTTGGCGACGGTGATGCGCGTGGTCCGCCGCCATGGCGGGCGGGTATGGGCGGAAAGCGCCGTCGGCCAGGGCGCCACGTTTTATTTCACCCTGAAGCCGGACCGAGGCCAGCCCGGGGCCGAGGAGAAATCTTCCCCGGCCCCTGCGGACGTTTGAGCAAAAGGACGATGCGCGCGGGACAGCGCTTTCCGTTCAGTTGTTCGATACGTCCTCGTCCGCCAGCTTGCCCTGCAGGGTGCGGCGCAGGCGCAGCCCGTCCACCTCGCGACGCGCCCAGTTGCTCAGCAAGGCGATGCGTTCGCTCACGTTGAGCGTTTCCAGCAGGCGCTGTTTCAGTCGTGCGTCGCCGCAGAGGTTGAAGGCGGCCAGATCCACGAAAATTTCGGGATCGTCGATGGTGCGGAGAAACTTGGCCAGATCGTCCGAACCCTCTCCGCTCAGGCGCAGCCGCGTGCTCAGCAGGCGGGAGAGACGCGCGCGGCGGCGGGCATTGTCCTCTTGGGGCGCACCCGCCTCGCTCGCAAGCGCGCGGATGCCCACGCGCCGGTAGGGCTCCTCGCCGACGACATGCGTGAATTCCACGCGCGTCAGGCCCTGCAACAACAGGTTCGCGGTGCCGTCCTGGCGCTCCTGGCACGCCCGCACCATGCCGACCGTCGCCACGCGGTAGGCCGGCTCGAAACCGCCGCCCGTCTTGCCCAGGTCGAGACCGGCGACCGCGAAGAGCCGGTGGGTGTCGAGCGCGTCGCGCAGCATGCGCCGGTGGCGGGGCTCGAAAATGTGCAGGGGCAGCAACGCCTGGGGGAAAAACGCCATGCCGGGCAAAGTCATCACCGCGATTTCTTCCGGCAGCGTGATCTCAAGTTCCATGCGCGCACCGTAGCAAGTGGCGGACGACGCGCGCAATCCCGCCCGCATGCGCCAAAACCCCACCCGGGTTCTGCGTCATGTTCGCACGGACCTTGCGCCACAGGGCCGCGCAACTGTGCCAAGGCGTCGCGGTTTTCGGAGAACGAGGAGCGGGGCTTTTGCCTGAGGAAATTATAAGATGCTTTGAGTTATTGACTAACGATTCAGGTGCCCACGCCCGCACGCAGTCTGCTATCTGGCCGCTTATCATGGCTCACTATATTCTCGGAATCGATCTCGGCACCACCAACTCCTGCATGTCCGTCATGGAAGGCGGCGAGCCGGTGGTCATCCCCAACGCGGAAGGCGCGCGTACCACGCCCTCCATCGTCGCGTTTTCCAAAAACGGCGAACGCCTCGTCGGCCAGGCCGCCAAGCGCCAGGCCGTCACCAACCCGAAGAACACCATTTTCTCGGCCAAGCGGCTTATCGGCCGCAAGTTCACCGAGGTAAGCGAAGAGGCGAAGAACCTCCCCTACAAGGTCGTGGCCGGCAAGAACGGCGACGCTTACATCGAGGTGCAGGTCGGCGACAAGGTGGAGCAGTTCGCGCCCCAGCAGATTTCGGCCTTCGTGCTCGGCAAGCTGAAGGCCGACGCCGAGGCCTATCTGGGCACCAAGATCACCGATGCGGTTATCACCGTTCCCGCCTACTTCAACGATGCCCAGCGCCAGGCCACCAAGGACGCCGGCAAGATCGCGGGCCTCGAGGTGAAGCGCATCATCAACGAGCCCACCGCCGCGTCGCTGGCCTACGGCCTCGACAAGAAGAAGGACGAAAAGATCGCGGTGTTCGACCTCGGCGGCGGCACCTTCGATGTCTCCGTCCTCGAGATCGGTGACGGCGTCTTCGAGGTGAAGGCCACCAACGGCGACACCCATCTCGGCGGCGACAACTGGGACGAGGCCCTGATCAACTGGCTCGTCGACTCCTTCAAGGCCGAGAACCAGATCGATCTCCGCAAGGATCCCATGGCCCTGCAGCGTCTCAAGGAAGAGGCTGAGAAGGCCAAGATCGCCCTCTCCTCCGCGCAGAGCTACGACATCAACCTGCCTTTCATCACCGCCGACGCCTCGGGGCCCAAGCACCTGAACATGACGCTGTCGCGCGCCAAGATGGAGCAGATCTGCGACCGCCTCTTCGAGCGCTGCGTCACTCCCTTCAAGAACTGCCTCAAGGACGCGGATCTCACCGCGGCCAATATCGACGAACTCGTGCTCGTCGGCGGCATGACCCGCATGCCCAAGGTCATCGAGATCGCCAAGCAGCTCGCCGGCAAGACCCCCCACCAGGGCGTCAACCCCGACGAAGTCGTCGCCATCGGCGCGGCCATCCAGGGCGGCGTGCTCAAGGGCGACGTCAAGGACGTGCTCCTCCTCGACGTCACCCCGCTGACCCTCGGCATCGAGACCGCCGGCGGCGTGTCGACCGCGATGATCGCGCGCAACACCACCATCCCGACGAAGAAGTCCCAGGTCTTCTCGACCTACAGCGACAACCAGCCTTCCGTCGAAATCGTGGTCCTCCAGGGCGAGCGCCCGATGAGCCGCGACAATAAGAAGCTGGGCAACTTCCGCCTGGACGGCATCCCGCCCGCGCCCCGCGGCACTCCGCAGATCGAGGTCACCTTCGACATCGACGCGAACGGCATCCTCAATGTCACCGCCAAGGACCTCGGCACCGGCAAAGATCAGAAGATCACCATCCAGGGCTCCTCCGGTCTCTCCAAGGAGGAGGTCGAGAAGATGACCCACGAGGCTGAGCTCAACGCCGAGGCCGACAAGAAGCGTAAGGAGGAGGTCGAGACCAAGAACTCGCTCGATTCCACCATCTACGGCCTCGAGAAGACCCTCAAGGACTCGGGCGACAAGCTGCCCGCCGAAATCAAGTCCAAGTTCGAAACCGCCCTCGCCGACGCGAAGAAGGACCTCGAATCCGGCGACGCCGACAGAATGAAGGCCTCGCTCGAGAACCTCCAGAAGATCGGCGCCGAGCTCTACCAGGCCGCCCAGGCCGCCGGCGCCGCTCCCGGCGGCGAGGCGGGCCCCGGCCCTGAGGCCTCCGCCGGCGCGTCCGGCTCCGGCAAGAAGGGCGAAAAGAAGGCCGATGTCGTGGACGCGGACTTCGAGGTCGTGGACGAGGACAAGAAATAACCGTCGCGCGCGCCGCCTCTTCCGGCGGCGCGCCTTTCCCTTTCACGCGCCGCCAGGCCGGGAGGCCGGTGACGCGTGTCGTTAAAAAACGAATACGTAACTCCCGTAAGTCAAAATCCAACCTAAACCCAACCAACATGGCCAAAGTCAAAATCAAGCCCATCGGCGATCGCGTCCTCGTGAAGCACATCGAGGAAAAAGAGCAGGTCCGCGGCGGCATCATCATCCCCGATTCCGCCAAGGAAAAGCCGCAGGAGGCCGAGGTCATCGCCCTTGGCACCGGCAAAAAGGACGAGAACGGCAAGGTCACCGCCTTCGAGGTGAAGGTCGGCGACAAGGTTCTCATCAGCAAATACGGCGGCACCGAGGTGAAGATCGACGGCGAGAAATTCACCCTCGTCCGCGAAGACGACATCCTCGGCGTGGTTGCCTGAGCGCTGCGCGCCAAAAACGAAATCCCAAGGACCAAATCCCACGGATCCGGAAATCTTAGATCATTAATCTCAAATCATACATTAATCACATGGCTGCCAAACAACTCCTCTTCGACGAAGCCGCCCGCCACAAGATCCTCCGCGGCGTCGAGCTTCTCTCCCGCGCCGTCAAGGTCACCCTCGGTCCCAAGGGCCGCAATGTCGTCATCGACAAGAAATTCGGCTCCCCCGCCGTCACCAAGGACGGCGTGACCGTCGCCAAGGAGATCGAGCTTGCCGACGCCTACGAGAACATCGGAGCCCAGCTCGTGAAGGAGGTCGCCTCCAAGACCAACGACGCCGCCGGCGACGGCACCACCACCGCCACCGTGCTCGCCGAGGCCGTCTACAAGGAAGGCCTCAAGCATGTCACCGCGGGCGCCAACCCGATCTACCTCAAGCGCGGCATCGACAAGGCCGTCGAGGCCGCCGTCACCGAGCTCGCCCGCATCTCCAAGAAGGTGAACGACACCGAGGAGATCCGCCAGGTCGCCACCGTCTCCGCGAACTGGGACACCACCATCGGCGACATCATCGCCGAGGCCATGGACAAGGTCGGCAAGGACGGCACCATCACCGTCGAGGAGAACAAGTCCATCG
>CBINGR010000031.1:0-53497 GCA_966250295.1 uncultured Akkermansia sp. | reverse complement strand
GCGGTTCAGTTCCTGGTTCGCCGCCCGCGTGAAGGCGTTCGTCAACGAATGATCCCGGTGCTTGATCGCGCTCACCAATATCCTCGCCACGTAATCGGTCGAGGTTTCTCCCAGGTGTCTCGCCCCGTCGAAGTCCCCTTCCTCGACCTTTTTCAGCATCTGTTCCACTCGTTCCGGCTGTCTCCGGACGTTTTCTCGCAGCAGGAAGAGCGTGCGTTCCACCACTGCGGTGACTGCGACGAAGGACACCAACAGGATCGGCCACATGATCCAGCCACCGTGGACGAAAAGCTCCATCGGGGACTGGCCCATGATAAAGGAGAGCGGAAGGGGGACTTGCATGATAGGTTTCGGGAAAGGAAAAGGCCGGTCGGGTGGAGCCGTCGCGGAGCGCGACCGGATAAGCGCTTCGGGCGGTTTTTGGCGTTGAGACAGAAAACGTGGCGGATATCCCGGCGACATCCTCGCGGATGGAGTGTCGCGGGGAGCGGCAGGCAGTGGAAAGCCCTTCGAATTTCAGATCGGGAAACGCCGAAGGAGCAGGCCCGGTTCAGAAGGTGCCGCGGATGCCGACGGTGATGTAGGGATCGCCGAACTCGCCGTAGCGCATCGGCACCTCGATGTCGCGTTTGTCCGCGGCGTAGCCTCGGAAAAACTCTTTCCGGCCATTGTTGAAGATATTGCGGATCACGATGTAGGCGGAAAGGTGCTCCATCAGGGCATATTCGAACTTAACGTCGGTCGTGAAGAGTTCGTCCTTGTAGCGGAGCAGGCGGTTGTCACCGGAACCGCTGAAGTAGGACGTGTTCACGAACCCACCGTAGAGCTGTTCGTCCACCCAGTTGTTGGTGATGGTGGTCGAGAAGCGGCGATAGCGGTATCCCACGATGACGTTGACGGATTGCGGAGCAACGGCGCGCAGTTGCGAATACTCCGTATCGAGGTCGCTGGAACTCACGTCCACGTAAGTATAGTTGGCCTGAAGACTCAGGCCGTTGAGCGGCGAGGGGAGGAAGGTGAAGTTCTGGGCATAACTAAGCTCGAACCCATTGATTTCCGACGAGCTGTCCGAGTTTTCGTTCACGGCACCGGTCGTGAATTCGTCGGCGTCGAAGCCGAGATCGGCGGCGGCGGCGGCGAGTTCGTCCGTGGTCATGCTTCGTCCCACGATATAGCCATCGACATCCTTGCGGAAAATCGAGGCTCCGACCACGCCCGAGTTGTTCAGATAATAGTCGATGCCCAAGTCGTAATTGGTGGCCTTATAGGGTTCGAGATCGTCGCTGGGCAGGGTGAGGGTGCCGTCGTTGAGGGCGGTTTCGCTGCCCAGGTTGATGACCGGTAGAATGTCCGAGTAGTCGGGCACTCCAATGGTCCGCGATATGCCGCCGCGGATCGCAATGAGGCGCACCGGAGTGTATTTGAAATTCAGCGAGGGATAAACGCCGTCGAAGTCGAGGTCGACGGTGGCTTCGGGCTGTTGGACGCCGCTGGCGAAGAGGGACGACGAGGCGTCGATGGTCCGGCGCTCGTAACGGGCGCCGGTGATGACGAGCAGCTTGGGGGTCAGCTGGAAGTCGAAGCGCAGATAACCCGCGTAATTTTTCTCCTGAATCTCGCGGAGATCGTTGACCGCAGGCGTAGAGCTCAGGTTGTCGCCGTAGGCTTGGTAAACGAGATAGGGGTCGACGGCTTGGATGGGGCCGAAGCCAAAGGCGACGTCGTCATTGTAACCTCGGTCTTGGAAGGCCCGCAGGTCGTCCCCGGTGATGGAGGGGACGGGGCCCCGGTAGGTCGGGCGGCTGATCTCGCGATCCACCCGGTCCACCGCGAAGCCGGTATTCAAGGTGACGGGGATACGCAGGCCGTCGACTTCGACGATGTAACTGCCGTTGACGCCGTCTTTCTCATCCACCGCATCCCAAGGGCGGGACTGGAGGTTGGTTCCCGTGCTCGTGTTGCTGAAGGTGTAATTACCCAGGTCGCGCAGGTAATCGGTCGAAACCCCGTTGTTCAGGCTGACATCCCCGGCGGACGTGAGATCGTAAATATCCGAGATAGAGACGGAGCTGAAGGGGCTTCCGGCGGCGGAGTAGGTGATGAGTTGATTCGACGATATGAAGCCCTCGGAGATGTCGTCGTAGTGTCCCTTCGCGCGCGAAAAATACGGCGTGATCGAGATCTTGCCGGCGCTTCCGAAGTCATGGATCAAACCGGCGTTGAAATGATAGGTATCGCCGTGTTTGCGGCGTTGGAGCTGGCTGTTGGTGACGTTGCGGGTGCCGGCGGTGCCGGAGGTGACGGTGTCGCCGCTTCGGGTGGAGTTGCTGCCGAGGTTAAAAACGAGGCCGCGCTGGGTGAAGAGGAGGTCGTAGTAGTTCCATTGCCCGCCGATAAACAGGGAGGTGGCGTCGGTCGGACGGAAATCCAGCTTGGTGCCCAGGGATTCGCGATGGGTGAGCTTCTGTTCGTCCTGGATGGTGTATTGCGTGAGGGTCGGGGTGCGGCCCGAGAGCGTCCAGTTTTCGATCAGGCGCGGGGCGTCGTCGTATTTTTCCGAGAAGCGGTAACCGAGGTTGAGTCCGACCTTGGGCGTGATTTTGCGGGAAAAGTTCAGATCGAGATTGGGGCGAATAACGTATTCTTTGCCGCTGCCCCAGACGCCGTCCTCCTTGCCGAGCGAGAAGTTGGTGCTCGGGGCGTTGAAGGAAAGATTGTAGGTGATGCGTTGCGCCTCCTCGTGGTCGAACGCGCTCTTGGTGACGAAATTGACGAAGCCGCCGGTCGCGGTGGCGGGCAGGTCCGGAGTGACGGTTTTGTAGAGCTCGGTGGTTTCGACATTGCTCATCGCGATCTGCTCGAACTCGAAACGACGGGTATCGTCGACCGAAGAGGCGCCGGCCATGGGCGTCCCGTCCACGGCGACGATGGTGAAGGCGGTGGAGAGACCGCGCAGGGAGATTCCGCGGGCATCGTTGACGTTGTAATCGACGGTGACGCCGGGGAGAAACTTGAGGTACTCGCCGACGTTGCCCTCGCTGATCTCGCCGAACTGATCGGCGGCGGCGACGACCTTATATTGGATCGCGGCCTTTTGCAGGGCGACGGCCTGGGACATGCCCTCGCGCATCGTCGTGACCTCCAGTTTGTCCAGTTGCAAGATCTCGGAATCGAGGCGCACGGTGGATACCTGGGTGGTTTGTCCGTCGGCGACTTCGGCGCTGACCTTGTTTTGCTGAAGTCCGGAGTAGCTGACGGTCAGCTCCTGCGCGCCGACCGGCAGATCATGCAGGAGGAAGGCCCCGTTGCGGTCCGTGAGGGTGTGGGAGCCATTGGGCGCCAGCACTTCGGCGCCTTCGAGAAACTTTCCCGTGCTGTTGTCCACCACCACCCCCGTGACGGAGCCGCTTTGGGCGTAAAGCTCGCCGGATAAAAGAAAAAGAAATGTCGCCGTTCCGCCGAGGACCAGGCGACGAAGCGACGAAGGGCAGGCACGGGACGCAAAGTCGCCGCGCCCCGGAGTTGGGGTGTTGTTCATGGGGTGGGGTATGGGGTTGAAAGGCCCCCAAAAGGGCTGCTGGAGGCGGCTGTCCCCTCTGAGAATTGGCCCTACTGCAACAAGATCAGCAGCATGCGCATTGTTGAATTTTATTTGCGTTAATATCCCGACTTCTTGCGTTACCTTCCCGGATTGGATCCGGATGAGTCGTATCCGGGATTCGGATACGAACGGTGGGGCGCGCGTTGAGGCGGCCGGTCATTCCGTGGTCCCTGACGGCAACCGTGGCCGGACGCACGGCAGGATGCCCGTGCGACTCTTTCAGGGAGCGAGCACGGTGAACGGCGCCCAAGGCAGGTTGCGCAGCACGGCCCAGAGGAGACCGCCTGCGAGCAGCCCGGCGGCGGTGTAGCGGGGCAGGGCCGGAGGAGCCCAGCGGTTTTCGCGCAAGGCGATCCAAGCCGGCTGTAGGAGCACGGCGGCGGCGGCGAGAAACACGAGCAGCCCGGCGGCATTGTGGTCAAGGGCTGCGAGTATGCGGCCATGGAGCAAGGCATGCAGCGCGCGGGTGATGCCGCAGCCTGGGCAATGGGTGCCGGTGGCGGCATGCCAGACGCAGGGCGGATAAAAGCCGCCTGCGTCGGCGGGAGGATGCAGGAATAGCAGTCCGCCCCCGGCTAAGCCGCCGAACAGGGCGAGAAGCGCGAGCCGACGCGGCGTCACGACGCCGCGTCGGGCGGGCGAGGGCAGCGGCGGAGGCCGCTCAAGGAGTCTGGACACCGTTCATGGCGCCAGTGACCGCGCCGACCACCATCAGGCCGAAATAGAGCACGGAGACCACCAGGCCGATCCCGAAGGCCCACCACATCCATTTCTTGGACTTCGCGGCCGCCTCCTCCGCACCGAGGTAGTCCCCGGCGGCGTATTTGCCGTCTACTTGGGAGGCGAAAACGACGGACGCGATGCCGAAAGGCAGGCAGCAGAAGAGCGTGACGAGGATGGCGGGTACAAGGTTGCTGGCTGGCTTGGGCGGGGGCGCGATGCCGCCTCCGCCCAAGCTGACCTGGCTGGCGAAGCCGCCAGGCGGGGGCGGCGGGGGCGTGAAGCCGGAGGGGGGCGGAGGAGGCGGCGCATTCAGCCCGGGGAAGAGCTCGCCCAGCGGCTGCCAGGCTGCCATGCCTTCCTTCCAGCCGAGGTCGTCGGGCCGGAGTTCGCCGCGGCCGAGCATGGCGCGGATGGTTTCTTCTGGATAGACGCCGAGTTGCTGGCCGGCGCGGCCGACGTGGTAGTTCATGATTTGAGAGCGGCGGAAAGCAGGAGGAAGAGGAGGAAGGCCGAAAACACGGCGCCCATCGCGAGTCCGAACCAGGCGCGGCCCTTGCCCCCAAGTGCGGGATTTTTCCGGATGGAGCGCAGACCCAGGATGCCGCAGGCCAGCGCGAGGGGGGCGAAGACGAGAAGCACGCTGAACAAGCCCAGGTAGCCGGCCGCGATGGCCCAGCCGGAGCGTCCCACGGGAACGACCCATTTCGAGACGACCTGGTCTTCCGCCAAGGCCGGCAGGGGCGAGCCGAGGCGGATCATGATCGCGCCGAGCGGCTCCCAGGCGGACATGCCTTCAGACCAAGCGAGATCCGTGGCAAGCAGGCGCCGGTCGCGATGATGGGTCAGGACCTCCGCCGGGCCAAAGGGCCCGAAACGCTGCGCTGCGCGCTGGATGAGGATTTGCGGAGAGTCGGGCATGGCGTGCCGGATCCAGCCTAGCAGACGAGGAATGGGGGCGGGCGAAAAGCCGAATCGGGGCTGGCTTAGGAAATTTCCCTCGGCGCTGTCGTCAAAATACCTCGGACCGCCGGGCCTGGTCCATCTCGAAGACTGCGCTTACGGTGAACCTTGCGCCTGGTGGCGCAGATCCACCTGCGAGCGGTAGGCGGCGAGCGCGACGCGGAAGTTGTCGGTCTTCGCCCCGGCGGGGGCCTGGGCCAGGTGAGTCTCGGCTTTTTTTAAGTCGGCCTCGAAGGCGGTCCAATTTTGCGAGGAGGAGGCCTGAAGCTGATCGGCAAGCAGGGTCGTGAGGTGGGCCTGGGCCTCAGCCTCCCAAGTCGAGGCAGGGGTGGCGACGGCGGGTTTCTCCTCGTGGATGAAGAGCAGGTAGCAGCCGCCGAGCAGGAGCACGGAGACGAAGATGTAGAGGAAGAGCTTCATGGCGTGGAGGGGGTGACGGGGAAGACACCGCTAGGGCGAGGTTACCGGGAAGGCCAGCATCTTGCCCGCGGCGGTTGGCCACGACAGGGAGTTGGGATCGCCGTTCCACGCCCTCGTAGGGAGGCGCCCAGGCGAGCGCGGTGTCTTAGCCCCGCGATTCCCCCCGGGCTTCGATGCAGGCTGAAGCACTGCATTACTTCAGCGCTCCACCGCTCGCGGGATGTACACCGTTTGTTCGAGTCGTTTGGCCAGGAGGGCACGGAAGGTGGGGAGGTTTTTCACCGCGCCCAGGGCGATGAGCTGGCGGGCGAGGTTGCCCACCGCGGTGCCCTCGAGCGCGAAGCTGACGACCGGCACGCCGCAGGCATCGGCGGTGGCCTGGCAGAGGAGACGATTCTTCGAGCCGCCGCCGACGATGAGGACGCGCTTGAACGCGCGCCCGCTCATGCGCTCGAAGGCTGCTTTGGCGTCGGCGTGGCCGCGGCCGAGGGAGTCGCAAATGAGGCGGGTGTAGCCGGCGAGATTTTTGGGCGCGCCGAGCTTCCGCTTTTTCAACTGCGCGTCGATGGCGGCCTTCATCGACTTCGGGTTGGCGAGCGCGGGGTCGGCAACGTCGAGCAGCGCGGCGGGCGCGGGGAGTTTTTCCGCGTCGGCGATGAGCCTGGTCCACTCGGCGTCGTTTTTCGGACGGGAGGCGAAGTCCTTGAACGTGCCCTCGAGGAGCCAGAGGCCGATGACGTTGGTGAGGGGGCGGTAGCGGCCGTCGCCGATGCGCTCGTTGGCGACACGTTTGGCGAGGGCCTCGGCGCCGAGCAGGGGCGTGTCGCTCTCGAAGCCGACGAGCGACCAGGTGCCGGAGCTGAGGAAGAGGTCGGTGCCGTCGGGCGAGGCCGGCATGGCGTCGTAGGCGCAGGCGGTGTCGTGGCCGGGCACGGCGATGACCTGGGTCTTTTCGAGGCCGGGGAAATTTTTCACGCGGCCGAGCCGGGCGCCGGCCAGGACGGGTTTGGAGAACCACTGGGCGGGGATGCGGAAGTGGTCGAGCGCGGCGCGGGACCAGTCGGCGGAATGGACATCGAGAAGCTGGGTAGTGCTGGCGATGGTCAGCTCGTTGGCCATTTTTCCCGACAGGAGGAAGTTGAAGTAGTCGGGCAGGAAGAGGCAGCGGGTGGCGAGGTCGGCGATGGCGGGGCAGGAGGCGACCTGTTCCTCGAGCTGGAGCGAGGAGTTGTAGAAGACATTCGGGATGCCGGTGGCGGCGTAGACGCGGTCCAGCGCGGCGCGGGTGTTGGCGAGACGTTTCAACCCGGCCTGGGTGCGGGCGTCGCGGTAGGCGTGTACCGGATACACGAGGCGGCCGGCGTCGTTGACCAGGGCGTAGTCGACGCCCCAGGTGTCCACGCCGACGGAGGCGAGCGCGGCGCCCTTGGGCAGGGCGGCGAGGGTGGCGCGGAGGCCGGTCTGGATCTCGGTCCAGAGGCCGGCGATGTTCCAGTAGTCGTGCCCTCCGATGGATTGGAAGGCGTTGGGAAAGCGGTGGACCTCCCTGAGCTCGAGGCGGTCGTTTTTCCAAGTGCCGAGGATCACGCGGCCGCTGGTGGCGCCGAGATCGATGGCGGCGAGGTGAAGAGGTGTGGCTTTGACGGAAGAGGGCATGGGAAACGTGGTTCGGAACAGGTCCTATGAGTCCCATAGGCCCTATAGGACCTATGGATTCAGGCGCTCAGCCCAGCTGCAGCGCCTCGGAGGCCTTGCGGGCGTGGGTCTGGTAGAAGGCTGCGTTCTCGGGTTTCTTGATGTCCACATCCCAGGTCGGGATCATGGCCTTGAGGCGCTTCTGGCCCTCGGGTGACGCGATTAGCCCGGGGAAGCAGAGTTTCACGACCTCGAGCACGATGTGCACGGAGACGGAGGCACCGGGCGAGGCGCCGAGCAGCGCGGAGATCGTGCGTTCCCGATTGGTGATGACCTCGGTGCCGTAGTGCACGATGCCCGCCTGGCCGTCGGTTTTCTTGATCGCCTGGACGCGGATGCCGGCATCGATGAGTTTCCAGTCCTCCTGCTTCGCGCCAGGATAAAAAACGTGCAGCACCTCCATGCGGTCGTCCATCGACTGCGTGCCCTGCTGCACGAGGTATTTCACGAGGTCGAGGTTGCTGGCGCCGATTTTGATCAGGGTGGCGAGGTTGTGGGGACGGATCGAACCGGGCAGGTCGAGCACGCTGCCTTTTTTGTGGAGGAACTTCGTGGTCCAGGCTGCGAAGGGGCCGAAAAGCAGGGTCTTCTTGCCGTCGAGGATGCGGGTATCGAGGTGAGGCACGGCCATGGTGGGCGCGGCATCGAGGGGCTGGCCGTAAACCTTGGCCTGGTGCCGGGCCACGATGGCGGGGTTGTCGCAGATGAGCCACTGGCCGCCGATGGGGAAGCCGCCGAGGCCCTTGCTCTCGGGAATGCCGGACTTCTGGAGCAGGGAGAGGCTGCCGCCGCCGGCGCCGACGAAGACAAACTTCGCCCGGTTCTGGCGCAGCTGGCCGGTGGCGAGGTCGCGGATCGAGACGTCCCAGCCCAGTGGGGTTTGGGCAAGATCGACCACCCGGTGACTCGTGGCGATGCCGCAGCCCTCCTGGCCCGAAAGCCAGGACAGGAGCTTGCGGGAGACGGCGCCGAAATTCACGTCGGTACCCGAATCCATCTTGGTGGCGGCGATGGGCACGTCGGGGCGGCCCTCGGTGAGAAGAGGGGCCCAGGAACCGATGGTGGCGCGTTCGGTCGAGAACGTCATGTCGCGGAAAAAGTGGTGCGCGGACATGGCGGAATGGCGGGCGCGGAGGTAGTCCACCCACTTGGCACCGTGGACGAAGCTGAGGTGGGCGACGGGGTTGATGAAGTCCTTGGGACGATCGATCAGGCCCTCGGCCACGGCGCTGCCCCAGAACAGGCGCGAGCGCTCGAACTGCTCGAAGATCTTGATGGCGTTGGTGACATCGACGGTGCCGTCGGCCTCCTGCTTCGGGGTGTAGCTGAGCTCGCAGATCCCGGCGTGGCCGGTGCCGGCGTTGTTCCAGCCGTCGGAAGACTCCTGGGCGAGCCCCTCGGTCACCTCATAGACCTGGATGCGCAGGCGCGGATCGAGGCGTTTGAGCAGAGCGCCGAGGTTGGCGGACATGACACCGCTGCCGACGAGGATGACATCGGGATTTTCGATGTGCGTGGAGTGCTTCATGGAGGAAAGGGAGAATGCCGGCACCGGGACCGGGCGACAGAGCGAAGACCGGGAAAAGGTAACTTTGGTAGGATAGTTTTTCCCTGTCTTCCAGAATCTTTCAGTATCTACCAATATCTACCAGAAAAGCTCCGGGGAAGAATGCCGGAAGAATGAATGCCGGGGCGGGTTGCGCGGCGTCCGGCACCGCCGATGGTGCGCGCCATGTCGCGATCCTTTGCAGCTCCGGTCGTTCCTTTTCCTGCGCCGCCGGCTTTGGCCAACGGCCTGTCCCGTCGCGATGCCTTGAAATGGCTGGGCCTGGCCGGGGGCGTGGCACTGGCGGGAGGCGGGCTCAGGGCGGAGGAGCCGGCGAAAGCGGAAAAATCGGAGAAACCCGCAACGCCGAGCCTGGCGGGGGCGCAGGCGGGTTTTTACCGTTTCAAGATCGGCGAACTGGAGGCGCTGGCTTTGCAGGACGGAGGTCTGTTGCCGCCGGCGGACCGGTCGCCGTTTGCGATCGACGAGCCGGGCGGCTCGGTGGAGCGCGCGTTGGAGGCCGCGCTCCTGCCCACGGACAAGGTCCAGATTCCCTTCAACGTGCTGCTCGTGCACGTCGGGTCGGAACTGGTGCTGGTGGATGCCGGTGGCGGAAAGGCTTTCGGCGACCAGGCCGGGCACCTGCCGGCCTCGCTGGCCTCGGCGGGGCTGAAACCGGAACAGGTGACGGCGGTGATCGTCACGCATGCGCATCCGGATCACGTCGGCGGGCTCGTGAACGCGGAGACGAAGGGGGCGGCCTTCCCGAATGCGCAGGTGTTCATTTCCCGGAGGGAGCACGACTTTTGGATGCAGACCGAGCCGAACGTGGGCGGCATGGCCGTGCCGGCGGAGGCGGCACGGGAGATCGTGACGCAAGTCCAGGGCGCGCTGGGCGGGCTGAAGGGAAAGCTGCAACTGGTGGCGGGCGGCGACAAGCTCTTGGGCGGTATCGAGATTTTCGATACGCCTGGGCATACTCCTGGCCAGCTCGCGGTGGTCTTCGGCTCCGGGCGGGACCAATTGCTGCATTTCGCGGACGTGGCGACGCACCATGCCCTGGCCTTTGCTCAACCGGACTGGAGGTACGCCTACGACGGCGACCCGGCGACCGCGGTGGAGACGCGCAAGAAGCTGCTCGACCGGGCGGCGGCGGAGCGGTTGCGGCTCTTCGGCTCGCACATGCCCTTCCCGGCGCTCGGCCGGGTGCGGAAGGCGGCCGGGGGCGGCGGCTACGACTTCGTGCCGGAACCTTTCGCGAACGGGTAGCGGGCGGGCTGGCCCGAAAAGTCGCGGTTCGAGACCGAAAACGGGTCGCTGGCGCGTCCCGCCACATCCTGGAATACCTCAGCCCGGCGGCCAGTTGAGCTGGCGCTTGGCGAGGAGGTGGACGTGGAGGTGCGGCACGCTCTCGCAGGCGTCGGGGCCCTGGTTGATCACGAGACGGAATCCGCGCGCGAGTTGGAGTTTTTTCGCCACCACGCCGGCCGTGAGCAGCAGGTGGCCGAGTACGGCTTCCTGGCCGGGGGCGGCCTCGCCGACGCGCGGGATGAGGACCTTGGGGATGATGAGCAGGTGCACCGGAGCCTGTGGCTGGATGTCGTGGATGACGATGCAGTGCTCGTCCTCGTGCTCTATCTTGGCGGGAATTTCGCGGGCGATGATGCGTTCGAAAAGCGTTGGCATGGATTTATTGCCCACGAAACACACGAAAGGGCACGAAAAGAAAACCGCGGAAATCAGGATGACGGGGTGAGGGCCTTTTGCAGGTGGGGGACGAGGCGTTTGGTGAACTCGACGGAGTCGGGCGCGGAGAGGTGGGACCACTCGGGACATTCGAAGGAGGCGAGCTCCGGATAGTCTTCGAAGTGGATGCCGGGCGCGCCGGTTTCTCGGAGGATGCGGTCCCAGGTCGGGGCGCGCGGCGCGGTTTTTTCCTCGTGGACGTGCAGGGGGCCGGTGGAGGGCATGCGCACGAAGACGACCTTGCCGCCACGGGCGCGGAGGCGCGCGACGAGCGCGGCGGTTTCGAAATAGCGCGCCTCGACGGCCTGGCCCATTCTTTGGCCGAAGACCTCGGCGGGGACATAGCTCGGCGGCGGGGGCGGGGTGAAGAGTGGGAGCCAGCCGCCGGCGACGCGTTGCTGGAGAGGGCTGCCGACAAGCGCGGCCTGCTCGACCATCCGCGCGCGACGGTCCTCGTCCAGGCGATAGAAATAGGGCGGCAGGCGGGGGCCGACCTGCGCGTTCGGACGGTTTTCGAGGGGAAGCTGCTCGAGCAGCTTCGGCAGGGTCAGATCTTCCTGGTTGAGGAAGGTGAAGGTCTGTTCGAGCGGCAGGCCGAGGTCGTGGCTCCAGCGTTGGGCGTGGTTCCAGTGGTGGTAGCGGCGGACGGCCTTTTGCGAGGCCTCCATCAGCGGGCCGCCAGGGGCGAAATACATCGCGGGGATGAAGTCGCAGATCACCGTGCCGTGAAAATCCTCGTCCGCCGCAAGGTCCGCCAGCACGGGGAACGGAGTGCTGCCGACGATGCAGAGTTGGACGGGGCGCCGGCCGAGGCCTTGTTCGAGCACGTCGAGGTCGAGGCCGAAGAGGCCGCGGGAGGCGCCGATGACCACGAGGGAATCGGAACGGACGCGTTCGCGGTTTTCCGCCCAGAGGTCGGGCGTATCGTTGAGCGTGGGCGCGTAGCCGGCGGCGCGGTTGCGCAGTTCCCACGCGGCCAGGGCGACGGCGACGAGGGCGAGGGCGGAGACAAGGACGCCACGCCAGGGCAGGTCGGGAATGGCGCGCGCGAAATCGTGGTCAGAATTGGAAGTAGATGAAGGCATTGCCGTTTCCGGGAGTCAGGAGGATGCCGCCGAGCAGGATGGCCCAGGTGGCGGCGACGAGCCAGCGCGGGGCGCGGGCGACGACCGCTTCGAGCGTGGTCTCGCGCAGGAGGCGGTGGGCGAGGAGCAAGCCGGCGGTGACGAGGCCGACCTGGAACAGTTCTCGGGTGGCGAGCAGGACGTCGCCTTGCGGGAAGGCGCCGAAAAGGGCCTGGAGGAGGCGGGCGGCGGTGGGAAAGTCGGCGGCGCGGAAGAAAACCCAGGTGAGGCACACCGCCGCGTAGGTGCCGAGGCCGAGGAGGAATTGCGCCGCGAAGTGCCGTGGCCAGGCGGCGTCTTTGAAAACGGCGCGCAAGATGCGCTCGACCACCAGGTAAAGGCCGTGGACGAGACCCCAGACCACGAAAGTCCAGGCGGCGCCGTGCCAGAGGCCGCCGATGAACATCACGATCATGAGATTCATGGCGGCGCGGACGGGGCCAGCGCGGTTGCCGCCGAGCGGGATGTAGAGGTAGTCGCGCAGGAAAGTAGAGAGCGAGATGTGCCAGCGGCGCCAGAAGTCGGAAAAGCCGACGGCAGCGTAGGGAAAGCGGAAGTTGTCGCGCAGATGGAAGCCGAGGCAGAGCGCGGCGCCGATCGCGCAGGTGGAGTAGCCGGCGAAGTCGAAGAAGATCTGTCCCGAAAAAGCCAATACACCGGCCCAGGCATCGGGCTGGGCGAGCGGGCCGCCGTAACCGAAGATCTTGTCCGCCGGGCCGGAGAGGAAGGTGTCGGCCAGCACGGTCTTCTCGAAGAGGCCGAGCGTCATGAGAAAGAGGCCCCAGATAAAACGGCCGCGCTCGGGCCTGGGCGGGCTGACGGCCTGCGGGAGGAAATCCGCGGCGCGCACGATGGGACCGGCGACGAGTTGGGGGAAAAAAGAGACTGCGAGCACGAAGTCGCGCAACGAGCGGGTGGGCGTGGTGGCGCCGCGGTAGACGTCGAGCGTGTAGGAAAGCGAATGGAAGGTGTAGAACGAGATCCCGATGGGCAGGAAAAGATCGAGATGGGGTGGGTGGTAGGCGATGCCGGCCTGGGCGAGGAGCCAGCGCGTGTTCTCGAGGAGGAAGTTCCCGTATTTGAAGAAACCGAGCATGCTCAGGTTCACCGTGACGCTGACCACCAGCCAGCCGCGGCGGGCGCGGGGACCGGAGGCGGCGGCGATGCGGGCGGCGAGGTAGAAATCGAGCGCGGTCGTGGCGAAGAGCAGGAGCGCGAAGGGCGGGTTCCAGGTGCCGTAGAAGAGGTAGCTGGCGGCGAGCAGGAGGTTCTTCCGAGATTCCCAGGAGCGCAGCGTCCAGTACGCGGCGAGCACCACGGCGAAAAACACGGCGAAGGTGAGCGAGTTGAAGAGCATGACGATGACGAGGCCGGACCAAAAGCGGTCATGCAAAAACCAGGCGAATCGGGCCGACAAGTTTTAACGCGAAGCAGCGAAGGGACGCAAAGGTCGCGAAGAAAGCCACGCTCCGAAAGCTTTACGTTCTTCGGATCGATCTTCGCGCTTGGCGTTGAAAATCCGATGCCGAACGCGGTCGCTATTACAAAAACAGCAGGCGCAGGCCGGCGCCGGGACGGGTACGCGCGGCGGCGAGGTCTTGTACGTAGGCGAGTGCCTCCTCGTAATCGCGGCGGCGACGCGTGGTCTCGCGCTGCTCGGGAGGAAGGAAAGCGGCGCGGAGATTGGTCACGAGCAAGGTGGATTCGTGGAAGGGGGCGAGTTGCTTGAGGCCGGCCATCAGCTCCGCACGGGCGAAAAGCGGCGTGGCCGAGGTGAGGGTGCTGAGCGCATCCCAGTGGAAAAAACCGTGGCCTGGCTGGCCGGCGAAAAAGGTTCCCAGCAACTGCGCGGCCGCGGCGGTAAAGGCAGCGTCGTAGCGCGCGGCGGATTCCGGGTGCGCCCGTGTCTGGGCGGCCAGCTCAGCCAGGCTGAAGGCGATGGCTTCCTGGATCTGCCGCGCGAGGTAGAGATCGTCGCCGGTGAGGCGCGCAAAGAGCGCGTTGATGAAGTGCAGACGGCGCAGGTCGTCGCGGGCGGCGGATTCGAGCTCGGGCACGGGCGTCGGGGTCAGGCGGGGCCGGAGCTCTCGGGCTTCCGGCCGAGGTCCTTGATCTCCGAGACGAACTCGGAGACATCGCGAAACTCCTTGTACACGCTGGCGAAGCGTACGTAGGCGACATGGTCGATCTTGCGGAGCTGCTGCATCACGCCCTCGCCGATGGCCTCGCTGGGAATCTCGGAGTCATAGCGAGCCTCGAGGATATCCATGACGTCGTCCACCAGCATGCTGATGCGCTCGGCGTCGATGGGACGCTTGTGGCAGGCGGCGCGGACGGAGCGGGTGAGTTTCTCGCGGTCGAAGTCCTCGCGGCGGCCGTCGTGTTTGAGCACGACCACGCCCTCGCGCACGAGGGTCTCGGTGGTGGTGAAACGGGTGCCGCATTCCAGGCATTCGCGGCGGCGGCGGATGGTGTTCCCCTCGCGGCTGATGCGGGAGTCGATGACCTTGTCCTCGATGGAAGTGCACTTGGGGCAGCGCATGCGGAGAGGGAGTGAGGGACTAGGGAATGAGGAAGTGGAGGAAAGCAACCGGGCCGGCCCGCGGGCGCGGGACGGTTCAGGCGGTCTCGGCCCGGTCGAGCTTGAGGAAGTTTTCGAGGATGCGCATGCCGCCTTCGGTGGCGATGCTCTCGGGGTGAAACTGGACGCCCCAGATGGGCAGTTCGCGGTGGCGCAGCCCCATGATTTCCCCCTCGGCGGTCTCGGCGGTGACGTCGAGGCAGGCGGGAAGCGTGGCGCGCTCGACGAGGAGCGAGTGATAGCGGGTGGCGGCAAAGCCCTGGGGCATGCCGCGGAAGACGTCGGTGTCCTTGTGCAGGATGGGCGAAGTCTTGCCATGCATGAGGCGGTCGGCGCGCACCACGCGGCCGCCGAAATAGTGCCCGATGGACTGGTGGCCGAGGCACACGCCGAGGATCGGTTTCTTGCCGGCGAAGGTCCCGATCATGTCGAGCGAGACGCCGGCCTCGGCCGGCGAACAGGGGCCGGGGGAGATGAGGACACGATCGGGGTTGAGCGCCAGCGCCTCGGCCGGGGTGATCTCGTCGTTGCGGAAGACGCGCTGGGCCACGCCCAACTGGCCGAAGTATTGGACGAGGTTGAAGGTGAACGAGTCGTAGTTGTCGATGACGAGGAGCACGCGCGAAGGGTGTTGACCGGGCACACTGAAGAGAGGCCGCGCACGGGGGCAAGCATGCCGGCGCTCCCGGTAAAAAAACGGCGCGCCCCGCGAGGGAGCGCGCCGTGGAGGAAGAGCCGCCGCGCGGGCGGTCCTGCTTCAGGCCGGGATCAGAACTGGAGCACCGCGGCGGCGCCGTAGGACCAGTGGCCGCCTTCGCCATAACCGGCGGCGAGGGAGAGCGCGATGGTCTCGCTCACCCAGTAGTTGGCGCGCGCGCCGGCGCCGAAGGCACCGCCGTTCCAGTCGGACGAGAGGTATTCGTACCACGAAACATTGGCCGAGACGGAGAGCTTGTCGCTGAGGAGGTACTCGCTGCCGGCCTCGAGCTGATAGAAGGGATCGTCGGAGGGCTTGTACCACTCGTAGCCGAGGGAGGCCTTCGCGTAGGGGCGGAAATCGCCGTGGCTGGTATAAGCCGAGATGTAGCCCGCGAGGTCCTGGAAATCCTCGTCGGACTCGCTTTCGACCCAGTTCTGCTGGAACGAGACGCCGGCATCGATGTTCGCGGTGACGGGGACGTTCACGGCGGCGCCGAGACCGTAGGCGTTGTCTTCGTAGTTGTTGTAGTCGGTCACGTAGGCCGAGGCCTCGGCGTAGCGCTTGCCGAGCAGGCCGGAGCCGGATTGGGCGAGGGCCGGCGAGGCAAGCGCGGCGAGGCCCAAGGCGAGGGTCAGGGTGGGAGTGAGGTGCTTGGTTTGCATAGCGGGCCCGTTAGTAGGGAAATTCATGGATGCCGCCACACTGAAGATTTCGGCGGCGGTGGACCGGGGGAACTTCGGCGGGGAGACCGTCAAGATTGGGTTTCACCCATGCGGCATTGGATTTTGCCCATTCTGCCGTTCGTAAAAACACGCTAGGCTTTTGCAGTTCAGCGTGCCGATGCGGGCCGGGGCGGCAAGCCGCCCGGGAGCGCGCCGGTGTCGCTGACGAAAACGAGGCGGCGCAGACCGTGAAGGTTTTCGCCGGCTTTCACCACCCCCCTCGAACCTCAAAACCATCCCATGAAAAAGCTATTCGCTATCCTGGCCCTGGCGCTTGCCACGGCCTCCGCCCAGGCGGCCATGACCTGGTATTGGATCTCGGTCCCATCCGACACCGCCATCCGCGACGAGATCGCGGCCTCGATGAACACCTCCACGAGCCGGTACAACACCTACGCCAACTATGGCTCGAACATTCCGGTGGAATACGTGGCCGGCGTCCCCACCGCCCAGGCCAGCTGGGGCTGGCGCATCCAGTTCGGCGGCTCGAGAAATGCCCGTGTCGCCCAGCACGAGACCGCCCATTACCTCGCCATCGGCGGCGGCCACACCGCCTGGAACAACAACCGCTCCGGCAATACCTGGATCGGTGTCAACGGCACCGCCCGCGTGAAGGCTTTCGATGGCGATAGCGCCACGCTCAGCGCCGACACCAACCACTTTTGGCCCTACGGCTGGAACTACGACTCCGAGGGCACCTACCCCGAGCGCAACATCGGCATGGTCGGCGCCATGCGCAAGGACATGGGCTTGGACGATCCCACCATCGGCATCGCCCCCGGCACCTACCGCCTCCTGAACCGCGCCAGCGGCAAGTACCTCGACAACGCCGGCGCCACCTCCGACGGCGCCACCGTGAAGCAGTATGGCAGCAGCGGGAGCAACAACCAGAAGTGGGTCGTGACCCTCATCTCCGGCGGCTATTTCAAGCTCCAGTGCGTCACCGGCGGCAAATACCTCGACACCCTCGGCAACACCGCCAACGACACGCCGATCGGCCAGTGGGCCAACGGCGGCAGCTACAACCAGCAGTGGACCATCACCCAGACCGACAGCGGTTACTTCAAGCTGACGAACCGCGCCAACGGCAAATGCCTCGATACCGGCGGCGCCACCGCAGACGGCTCCGTCATGGAAAACTGGGCCAGCGGCGGCAGCTACAATCAGCAGTGGAAGTTCGTTAAGTAAGGGCTGCGGCCGGGTAGGATTGAGCGTGAGCTCAATGGTTTGGCAGGCGGCTTTGCGGGCTTTGGATTGCGCCGAGCCTGTCCTGCCAACCAGCAATCGCCCTACCCTCCCCACAAACCGCGCGGGCGACGAAGGCCTCGTCGCCCGCGCCTCGCTTTTTCTCCAATCCTCCTCCGCCACCCCACCATGACCCCATCTCCCGCTCCCCGGTCTTCCCGGCCACCTCTCCTGCTCTTGGTTTCCACCGGCCTGCTCGGTTGCGCACTCGGCTGGGGTCTGCACGGCTGGTCCGGCCTGGGTGCCAAGCCGCCGGAAGCGGCGAAGGCCACGCCTGCGGCCGCCCGACCGGCGCCGGCCCCGTTGCCGGACGAGGCCCTCGTCGCGCCGGCAAAGGGTCCGCTGCCCCATGAAATCCTCGAGCACATGCTGGCGGCCGATTCCACCGACATGGTGGATCTGATGGAGTCCATCGGCGTGATGACGCGCATGACCGATGCCGAGGTGAAGGCCGCCTGGGCCAGCCTGGCCGGGCGCACCCCGAGCGACACCATGGGCGGCTCCGCCGCCGTGCTTTACCTGTGGAGCCGCATGACCCGCCTGGATGCAGGCGTGGCGATGCCCCGCGGCTGGGGCGCGGAAAACTTTGTCGCCACCATCGATCTCGTGAAAGTGCGCCGGGATCTGCCCGGCTTGCTCGCCCGCCTGAATGCCGGCGAGAACCTGTCGGAAGCCGAGCGCCGGGCCGTGTTCACCGATCTCGTGCAGACCGATCCGCTCGGCGCGGCCATACTCTGGGTGAAAAACACCAAGCCCTGGGACTATCGGGGCGACGCGCGCTGGTTCGGCGAGGCCCTCGCGAATCCCGAGACGCGCGATGCCCTCATGGCCGAGTTGCGCGCCTGGCAAAAGGACGGTGACCTGGGCGGCGCCACGCTCGCCCTGGCCTGGAACTGGATCGCGCGCGATCCCGCCGCGGTCGAGCAATGGCTCAAGCAGCCGGAACAGGCGGACGTGCGCGCCACCGTGATGCAGCAGGTGGCCAACGCGCGCGTGCTCTCCAATCCCCTCGATGCCTGGACTTGGAGCGAGGGGCTCCCCGCCGACGAGCGCATCCGGGCCCTCGGCATGAGCGCGGGCCAGCTCGCCAATCAGAATCCCGAGGCCGGCGCCCGCCTGGTCGCGGGCCTGCAAAACCCAGCGGAGCGGCAGGAGGCGATCCGCCAGTACGGAAAGACGCTCGCCGCGAACAATCTGGAGCAGTGGAAAACCTGGCGGGACACCCTGCCGGAAGCCGAGCGCGTCTTCGCCAACGAGTCCGGTTTCGACCTCTGGGTTTACCACGAGCCGGAGCAAGCCTTGCAGTGGCTCAACACCCAGCCCGAGGGACGCACCAAGGACCAGATGATCACGACTCTCGTGGACGTCTATGCCGCGCGCGATCCGCGGGTGGCGGCCGACTGGATCCAGAGCATCCCGGACCCCGCCCGCCGCAAGGAGGCCGCCGTTACTGCCCTCACCACCATCGGGCCGGGCAACCTGGACTCGGTTCGCACGATCCTCGACGCGGCGAAGGACTGACTTTTAGCCGCGAAAGAGCCGCGCGAGGAGCGCAAGAGCAGCGCGATTTTCGAGCCTTGTTTCTCACTCCGGGGATTGCTCCTCCGTGTCCTCTGTGTCCGAGCTCCGTGCCCTCCGTGGCCCCTAGCTGCGAGCGCCAACGGACGAAGCTTTGGCGAAGGCGGCTTCGTTCACGCTCGTCACGACTTCCAACGCCGGGCCAGGCCGCCTATCTGGGCATCGAAGAGGCTTCAGCGATGGATCTTATGAATTCGTTAACACGCCCTGGGCAAGGTTGGCCGTCGCGCGCAGGGTTTTGTGGTTCACCGCGTCCACGAAGCGGGCAGCGGCTCCCTCGGGCATCTCGGAGCGCAGGCAGGTGAGGGACAGGGGACGATCGACCCTGCGGTGACGCACGGACACATGCAGCGTGATTTCGTCCGCGGTCTCTTCGATCCGCGGGGAATGGAGGTTCTTCCAAGGTATGCTTCGGACGCCAGTGGGGTAGTGTATCAGCAGGACGGCGGGGCGGAGCGACCAGCGGTAAAGAAGTCCGGGGGCCAGCGCCGGGATACGGCTGATGCCAGCCACCGAGGCGAAGATCGCGGCCAAGGTAAGCGGCGCGAGGGGCAGGCCAATCAGGAGGCGGAGCGGCAACGGCTCGCCATCGTGGAGCCAGTGGGCTAGCCACAGGGAAAGGAGGCCCAGCACCGGGCCATAAATCAGAACGGGGCGCAGGATGAGGCGTGTCGCTTCCCACTGTTCGCGCTGGCGAACGGGGATGAAGCGAGGGGCCTCACGAAAGACCACGGGCGGGCGGCGCATGACGGAAAGAGCACCAGATACTGAGGATCGCGTTCAAGCTCCCAGCATCGGGTTTTGATGCCAAGGCGCGAAGAACGAGCCGAAGGGCGCAAAGCTGATCGATGCCTTACTTAGCGCTCCTGAAAGTCCCGCTCCGTGGGGTTCGTGGTCCTTGGCGTCTTGGCGTTGAAATTTCGGATGGCTTTAACCACGGAGGGCACGGAGGCGCGGAGAGAAACCCTCGGAGAACTGGTCATTGGGAAACAGAGAGAACCGGCCTCATCCTTTTCTGCCCTTGCGTTCTTTACGATTAAGCGGCTTGGCGCTTCGTTTTTTGCGTCTTCTGTGCCTTTTTGCGGCCAACCATCCGGGGCTTGGCGCTGCACCACCTTACGAAGGCCTTGGCGAAGGCGGCTTCGTTTATCTGCGTGATGACCTCCACCGGCGGACCGTGGTGGGCGGGGCAGTGGTCGATATCGCGCCAATTGAGTAGACAGCCGTAGTTCGCGCCGTGGGGATTCAGGTCCACGTCGAGGCACACGGAGTCGGAAGCCTCGATCAAACCCGGCTCGATGCACAGGGCGGCGGCGAGGGCATCGCCCTTGGACGAGAGCTCGTGCTTCAGGAGGTCTTTCATGAACCGGCCCACGGGAGTGCGGGCCCTGGCCACGGCGGCGTGCATGGCGGCGGTGACGCGGATCGGGTCGGTGAGGTCGCGGGGCAAACACACGAGACGACTCCACGGGGCCTGAAGGACGATGTGAGCGGCCTCGGGGTCGTGGCGGAAATTGATCTCCCGGCGGCTGGGGCAGCGGGTGAAGTAACCGGCGCGGCTGTAGGGCATGAAGCGCCCACCGACGAAGAACACTTCCTTCACGAGGCGGGGAAACTCCGGATCGAGCCGGCAGGCGAGGGCGAGGTTGGTCAGCGGCCCGGTGGCGACGATGCTGATCTCGCCGGGATGCTTCCGCGCCATCCGCGTCAAGAAGACCGCCGCCGGTTCCGTGGGCCGAAACTCTTCCGTTGCGCGGGTCGCATCGGGGCGATCTGACGGCATCTTTCGATGGGGCCCTCGGCTCGAAATACTCTTCGCGTATTGTTTGCCTAACGGCTCACCCTCCGCCTTCGGCTCCGGGCTATGCCATCTCCGCTGCGCTACGTCCTTCGCTCGGTCCGCACCGAAATCTGCTCGCCATCCCGCCCCGCTACTCCGTCGCTCAACGGAAGAGTCCCGGCCTTGGCTCAGGTTTGGGGACGGAAAGGATTCTGAAGGAGGAACCCAAAACGGATCCGCGTCCGTGGGCTCGTCGAGTTCGTGAAGCTCGTGGCAGAGGGTATCGAAGAGGGGGCCGTGGAGGCTTTCCCAGGCGGCGGAGCGGGCGGGGGAGTTGAGGAGGGGGAAGACGGCGCCGCCGGAGACGGGGATTTCGGGGCGGCCCAACTGCTCCAGCACGCGCAAGGCGCGGGGGACCTGGCGGGGACTCCACTCGCGGCCGGAGACGGTGGTGAGCCCGACGAGTTCGACGCCGGGCGCCTGCAGGAGGAGAAAGAGCCCGTAGAGATTATGATCCCTCAGCCCGAGCCCGTCTTGATCGTAGATGACTTTCTTCATGAGGTTGCGGACGCCTCGCAATGGCGAAGCGTCCGAACCTCAGATTATCAGAAATAACGAAAGAGCGGAACGGCATGCTGTGCCGTAAGATGACGCCTCTCTGTTGAGGCATATTTGGCACGATTCAATTGGCGTTGAAATGATTTCTTAAATTTATAGAATTATCTAATAGTTCTAGCGCTTTAGGCGACCTTTTGGCCAAGTAGGGGCAGTCGCTTACTGTTGAATAGTTCCATGGTCTCTCAGTTCCGGTCGTTCCTTTGGCTGGGAAGGCGGAGTGTCTAGATTTGCCTTAGCGGATTCTTCTATGAGTCGATTATTCGGTTTTTTTGCACCGCCATGCTTCGCAATCGCTAAGCCGGTAAGGCGCCGCAATAATTGTTTTGTTCTTTCGGTGTGAAATCCGATTCTGTATTCACTCCTGAGCGCCACAAAGATACTTCTAAGGTAAAAGGAGTTTTTATCTTCTTGTAGGATGTATTGCTCTGTTTCCGTTTCCCAGCCTGGCGACTTCTGCCGGATCATAATAAGCATCACAAAAAGGGCGCCTAAATTTGAGCGATCCTTGCGAATGTAAGACGAGAAGAGAGCGCCCATTTTTCGAGAAGATATATCGCCTTCATACCATCTTACAACATTGTCTACTAAGGCGGACATAATTCCGTGGAGACGTTCTTCGGATGTTTTGAAGTGATCGAAGGTGTTGTCGAGGTAGAATCCCATACCTTCGAAATTTGCAGTTCGATCTCGTGCTAAGAGAGGAGATATTAGCACTACTGTTTGGCATACATGTATCCAGCACTGCACGACTTCGTGTAGGAGTTGATCCTTAATACCCGGATCGACGTGATCGCTGTTTCTTAGAACTCGTGCCGCGCCGCGCATGGCCAAAACTAATTCAAGCAAACTGGATTGCTGTATGAATTTTTGTAGATCTTGCTTGTAGGGGAGTGAACGGTCGTAGGTCGTGTCTGCTATGGCGTCTTTTACCGCAGGCGGGAGCGTTGATTCTGCTGTTGATTCAGTAACCTCGGTGAGGATTTTTTGAACTGACTCGGTAGAAGGAGTCCATCTTGCGTGTTTGAAGGGGTTTAGGTCCGTTGGGATCAGGGTGCGGGTGATGAACGCTGAAGTCATTGCGCGAAGGTCGCTAAGCAGCTTCTGAACAGCGTCTACGCGCCTGCGGTCAATTCCTGCATAGAACTCCATTACCTCCGGAAAACGGGCGTATTGGCGGTTGCTAAATATGAATTCAGTGAATTCTGGGCTGTGATGCATTCGGTGGGCAGCGAAAAAATATAACCAGTAGCTGAACCTAAATGCAAATGTCGTATGTTTTTTGCAAAAAATGTTTTCCGTTGCTAGGAATGAGAAGAGAACTTCAATATCTAGATCCATCCTCTTCATCGAGCAGTATTCTTGAACCTTGGTGTAGAATTCATTTTTCGTAAATTCGCCTCGATTTTCTCGTATTAACCATTCTGAAAAGTAGCCTAGTGCGTACTCGCAGTCCTTTAAATCTGGACGCGTTGCATATCTAGGAATCTTATCGAACTGATAAAAGAGGAGGTAGAGGACTCTGCCAATCATTTCGGTCCTGTTCACGGGGCTGTCATCAAACGCTTGTTCGGTCAGCTTAAGTATGAGCAGGCAGTTGAGTGGCGTGCGATGCATGTTCAACGCATCGACGTCGTTAAGAATTTTGGCTGTTACGAGGCTATCGTCTAATGATGGAGTGCTTACAAGGTATCGAGAAACGAGCTCGCGTATTTTGGTTCGCGAGAGAGCCCATAAATATAAGTTTTCTACCGGAGGCAATTTGTCGTCGCTTACTACATTCTCCAAGTGGCTCGATTCATCCAGATTTTCAAGGAGGAGGATGGGCTTCCCGGGCAAGAGCTCTTTTATTTCAAGATATGCGGCGACTCCATGCTTATTTCGCTGCCAGTTATCGACGACAATGCCGCCGACTATGTCCAAGCTGCAGCTTAAGTCGCGAGTTCTCCTCTCTAGATGTTTTTTTATGCGGTTGCCGCCTATCTCTAGGTCATTTAGCGTAATTGTGAGGATGGTTTGCTGAGGTTTCTTGTTAATACACTCTTTGGCGATGTATTTTCCAAGGCATGTTAAGCCGAATTGTTTTGGCGCTCTGATTAGGCAATCGCGGAAGTTGGTTACTAAGCTTTCTTCGCTGAATACCTCTTCACCGGGGCTGCTGTCGGTTTCTGGTGTTCTTGCTAGCTGCCTGCTTATCCAGATGCACTTTTTTGATGAATAGCACGTTGTAGCGACTTCGAATTCCTGCTGTATGAGATCGGTAGTGGCTGCATTGCTGGGTGTGGTGAGAGTGGTGCCGTTCAAGTTTTGCGAAGGGGTGTGTGGGAAGTTGCGTTTTCCGGATGGTGTTCCGGAAAGTGTGGCGCCGGTGGTAAAGACTCCTTTTGCAAACTCTCGGTAAGTGATTTCGGTTGATAAGTCGTCGGGGTCGGTTGTTATGATGCTATATCCAAGGCGATCTCCTTTATGTGTGAAAAGAGGTGGGGAGCTGAAATAGGTGCTTCCTCCGGGCCCAGGTGATATGAATTTAGAGTCGCCTTTGTGGATGTGTCCAAAGAGAACTGCATTGAATGAGCTGGCGATGATGGCTTCCAGTTCTAGCTTTGCCCATTCTGTGAGCCAGTCGATGGGGTGGTGCATTATTAATATTTTTACCCTGTGTTTGCTTCCAGATAGCCATCGATATAAGCTTCTTGTGTCCACCATTAACCGGCCGTAGTCCGGAGATCGTAAATTACCCTCCGATATAGTTGCTGCGACCGAGCATATCGCCGTGTTTAGGCAGTAGATCCCAACAGAATCGTTCAGATCCCATCCACTGCCAGAGACGCTAGTAGCCAATGCGCCATACTCAGCGAATTTCGCCTCATAGGACTTGTATGTAGTGAACATTTCATTGAAGGCCATGGTCGATAGCGAGGGCACTGCATCGTTGAACTCAGCTTCGCATGTTAGGGCCCCTAGTGAACCAGTAAAGATCTTCCCTAGCTTTTTCACTGCGGACTGAGCTATATCGTGGTTTCCGGGAATGGAAATGCGTCTCGATTTGGGTATTCCGCAGTCTGTTAGTATCGGATCTAGGAGACTGTATAGCTCATCATATTGGCTCTGTTGGGATCCATCGTATACGTGATCTCCAGAGAAGGCGAGATAGGCGTTCGGGTTTGTGCTGATTTCCTTTTTAAGGTCTTGTTGAAGTGCTTTTAGGATGGGCGGATGTTCTTCGTGTCGCAGTTGCTTATAATGAAAGTCGGAAAGGTGGATAATGGATGTCTTCATATGGTGTTGGTGCGGCTATAGTGTGTAGTATTGTTTGCAGGCTCTGTTGGAGTTTTGAACGAAGAGCCGGTGACCGGTAGAGACGGTATACCTAATTCAAGCCGCACGATTTCCGCCGCAGTGCAGGGCAAGACGGGGGCAACGTCGGGCATGCGAATCGGTAAAGCGCCTGATGGACAGGGCGTAAACTGCAAAAGTAATGAATTGCGCTAAATCCGGGTTCTTACTTCAAGAAGCGGCGTGGCTTCCAGTTACCGATCACTCGTGGCGGCGCAGCGGCGGGCGGAGCGGGATGCCGTGCGGCGCTTGCGGGAGCTGGAAAAGCTCGAACGTGAGGCGGAGAAACAATCCGAACTGGAGAGCTCGAGGCTGGCGGTGGAGCGGCATGAAACCCGGTTGGCGGTTTTGCAGAGTCTGCATCGCGAAAGCATGGAGGTGGTCGATTGGGCCGGGCTGGCGGCGCAGTTGCCGGCGCCTGCGCCGTTGAGGGTGCGGAAGGCCGAGCTTTCCGCCTGGTCGTTGATCGCGGGCGGAAAACTCCACGGGGCGAGGGCGGAGGAGGCTTTGTTGACCGCGAGGGCGGTGGATGAGACGGCCTGGGCGGAGGCGAAAAACGAGTGGGAGAAGGGCGAGCGGGAGCGGGCGGCCTTCGCGAGTCTGGCGAGGGAGGTTTTGCGCGGCGAGCGGGCGGCGTTCGAGCGCGCCCTGGCCAGGCTGGAAGCGTTTGCGGAGATCAGCGAAGCGGGCACCTCGGTGGTGGCGACGATTCGGGACCGGGCGCGGGTGGAGTGCGGCATCGTGACACGCGGGATGGATGTGTTGCCGGAAACCACCAAAAGCCTGACGGTGGGCGGCAAACTTTCGGAGAAGCCGACGCCGAGGGCGCGGCTGCACGAGCTGTTTCAGGACCATATCTACAGTTGCGTGCTGCGGGTGGCGCGCGAGGTGTTCGCCTGCCTGCCGGTGGAGGAGGTGACGGTGCATGCGAGCACGACTTTGTTTGACCCGGCGACGGGGCGCGAGGGGCCGCGGACGGTGCTATCGGTGCGCTTCGACCGCGCGCGTTTTTGCCGGCTGAATTTTGACCGGCTAGATCCTTCCGATGCGGTGGAGGGCTTCGAGTCGCGGTGCGATTTCAAGTCGTCGCGAAAGTCCGGGGCGTTTGTGGCGGTTGAGCCGCTGCCGCCGAGGGTGAGCAGCGGCGTGGTGGCGGCGGGGGCGGGGAGCCTGAGGGGGGAACTGGAGCGGGTGCGCCGCCTGCGCGCGGAGCTGGCGCTGGCGGCGGGCGTTTCCGGCAAGGTCGCACCTTAATTTTCCATGATCATCGTCGTTCTGCTCTTCGCGGTCCTGGCCGCGGTATTTTTCGCCCTGTATCGTCGGGAGGTCGGCAAGGCCGCCGCGGCCGCGAAGGCGGCGGAGGAGAAGCTGGCGCGGGTGCAGGCGGAGGCCCAGGCGCAGGTGCAGGATATTTTTGCCCGGGCGCAGGCGACGCTGGATCAGGCGACGCAGCCGCTTTCCGAGACCGAGGCGGAGCTGCAGCGCAGGCGCGAGGTGCTGGAGGCCCATTTCGAGGGCGAATGCCGGAAGGTGCGGGCGGAGCTGGAGGCGGAGATCGCCCGCCTGCGGGAGGCGTTGGCGCGCTACGACAATCTGGCGACGCTGGCCGACGACGAGCAGAAGGTGCGCGAGTTGCTGGCGGAGGCGGTGCGGGAGGCGGAGGGGCTGCGCGCGGAGGCGGCGAGCCTGATCGCGAGCGGGAGGGAGCTGGCCGACACGCAGCGGCGGGAGGCGCTGGCGCGGAGCGGCGAGCTGCAGAAGCAGGCGGAGGCCTTGCTGCGGCAGGCGACGAAGGAGGCGGCGCGGCTGGTGCGCGAGGCGGAGGCGAAGGCGGAAGCGGTCGGGGGCGACGCCTATCGCGCGTTGCGGGAGAAGGAGGGGCTGGAGGCGGCGATCAAGGCGCTGCACAACGTGGTCGAGGGTTATGGCGACCGCTATATCGTGCCGACGCGGAGCCTGCTGGATGAGCTGGCGCAGGATTTTGGCCATGTGGAGGCGGGCATGAATCTGGCGGCGGCGCGGGCGCAATCGAAGCGGCTGGTGGAGGAGGGGGAGGCGGCGGCGTGCGACTACGTGGAGGCCTATCGGCGGGAAACGGCGATCCGGTTCGTGATCGATGCGTTCAATGGCCGGGTGGACGCGATCCTCAGCCGGGCGAAGGGCGATAATTTCGGCACGCTTTCGCAGGAGATCCAGGACGCGTTCAGCCTGGTTAACCTGAACGGGCAGGCTTTTCGCGATGCGCGGGTGTTGCCGGTCTATCTGGAGTCGCGGCTGGCGGAGCTGAAGTGGGCGGTGGTGGCGCTGGAGCTGAAGCAGAGGGAGCGGGAGGAGCAGCGGGCGATCAAGGAGCGGATCAAGGAGGAGGAGCGGGCGCGGCGCGAATACGAGAAGGCGATGCGGGATGCGGAGCAGCAGGAGGAGTTGCTGCGCGCGGCGATGGAGAAGGCGCGGGCGGCGGCGGAGGTGGCGAATGCGGAGCAGCGGGAACGGCTGGAGGCGCAACTGGCGTTGATGCAGCGGCAACTGGGGGAGGCGGAGGCGCGAAACGAGCGGGCCAAGTCGATGGCGCAGCAGACGCGGGCGGGCCATGTTTACATCATCTCGAACCTGGGATCGTTCGGCGAGCAGGTGTTCAAGATCGGGATGACGCGGCGGCTCGAACCGCTGGACCGGATCAAGGAGCTGGGCGACGCGTCCGTGCCCTTCGAATTCGACGTGCACGCGATGATCTACAGCGAGGACGCGCCGGGGCTGGAGCACGAGCTGCACACGCATTTCGACGACCTGCGGCTGAACAAGGTGAACTTTCGCAAGGAGTTCTTCCGGGTGCCGCTCGAGCGGGTGCGGGAGTTTGTCGATGGCCGGGGCCTGCAGGCCTCGTTCACCCTGCTGGCGCAGGCCCGGGAGTTTCACGAGACGCAGGCCATCGAGCGCATGTCGCCGGCGGAGCGGGAGGCGTATTATGCGCGGCAGCAAGATGCGGATTATGAGGGGGAATGAGGGAATGGGGTGAGGATCAGACTCAGGCGGACTTCCATCGGATTTCTATGATACAGAAACAGCTCGGCAGTTGGGCGGAGTTTGAACGGGAACTTGCGTCACCAAGCGAGGCTGCGGGTCGGCAGCCGGCGCTCTATCGCGGTCAGCGCTGCTCGGCGTGGAAATTGCAGACGACGTTGGAGCGTCACGGATGCTCAAACTATCCCGTCCTCCAGTATATCGAAGACCAGCGGAAGGCTGCATTGGCCGTTGAGACGGTAACGGGAAAAAAATGGGAGATGGAGCCAGCGACGGATGGGTATCTCGTAAGAGACGACGACATCCATGTCACTCCCACCGGATATTCATTCATGGCCTTTTTGCGGCAGAATGGATTTCCGTCGCCACTGCTGGACTGGTCCCGCTCGCCCTACGTGGCGGCTTTTTTTGCGTTTTCCAATGCCGCCCCGATGGCTGACGAAAGCGTGGCGATTTTTGAATACGTCCAGTCAAGGGATGGCAACTGGCAGGGGTGCTCGGATCAGGCGACGATCTTGCCGCTTGGCCCGTGGATCGGCACCGACAAGAAACACTTTCTCCAGCAGAGCGAATACACAATCTGCCGCAAGGATGGTGCTGCGGGCGGGCTGGTTTACACCTCGCACGAAGAAGCGTTCGACCGAGGAAGCGAGAATCAGGATTTGCTGACCAAGTGGCTTATCCCTTCGCGCGAGAAAGAAACGGTGATGAGAGCCCTGCGACGGATGAACATCACCCGCTATTCCTTGTTCGAGAGCATGGAGGGGCTGATGGACGTCATCGCGGCCGATATTTTGGGAAGATCGCTTTGATTACCTGAAAAATCCCCCCGGCCTTTGGGCCGGCGGGAGGGTAGGGGCGACGCGCCGGGGCGCGCCGCCGAAAGCGGCACCGGGGTGCCGCAGTCCAGCATCACGATACGGGAGCCGGTCAGGCGGGGACGGGGGTCGCCGGCGGCTCAGCCGGTGGTGAAGGCGCTTAGCCGTTCGGGCGCGATGCGGCCATGGTTCACGAGATGGCTGGTCACGGCGAGTGGCGAGATGCGGTAGCGGTCGGCCAGGCGTTCGATGGAGGTGGGGGAATAATCGTCGCCCAGGTGATCTTCGATTTCCCGCACGGGGCAGAGAAACTCGACGGCAAAGGCGCGTTGCTGGCGTTGACGGGCGGTCTTGCCGTCGGTGCAGGGGAGCCAGTTTTCCTGTTCCGATGCGAGGAGTGAATCTCCCAGCATGCGCGCTATCTCGAAACGGCGCGCGCTGGAATTGCCGCGACGAAAGACGACGCGGTGGCCATCGGTTTTCTTTTTGCGCACAGCGAGGCCGGCGACGTGGCCGGAGGCATCGCTGCCATCGCCACGCAGGGCCCGGGCGGTCAGCCCGGTGAGGTCGGCCAGCCGGCTGTCCGAGACCGGCCCTTCTTCCAGCCCCAGCGTGCGGCGGGCGTGCTCGGCGAGGCTGCGGCCGCGTTCCCAAGGCTCTTTGGTGGTATCGCTGAAACGGGCGGGAATGCGCTCGATACGGGGGAAGCGGGCTGCGATGCCGGCCCGCTCCGCCAACTGCTCGAACCGCGCAATGATACGCGGGGGCGCTTCTCCTTGGCAGCAAGCGGCGATCTCCTCGGCCGCGCGAGGCCCGGCTTTTTGTTCGAGCGTGGATGCGGAACGAAAAACGGATTCCTCCAGATCATCCGGATCGAAGCCGGCTGCGGCCTCGAAGCGGCGCCATTTGGCGATGGCGGGATCACGGCGCTCGGTCTGCACCTCGGCCCAGAGGCGATGGAGCTCGGTGTCGGGCAGCTTGCGGTCGTCCAGGCGACGAAGTACGAATTCGACGAAGCGCTCGGCTGCCCGTTCCCATTCGATGGCGGGCCGGCGGACTTGGAAGTCGCCGAGATAGCGGATGGGTTCGGCCTCGGAGAGGCGAGTGGGGCGGCAGATGAATTCGACGAAAGAGCCATCGCATTCGATGCGAAGCTGGGGCCAGAGGAAACCATGGTTTGCGGCGGCAACCTCGTGCGCCATTCGCCAGCTGGTGCTCTCCTTCATGCCCAGCAGGCCGCTTTCCCAACGCAGGCGCCACCAAGAAGCCGCTATCCATTGGGCCAGAGGATAGGCCGAAAGGGGCGCCCGGTTCGACGTGGACATCGACCAGCGGTTATCGATCGCAGTCGCGACGTGATCTCCCGCAGAGATGAAGATCGAGGCGGCCGTGGCGGCGATCTCGGGGGGCTCGGCGTCTCCGCCGGCCAGCCACTCGGCGTCGATGGTCAGTTGTTCGTTCGCCGTTGCCATGTTTCGAGTATCTCCTGCAGAAGCGGATCCTGGGCCGGCAGCGGGTAGCCGTGGTAGACACCGGCCCGTTCGTATTGGGCCTCAAACACCCGGCCATCGCTGCGCACCGCCCAGATGTTTTTGGGCCAGCCATCGATTTCCCGATCGCTGATCAGTCCGGTGCCCAAGCCCTCGCGAAGGAGCCGAAGGGCTTCGGCACGGGTAAACAAACCGGCTGCATCGCAAAGAGTTTTACCCTTCCGGGGGGACGACGGCGGGGACAGGTTGAAATCGCCGGGGTTTCTTTTGTGCTCGGGATTTCCGCTGTAGCTAACCTGCCCAGCCAGCTGCCTGATGCGTTCCATCGCCTCGGCGCTTAGCCTGGGGTGCAGCTTGCGTTTGGGGTTATGAGTATTTCGTCGCGGAAACACGCGAACACGCTGTTTTTCGTTTTTTGGTTTTACCAGCCAAAGATGCGGGTACTGCAAAGGTGGGCAGGGAAAGGAATGCCGTTACGGGACAAGAGCCGCCTCGGAAATCCCGAAATGCGAAAAACATCCCACCGGCTGGTTGGGCGCGGCGGGATGGAGGGGGGCGGTGGCGAGGTGCCGCAGCCTAAAAACCATGTGGCGTTCAGGCGGGGACGGGCGTCGCCGGGGCGTGCGCGGCGGGGGCCGGGGTGGCGGGCTCTTCGGGGCTCTGGCTGCCGCCGGCGTCCACGATCACACGCGCGGCCTGCCAGGCGGCGACGAAGCGCTGGCCGGCCGGGGTGCCGCCAAATTGGAGCACGAGGTCATCCAGATCCGCCAACTCCTCCAGGTGGCCGGCCACGCGGGTCGCGAGTTCGCGCAGGAGGGTGTTGCGCGTCACGAGGTTGGTCCGCGGCTTGGTCAGCAAGCCCTCGAAGGCGGCGATGGCGGCGGCAAGGGTGGCAATCGCGCCGGGCGTCACCCCGCGGATCACGGCGGCGGGCTGGGCGACCACCGTCTCGGCGGCGGCGAGGATGGCCTTGGTATCGGCCACGAGCTGGGCATCGCGCAGGCGTTGGAGGTAGTTCTTCGAGAAGTTCACCCGGCCGTAAGCCTCGGTGTTGCCGGCTTTCTTGTAGTAGCCGCGCAGGGCGGAGGCGACGAGGTCGGCGGCCCGATAGGACGGCTGGCAGCTCTGGCTTTGGGCTCTGGCCTCGAAATAAAAGCGCAGCCGATCTCCGCGGGCTTGGACAGGTGCGAAATTCCGACAGCGTAATCCCGCCCCCGCCACCCGCGTCCCTCCACCAAGCATGAAACCCCATCCGTTTCGCCTGATCCTTCCCCTGTTCCTCCTCGCTCTGGCCGTCACCGGAGCCCGTGCCGCCGGGCCCGCCGAGAAATATACGTGCGTCCTCGTTCATGGCGCCACCGCCGGCGGCTGGGAGTGGAAACGCACCGGCCAGTGCCTCACCGACGATGGCCACACCGTCTATCGCCCCACGCTCACCGGGCTCGGCGAGCGCGTGCATCTGAACGGTCCGCAGATCGACCTCGAAACCCACATCAACGACGTGGTTAATCTGATCCTGTTCGAGGATCTCCACGACGTCGTGCTCACCGGCCACAGCTACGGTGGCATGGTCGTCACCGGCGTCATGGACCGGGTGCCCGACCGCATTCGACATGTCGTGTTCCTCGACGCCGCGGTGCCGGACGACGGCATGTCGGCCTGGGATGTGTTCGGCAACCGCCCCAGCAACACCGTCGTAGACGGGATGGTGAGGTTTCCTTGGATCAAGCCCGGCACGCCGCCGCCGTACAACGTCCCGCAGTCCGCGCGGTGTTTCAGCCAAGCCGTTTCCTACAAAAACCCCGCCGCACTGGCCCTCCCCGTGACCTATGTCGCTTTCGTGCCCAAGGACAAACCGGTCGAGGAACGCGCCGCCACCGACAAGAACTGGCAGCGGGCCAAGGCCCGCGGGTGGACGATCCGTACTTTCCCCGGTGGCCATGTCGCCCAGCAGGAGGATCCGCGCGGTGTCGCCTCGCTCATCGAAAAGGCAGTCGGCGACCGGAATCAGGCGGTCGCCGCTGCGGCCAGGTGACGGCCGCTCGGAGAGGGGGAGGCGGAAGAAAGTAGGGTCTATAGGAACCTATGCTTTTTTCCCGAGCCGGCGGCGGCGGGTGGCGGCCAGGCCGAAGGCGGCGAGGCCGGCCAGGGCGGCCCAGGGCGGCCCAGGCGGCGGGTGCCGGTGCCCTCGCCGGAGTAGGAAGAAGCCGTGGTAATCGACCAATCCGACCGAACTGGTCGCGAACGCGGGCCGGCTGGGCTTGCGGTGAGGGGGACGCCTTGGGTTTTTATACGTGCGTAGTTACACTCCGGGCTCCAAGGACGGCCTTCGCCAGCTCGTTTCGAACTCTGCCTAGATGCTGATGAGTGGCGGGATACGTCAATGGGAACCAGGCCGCGCCGCGTGAATGCCCCGGCCCTGGGAGGCCGGTTGGGGGTGGGGATTCTTCATCATTCCTTAACGTGACCTGTGGTAAGGCTGTGCGATGCCAGTCTTCCGTTTCGCCCATTCCGCCTGCCGTCCGTTCCAAGCTAGGACCCGGTCCTACCCTCTTGGCGGGTTAAATCGCTAGAATTTTACGATATGCCCGCTCCGGCTTCCGCTTCGCCTTTTTTCGCCTTCGCCAAAGTCCTTTTTTCTTCCGCCCGTCTGCCGGGCGTGGCGGGCGCCTGCCGGCTGCTGGCGGCGTTCCTGCTGCTCGGCGGCGTATCGTTGCGCGCTTCGCCCCGCATCTACGTGGACAAGTCCCTCGCGACCGAAGGCACCGCGGATGGTACGACGCCCGAGACGGCGTTTCGCGATCTTTCGCAAGCGCTCGCGGTCGCGGCGGCACGCCACCCCACCGCCGCCGATCCGGCGGAGATCTGGGTCGCCACGGGCGTCTACAAACCCAGCACGGCCGGCCTGGCGAATCCGCGCGAGGCCACCTTTACCCTGCCGTCCTACACCGAGTTGCGCGGCATCCAGAAGGGCGACGATCCCTATGTGCCGGTCATCCTGAGCGGCGACATCGGCGTGGAGGTGAACGGCGGCATCCCCACCGAGCTGAACCGGAACTTCGCCGGCCACGAGGACGAGGGCGTGGATAAATGGCGGCCCGACCTGCCGGGCGACGAAGGCGAGGACGACGCGGGCGACCCCGGGTTCGCGGACAACGTCTACAACGTCGTCACCGCTCCCGGCTACGGTTCCGTCCTGCGCAACGTCGTGGTGGTCGGCGGCAATGCCGGCTACGTCGAGCCGGCCGCCGGCCAGACGGGCGACGTCATCGGCGGCGAGGACATCGTGGGGATGACGCTGATGAAGTCCGGGGTCATCCCCGCGCAGCCGCAGGTTCCGCTCGACCGCCGGGTGGCGGGCGGCGGCGTGTTCGTCTACAAACCCGCCCCGGCAACCCAGGACGAGGAGGAGGCGGAATTCGGCCCGCGGCAGACCCTGGCGCTGCGCATCCAGAATTGCTACATCGTCGGCAACTTCGCCCGGCTCGGCGGCGGCGTGGCGGCGGGCCATTGCACGGTCAGCTTCGTCAACGTCGCGGTGCAGAACAATCGCGCCGAGTTCGATGGCGGCGGGTTCTTCGGCCTCGACGTGGCGGCGGGCGCGCAGGACTGCCGCTTCGCTTTCAATGTCGCCGACGGCGTCGGCGGCGGCGTGTCGCTCGTGGGTCTCGGCAACAAGCGCGCCCTGCACCCCACCCAGACGGCCAAGGCCTACAAGAAAGAACTCAAGGAGCTGGGCCTCACCCTCGAGGACGTCGCCAAGCAGAACGAACTGGAGCTCTTCACCGTGAAGATGGTCTGGCTGATGAACAAATACGCCATGCTCGAGACGCTGGCGGGCCGCGATCCCACGGATCTCAGCGCCAAGATTCAGAGCACCAAGGCCTCGCTGGGCAAAACCGTCGATTTTCTCCGCGGCAAGAGCAAGAGCACCGGCCCGGTCACGGCAGGGGACGTCGCGGGCGGTTGTTACACCGCTTACGAGGTTTTCGCCACGGCGGTGATGTTTACCGACTGGGGCCTCAGGATCGCCAGCGCGGTGGACGAGGACCTGGAGGAAAACGACCCGGTCTACCAGGGCTTCCGCACCTTCGTCGATGGCTTCAACAAATGGGCCACCCCCGAGGGGCTCATCGGGCAGGCCGTCGAGCAGTTCGCCATGGCCGTGGCCAACCCGAAAAACGATCGCTCCACCGGCGTGGCCTACCGGCGCTTCTACACCGAGCACATGGCCAACGTGGCCGACTCGGTCGACTTCCTCCGCTGCGAGTTCGAGGGCAACCAGGCCGTCACCGGTGCCGGCGTGAGCGCGGTCTTCGTCAACACCCGCTTCTATGGAGACCGTTTCCAGGAGAACGAGGCGCGCGACTCCGGCGCCGCCATCTGGGTCGCCGGCCGCGCCCAGAGCCTCGTGTTCAGCTCCGTCTTCGACGGCAACACCGGCGAGACGAACTCCGCCGTCAGCGTGGATCGCAACGCCTCCCTCTTCGCCTTCCACAGCACCTTCGCGCACAACGAGGGCGCGGCCGCCTTCGGGGTGGGCGCGGGCGCCCAGGCCAAGCTCGTGAACTCGATCCTTTGGGACAACCGCAACGCCGCCGACCAGGCCGGCGCCGACATCTTCGTCCTGACCCGCGCCCAGCTCCGCCGCCAGCTCGGCGACAGCTATCGCGAGCCCGACGCGGCAGTCATTTTCGCCGCCGTCGGCCGCCTCGAGATCAACAACTCCATCGTGCAGAGCCTCGCCAGCCTGTCCGAGGGCGACGACTACCTTGCGCCGACGGTGTTCGGCGACGGCGTCACCGCCAGCGAGCAAACGATCCAGGCGGTCGCGAAAAACATGGCCGCCGCCGAGGCCGGCAGCCTCCACGAGGCCTACCGCGTCTACAACGTCGGCGAGGGCATCCGCCCCGGCGTGAAGACCCGGTTCCGCAATTCCGCCGACGACCCGCTCATCGGCACGGGCTACGCGCCCACCGTCGGCTCGCCGGCCTTTTACTTCGGCGACAAGGCCCGCGTGGATAATGGCGGGCTCCTCAACTACAGCCTCACCCAGCAGGACTTCGAGCGCGTCAAGCTCGTCGATTCCCAAGGCCGCACCGCCGCGGGCGCGGTCCAGACGCCGCGGCTCCTCTCGCGTTATTACGTCGTCCCGGGCGGCGCCGGCAGCGGCGACGGCTCCTCCTGGGCCAACGCTTCCGGCGACCTCAAGGCGACCATGGCCCTGCCCGGCGTCGAGGTCTGGGTCAAGGAGGGCACCTACCACCCGAGCACCAACGATCCGCTCGCTTCCTTCAGCCTCGGCCTGAACTCCACCCTCTACGGCGGCTTTGCCGGCAACGAGACCGAGCTTTCCGCCCGCGATGTCGCCGCCCGGCCCACCATCCTCAGCGGCGCGCTCCCCGGCGGAGGAAATTCCTATCACGTAATCGTGAACACCGACCTCACCGGCACCTCCGTGCTCGACGGTTTCACCATTACCGGCGGCCGCGCCACCAGCGCCCTCGGCATCGACCGCAACGGCGGCGGCATGCGGAACAAGAACGCGACCCCGCTCCTCCGCAACTGTCGCTTCATCGACAACCAGGCGGCCGAACGCGGCGGCGCCATCTACGCCTACATCGAAGGCGGCACCCGCGACGGCCCCGTGCTCGAGAACTGTCACTTCGAGAACAACCGCGCCGCCGACGGCGGCGCCGTCTACTACGGCACCCAGGCCTCCGTCTCCCGCTGCGTCTTCAAGAACAACACCGCCACCGGCCTCGGCGGCGCCGCCGTCCTGATGGGCATCAACGATGAAATCGACACTCCGCATCCCTCGGGGCTGCGCGACAGCCTGTTCGCGGGCAACGCCGCCTCCGGTAACTACGGTGGCGCGATCTACGGCCAGACGCGGCTCGTCGTGATCGGCTCCACCCTCGCCAACAACACCCTCACCCGCGCCACCGCCCGGACCGCCGGGGGCGCCGGTCTCTACAACTTCGGCAACGTCCATCTGGACAACACCCTTCTCTGGGGCAACCGCCTCGCCGGTGCGGTCGGCTCCGTCAGCGTCGAACGCCAGCAGGCGGACGTCGCCTATCCGTCCACCCTCTACGCCGACCACTCCGACATCGAGGCCTTGGACGTTTATCGCGGCCGGTCCTCGCAGGCCAACCTCGACTACGAGCCCTTTTTCAAGAACCCCGCCTCCGGAGACTATTCGCTGGCCGAGTGGTCGCCGCTCATCGACGCCGGCCTGAAACCGACCGGCTACACCGACTCCGGCACCGATATCCTCAACGTTTCCCGGCCCCAGGGCGACGCGCCCGACATCGGCGCCTACGAGTTCGACAGCAGCAAGGACCCGCGCCTTGTGGACATCCTCATCAGTCGCGATTGTGGCGCCAGCCTCCATTATACCCTCAAGCCCGATCTTCCCGACCTGACTCCCGTGCTCCAGCCGCAGTGGTCGGTGGACCGCCGGGACGGCAGGGGCTTCGTCTCGTTGTCGAACGACAGCCAGCACCTGGGTGTCACCAATCGCGACCTCATCCTCTTCTCGCCCGGCCCCGCGCAATCGGGCTGGATCTACCGCCTCACCAGCCAGGGCGGCTACCACGGCTCCACCGCGCTGCCCGCCCTCGGGCGCAGCCGCCTCTACGTGAAGGCCGGCGGCGCGGGCCTGAAGAACGGCACGAGCTGGGCCAACGCCTTCGCCACCATCGAGGCCGCGCTCGCCGCCGCCACCGTAGTATCCGATCCCTGCGTCCAGATCTGGGTCGCCGCCGGCACCTACCAGCCCGGCAACGCGGTCTCCTCCACCTGGTCGCTGCGCTCGGGCATCGCCCTCCTCGGCGGCTTCGCCGGCACCGAGACCTCCGCCTCCGACCGCGATCCCGGCGCCCATCCCACCGTCCTTTCCGCCGAGATCGGCAGTGCCTCGCTCACCACCGACAACATCGCCGTCCTCTTCACCAACACCGACACCGACCGTAGCGCGCAGATCGACGGCTTCGTCCTGCGCGGCGCCGCGCGCACCGCGGTTTCCAACTCCGACGCCAGCCCCGTCATCCGCGACTGCGTGTTCGAGCAGAACGCCGGCGCGGTCCAGAACTCCCGCGGCTCCGAGCCCTGGATCGTCCTGAGCACCTTCCGCAACAATCTCGTGCACGACGGCGTGATCCGCGACGTCGACTCCGCCAGCGACATCCAGTCCTGCACCTTCCACGACAACACCGGCACTTTCGCGACCGTCATCCGCAGCGTGCGCTCCCAGACGGACGTGCACTTCTGCACCTTCTGGAACAACCAGGCCTCCACCGAGACCGGCGGCATCAGCTCCGAGGACAACTCCGTGGTGACCGTCGTGCGCTGCATCTTCTGGAACAACCTCGTCAGCCGGGGCGCCGCCACCGCCGAGCAGGCCCAGCTCCGCGCCCGCGGGGGCGGTCTGTTTGCCGTCAGCAATTCCGTCATCCAGGGACTGTCCGCCTACGCCGCGAACGGCAACGTCGGCTACGATCCGCTCTTGGTCGATCCCTGGAACGGCGACTTCGCCCTGAGTTCCCGTTCTCCCGCCATCCCGCTCGGCGCCGGCGTAGGCAACACCCCCGCCTCGGGCAACCCGCTCCGTCTGCTCGAGTCCCCGCGCAACCTCGCGACCTGCGGTCTCGGCGGCGCGGTCGATTTTACCGTGCGCTGGAAGGCGGACGAACCTTTCGCCCCCGCGTGGGAAATCGAGGTCGGCGGCGTGTTCACGCCCCTGGCGTCCAGCGGCTACGTTTCGTCCCTCATCGACGCCGCCGGCAGCCAGACCCTCCGTCTCACCCTTCCGGCCGGGGCCGACCTGCGTATCCGCGTCCGCGATACCCTCAGTTCCTACGTCGGCGCGGCTTTCCCGGTCCGTCTCCCGCCGCCCTCGGTGCTGCGCGTGCGCGCCGGCGCCAATCCCGCCGTCGCCGACGGACTTTCCTGGAACACCGCCTTCGCCACCGTCGAAGCCGCCGTGGCCGCCGCGGATTCCTGCACCGAGATCTGGATCCGGGACGGGGTCTGGCTGCTGCCCGCGGAGGGACTACAGATCGAGCGGAAGATCGCCCTCTACGGCGGTTTTGACGGCGACGAGGATACCCGCGCCGAGCGCCATGGCGGCGTCACCGAGCTGCGCGGCGTAGTCGATATCGACTACGCCGACTCCGGCTCCATCTTCGACGGTCTCACTTTCACCGGGACCGATCCGGACGAGCCCGCGGTGTGGGTCGCTCAAAGCCAGGCCATCTTCGCCGGCTGCGTGTTCACGCACCCCTCCGCCACGGGCTTCTACACGCCCGGCGTCTACGTGCACAGCGGGGCCGTCTCCTTCGAATCCTGCGCCTTCACCGGCAACGCGAACTCCGGGGCCCAGGTCGGCGACGGCTTCGCCGCCTTCTCGGACTGCGACTTCGTCTCCAACGCCGCCAAGGGCGCTTCGGGCGCCGGCGCGCTCACCGTCCTGGATGGCGCCCGGGTGGAGGTGGACGGCTGCCGCTTCGTCGACAACAGCACCGTCGACGAGGGCGGGGCGATTTTCTCCAACGGACACCTCACGGTCACGAACTCCGTCTTCTCCCGCAACCGCGCCGCCCGCCACGGCGGGGCGGTCGTGAGCTATTCCGAACTCGTTTTCGTCAACAACACCGTCTTCGGCGGCTACTCCCGCTTCGGCGGCGGCGGCCTGGCGGTGATCGACGGCACGGCCGAGGTCGCGAATTCCGTTTTCTGGGACAACACCGACGGCAACGGCTACCAGCGCACCGCCGCGTCCAGCCTGGTCGAGTCCGCTCAGATCTACGTCCGCTCTTCGCTGCCCCTGAGCGTCGCAACCGTCACGCGTTCCATCGTGCAGGGCCTCCAGGACTTCGCCGGCAACGGCAACCTCGCCTCCCACCCGGTCTTCAACGACCCCGAGCAGGGTGACTTCGGCCTCTCTCCCAACTCGCCCGCCATCGACCTTGGCCTGCCCGCCCCGCTCGCCGGGGCCGGCGCCGCCCGTTCCGTTTCGGGCGCCGCGCCCGACGCCGGCGCGCTCGAGTTCGGCGGCACCCAGCTCTCCACGCTCCTGCTCACCCGCGTGCCGTCCTCCGTCCACACGTGCAGCGGCCGCCCGGCTGTCTACGTCGTGGAAGGCGCGGAGGTCATCTGGGAACGTTCCGCCTCGCGCACGTCCGGCTTCGTTCAGGTCGCCAACGACGGCATCCACGTCACCTCCTTCGCTGACGGCGTCTCGACGCTCACCCTGCCGTCCCCGAACAAAGAGACCGACGACGAGACCTGGTTCCGCTTCGCCATTCCCGCGGTCGGCTATGTCTCGCCCGCCTATCGCCTCGACGTCGCCCCGCCTGCCGTGTTGCGCGTCAAGGCCGGCTCCGGCGCCGTCGCGCCGGACGGCCTCTCCTGGGCCACCGCCTTCCCGACCCTCGAGGCCGCCGTCGCGCTCGCCGACACCTGCGACGAAATCTGGGTCGCCGCCGGCACCTACACGCCCGCCACGCCCATCAGGCCCAAGGCCGGCGTCGAGATCTACGGCGGCTTCAACGGCACCACCGATTCCGCCCGCGCCGACCGCGACCCGGTGGGCCGGCCGACAATCCTTCGGGGCGCCCCCGCCTTCGCCTCCGATCCCGAGGACCAGGCGGACGGCACGACCCTGGTGGACGGCTTCATCGTTCGCTCCACCGGCGCCGACACCTACGCGCTCTCCTTTGCCAGCCCGACCGGCGCGCGCTTCCGCGACTGCCGCTTCGAGGGCGGCGCCGGCGGCTCGGCCCTGTACGCCAACAACTCTTCGCCGCGCTTCGACCTGTGTTCCTTCAGCGGCTTCAGCGGCCGGAGCCTCGCCTCGCTGCGGTCTTCCGCCGCCGAGTTTGCCGGCTGCACCTTCGAGCAAAACGCCGGCACGCTCCTCGCGCTCGACGGCGGCTCGGCCGTCTCGGTCACCGACGCGCTCGTCCGCCAGAACACCGCGTGGACCGACTTTTACTCGCTGATGGATGTCGATGGCGAATCGACCCTCACCCTGCTGCGCGGCCGGTTCAGCGCCAATACCGAGGTCTCCGGCCTCCGCGTCACCACCGGCAGCACCGCCACCGTGTTCGGCGCCAGCTTCGTCGCCAACACCGGCGCCACCGGCCGAAACCACGCCATCCTCCTGAACGGCGGCGCGGTCCGCCTCGCCCATGTCACGATCTACGGCAACACGAGCACCGACGCCTCCGGCCTCTGGGGCGCTTTCGAGACCTACGGCGGCAGCGCCGAGGCGGTGAACAGCATTTTCTGGGGCAACCGCGGCGCCTCGCCGCTCGATACCCTGGAGACGCAACAGATCGGAGTCCGCGCCAGCACCGCGCTTTCGTTCACCTCGTGCATCGTGGAGGGCCTCGACACCTTCGCCGGCAGCGGCAATACCGGTTTCGATCCTTTCCTCGCCGATCCGCTTTCCGGCGACGACACCCCGCAGGCCTGGTCGCCCGCCACCGGTTCCGCCGCAGCCCTTCCCGACTGGGCGCAACAATTCGCGTCCGCGGGCTCCGGCAGTGTGGGCGCGGGCCAGTTCACCGGCACCTCGCAGCCTCCCGTGCAGGTCATGCGCCGTCCGGGCAACGTCACCGTTTACGAGCGTAATCCCGCCACCTTCTTCGCCGATGTCGTCGCCGGCACCGAGGCCGGCGTCATCTGGGAGTACACCACGGATGGCGTCACCTGGCTCGACGCCACGCTCACGCCCGGCACCACGGTCTCCACGACCGCGGGCCGCTCCACGCTCACGGTTCGCAGCGCCGTCTACGGGGGACCGGTCACGGCCGGTTACCGTTACCGGGTTCCTTCCGCCAGCTTCACGTCCTCGCTGATCAAGCTCATCGTCCTGCCGCGCCGCGTGGTCTACGTGAAGGCCACCGCCTCCGGAAACAATGATGGCAGCTCCTGGACCCACGCCTACGCGCGCCTGGACGAGGCGCTCGAGCACGCCGACTCCTCCATGGAACTCCGCGTCGCGCAGGGCGCCTACGAGTTCCCCCGCACCCTTCTGCCCGTCGGTGTCGAGATTCATGGCGGCTTCCGCGGCACCGAGGCCACCGCCACGCCCGAGGCGCATGTTCCGTCCTTCGAGACCGTCATCCGCGGTCCGCTCGCCGCCGTGTCCTTTCCGGAGGACGCCCTGTGGCCCGACACCCTGATCGAGCGTGTCACCTTCGCCGGAAATTCCACCACCGAGGCGGCCGTGCTCGTTTTCGCCGCCGGGCTCACGCTCCAGGAGGTCGTCTTCGAAAACCAAGCCGCTCGCGCGCTCCAGATCCGCGCCGGCTCGGAGGTGATCGTCTCCGGCGCCGTCTTCACCGGCAACAGCGCCGGTTCCGTCCTGGTGGATAACTCCGACGTCGCCTTCACCGCCTGCGCCTTCTCCGACAACGCCGGCTTCGCCTTCCAGGATGTCTCCGTCACCTCGTCGACCGCGCTCTTCACCGATTGCAGCTTCACCGGCGCCCTCCGCGGTGTCGCCCTCTCGGCCAACGGTTCCGAGCTTCGGATCGAGCGTTCGATTTTCCGCCATAACCTCGGCGGCGGCATAAACGCCGGCGGCTCCGCCGGCCAGCTCACCGCCAGCAATGTCCTCTTCGACCGCAACGGAGGCTCCGGTTTCGTGCTCTACGCCGGCTCGGCCTCGCTCGCCCATGCCACCTTCGCGGGCAACCAGCGCCGCAACCTCGGCGCGGGCGTGCTCGTGCGGGGCGGTGCGCTCACCCTTGCCAACTCCATCCTCTGGGGCAACCGCGCCACCGACATGGCGGCCGAGTTGGAAGAGCAACAGATCGAGGTTACAAGCGGCACCGCGACTCTCTCGCACGTCGCCGTCGAGGGCCTCCGTGCCTTGACCGGCACCGATCTGCAGGGCTGGGACCCGCTCTTCGTCAATGCCTCCGCCGGCAACCTTCGTCTCCAGACGATCTCGCCCGCGCTCGATGCCGGCGCCGTCATCGCACTGGCCACCGATCTGGATGGTAATGCCCGCACCTTCGGCTCCGCATCCGATCTCGGCGCCTACGAGCTCGCCGCGCCCGCCGCGGCCGCCGCCCTGCGCATCCGCACCGTGCCCGTTTCCGCCGCCGTCTGCTCGGGCGGCTCGGTCCAGTTTAGCGTCGACACCGACGGCAGCGGCGCCGCCGTCCGCTGGCATTCCAGCCTGACGGCCGATCTCGACGGCTCCGTCGCCTCCGTGCCCAACACCGTTTTTGCGACCGCCGACCTCTCGACGGTCACGATCAACCCCGTGCCAGTCCTGGCCAACGACCTCCAGGTCTGGTTCAGCGTCGACGGCACGTCCTACGTTTCGCCGCGCGTCACGCTGAGCACCACCGCGGTAAAGCCCATCCGCGTCCGGGCTGGCGCGCCCGCCGGCGGCGACGGCCTCTCCTGGGCCACCGCCTTCCAGACCATCGAGGCCGCCGTCGCCGTGGCCGACGATTGTTCCGAAATCTGGGTCGCCAACGGCACCTACTCGCCGGCCGCCACGATCGCCCTGCGCCCGGGCCTCCGCATCCGCGGCGGCTTCGCCGGCACCGAGACGTACTCCTACCAGCGCCGCGAAATCGGCGAGGGCACGCTCGTGAACACCCCGGCCTCCGGCGGCTACGCGCTGTTCAGCGCCGGCGGCACCGTGGACCGCACGACTTGGATCGAGGGACTCGTGATCGTCGGCGATTCCGGCGTCGCAGCCTTCCGCATCGGCGGCGGCTCGCCCCGCGTTTCCGATTGCGTGCTCCAAGACCACACCGGCTTCGCGGCCGTGCAGGTCAACCCCGGCAATCCGCTCTTCGAACGCGTGATTTTCCGCGACAACGGCTTCTTCTCCATCTTCGTCACAGCCGGTTCCGTCGAAGTCCGCGGATGCACGTTCGAGGACAACTTCCTGCCGCCCGACTCCTCCGGCGGCTCCGCCCTCGCGCTCGGCGGCCCCACTGCCTCCGCCATCGTTGCGGATTCGACTTTCACCGGTAACGCCGACCTCGCCATCGGCACCGACAGCGCCGGCGCCACGCTGACCGTGCTGCGCTCCCGCTTCCTCGACAACGAGGATGGTGCGATCCAGGCCAACGGCCCGACCGGGGTCCGCCACTCGCTCTTCGCCCGCAACACCGCCCCCGACGGCGGCGCGATTTACCTCGGCTCCAGCGGCACGCTCGAGCTGGTCAACGCCACCGTGGTCGGCAACCTCAGCACCGCCTTCGGCGGCGGTGCGCTTCATCTCTACGGCGCGACGACGGTGCGCAATTCGCTCTTCTGGCAAAACCGCGACCGGGCCACGGGCCGCTCCATCGAAGAGCAGCAGGTGCGGGTCGAATCCGGCGGCAGCCTGGCCATCGACCACTCGCTCGTCGAGGGCCTCGCCGTCCATGCCGGCAACGGCAACTTCGACTACGATCCGCTCTTCGACCCCGCAGGCCTCGCCGACTACTACCGGCTCGGCCGCTTCTCGCCCGCCGTCGAGGCCGGCTCCGCCGCCTCCTTCGGTGCCGACGACACCGCCGATCTCTCCGGCAAGGCCCGCGTGAGCGGCGATGCGCCCGATGTCGGCGCTTCCGAGGTCGCCGATCTCCGCGGCCGGCAGCCGCTTTACTTTACCTCCGCGCTCGAATCCGGCCTTAGCCCGATCTGCGCCGGCTCCGGCACCACCCTCAGCGTGCACGGCGCGCCCGCCACCATGGCCGCCGTCCAGTGGCAGATGTGGAACGGCAGCCTCTGGCAGACCCTTTCCTCCGGCGGCGGCATCACGCTCGCGACTTCCGGCTCCACCGCTTCGCTCACCGTCGCAGCTTCGGCGTCCTACGTGACCGACCGCTATATCCGCATGGCCGTCGCCGGCACCACCTACGTGTCGGATTACCGCCGCATCTCTCAGTGGGATCATCCCATCCTTCACGTGGACGCCTCCGCGCCCGCGGGCGGCGACGGCCTTTCCTGGAACACCGCCTTCCGCACGGTCGGCGAGGCCCTCGCCGTCGCGGCCGATTGCAACGAAATCTGGATCGCCGCCGGCACCTACGATGTCGGCTTCACCCTGACCGTCCCCGGCTCCGTTTCGATCCGCGGCGGTTTCGCGGGCCATGAAAGCCGTGCCTCCCAGGCCGATCCGGCGACGAACGTGGTCACCCTCCTTTCCGCCTCGGACTACACCTTGCTCGACTTCGCCGGGGACGTGACTCCCGACACCGTGATCGAGGGCCTCACGCTCTCCGGCAGCTCACGTGCGGCCGAGATCCAGGGGGCCTCGCCCACCTTCCGCCGCGTGACCTTCACCGGCCAGACCCAGTTCAGCGCCCGCATTACCCAGGCGGGCGCGCAACCCCACTTCGAGGCGTGCGTCTTCGTCGGCGCGGGCTCCACGATCAGCGTGCATGATGCCGCCGCCGTCCCCGCCAGCCTCGGCGCCGTGATCTCCGACAGCACTTTCACCGCTGCCGGCATCCAGGCGACCCGCGCCGCCCTCCTCGAGGTCCGCGACTGCTCCTTCAGCGACACCGAACTGAGCTTCACCCTCGTGGACGACGCCCTCGTCAGCGGCGCGCTCCTCGAACGCAGCCGCATCGAGACCGCCCTCGGCGGCACCCTTCGCGTCCAGGCCAGCGAGATCTGGGACAACGTCCAACTCGCCGGCAGCGGCGGCGGGCTCCGCGTAGGCTCCGGTGTCACCGCTACCGTCGTCGGCACCCTCTTCCGCGCCAACCACGCCAGCAGCGGCGGCGCCGTCCAGATCGACAGCGGCGGCGCGCTCACCCTGCGCAGCTCCATCTTGCGCGACAACGTGGCCGACAACGACGGCGGCGGCGTTCGACTCGTGACCGGCGGCGCGTTCACCGCGGTCAACTGCACCGTCTACGGCAACACCGCGGCCGGCTTCGGCGGCGGCCTTTGCACCTTCGGCGATCCCGCCACCCTGCGTAACTGCATTTTCTGGGGCAACACCGCCGGCATCGCCGCGAGCAACACGCTCGAGCGCGCGCAGCTCTTCTTCAGCCCGACGCCTCCGGCCAACCTCGTGGTCACGCACTCGGTCGTCGAAGGCCTCGATGCCCTCGCCGGCAATGGCAACACCGGCCTCGACCCGCTGCTCGTCACGGTCGAGCGCGAGTTCCTCGCCCTCGATTCCTATTCGCCCGCCATCGATCTCGGCGACGACGCCCACGTAGTGACCGGCGAGACCGACATCCGCGGCAATGACCGCGTCCGACTCGCCCGCGTGGACGCCGGCGCCGCCGAGGCCGGTTTCGCCGCCCCGGAATCGCTCCACGAGAATACCCCGCGCATCTACGGCAATGCCACCGAGGGTCGCCATTTCGCCACCAGCTTCGTGTACCCGGAAGATTTGGAACTCCGCCTCGGCACCCTGGCCTGGGCTTGGCAGATCGACACCGGCTCCGGCTGGCGCGATCTCGTCAACGGCGTGGATGGCGTAATCACCTTCGGCGCCGGCTCCACCGACCTGTTGCTTCTCCTCGTCTCCGGCTCCCTCGATGGCGCCCGTCTGCGCGTCGTCGCGCGCCATGATGGCACCTTGGCCTACGTTTCCGAGGCCGGTTCGCTCGAAGTCCTCCCCGGCCGGGTTGCCCGTGTGCTTCCCGGTTCGGCCGGCGGCGACGGCGGCAGTTGGGATACCGCCTACGCTTCGCTCGCCACCGCCCTGGCCGCGGCTGCCGAGGGCGACATCACCGAGATCTGGGTCGCCGCCGGCACCTACCCCGGCGCCGTCGATCTCATCCCCGGCGTCTCGCTCTACGGCGGCTTCGCCGGCACCGAGACGTTCCGCAACCAGCGCGACCCCGCGGCGCACCCGGCCTTTCTCCAAAACTCCGGCGGCTACGTCATCTCTGCCGACGGCCAGCTGGTGCCGCTCGGCGCCGAGACCGTGGTCGACGGCTTCACCGTCGCCGGAGGGGCCCACGGCGTGCAAGTGGCCGCGGCCTTCCCGGTCTTCCGCAACCTCACCATTACCGGAAACACCGGCCACGGCGTCTACACCCTCGGCACGGTCGTGGACGACGAGCCCACCAGCCAGCCGCTTTTCGAGGACTGTTCCATCGTGGGCAACACCGGCGTTTTCGGCGCGGGCGTTTACCTCGCCGGCGGCGGCCTGCTCCTCGAGCGCTGTACGATAAATGGCAACGACGCCACGACCAACGGCGGCGGCATCTACGTCGTCAACGGCCTCGTCATGGCCCGTAACTCCGTCGTCGCCGGCAACCGTTCCGGCGGCGCGGGCGGCGGTCTCTACCTCTCACAGGGCGAGGTCGTCCTCGCCAACCTCACCATCGCCTCCAACCAGGCGGGCGGCACCGACGGCGGTGGCCTTTTCGTTCATTCCGCCGAGCTCGAGCTCTACAACTCCATCCTCTGGGGCAACCGCGCCGCCACCGGCACCACGGTCGAGAAGCAGCAGTTCGACCGCCAAAACACCGGCATCTTCCTGAGCATCCGCCACTGCGCGCTCGAGGGTCTCGTCACCTACATCAACAACGGCAACGTCTCGTCCGATCCTTATTTCGCCTTCGATCCCGGCGCCACCGCCGCGCCCTTCGCCGTCGCCGACCTGGCCTTGCCCGCCTGCTCGCTTCTGGTCGATGCCGGCAACAACGGCTACACCAACCTGGCCGACACCGACCTCGATGGCCGAGCCCGCCGTTACGCCGACGGCATCGTCGACATCGGCGCCCACGAGGCGCAAAGCGTCCGCATCGCGCCCATCGTCATCGCCGGCCAGCCGACCGCCTCGGCGGCCTGCCCGGGCAGCGACGCGGTCCTGACCGTCACCGCGAGCGGCGACGGCCTCTCTTACGAATGGGAATTCGACACGCTCGACGGCCAGGGTTTCCTGCCGGTGGTCGATGACGCCCAGCACGACAACGTCGCGGGTTCCTCCCTGACCGTGCATTTGCAGAGTATCGACCAGCACGGCTGGAAATACCGCGCCCGCGTCACCGGCGGCGGCGGTTGCCGCGTCGTTTCCTCCACCGCCATCCTGCAGGTCAGCGCCAACCGCCTCTACGTGAACGGCGCCGCCCCGGCCGGCGGCAACGGCCGCACCTGGGCCACCGCCTACCGCACTCTCACCTCCGCGCTCGCCGATTCGCTCCTCACCACCTGCGGCACGGGCGAGATCTGGATGGCCGCCGGCACCTACAGCACCACGGCGGACCAAGGCTACGCGCCCAAGGCGAACGTCACCATCCTCGGCGGCTTCCCGGCCGGCGGCACGCTCCTCACCCGCAATCCCGCCACGAACGAGACCATCCTCACCGGCACCGGCCGCTGGGTGGTGTTGAATTCGGCCGCGGTTCCTGGCGCGATCGTCGATGGCGTCACCATCACCGGCGGCACGACCAACAGCGTCTATATGCTCGGCGCCGCCAACCCGACCTTCCGCAATGTCCGCGTGGGCCGTCCGACCACGACCACCGGCGCGTCCATCCGCATCGAGGGCACCGCCGCCCCGGTGTTCGACGGACTGTCGGTCACCGGCACGGCGGTCTATAATTTCGTCAGCACCGCCGCCGGCACGACCGCGACCGTCAGCCGGCTCGTCTTCAACGGAGTCAGCGCGAACCACGTCTGTGTCGGCGCGGGTAATCTCAACTTCGCCAACGTGCTCGTCACCGGCAACACCTTCAGCAGCGGTTGCATCCAGTCGACCGGCGCCGGCATAGCGGAAATCCGCCATGCCACCTTCGCGGGCAATTACTCGGCCGGCGCGTTGCTCTACGGCGGAGGCGTTTTCCGGCTCTACAACTCCATCGTGTGGAGCAACCGGATCGACCCCTTCTACTCGTATTTCATCGATTCCCCGACCGGTGCCGTGCGTTACAGCGACGTGCAGGGCTCGTTGAATCCCGCCACGGTGACGGAGTCGCGCTCCAACGTGGACCCGCAATTCGTCTCCCCGGTCGCGGCCACCTCCACCACGCCCAACGCCGCGGGCAATTTTGCGCTCAGCGCCTGCTCGCCGCTCATCTCCTCGGGCCTCAACGCCTACTCCGGCACGACGACCGTCGACGTGCTCGGCCAGCCGCGTCCCTTCGACGCCGTGGCCGATCTCGGCGCCTACGAATACCAGTCTCCCGCGGTCGCGATCGAAACGCAGCCGGCGGCCGCGTCCGCCTCCTGGGGCGGCACCGCCAGCTTCACCGCCGGCACGACCCTCGCCACCACCTGGCAGTGGCAGCGCAGCCGCGCCACGATCAACGGCGGCGCCTACGCCAACCTGGCCGACGACGCCGACTACGCCGGCACCGCCACCGGCACGCTCACCTTGCTGCGTCCCGTGCCCGCCGCCGGCGGCGATCTCTACCGCGTGATCGTGAGCGACGGTTCCTGCCGTACCATCACCTCGGCCTCGGCCGCGTTCACCTACCTCGCCGCCAATCTCTCCGGTATCGCCACCGGCGCGGGCGGCGAGCGCATCGCACGCAGCGGCGACACGCTCACCGCCACGCTCGGGGGCGACTTCGTTCCAGGCAGCGTGCTCGCCTCCGCCGTGGGCATCCACGGCCTGCAGACCGGCCGCCACGCCCCGGCTGCACTCGCCGCCACCGGCGCCGGCCTCTCGCTCGCGCCGGGCGGCGATTTTTCCGCCGGCGAACGCGTGTGGATTTCGCTCACCGACCGCCTCCAGCAGACTGGCGTCGGCGGCATTCGCTCCTCCGTGCTCGGCTATCGCGCCGCCGTGGCCGCCGTGCCCGGTGCGCCCTACGCCGGCACGCCTGTGAGCTGGTCCACCTCCGGCGCCGCCGGCGCGATGGTCCCCGGCGATTTCACCGGTGACGGTGCCAACGATCTCGTCGTCTCCACACCCTCCGGCCTCGCCCTCTTCGCCAACAACGGAGCGGGTGACTTTGCCGACCCCGTCGCGCTGGGCGGCTCGCCCGCCGCGCAGCTCCTCGCCGCCGATCTCGATGACGACGGCGATCTCGATCTGCTCGCCGTCGGCTCGGACGGCACGGTCTCGCGCTGGTTCAACGCCGCCGGCGCCCTGGCCGCGTCCGGCCCGTCCTTCGGCAGCTCCGTGCGCGCCGCCGCCCTCGGCGATCTCGATGGCGATGGCGACCTCGACCTCTACGTCGCCCGCGACGGCGGCGACCAGGTGTGGCTCAACACCGCCGGCGTCTTCGCCAGTTCCGGCCAGACTCTCGGCACCGCCAGCGGCCGGGCCGTCGCGCTGGGCGACTTCGACCGCGACGGCGCGCTCGACGCACTGGTGGCTTACGCCGCGACCAACGCCCAGCTCTGGACTAACAACGGCCGCGCCGTCTTCACCGCCGGAGCCGCTCCCGCCAGCGGTCCCGCCACCGCCGTGGCCGGGGGTGACCTCAACGGCGACGGCTTCCTCGACGCCGCTTTCAGTCATTCCGATCGCGCCGCGACCATCTGGCTGGGCAACGGCGCGGGAGCTTTGACCGCCACCGGCACGATGGGCCGGCTCGGTATGAGTTACTATCAGACCCCGACCAGCGGGCACGACTTCAACAACCTGCCCGCCCGCTTGATCGACAACGATACCGCCACCTACTTCCACAACACCGGCACGGGCACGATCCAGCTCGGCTTCAACGTGTCGAACGAGGCTCCGGTGAAGGAGGTGCTCGTCACCGCCGCGAACGTCTCCTCCGGCGGTAATTACCTGCGCTACAGCTTCCGCGTCTACGGAGTGCGCGCCGACTCCACCGCGGTGCAACTCGGCTACTTCAGCTCCCTCAACTCCGGCAGCCCCACCATCATCCCCTCGGTCACCACGCCCGGCGGCAGCGTCACGCTCTCCCTGCCGGCCAACACCGAGATATTCCCGCGCATCCGCGTCGACGTCACTCCGCTGAGCACCAACGACCACTGGATGGCCGAACTCGCAATCCGTGCCCTGCTCGGCGGAAACGCCGGCTCCTCCGCCTCCGGCCTGGACCTGGCCGACTTCGACGGCGACGGCGACCTCGATCTCTGGCTGCGTTCCGCGGACAACACCGCCCGCGCCTACCTGAACGACGGTGCCGGCGCCTTCACCGCCTCCGCCGCGCCAGCGCTCGCCTCCGGCGCCGCCTTTGCGCTCGCCGACTTCAGCGGCTTCGGCGCGGTCGACCTCGCGCACGCCCCCGCCAGCGGCGAGGGCGTCGAACTTCGCCGCTACCGCGCGATCGACCTCACTTTGAGCGAGGGCACGACTCACCCCTTTGCCGCCGCCGAGTTCACGAGCCGGCTCGCGATCGGGAACCAGGCTTCGGCCGTCGCTTTCCGCATCGTCGCCCTGCCGGCTTCCGCGACGCTCACGCTCGGCGGCACGCCTGTGACAGCGGGCCAGATCGTCGCGGTCTCTTCGCTCGGCCAACTGGTTCTCGCGCCCGAGCCCGGTTTCCACGGTCTCGATTCCTTCGCCTGGGAAGCGCTCGACGCCGCGGACGCCGCGCTCGAGTCGTTCACGACGCACATCCAGGTGACCTACGACCCCCGTTTGCCGCGCATCTCGGCCCAGCCCGCCTCGCAGGGCTACAGCCCGCATGCGCCGCTCACTTTGGCCGTCACCGCCACGGGCGCGGGGCCCTTGAGCTACGCCTGGTTCCATGACGGTGATCTCCTCCCGGCCGAGACCGCGGCCACGCTGACTATTCCGGCCGGACGTCCGGAAGCGGTCGGCACTTACGTGGTCGTGGTGAGCAACGCCTTCGGCTCCGCCACGAGCGATCCGATGGCGGTCGCGCTTTCCGGCCGGCCTTACTTCACGCTCGTCCCCTCCGGCTCCACCATCCGCTCCGGGCAAAATGTGCAGTTCTCCGTCGCTGCCGTCGGCCCGGGGCCGATCGCCTATGCCTGGTATCGGGGCGCACTCGGCGACCGCAGCCATCTGCTCGCGCCCAACAGCCTCACCTTCCTCACTCCCGCACTCACCGCCACCACGACTTTCTGGGTCGAGGCCACCAACGCCGCCGGTTCGGCCTCGCTTGCCGCCACCGTTGTCGTGGACGGCACCCTGCCGGTCATCGGAGGCCTGCCCGCGCCGATTTCCACCAGCACCGCTCCCGGCCTGCTAACCGCGGTCGTATCGTGGACTCCGCCCACGGCGAACGACAACGTCGCCCTGGCTTCGTTGGTTTCCAACCACGCGCCCGGGGAGGCCTTCCCGGTCGGCGTCACCACCGTCACCTATACCGCCACCGATTCCTCGGGCAACGTCGCCACCGCGAGCTTCACCGTCACGGTGACCGACACCTCCTCGCCGATCGCCGCCGCCGATACCGTCACGCGCCCACCCGGCCAGGTTCTGAAGATCGCCATTGCCGGCCTGCTGGCCAACGACAGCAGTCCCACCGGCGCGGCCTTCTCCTTCGACGGCGCGGCCGCCGCCAGCGCGCAGGGCGTAACGATCACCCGCAGCGGAGCCTTCCTGGTTTACGCCGCCCCCGCCGAGCTCTCGGCGGACGACACCTTCACCTACTCGATTCGCGATGCCGCCGGCCTCACCGCCACCGGCACCGTGACCGTGCACGTGGCGGAGCCGGAAGCCACCGAGACCGAGACGACGGTCTCCATCGAAGCGCGCGTCGGCGGCGGCTTCGTGCTCCGCCTGCTCGGCGTGCCCGGCCGCGAGTACACGCTCCAGCGTTGCGACAACCTCGGCGCCCCCACGCCGGTCTGGACTGATTTCGCGACCGGACAGGCCGATGCGCAGGGCCGCTACACCATCGAGGATCCCGAGCCTCTCGCGGCGGGCAGCCGTTTCTACCGCGCCGTCTGCAACCGCTGAGGTCGCCCATGCATTTTCGATCCAATCACTCCAGCCACCGAGCGCACAGAGCCATGACACAGAGTTCACCCCGGACAGATTCCCGATCGTCGGCCTCGCTCCGTGGCCTCCGTGTCCGAGTTCTCTGTCCTCTGTGGCTAATCGGTTTGTCCGCTGTGCCCTCGGCCCAGGCCGGCCTCGTGTTCACCCAGACCTTCCTGGTCGGGAAAAACATCGCCGACCTCGGCGAATTGGCCGACGTGCGCACCGTTTCCTTCAGCGGTGGGGTGATCGACGATGTCACGGTCGGGTTGCGTATCGACAGCATCTCCACCCTCAACCCCGCGGCCTCAGGCGATTACTACGCCGGTCTCGGTCACGGCAGCGGCTATGCCGTCCTGCTCAACCGGGTTGGGAAAACCAGCACGGCGGCCTGGGACACTGGTTCCGGCCACGGCGGGATCGACGTGACGCTCAACGATGCCGCGCCCAACGGCGACATCCACCTCGCTCCCTTCGACGCCAACTCCGACGCGCCGCCCGCGCTCACCGGCGCCTGGGCACCCGACGGCCGCACCGCCGACCCCGGCCTCGCGTCCTCGCCGCGCACCGCGACGCTTTCGAGTTTCAACGGCCTCGCTCCCGGCGGGGCTTGGGAACTGCTGCTCGCCGACGACAGTGCCGGCGGCGCCGGTCGGTTAGTGTCTTGGTCGCTCTCGCTGAACATCACGCCCTCCGGGGACGCGCCCCTCAGTATCGGCGGTTCCGGCGGCACGCTTACCTTCGACGCGCCGCAAATTCTGGCCAACGATCTCGTGAACCAAGGCCGCCTTGTCGCCCCCTCCGGCCCTGGCGGTACAATCACGCTGAGCGGGAACGTGAGCGGCGCGGGCAGCTATTCGGGCGATTTCGTATTTTCCGGTTCCTTTTCGCCCGGCAACAGCCCCGCCGCGGTGACCTTCGACGGCGATCTCACCTTCGCGCCCTCGCACGTGCTCACGATGGAGATCGGCGGGACGACGCCCGGCACGGAATACGACACGATCTCGGTCGGCGGCACCTTCGACCTCGGGAGCAGCACCTTGAACGTGGTTTTTATCAACGGCTTCGTCCCGCAGCCCTCGGATTTTTTCCAGTTCTTCAACGCCACCTCAATCGGCGGCAGTTTTGCCCAGGTGAACCTCCCCGCCGGATACAATGCGGTCGGCAACCTGGCCGGCGGGGACGGGTTCACCCTCACTGCCGTGCCCGAACCGGCCACCTGGGCCGCGCTGGGCGGCCTGGCCGTTCTCGCCGCGACGCTTCGCCGCCGAGGGTATTCAAGGCTGTAGCCACTTAAGGCCCTTGAAGAGCGTCACGATCTTGCCTCACCTGGCGGCGCGGTGGAGCGTTTCGGCATGAAAGTGCGCGACAGTGGAATGCCGGAACAGGACTACTGGGAGAGTTTGTTTCAGATCGACGGAGTCCTCGATGGATTGGCAATCGACAGGTCGATCGGAGACGTTGTGGAGATGGGATGCGGATACGGCACGTTCACGTTGCCGGTCGCCCAACGTATCCGCGGCATGGTGCACGCATTCGATATCGAACCCGAAATGGTCGAGCTGACCAAGGCTCGTGCCGAGAGTGCGGGAGTCGGCAACCTGAACCTAGCCGTGCGCGATGTGGTCACCGAGGGCTTCGGTCTGCCCGACGCGAGTGTGGACGCGGTGCTCCTCTTCAACATCCTGCATCTCGAAAACCCGGTGGAGTTGCTTCGCGTCGCCGCCCGAGTCGTTCGCGTAGGCGGACGGGTGCTCGCGATCCATTGGCGTTCCGATGTGGCGACCCCGCGCGGTCCTGCGCTGTCCATCCGTCCACAACCAGAGCAGGTCGCCGAATGGGGGATCGCCGCAGGCCTTGCACTGGTCGAAGTCAGGTTGCTCGCCCCTTGGCATTACGGGGTGGTTTTAACGAGGCTCAACATGAGCTAGGCGCAATGCCGTTAAGGCAAAGGAAGGAGGGTAAGGGAAACGGGGCCGGAG
>CBINGR010000030.1:0-53681 GCA_966250295.1 uncultured Akkermansia sp. | reverse complement strand
TGCATAGCTTCTCCGAGCAGTGTCTCGACATGGCCCGTTCGATGTTGGGCCACAATCTGGACGCCATCCAACCCGATGGCTCCATCCTTCCCGCCCCCGGCGAGGAGCCCCGCCCCGACGAACCCGGCCACGTCGCCTTCGCACTCGGCGAATATTACCGCGCCACCGGCGAGACCACCCTGAAGGGCTATGACCTGATCGATCTCGCCGCCCGCTGCATCACCGCCCAGATGTTCACCGAGCCTCCGGCGGAAAACGGCCTCGCTTACGCGGCCCTCGGCCTCCTCTGCTTCGGCCCCTCCAAGGAGCGCAACCCCGTCTGGGAACGCCTCGTGGACGAGACCCGCGAACGCATCGACAAGGCCCTTCTCCACCGCTCCGACTACGACAACCATTGGCAGGCCTTCAACATCGCCAAGGCCGTCGCCCGCTTCTCCCTCGGCCTCTCCAAGAAGGACGAGACCTCCCGCCTCATCGAACGCATGGTCGAGCGCATCAACTCCACCAGCTCCACCGGCTTCTTCGACGACGCCACCACCGGCCTCGGCGGCAATTTCAACCTCTACGGCGTGATGACCTTCGTGTTCATCCGCTCCGCCCTCCAGCTCCACGCCAACTCCGGCGTCCGCGACCGCAAGCTGCCCACCCTTCGCACCTACGCGGAAAAATACATCAAGATGATGCCCGATTTGGTCCGCGCCGACGGCCTCGGCTGGGCCTTCGGCCGCGCCGCCGGCGTCTACGGCCAGATGCACTGCATCTCCCTCGTCCTCCAAGGCCTCCGCGACGGCTGGATCGCCGAGGCCGACAAGCCCAAGTACTTCGACCTCCTGCGCCGCCTCTTCGTCTTCTTCTACCAGACCTACCTCGATCAGGAACACGGCTTCCTCGATCTCCGCGACGCCGAGCGCACCGCCTACCCCCACCACACCACGCGGATGGCCAACTTCGACGCCGCCCGCTACCTCTGCCAATGGTCCCGCCTCTCGAAGGCCGCCGCCCTGCCTCTCTCCGCCGGCAAGCCCGAAGCCCCCCGCACCGTCGGCCGTTTCGTCATCTTCGACAAATCCTCCCGCAAGGAACAGGGCCTCTTCGTCTATCGCAACGCCGAGACCGGTCTCCACGCCCAGATTCCCCTCGTCGGCACCGGCGCCAACCTCACCGCCGACTCCCTGCCCTTCCCTCACTCCCCTGGCGTCTTCGACTGGCCCAACAACCTCTACCTGCCGATCCTCACTCCGGAGCTCACCTTCGGCGACCAGGTCACGCTGCCCGCCTTCTATGGCCGCGGCTGTGTCACCGGCCTGGGCCTGCGCAACAGCTTCTTCTTCCGCTACGAACAGCCCGAGCTGATCAACGCGAAGGAGGATATCCTCAAGGGTCTCGGCTCCGTCAAGGTGCAGTGGAACTTCTCCGGCCCCCTCATCTCCTGCGAATACGCCTACACCGTGAAGCAGCAGATCACGCTGGATAAATTCCGCTACCAGATCGCCATCGCCGCCCCCCACTCCCGCTACCGCGTGGTGGGCATGCCCGCCCTCGGCGAGCACGGCCACCGTTGCACCGTCCAGAAGGATGACTTCCAAGGCGTCTGGCAGGAGACCGAGGTCGTCACCGACGATCCCCACTTCCGCACCAACTTCGGCAAGATCCACTACGTCCAGACCCTCCTGCGCGACCACCCCCTCATCATGCGCCCCGGCCAGGTCTACCGCTTCGTGGTCAACTTCGAACCCAACGTCGTCCAACTCGACGGCTGAGGCATGTATGAAGTGCGATGGCTGATGAACGATGAGGGCGGTCCCGTGCTGCCTTTCCATCATCCATCCTACATCTGACATCATCCATCCTAGCAGCATGCTTTCGCGCCGAGTTATTCCGTGCCTGGACGTGCACGCCGGGCGCGTAGTGAAGGGAATCAAGTTCCTCGAGCTGCGCGACGCCGGCGATCCCGTCGAATCCGCCAAGGCCTACGATGCCCAGGGCGCCGACGAACTGGTCTTCCTCGACATCACCGCGTCCTCCGACGGCCGCGGCATCATGCACGATGTCGTCGCCCGCACCGCCGAGCAGTGTTTCATGCCCCTCACCGTCGGCGGCGGTCTCCGCACCGTCCCCGACATCGAGGCCATGCTCAAGAGCGGCGCCGACAAGGTCTCGCTCAACACCGCCGCGATCAAGGACCCCGAGCTCATTCGCGCCGCCTCCGAGCGCTTCGGCGCCCAGTGCATCGTCCTCGCCATCGATGCCAAGCGCGAGCCCGATGGCCGCTCCTGGCGCGTCTACACCCACGGCGGTCGCAACCGCACCGAGCTCGACGCCGTAAAATGGGCCGAGGAGGCCGTCCGCCTCGGCGCGGGCGAGATCCTGCTCACTTCGATGGATGCCGACGGCACTCTCGCCGGCTTCGACTGCCCGCTCACCCGCGCCGTCAGCGACGCCGTGGGCGTACCGGTCATCGCCAGCGGCGGCGCCGGCAAGCTGGAGCACTTCTCCGAGGTGATCCGCGAGGGCCACGCCAGCGCCGTCCTCGCCGCCAGCCTCTTCCACTTCGGCACCCTCACCGTCCCCCAAGTCAAGGACCACCTCGCCACCCAGGGCCTCCCGGTCCGCCGCTAAAAATACATCACCACAGATCACACCGATTCCCACAGATCTCCAGAATCATCCATTATCTGTGCCCATCTGCGAAATCTGTGGTCAAAAAAATCCGCCCTTCGCGCTCCTTCGCGTCCTTCGCGGTTAAAAAATCCGCCCCTCACTCCCTCAGTCTCTCACTCCTTTCCTCCGCTCTTCGCGCTCCTGCGCGTTCTTCGCGGTTAAAATTTTCCGTCCTCCGCCCGCCATGCCGCTCCTTCCTTTCACCAGCCGCCTCATCGCCGATGTCGGCATCTCCCTCGGCGACGAGGGCAAAGGCCGCCTCATCCCCGAGGTCGAGCATGAGTTGCGCGGCGGCGCCCACCCCGTCACCGTCGTCCTCAAGGTCAACGGCGGCGCCAACTCCGGCCACACCGCCGCCGGCATCAAGCTGAACCTCCTCCCCTCCGGCGTGGTCGAGAAGGGCATCGCCCACCTCGCCATCGGCGCCGGTGTGGTCGCCGATCCCCGCAAGGCCTGGTGGGAGGCCCAGCCCCTCGAGCGCAAGGGCTACAACGTCCTCGCCCGCCTCGTCCTCGACGAGCGTACGATGGTCTCCGACCTCACCCACCGCCTGCTCGATCTCGCCTGGGAAGACTACCGGGTGAACGTCCTCGCCGAGGAGCCCCGCGGCTCCACTGGCCGCGGCATCACCCCCGCCTATCAGGACGAGGTCGGCCAGTGGCAAATCACCTACGCCGATTTCCTTGGCTCCCGCGACACCTTCGCCCGCAAACTGGCTCAACGCGCCGACCGCGCCCTCCGTACCATCCAGCACGTCTGCCGCGTCGCGCCCGACACCTTCGCCGGCTTCTTCGACAAGCTCACCCAAGCCGAACTCCGCGCCAATGCCGAGGCCATCGAGCTGGGCGTGTTCACCGCTGCCGAATTCGATTTTCTCCGCTTCCGCGGTACCGCCCCCTTCACCCTGGACCTCGACGTTCTCACCGAGATCTACTGGCAGGCCGGCCAGCGCCTGGCCAAAAACATCGGTGAAGTCCGCGAGCTTGTCCTGCGCGAACTGAACGCCGGCCGCACCATCATCGGCGAATTCGGCCAGGCCTACTGGCTCGACAAGCGCCACGGCTACTCGCCCAACGTCACCGCCTCGCACACCTTCACGCCCGAGTTCTTCGAAAGCGCCGGCATTCCGGTGCAGGCCATCCACACCTTCGGCGTCGCGAAGGCCTACGACACCAAGGTCGGCACCCACGTCTTCCTCACCCAGATGGACGACGCCCACCCGCTCGCCACGCTGCTGAAACGCCTCGAATTCGGCACCAGCACCGGCCGTCAGCGCATGGTCGGTTGGTATGACGCGGTGGAAAAAGGCGACGCCCTTCGCTACGGCGGTTTCCAGGACGTCATGATCAACAAGCTCGACGCCCTCACCCACCGCGGCGACTGGAATAGCGAACTGCTGATCTGCACTGCCTACGAAGACGCGAACGGCAAACGTTACCACCACGTCCCGCGCAACGACGCCGTGCGCAAGACTCTCCGCCCCGTGTACGAAAAGTACGCCGGCTGGAAGGAAGACATTGCCGGCGTGCGCAATTTCGCCGACCTGCCGGAAAACGCCCGCAAGTACGTCGGCGGCATGATCCGCGCGATGCTGGCCGTGGCCTACCACGGCGACCGCTGGCCGGAAGACAGCCGCCTGCCGAACCTCCGCTACCTCGGCGTCGGCCCCGAACCCTCGCAGATCATCAAGGACGTCCCGCCCGCCGCGGAGCTGATCCGGCTCTGAGTCGGACCAATGGTTGTCCACTGTAAGCTCGGCCGGACCGGAGGCGGAAAAATCCGGACCAAACTAGGCGCTGTCTTCGAAATAGACCGGTGCTCCGTGGTCGGGAAACCAGGCTCGGCCAAGGCGGCCGAGGTGGAGGCGGGCCGGAGGCCCGTGCCACCGAGGCCAACGCCGGCCCAGCCTGATTTCCCGACCACCCGCAGGGCTTCAGCAGAGCGCTGGATTATTTCGAAGACAGCGCCTAAATGAACCGGGCGCGAGTGGCCTATAATTTCACCGACGCCCATGCCTTCCCCGATCGCTGGCATAGGGCGGGCATGCGATATCTGACTTTCAATTGTCATGTCGTGGCGTCGGAAGAAACTCTTATGCCGACACTGGAGCGACTGGCAGGCATCCTCTCTCCCGATGATCGTTTTGCGGTCGATTTAGCTGAACTCGGGACCCGTAGCCCGGGCAAACCGATCTGGGTAGCCGGCTATGTATTCAGACACTGCTGCGTCGATGACCACGCCTTCTGCCTCGGTTCGCTCGACGAAGCCGAGATCGATGAAATCGTCGAACTGCTCAATATCACGCCCGACTTGATCGGCTATGCGGCCACGGAAGTGGTCTCGACGGAAACAAGAGGCAAGCCAGCCCTGCAAAGACGTTTCAGCAGAAGAAGGGAAACCAGAACCTAAGCGGCCCGTCTTGCCCGTGGTTCTGCGAATGAAATCCATCCTCATCGCCGCCCTCGCTCTGTGCCTGCTGCCCGCATGCTCCCGACAGCACCGATCCACAGCCGATATTCTTGTAAACTCTACCCTGCCAGCCTGCCTGTATCGCTTCCGAATAGACAACGGCCGCTATCCGACAACCGGCGAAGGGTTGCAGGCGCTCCTCACTCCGCCCGCCGGGCTGAAGGCTACTTGGAAGGGGCCCTATATTATGCACTTGGTTCGTGATCCGTGGAACAATCCGATCATTTATAAATTTCCAAGCTCCAGAGCGAAAATATCATTCGATCTTATCTCGCTCGGCCCGGACAAGATCCCCAGTCGCGACGACATCTTGAACGAGAAATAAGCCGAAGCAGGCAAAGGCGCGTAAAGCCGGCCCGGTTCCGAACTCTTTTTTCGCGCCCCTTCGCGCCCTTAGGCGGTGTCGTCGAAATAGATCAGGCCGGCGTGGGAGCAAAACCTGGCTCGGCCAAGGCGGCCGAGGTGGAGGTGGGCCGGAGGCCCATGCCACCGAGGACAACGCCGGCCCAGCCTGGTTTAGCTCTCACCCGCAGGGGTCGGCGGTCTGAGGTATTTTGAAGACAGCGCCTAGCGGTTCAAAGTCTCAGTCTCGCCCTCACCGTGCCGCCGCGCCCGCCTCGTAGCGTGCCACCCAGGCGCGGTGCCAGACGCCGTAGTCGCCCGCCTCGATGTGCGCGCGGGCTTGGGCCATCAGGTCGAGATAGAAGGCCAGATTGTGGATCGTCAGCAGGGTGCAGCCGAGAATCTCGCCCGCGACCATCAGGTGACGCAGGTAGGCGCGGGAAAAATTCGTCGCGTAGTTCTTCACCTCGGTATGGATCGGTGCGGGGTCGGCGCGGAAACGCTCGTTGCGCAGGTTCAGCGGGCCGTCGGGCGTGAAGACCAAGCCGTTGCGCGCCACGCGGGTGGGCAGCACGCAGTCGAACATGTCCACCCCCAACGCGATCATCTTCAGCAACTGCGGCGGCGTGCCGAGACCCATCGTGTAGCGGGGCTTGTCGGCCGGCATGAAGGGCGTCGTCGCCGCGACCTGCTTCAACATCTCCGGCTCGGGTTCGCCCACGCTCACGCCGCCCACGGCGTAGCCGGGGAAATCCAGCGCGGCCAGAGCCTCCGCCGCCTCGCGCCGCAAGTCGTCGTAGGTCGAGCCCTGCACGATGGCGAAGACGTGATGACCTGCGGCGAGGAAGCCGTTGTCGGTCGCGATCTCCTTGCACCGCGCCGCCCAGCGCAACGAGCGCGCGCAGGCCTCGGCGGTAGCGTCGCGTTCGCAGGGCCAGGGCGGACATTCGTCGATGACCATCGCGATGTCGCTGCCGAGATTCGCCTGGATCGTCATCACCTCGCGCGGCCCGAGAAAAAGCTTCTTGCCGTCGAGGTGGCTCTGGAACTCGACCCCGTCGTCGTGCATCTTGCGCAGCTTCGCGAGGGAGAAGACCTGGAAGCCGCCGCTGTCAGTCAGGATCGGGCCGTTCCAGCCCATGAAGGCGTGCAGGCCGCCGAGCTCCTTCACCAGCTCACTGGTGGGGCGCAGGTTGAGGTGATAGGTGTTGCCGAGGATGATCTGCGCGCCGAGCTCGCGGAGCTGCGCGGGCGATACGCCCTTCACCGTGCCCTGGGTGCCGACCGGCATGAAGATCGGCGTTTCGATCGTGCCGTGACGCGTGCGCAGCCGCCCGCGGCGCGCAGCGGTGGCAGAGTCGGTTTTCAACAGGTCGAAATGCGGGACAGGCATCGGACGACTTTCCGCTGGCCGCCCGCCTGCGTCCAAGCCCTTTTGCGGGCAAAATCGGATTCTCTCCGTCGCCCAACCGTCTCCAACCCTTTGCGCTCTTCGGGTCGTCCTTGGCGTCTTTGCGTCAAAAATCCGAGATTCTCCTGCCCCCTCATCCTCATCCCGCCGGCAGCCGTACCGTGAAGGTGGCGCCCCGACCCGGCTCGCTCGCCGCCGTGATCTCGCCGCCGTGGGCCTCGACGATGGCCTTTACGATAGCCAGCCCCAGGCCGGTGCGGCCGCGGTGCGTGCGCGCCTGGTCCGCCCGATAAAAACGCTCGAAAATGTGCGGCAGATGTTCCGGCGCGATGCCCGGGCCGGTGTCCGCCACCACCAGTTCCGCCCCGCCCCGGACCGCCCGCGTCTCCACCCGCACCTCGCCGCCCTCGCGGTTGTGGTGAATGGCGTTGGTCAGGAGGTTGGTCAGCACCTGGGCCAGGCGGTCGGCATCGCCGCGCACCGGCGCAGACCCGGCTTCCAGACGGAAAACGATCCCGCGCCCTTCCGCCAGCGGCCGCAGCTGTGCCACCGCCTCGCGCGCCAGCGCGGCCAGATCCAGGTCTTCGCGCCGCCGTGCCTCTTCTCCCGCGTCCAGCCGCGCCAGTTGCAGGAGGGACTCGATCAGCCGCCGCATACGCTGCCCGGCGCGCTCGCAGGCCGCAAAGATTTCCCGGTGTTCCTCGCTCAGCCCGCCGGCCGCCAGCGCGCCCTGCACCTGGATGAGCATCACTGTCACCGGAGTACGCAGCTCATGCGCCGCGTCCGCGGTGAAGCTGCCCTGCTGCGCGAAGGCCGCCTCCAGCCGCGCGAAACTGGCGTTCAGCACCGTCGCCAGCCGCCCGAGTTCGCTATCCGTATCCCTGGTATCGATACGGCGGGAAAGGTCCCCTCCCGCGATCCGCTCCGCCGCGTCCGATATGTCGGTGACCGGCCGCAGCGCCCGGCCCACCAGCCACCAGCCGGTCAACATCGCCGCCAGCCAGACGCTCGCCGAGACGCCGGCGATGAGGCCCGCCAGGCGGTGCAGTTCCGCCCGGTCCGCCGTCAGCGGACGCCCCACCACGGCGATGTCGCCGGGATTGCCCTCCACGAAGGCTTCCCGCAGCTCGCCGCGGGTACGGAAACCGTCGCCGCGCTCCCCGGGCGGGGGCAGGTCTTCCGGGACGTTGTCCGAGGCGAGAAACCGCGGCTCGGCGTTGCGACGCCAGGCGCCGTAGTAAACCCCCCGCTCCCGGTCCTGCCGCGTCAGCACCTCATCGGGCGTCGGCGAGCGGCGCGCCGCGCGGGCGGGCCGTCCCTCCGCCACGCTCCCCCCGGCCTCGTTTTCGTCCGCGCGCGGCTGGCGACTGCGCGGCGGGCGCGGCTTCGCCGCCTCATTGACCGCGAGCGCCAGGCGGTAGAGCTCGTCGTCCGCCCTATCCGCCCGGAGGCGGGCTTCGAAGCGATGCGCGGCCGTGCCCAACACGCCCAGCACCAGCGCGAGCAACACCCCGTGCCAGGCCTGCACGCGCCAGCGGAGCGAGCGGAAAAACGCGGGGCGGCGGCTCATGCAATCACGTAGCCCTGGCCCCGGCGCGTCTCGATCAGCCCGGGCCCGAGCTTGCGCCGCAGATTCGACACGTGAACGTCGATCACGTTGGAGAAGGACTCGTCATGCTCGTCGAAAACGTGCTCGTAGAGCCGGGCGCGCGTCACCACCTCGCCCCGGTGCCGGGCCAGGTATTCAAGCACCGAATACTCCCGCGCCGTGAGCGTCACCGCCACTCCGTCGCGCGCCGCGGCCCGCGCCACGGTGTCGACGCGCACCCCCCCGTCCAGTTCCAGGACCGGCGCCTCCTGGCGCGCGCGGCGGCGGGTAAGCACGCGCACCCGCGCCAGCAATTCCGCCAGATCGAAGGGCTTCACCAGGTAGTCGTCCGCCCCGCCGTCGAGGCCGCGCACCCGGTCCTTCGTCGCGTCCCGCGCCGTCAGCATGAGCACCGGCGTGTTTTTGGTCGCGCGCAGCCGTGCCAGCACGCCCCAGCCGTCGAGCCGGGGAAGCATCACGTCGAGCACGATCGCGTCGTAGTCCGCGCCCCCGGCCTTGAAATAACCCTCCTCCCCGTCCCCCGCCACATCGACGGCGTAACCCTGCGCGCGCAATGCCCGGGCCAGCCCTGCGCGCAGATCCGGCTCATCTTCAATGACCAGCACTCTCATCGGGACGGGCGGCGACGCCGGGAGAGACGGAGGGTCGAAGGTTTGGCTGGCATCATGCATCCGGCCTACACCATATCACGGCGCACATGAAGAGAAGATGAAGCCCGCCCGCCCAGTCCCGCCGCATGCCCCGGAAGGCTTCACCCTGATCGAGCTCCTCACCGTCATCGCCATCGTCGGCATCCTCGCCGCCATCGTCGTCCCCATCACCGGCAAGGCCCGCGCCAGCGCCGCCCGGGCGAGCGGCATCTCCCAGATGCGGCAGATCGGCCTCGGCCTGCCGCTCTACGCAGGCGAGCACCGCGACCTCCTTCCCGGCCCCCTCCAAGTGGGCCAGGGCGCCGAATACTCCCCGGCGCGGCCGCTCCAGCTCGCCACCGCCCTCGGCCCCTATCTGGGGGTGAAAAATCTCGCCGAGGAAACCGTACTCCCGGTTTTCCTACCCCCGGCCTTCGTGCAGGCCATGCCCGGCGCCGATCTGAGCGAGGTCCACGCCTTCGTGATCTTCCCGCGGCCGCGGCAGGATGGGGTCGAGCTCCGCCCCTGGGGCGACCCAAGCGTCGGGCCCCTGCCGCTCAGCCGGGTGCCGGGCCGCACTTTCGCGATGGTGGATGCCGACCGCGAAAATCCGATGGTGATCGGGCAGCCTTTCGCGAACAAGACCCCCGCCCGCCCCGTCCACGGCGCCCGGCGCCTCCTGCTGCGTTTCGACGCCAGCGTGATCCCGGTCGAAAGCGCTCAGCTCGCCGACAAGGGCGGCGGCCCTCCTCCCCCGCCCCCGCCACCACCGCCCCCCAGGTAGCCGACCGCGCTCCGAGCCGGCTTTCTGCGTATCGAAGTTTGCGATACGGGCACCGCCCCCACCCAGCGGCCCCGGCCGCCCGCCGGGCTCGAGGCCATGCCCGTCGAGCTTAGGTCCGACCGAGAAACCGCAGGCAAAGGAAGGCCCTGACCCCGGCCTCACCATCGTGCGCCGCTCCGCCGAGGCCATAGACGACACCGCTCCCGGAAGTGGCGCCCGGCCGCGGCGCAGTGCTCAACGGACAGCCACCGCCGCTGTTCCCGTTTATTTTTTAGTCAAAATACCCACCAGGGCGCCGTGGTCGTTTCCTGCTCATCCCGCCTTCCGCCAAGGCCCTGCGATATAACCGGCATGGGCCCCTTCCGCGGCAGCGCCCCCCGGGTGCTTCCCTCCTCGCTTCTAGGTACATCTCCCCCTTTCCCTTTTTTACCCCTTTTGTCCCGGGGCCTTCACGGTCCCTTAATCTTTCCTTCGCTACACTTCGCCTTTTCGCATGAACTCGTCCGCTCCGGCCCGCCGCGCCTCCTCGTCCTCGCCTGTCCGCCCCCGCCATGTCGCCGCGCTGCTGGCCGCGCTCGCCGCCCTGCCCGCCTCGGGAACGACCATCACCTACCTCGATGGCCAGCCGGCTTACAGCACCCCGATCAGCACCACGCTCGCGAACCCGTACACCCTCGACCTCGCCTCCGGCACCGCCACCCAAAGCGGACTGATCTCCGGCAACGGCTTCATCACCAAGACCGGCGCCGGCACCCTCACCCTCTCCGCCAACAACACCTACACCGGCGCCACCATCGTGGATGCCGGCACCCTCCGCCTCACCGGTACCGCCTATTCGCAAGGCTCGGTGTCCGGTTCCATCACGGTGAACAGCGGCGCCACCCTCGCGCTGAACCGCTCGGATATCTTCGGCTTTCACACCGCCGTCTCGCCCGTCTCGATCACGATCAACGCCGGCGGCCTCGTCACCAACACCGGCGTAGCGTCTTACAACACCTTAAACAACCTCACCTTCAATGGCGGCACCCTCTACGCCGACGCGGGGGCCGGCGCCTCCTTCCCCGCCTACCAACTCAAGGGCAACGTCACCGCCGGCGGCTCTTCCCCGTCCCTGATCAGCACCAGCGGCGCCGCCAACTCCCAGATCCAGCTCGGCAACAACACCGTCGACGGCACCACGACTTTCAACGTCGCCGATGTCACCTCCAGCGGCGCCGACGATCTCGTCATCAGCGCCACCCTCCAGGACGGCCGCAACCCGGGCGGAACCGCCGTGGCCTCCGGCTTGATCAAGACCGGGAGCGGCACGCTCCTGCTTTCCGGCGCCAACACCTTCACCGGCCCCGTCGCGCTCTACGCGGGCACCCTCGGCATCGGCAGCAACCAGGCCCTTGGCGGCAATGCCCACCTCATCATCATCGGCGGCGGCAACATCCGCGCCGCCGGCGCCGCCCGCACCGTCGCCAATCCCCTCCAGCTCAACGGCAGCTTCACCGTCGGCCGCCTCACCACCTTCACCGGTACCGCCGCCTTGGGCGCCGACATCACCATCACCGCCGACAACTACGACGGCCCGGCCAACGGCAACAGCACCTTCAACGGCGTCATCAGCGGCGCCGGCCGCTCCGTCACCATCGCCGAGGGTCCCAACGGCCTCGGCACCGGCGCGATCGTTTTCGACGGAGCCAACACCTACGACGGCTCCACCACCGTCCAGTCCGGCCGCCTCGTCCTCACCAACACTTCCGCGTCCAGCGCTTACATCATCGATTCCGGCGCCGTGCTGGAGCTTTCCGTCGCCTCGGGCGACCGCGATCTGCCCACCGCCAGCTTCTCCGGCGCCGGCACCCTCCGAAAAACCGGCGCCGGCTCGGTGTATTGGGGCAGCGGAGCGGGCACCTTCGCCCTCGGTTCCGGCGCTCTCATCGACGTGCAAGGCGGCCTCTTCCGCGGCGGCTGGGGCGCCAACGAGGACTGGAGCGCCAATCTCTCCGATCTTAACGTCGCCGCCGGCGCCTCCTTCAACAGCGTCGAGGCCAACGTCCGCGTCGATGCGCTCACCGGCTCCGGCACCATCGCCTCCGGCCTCAACAGCGGCGGCGGCTACCAGAACTTCACCTTCGGCGTCGACGGCGGCTCCGGCAGCTTCGCGGGCATCCTGGCCGACAACGGCGGCGAGGTCGGCAACTACGTGAAGGCCGGCGCAGGCACCCAGACCCTTACCGGCGCCAGCACTTACACCGGCTCCACGACCCTCGCCGGCGGCACGCTCGCCCTCGGCTCCGCCGGCGCCCTGGGCAGCACCAGCTCGATCAGCTTCACCGGCGGCACGCTCCAGTTCTCCGCGGCCAATACCCTCGACTACTCGGCTATTTTCGCCACCACCGCCGGCCAGCTCTATCGCCTCGACACCAACGGCCAGGACCTCGCCCTCGCCTCCGCCCTCACCAGCAGCGGCGGCTCCCTGGTCAAACTCGGCGCGGGCACGCTCACTCTCTCCGGTGCCAATACCTTCAACGGCGGTGTCACCGTTTCCGGCGGTACCCTGCGGGCCACGACCAGCTCCAACGCGCTCGGCAGCGGTTCCTTGACCCTCGCAGGCGGCGACCTCGCCCTCGCCAACGATTCCAACCTCAATTTCGGCCGCCCCACCAGCGTCTCGGCCGATGCCACCATCACCATCGATCGGTTCACCTCGGGCTCCGTCTTCACGCTTACCCACACGCTCGGCACGCTCTCCATCGGCTCCCAGACCCTCTCCTCCGCCCGCGGGGCCAACATCACCTCGGGGACCGGCACCGTCACTTTCGGCAACACCACCCTCACCGGCGATGCGGTCTTTTCCCCCGGCCTCAACTCCCAGATCAACCTCTCCTTCGTTTCTCAGACCGGCGGCCCGCGCAGCCTCACCCTCGACGGTCCCGGCACGCTCAATCTCCAGTCCTCCACGGGAACCTATACCGGCGTGACCACCGTCCGCGGCGGCGGTGTGCTCCTGGTCACCAACTCCATCGGCAACGGGGGCGTTTCCAGCCCCATCGGCATGGCCGGCAGCGATGCAGCCAATCTCGTGATCGATGGCGGCACGCTGCGCCTCACCAACAACACTAACACCGATCGCCTCTTCACCCTGGGCACGAACGGCGGCACCCTCGACGCATCCGGTGGCCTCGTTCTCTTCAATAATCCCGGGGTCATCGCCCTGGCCGGCTCGGATACCAGCCGCACCCTCACCCTGACGGGCAGCAGCACCACGGCCAACCTCCTCACTCCCGCCCTCGGCGACAACGGCACCGGCGCCACCAGCCTCAACAAAACCGGCGTTGGCGTCTGGATCCTCGCCGGCGCCAACACCTACACCGGCACCACCACCGTGTCCGCCGGCGTCCTCGGCCTCGGCGGCTCGGCCAGCCTCGCCTCGTCCAACCTCGTGTTGAGCGGCGGCGGCGTCCTCGCCCTCTCCGGCACCACCCCCGCCCTCGGCACCGGCCCCGGCCAGGTCCAGTTCGGCACCGGCGGCGGCGGCTTCGCCGCCTACGGCGGCCCGCTCACCGTCAGCACCTTCGCCTCCACGCCCCTCTGGGGCACCGGCGGGGTCCTGGCCGACAACGTCAGCCTCGCCCTCGGCTCGACCGTCGCCACCCACGCGCTCACCCTGCCCTCCGCCATCGATCTCGGCTCAGGCCAGACCCGCAGTTTCAACGTCTTCGAAAACTCCGCCACGCCCGACGACCTCGTCATCCTTTCCGGCGTCGTCTCCGGCGGCAGCAGCACGTTCTTCAAAAACGGCTCCGGCACCCTCGTCCTCACCGCCGCCAACACCTACGCCGGCACCACCACCGTCGCCAACGGCACACTCGCCCTCGCCGACTCCGGCACCATCTCCGCCGCCAACCTGAACCTCGGCAACGGCGGCGTGCTCGCCACCCACGACGGCCTCGGTTTCTCCCGCGCCTTCGGCACCGGTGCCGGCCAGGTCCAGCTCACCGGGCTAGGCGGGGGCTTCGCCGCCTACGGCGGCCCGCTCACCCTCAGCTTCGCCGGCAACCCCGTCTGGGGCTCGACTTCCGGCTTCGGCGGCACCCTGTACTTCGGCTCGGTCAACGCCGACGATGTCGTCACCTGGACCACGCCCTTCTCTCTCGGCAACGCCGGTCGCACCTTCCAGGTCAACGACAACGTTTTCAGCACCGCCGACTACGCCGTCGTCAGCGGCGTCATCTCCGGCAACACCAACATCGGCTTGGCCAAGTCCGGCACCGGCACCCTCGTCCTTTCCGGCGCCAACACCTATACCGGCACCACCACCATCAACGGCGGCACGCTCGTCGTCACCTCCCTGCCCTCCGTCGGCGCCGGCCCCGGCTCCCTCGGCGCCCCCACCACCGTCGTCAACGGCACCATCGCCCTCACCGGCGGCACGCTCCGCTACACCGGCACGGGCGACACCACCGACCGCATCCTCAGCATCCCCACCACCGCCGCCGCCACCGTCGAGGCCTCCGGCTCCGGTCCCATCGTCTTCACCTCCGACCTCTCCGTCACGGGCGGCAACACTAAGTCCTTCACGCTCGGCGGCACCAGCACCGCCGCCAACGAGTTCCGCGGCGCCATCGTCAACAACTCCCTCATCAACCTCACCCAGCTCGCCAAGACCGGCCCCGGCACCTGGCTGATCTCCGGAACCAACACCTACACCGGGTCCACCACCGTCAGCGATGGCACGCTCCGCCTCGGCTCCTCCTCCGCCCTCGCCAACTCCGCGCTCACCGTCAACGCCACCACCCCCGGTGGCACCGCGATCCTCGATCTCAACGGCTTCGACGCCACCGTCACGAGCCTCACCCTCGGCGGCAACACCGGCGCCTCGTCCGCCAGCTCAGCCCGCATTCTCGCCACCGGCGGCGGCACCCTCACCCTCGGAGGCAACGTCACCTATAACACCACCGGCAGTCCCCTCGGCTCCGCCATCGCTGCCGGCCTCAACCTTGGCGCAGCGACGCGCACCTTCACGGTCAACGACTCCTCCACCGCCGCCATCGATCTCGCCGTCACCGGCAACATCGGCCAGACCGCCACCGCCGGCCTCACCAAGGGCGGCCCCGGCACGCTCCTCCTCTCCGGGGCCAACACCTACACCGGCGACACCACCCTCAATGGAGGTACCCTCGTCGCCGGCTCCGACTCCGCCTTCGGCTCCGGCAACCTCCTCTTTTCCTCCGGCACGCTCCAGGGTGACGGCACCCCGCGCACGCTCGCCAACACCGTCAGTCTTGCCACCACCGCGCCCGTCTTTGGCGGCGCGGGCGATCTGACGCTCACGGGTCTGCTCACGAACAACACCAACAACAACGCCACGCTCTCCTTCACCAACACCGGCGCCACCACCCTCGGCCCCATCGCCCTCGCCAACTCCGGCACCAACCGGATCCTCACGTTCCAAACCATCGGCGGTCTCGTTACCCTCGGCGGCGCCATCGCCAACGGCGGCGGCTCCACCGCCAGCGCCATCGCCAAGACCGGCTCCGGCACCCTCGCTCTCGCCGCCGCCAACTCCTATGGCGGCGCGACCACCGTCAGCGACGGCACCCTCCGGCTCGACGCCGATGGCGCCATCCCCGCCACCAGCACCGTCGTGCTCAACGCCCCGGCCGCCGCCAGCCCGCTCTTCCTCGATCTCCACGGCCACGCCACCAGCGTCGGCGGCCTCATCCTCACCTCCGGCAATTTCGCCTCGGCCCAGGTCGTGGACAGCTCCGGCGGCGGCCTCCTCCTCCTCGGCGGCAACCTCGCCTACAACGCGGGCAACGCCGTCGCCTCCACCGGCTCGACCATCTCCGCCGCCCTCGATCTCGGCACCGCCACCCGCACTTTCGCCGTCAACGACTCCATCGGCATAGCCACCGATCTCATCGTCTCCGGCGTCGTCAGCGACACCAGCCCCGCCGGCCTCACCAAGGCCGGCACCGGAACGCTCGCCCTCACCGGCGCCAACACCTACCGCGGCCCCACTTCGATCACCGGCGGCACGCTGGTCGTCGAGAGCCTTCCCTCCGTCGGCGCCGGCCCCGGCCCGCTCGGCGCCCCGGCCACCGTCGCCGACGGCACCGTCGCCCTCAACGGCGGTACCCTGCGCTACACCGGCGCCAGCGCCAGCATCACCGACCGCGTCGTCAACCTCTCCGGCACGGTCACCGGCGGCACCCTCGACGCCTCCGGCGGGGGGCCGATCGTGTTCACCTCTGCCTTCACCGCCACCGGCGTCGGGTCCAAGACCCTCTTCCTCACCGGCACCAGCGCCGCCGCCAACGAGATCCAGGGCGCCATCGTCAACAACTCCGGCGGCGCCACCACCGCCGTGACCAAGACCGGCTCCGGCACCTGGCTGCTCTCCGGCGCCAACACCTACACCGGGACCACCACGGTCAACGACGGCACCCTCGCCCTCGGCGCCTCGGGTACGCTCACCGTCTCCTCCCTCACCGTCGCCTCCAACCTCCCCGACGGCACCGCCACCTTCGACCTGAACGGTTTCAACGCCACCGTGCCCGGCCTCACCCTCGGCGGCGCCACCGGCTCCACCTCCACCAGCCAGTCTCGCGTCCTCGCCAACGGCGGCGGCGTCCTCTCCCTCGGCATCAACGGCCTCACCTACTCCAGCACCAACAACAACGCCGGCGGCCTCGTTTCCGCCGACCTCGATCTCGGCGCCTCGACCCGCACCTTCTCGGTCAACGACTCCACCGCCGCCGTCGCCGATCTCACCGTCTCCGGCTCCATCGGCTCCAGCGGCGGCGGTCTTGCCAAGACCGGCCTGGGCACTCTCGTCCTCTCCGGCGTCAACACCTACACCGGCGCCACCACCGTCAGCCAGGGCCTTCTCCGTCTCGACTCGGCCGCCGCCCTGCCCGCCACCGCCCTCAGCATCGCGAGCAACGCCTCCAACACCGCCGCCACCCTCGACCTCAACGGCCACGACCTCACCGTCGCCAGCCTCAGCTTCGGCGGCGTCGGTACCGCCACCAGCGCCTCCTCGCTGATCGCCACCGGCGGCGGCACCCTCACCCTGGCCGGCGACGTCACCTACAACGCCCTCAACTCCCCCCTCGGCGCCACCCTCGCCGCCGCCGTCAACCTCGGCGCCACCGCCGGCCGCACCTTCAACATCGGCGACTCCGGCACCTCCAATTCCGACCTCACCGTCTCCGGCTCGATCGGCGAGACCACCGCCTCCACCGCCCTGATCAAAACCGGCATCGGCGTCCTCACCCTCTCCGCAGCCAACTCCTACACCGGTCCCACCCTCGTCAACGGCGGCACCCTCGCCCTCACCGGCTCCGGCACGATCTCCGCCGCCAACCTCGCCCTCGCCGGCGGCGTCTTCGGCACCAACGACACGATCGGTTTCTCCCGCCCCCTCGGCTTCGGCAACGGCCAGGTCCAGATCGGCGGCAACGGCGGCTTCGCCGCCCACGGCGGCGACCTCACCCTCAGCTCGTTCACCGGCACGCCCGAGTGGGGCCTCACGCCCGGCTTCATCGGCAACAACCTCGTCCTCGTCTTGGGTTCTTCCGGGGCCGACGGCGTCGTCACCTGGGCCAGCCCCTTCTCCCTCGGCTCCGGCACCATCCGCACCATCCAGGTCAACGACAACGTCTCCACCGCCGCCGACCTCGCCGTCATCTCCGAGGTCATCTCCTCCGGCGCCAACGGCCCTCTCGCCAAGACCGGCGCCGGCACCCTCGTCCTCACCGCCGCCAACACCTATACCGGTCAGACCACCGTCAGCGGCGGCACCCTCGCCCTCACCGGCTCCGGCGCCATCTCGGCCGCCAACCTTCACCTCAACGGCGGCGTCCTTGCCACCAACGACACCGTCGGCTTCAGCCGCCCGCTCGGCAACGGGGCCGGGCAGGTCCAGCTCGGCGGCAGCGGCGGCGGCTTCGCCGCCTACGGCGGCCCGCTCACCCTCTCCAGTTTCACCGGCACGCCCGTCTGGGGCAGCACCGCCGGCTTTTTGACCGGCAACCCCGCCCTCCTCTTCGGCTCGGTCAACGCCACGGACGTCGTCACCTGGACCAACGACTTCTCCCTCGGCTCCGCCAACCGGACGATCCAGGTCACCGACAATCTCTTCACCGCCGCCGACTCCGCCGTCATCAGCGGAGTCATCTCCGGCGATGCCAATGTCGGCCTGACGAAGTCCGGCAACGGCACCCTCCTCCTCTCCGGCGCCAACACCTACACCGGCCCCACCTCCATCACCGGCGGCGTGCTCTCGATCTCTTCGCTGCCCAACGTCGGCGCCGGCGCCGGTCCGCTCGGCGCGCCGACCACCGTCGCCAACGGCACCATCGGCCTGAACAACGCCATCCTCCGCTACACCGGCTCCGCCGCCAACGCCACCGACCGCGTCATCAACCTCTCCGGCTTCGGCGCCAACGGCACCCTCGATGCCAGCGGCTCCGGCTCGCTCGTCCTCACCTCCGCGCTGGCCGCCACCGGCGGTGGCTTCAAGTCCCTGGTCCTCACCGGCACGGGCACCGCCGCCAACGCGTTCCAGGGTGCCATCGTCAACGGCTCCGGCACCACCAACCTCCTCAAGACCGGCCCCGGCACCTGGGAAATCTCCGGGGCCAACACCTACACCGGCTCCACCACCGTCAACGAGGGCCTCCTGCGCCTCGGCTCCTCCGCTTCCCTGCCCAACACCGCGCTCACCGTCGCGTCCAACGTCCCCGGCGGCACCGCCACCCTCGACCTGAATGGTTTCAACGCCACCGTCTCCGCCCTCACCCTGGGCGACGCCACCGGCTCCTCCGCTACCAGCTCCTCCCAGATCGCCGCCACCGGCGGAGGCATCCTCACCCTCGGCGGCAACGTCACGTTCAACTCCGTCAACAACCCGATCGGCTCCGCCATCGCCGCCGGCCTCAACCTCGGCTCCGGCGGACGCACCTTCGCCGTCGCGGATTCCACCAACGCCGGCAACGACCTCGTCGTGTCCGGCAACATCGGCGAGACCGCCGCCTCCAGCCTCACCAAGACCGGCCCCGGCACGCTCGTTCTCTCCGGCGCCAACACCTACACCGGCGGCACCACCCTCAGCCAGGGCACCCTCGTCGCCGGCTCCGATTCCGCCTTCGGCACCGGCACCATCACCCTGACGGCCGGCGTCCTCCAGGGCGACGGCGCCCCGCGCACCCTCGCCAACGCCCTCAGCCTGCCCAACTCCACCAACGGAGTCCTCGGCGGCACGGGCGACCTCACCTTCTCCGGCTCCGTCACCAACGCCCTCGTCAGCAACTACGCCACCCTCACCATCGCCAACTCCGGCGCCACCACCCTGTCCGGCCCGGTCAATCTCGGCACCAACACCACCGGACGCGGCCTCGTCTTCAACACCACCGGCGGCCTCGTCACGCTCTCCGGCGCCATCGCCAACGGCTCCGGCTCCGGCGCCAACAATCTCTACAAAGCCGGCTCCGGCACCCTCGAACTCGGCGCGGCCAACACCTACACCGGCGCCACCGTCGTTTTCGACGGCACCCTCCGCCTCGGCGCCGCCGGCACCCTGGGGGCCGGCGGGCTTTTCGTCACCGCCGGCTCCCCCGGCGCCACCGCCGTCTTCGACCTCAACGGCCGCAGCGTCACCATCCCGGGCATCACCCTCGGCGGCTCCGGCGCCATTTCGGGAATCGCTGCCGCCACCGGCTCGTCCGCCACCAGTTCGGCCAGCCTGATCGCCACCGGCGGCGGCACCATCACCCTCTCCAACAGCGTCGCCTATCAGGCCACCGGCAATCCGCTCGGCTCCGTCATCGAGGCCGATCTCAACTTCGGCTCCGGCAGCCGCACCTTCTTCGTCAACGACTCCACCACCGCCGCCATCGATCTCACCGTCACGGGCGACCTCTCGGAAACCGTCGCCAACTCCAGTCTCTTCAAGAGCAGCGCCGGCACCCTTCTGCTCTCCGGCGTCAACACCTACACCGGAGCCACCCAGGTCAGCGACGGCACCCTCCTCCTCGGCTCCGCCACCGCCCTGCCCGCCACCACCCTCTCGATTTCCCCCAGCGCCGTTGGCGGCACCGCCACCATCGACCTCGGCGGCTACGACGCCTCCACCTTCGGCCTCACCTTCAACGGAAGCTTCGCCTCCAACACCGCCCGGCTCCTCGCCACCGGCGGAGGCACCCTCACCCTCCTCGGCAACGCCGCCGTCACCTACAACAACGGCAACAACCCCCTCGGCTCCGTCGTCTCCGCCGATCTCAACCTCGGCTCCGCCACCCGCAGCTTCGTCGTCGCCGACTCCACCAACGCCGCCAGCGACCTCACGGTCTCGGGCAACATCTCCGCTTCGACCGCCAACGTCGGCCTCACCAAGACCGGCGCCGGCACCCTCGTCCTCTCCGGCGCCAACACCTACGGCGGGCCCACCACCGTCAACGACGGCACTCTCCGCCTCGGCGCCTCCGCCGCGCTCCCCGCCGGCACCGCCCTCACGATCGCATCCAACGTCAGCAACGGCACCGCCCTCCTCGACCTCAACGGCCAGAACGCCTCCGCCGCGAGCCTGACCCTCGGCGGCACCAATGCCGCCGCGCTCACCAACAGCGCCTCCCACCTCGCCGCCACCGGCGGCGGCGCCCTCACCCTCTCCGGCGCGCTCACCTACAGCCCGCTCGGCAATCCCCTCGGCTCCGTCGTTTCCGCCGATTTGCTCCTCGCCTCGGGCTCCACCAGCTCTTCCAGGTCGGCGACTCGCTCACTGCCCCCAACGATCTCACCATCTCCGGCGCGATCGGCGAAACCATCCCCTCCGGCTTCACCAAGGGCGGCGCCGGCACCCTCCTCCTCTCCGGAGCCAATACCTACACCGGTCCGACTCTCATCAACGAGGGCACCGTCCTCCTCGGCACCGCCGGCTCCCTCTCCGCGGGCTCCGCCCTCGCTCTCGCCAACTCCCCCCGCGCCCGCCTCGACCTCGCCGGCTACGACCAGGTCATCGGCGGCCTCTCGGGCGGCGGCTCCCTCGGCGGCAACGTTTCCCTCGGCTCCGCCAGCCTCACCGTCCGCGGCGGCGGTTCCTACTCCGGCCTGATCTCCGGCATCGGCGCGCTCGCCAAGGAGGGCTCCGCCACGCTCAGCCTCCCCACCGCCCAGCCCTACACCGGCGGCACCACCCTCCGCGCTGGCACCCTTGAGCTCGGCCACGACGGCTCCCTCGGCTCCGGCCCGCTCGCCGTCACCGGCGGCGCCCTCGCCCCGCTCGGCGCCTCCCGCACCCTCGCCCAGGATCTCATGCTCGACGGCTCTCTCGGCCTCGCCAGCAGCGCCGACAACTTCGCCTTCACCTTCACCGGCCCGGTCACCCTCGCGGGCGACTCCACCGTCGCCGCCACCCAGGCCGCCGGCTCGCTCGACGTCGTCCACACTTTCTCCGGCGCGATTGACGGCGCCCACGCCCTCACCCTCTCCCGCCAGGGCGCCGCCTCCCTCGGCGCTTCGGCCGGTTTCGTGCTCTCGGGCGCGAATACCTTCAGCGGCGGCCTCACGGTCGACAATACCCGCCTCTTCGTCTCGGCCGAGACCCAGCTCGGCGCCGCCTCCGGCGGCCTCACCCTGAGCGACGGCGGCATCGTCCAGACCTCCGTCCCCCTCGACACCGCCCGCCTGCTTACGGTCGGCACCGGCGGAGGCGTCCTCGAGCACGGCACGAACGCGCTCACCTTCACCGGCCTCTCCGGCTCCGGCGACCTGCTCAAGACCGGCTCCGGCCTGCTCACCCTCACCGGCCCAAGCACCTACAACGGCATCCTCACCTCCACCACCGAACTCCAGCTCGACCCCGCCGCCTCGTTCCGCTTCGGCCCCCTGGGCACGACCAACACCGGAATCGTCAACGACGGCGTCCTGATCTTCGACTCCGCCACCACCCGCTCCTTCGGCCAGGTCATCTCCGGCTCCGGCCTGGTCGAGATCGAGGGCACCGCCGCCGGCGTCTTCAGCCTCGACGCGGTCAATACCTACGCCGGCGACACCGTCCTCCGCTCCGGCACCCTCGCCTTCTCCTCCCTGTCCAACTTCAGCACCGGCGAACTCGTCTTCGCCGGCGGCACCCTCCGCTGGGCCACCGGCAACACCGCCGATCCCTCCGCGCGCTTCGCCGCCCTCGGCGGCGCCGACGCCTCCTTCGATCCCAACGGCCAGGCCCTCACCCTCGGCACCGCCCTCGCCGGCAACGCCGGCCTGACCCTCGCCGGCTCCGGCACCCTCACCCTCGGCGCCGCCAACACCTACGCGGGCAACACCCGCATCCTCGATGGCACGCTCCGCCTCGGCGCCGCCTCCGCGCTCCCCGCCACCGGCGTCGAGGTCCGTTCCGCCGTCGCCGGCGGCACCGCCACCCTCGACCTCAACGGCCACGACACCACCGTCTCCGCCCTCACCCTCGGCGGCGCCACCGCCACCAGCGCCTCCCGCGTCCTCGCCACCGGCGGCGGCACCCTCGCCGTCACCGGCGACATCGCCTTCGACGCGACCAACTCCCCCCTCGGCGCCTCCATCGCCGCCAGCCTCGACCTCGGCTCCGGCGCCACCCGCACCTTCATCATCGGCGACTCCGCCAGCGCCGACGCCGATCTCACCATCACCGGCGCCCTCGGCGAAACCGCCGCCTCCGGCCTGCTCAAGACCGGCGCCGGCACCCTCGCCCTCGACGCCGTCAACTCCTACACCGGCCTCACCACCATCCAGGCCGGCACCCTCCGCCTCGGCGTCGCCGGCGCCCTGCCCTCCGGCAACTCCGTCGCCATCGCCGACGCCATCGGCGCGCGCCTCGACCTCGCCGGCCACGACCAGACCTTCGCCTCCCTCACCGGCAGCGGCGAGGTCGCCCTCGGCGCCGCCACCCTCACCCTCGCCTCGGGCAGCTACGACGGCCTCATCTCCGGCACCGGCGCTCTCGTCAAAACCTCCGCCGGCACGCTCGCCCTTACCCGCGGCAACACCTACAGCGGCGGCACCACCCTCGGCGCCGGCACCCTCCAGCTCGGCTTCGACACCGCCCTCGGCTCCGGCGCCTTCACCGTCACCGGCGGCACGCTCGTTCCCCTCGGCGCCTCCCGCACCCTGGGCAACGCCCTCTCGCTCGACGGCGACCTCACGCTCGCCTCCAGCGGCGACAACCACGCCTTCACCTTCACCGGCCCCGCCACGCTCGCGCGCGACCTCACCCTCGTCGCCAGCCAGGCTTCCGGCTCGCTCGAGGTCGTCCACACCCTCTCCGGCAACATCGGCGGCGCCCACGCGCTCACCCTCGCCCGCCAGGGTGCAGCCACCCTCGGCACGAACGCCGGCTTCGCGCTCTCCGGGACGAACACCTTCTCCGGCGGCCTCACGGTCGACGCCACCCGCCTCTTCGTCTCGTCCGACGCGAGCCTCGGCGACGCCTCCGGCGGCCTCACTCTGCGCAACGCCGCCATCCTCGCGCCCACCGGCACCCTCTCCACCACCCGTCTCCTCACCGTCGGGACCGGCGGCGGCGTCCTCGACCAGGGCGCGAACGCGGTCACCTTCGCCGGCCTCTCCGGCTCCGGCGACCTCCTCAAGACCGGCTCCGGCACGCTCACCTTCACCGGCACGAGCACCTACCACGGCACCCTCACCTCCTCGACCGAGCTCACCCTCGCTCCCGGCGCCTCCTTCCGTTTCGGCCCCCAGGGCACGACCAATACCGGCCTCCTCAATAACGGCACCCTCGCCTTCGACTCCTCCACCGTCCGCGCCTTCAACTCGGTCATCTCCGGCTCCGGCGCGGTCGAAGTCGAGGGCAGCGCCGGCGGCGTTCTCACCCTCGGTGCCGTTAATACCTACGCCGGCGGCACCACGCTCCGCGGCGGCACCCTCGTCTTCTCCAGCCTGGACAACCTCGGCTCGGGCAACCTCACCTTCGCCGGTGGCACCCTCCGCTGGGCAACGGGCAACACCACCGATATCTCCGCCCGCCTCGCGCCCCTCGGCGCCTCCGGCGGCACCGCTCACCTGAACGGCCAGGCCCTCACCTTCGCCACCGCCATCGGCGGCACCGGCGGCCTCGCGCTCACGGGCGGCGGCAGCCTCACCCTCACCGCCGACAACACCTTCGGCGGCGCACTCACCATCGGCGCCGGCACCACCGTGAACCTCGGCGCCGGCGGCGCCACCGGCTCGCTCGCCGGCCCGGTCGTGAACAACGGCGCCCTGGTCATCAATCGCTCCAACGACCTCGCCTACCAGGGCGTCCTGAGCGGCAACGGCCTCTTCACCAAAAACGGCGCCGGCACCCTCACCCTCGGCGGCGACAACTCCGGCTTCAGCGGCGCTTCCTCGCTCAACGCCGGCACCGTCGCCCTCGCCTACGACAATGCCCTCGGCACCGGAGCCGCCACCCTCAACGGCGCCAGCCTCGAGGCCTCCGGCGGCGCCCGCACCGTCGCGACTCCCTTCCGCCTCAACGCCGACACCACCCTCGGCGGCTCCGACGCGCTCACCCTCACCGGCAGCTTCACCCTCCTTCGCAACCGCGACCTCATCGTCGAGAACACCGCCGTCACCACCTTCTCCGGCTCCATCGGCCAGAGCGGCGGAGGCCGCGGCCTCAACAAATACGGCGCCGGCGAGCTCCAGCTCACCGGGGCCAACACGTATTCAGGCGGCACCTACGTCGGCGAGGGCACCGTGCGCATCAACAATCCCTCCGGCTCCGCCTTCGGCACCGGCGCCGTCACCGTCGAGTCCGGCGCCACCCTCACCGGCGCGGGCAGCTTCAGCGGCGCGCTCCAGCTCAATCCCGGCGCCACCTTCGCCCCCGGCAACAGCCCCGGCCTCGCCACCATCGGCAGCGGCAGCGTCTTCGAGGGCACCACGCTCATCGAGATCGCCGGCCTCGACCGCGGTAACCTGGTCGGCGGCGACGGGGACGACGGCTACGATGCCATCGACGTCGGCGCCAGCGGCACCGGCTCGGTCATCCTCGGAGGCGAGCTGCAGGTCGTGTTCTTCGGCGGCTACGTCCCCACCGGCTCCGCCAGCTTCCAGCTCCTCAAGGCCGGCTCCTTCGGCGGCAGTTTCGCCCAGATCAGTCTCCCCTCCGCCCCCGGTTACTCGTGGAACATCTCGCGTCTGAACACCGAGGGCATCCTCGAGCTCACCGCCGTTCCGGAGCCCGCCACCCTCGCCGGACTGGCCGGCCTCGCCGCCTTCTCCGCCGCCGCCCTCCGCCGCCGGCGGAAGAAATGAAGCCCTTCTCCGTCCTCATCGCCTCTCTTTAAGCAAAACCACCCACATCCGGCTTTACACCCGTGCCTCTCGCCTGAAGGGATAAGCGCGTGCCCACTTCTCGCGTGGCTCGCGTAATACCTTCCCGCCGAAACCCCTGCGGCGCCCTCCTCACCTGCGTGGCCGCGTTCGCCGCGGGCGGCTGCGCCATCCACCGCTACGACGCCGCCACCGGCACCGAGCACGTCTGGGGCCTCGGCCATCTGAGCATGCGCGTGCAGCCGGTCGAGGAAGGCCGCCAGGCGGTGATCACCGGACGCAGCGTCGCCGGCCTGGGTCTCGCCGCCGGCCGCGACACCTGGGGACTGAGCCTGGGCTGGGACCAAGTCACCCGCGTCAATGCCTGGGACGACTCCGTCGCGGTGCGCGTCGACTGGCCCACCGGCTCGCTCGCCGACGTGCGCATCGGCGCGCTCCCGCCCTGGGCGGAACCCGCGGCCAGCCCGCCCCCCGCCGCCGCCCTCGCTCCGTCTCCCTGATTTATTACCCTATGAACCACGTCCTTCCCCGCCTGCTCCTTCCGCCCCTCGTGCTCGCGCTCGGCGGCTGCGCCATCGGCTACAACACCGCCCTGTTCACGACCAAGTCCAACGTCGGCGTGGACATCGACAACACCCCCGCCACCGCCGAGATCTCCGTCGCCCGGCGCGAGGGCGTGATCTCACCCACTTTCGAGGGCGGCCAGACCCCGCCGGTCATCGCGAGCTTCCGCTTCGAAGGCGAAGGCCTCCCGCTTTTCAAGGGCGTCTCCTCCACCTTCGCCGGCGGCGACTCGGCGGTGATCCTGGGCAACCTTTACACCGGGCCCAACCCCTCCAATCCCGACCTCGGCTCCGACGGCTACACCTCCACCCTCACCCTGACGGAGGCCCCCACCAAGACGGTCTTCGGGCGCACCTTGCGCCTGCGCGGGAAAGGTACCATGCAGCCCTTCCTCTTCGGCACCGACACGATGTTCGGCCTCAAGATCGGCTGGTCCGGCCAGACCGCCCAATACCCCGACACGGTCAAGCTCGGCTACAACCGCAAGGAGCTGGCCGTCGCTCCCGTATTTTCGGAACCGGCCAAAACGGGCCCCGGCGTGGACGTGGAGATGCCCTCCTTTTTTGCCTCGTCCGAAACCGACCTGAACCTGGTCACGCGGAGCGGTTCCACCATCGGCCGCCAGCAATACTTCGCCACCGGCAAGGCCGCGAACTACCTGGTTCTCCAACAGGCGGTCCGCCGCCCGCTCGCCGCCCGCATCGACGCGGAAGCCGCGCAGTACGATCCCAACGTCAAGGCCGCGATCGCCCAGAAACAGACCGACATCGGTCGTATCGCCACCTACGTCGGCGACCCGGTGGACGGTCTCAAGCTTACCTCCCTGCTCCCCAACACCGGGCTCGACGCCGCCTGGGCCCAGACCTACGCCGGCCAGCCCGCTTCCCGGCTGCAGACCGCCCTCACTGGCCCCTACGCCGGCTGCATCCCCGCCCTGGCCGCCAATCTCCCCGCCACCCCCTGAACCCGCCCCCTTCTCCGTCATGACCTCCACCATGGAAATCGTGGCCACCCAGGCCGACGCCAAAACCCGCCGGGCCGTCTGGGAGGCCCAGGGCGCCAACTACATCGTAACGATCAGCGAGGTCGGGATCTTCACCGCCTTCGACTACCGCTCCAGCCCGCCCAAGCTCCTGACCAACACCGTGCCCACCCCGCCCGCCTCCACCGTGTGGCTGGTGCAGGTGACGATCGCCTGAGCCGGCCGCCGACTCGCAGCCCGGACCTTCACCTCCCGCCAGATTCGCGGGACGGGCACACAATGAAAGTCATCGCCTTCGATCTTGGTGACACGCTGGTCGAATACGAAGGCGTGCCCCTGAGTTGGGAAACGCACTACCCGGAGGCGCTGGCCGATCTGGCCTCGATCTTCGAGTCGGCCCCTTCCCGCCGCCATTTCGAACGAGCATCCGCGGTACTCCGGCGCTACAACACGCGCATCCACCCAAGGGAAAAGGAGGTTTCCTTCTCCTCGATACTCCATGAGCTGCTCCTTGCCTTCGAACATGAGCAGACGGTGGACGAGCTTCCCTCCGCCGCGGCGTTTTTCCGGGTTTTCAGGCAGAAGCTTCGCTGTTTCCCCGATACCTGCCCGGCGCTTTCGGCGCTGCGAAACCGCGGGATCCGGATCGGCGTGTTTACCGATGTGCCCTACGGGATGCCGCGCGAACTGTTCCTCGAGGACGTCAGCCGCACGGAGCTCGTCGGTTACGCCGACGCGCTGGTCACCTCGCGGGACGTGGGTTTCCGCAAGCCCGCGCCCGCCACGCTGACCTTCCTGGCGGAGGCCTTATCCTGCGCCCCCCGCGATCTGGTCTACGTCGGCAACGAAAAGAAGGATGTCGAGGTCGCACGCGCCTGCGGCTGCCTTTCCGTCTTGATCGACCGCGCAAGCCACGGGCTCCATTGGGGGCAAGACCGGACGATCGGCCTCTTGTCGGAGTTATAAAAAACGGACCGGTACCGGCTCTGCGATGGCCATGTGGGACGAAAGCAGCGAACACGGCGAAGGTACGGGCAAGGTCGTGATGATCATAGCCGGCGCGGCAACGCTGGGGCTTCTGGGTGCCTGCCTGTATCTGGACGATTACTCCTCGCTTAAAGAATGGGGCGGGCTTGTCGCTTTCTTCCTTTGCCCCTGGCTGGCGATCGCCGGCCTCGTTTACGGCATCCTGCGCCTCTGCGGGATCCGGCCGGCCTTCAAAACGAGAAAGGGCACCGAGGATAAAAAACTCCGCTGAGGAATCGGCCGCAAAAGCTGCGTAAGGCACAAAACAAGGTTTCCGCTTCCGCGCCTTCCGCGTCTCCTGTGCTCCCCCTCCCGCTTATGTTGTTCCTGCGTCCTTTTCAGTCCGGAGACGAAAACGCCGTCGTCGATCTGTGGCGTCGTTGCGGGCTGGTGCATCCGAAAAACGATCCCTGGCGGGACATCGCCCGGAAAGCCAAAGTGCGGCCCGATCTCTTCCGGGTGGCAGTTTGCGAGGGAAAACTCGTCGGCACCGTCATGGCGGGCTACGAGGGACACCGCGGCTGGATCAACTACCTCGCAGTCTGCCCGGAGCACCGCAGGAAAGGCTTCGGCCGGCAGTTGATGGAAGAAGCGGAGCGTTTGCTGCGAGCCGAGGGCTGCCCCAAGATCAACCTGCAGGTGCGGAGCTCCAACCGGGAAGTCGTCGCGTTTTACCAGGCGCTCGGATTTCTCCAGGACGAGGTCCTGAGTCTCGGGAAACGGCTGGAGGACGACGAAACCAAGACCTGACCGGAAGCGCCGGCATCGCACTCGCGGCACTGCCGGCTGCGTGCGTGGCGCGGTGCTCTGCACCTTGTCTCCGAAGGAAATCAGACCGGCGTGGGGGCAAAACCTGGCTCGGCCCCGGCGGCCGGGGTGGAGGCGGACTCCCGCGACACGGGATGCCACCGGGGCCAACGCCGGCCCAGCCTGGTTCTGCTCTCACCCGGGGGCTCGGCGGTCTGAGGGATTTCGAGGCCGGCGCCTGGCCCGCGACTCCTCCTGTTCGGGACGCAGGCTGAATCGCCGCACTACTCCCGGACCCTTGGGAAACCTGACACGCTTCCCGTTCCGCCTCCTTTTTGTGTCTTCCGAGTCCCTTTTTCGGCCAATCTCCGGCCTCAGAGAGCCGGCAAAGTCAGCAAGAACTCCGTCCGCCCCGGTGCCGGATCGGGCGTCAGCACCAGATCGCCTCCGTGGCTGCGGGCGATCTCGCGCGAAAGCGCCAGCCCCAGCCCGTGCCCGCCCCGGCCGCGCGCGGCGTCGGCCCGGTAGAAACGCCGAAACACCTGTTCCCGCTCGTCCGGCGCGATGGCGGCGCCCGTGTTGCGCACGCGCAGTTCCAGCCGCGAGGCGCTGGCCGCCAGTTCGCACCATACGTCGCCGCCGGGCAGGTTGTAGCGCGTGGCGTTGTCGAGCAGGTTGAGCACCAGACGCCGCAGCAGCAGCGCGTCGCCCCGTACCATCGCGCCCTTCGGGGCCGAGGTATGCAGGCGCACCTCGCGTCCGCCGGCCAGCAGTTCCGCGTCCTCGCAGGCTTCCGCCACGAGCGCGGAAAAATCCAGCCTCTCGTGATGCTCGGCCCCGAGCTGGCCGGCGTCGAAACGCGCCAGCAGCAACAGGTGCTCGGTGATCCGCTCCAGCCGCCCGATCTCTTCCTGCAGGCTCAGCAGCCGCTGCTCCACCTCGGACGAGATCCCCGCGACCCGCAGCAGGCGGGCGATCTCCCCTCGCATGATCGTAAGCGGTGTCCGCAGTTCGTGCGAGGCGTCGGCCGCGAAGCGCTGCGCCTGCTCGAAGCCGGCCTCCAGGCGGGCGAGCATACCGTTGAACGCGAGCGAAAGCCGCCGCAGGTCGTCCTCCGGCGCCGGCACCGGCACCCGCTGGTCCAGGCGCCGCGCCGCGATGCCCTCCGCCGCGCGCGTGAGCGTGCGCAGCGGCCCGAGCGCGCGGTGCGAAAGCGCGCGGGCGCCGAGCGCGACGAAGGCCGCGAACAGCGGAAGCACCACCACGCAGGCGTGAACCATGTCCATCGTCACCTCATGCACCTCCTGGAGGTCGTAGGCGGCGACCAGGACCTCGCCTCCGGCCTTCGTATCGGCGAGCAGACGGTGCCCCGTCGGCTCGTCGTCCACGGTGATGGCGCGTCGCGCGACGCCGAGCGCGCGGCGTGCCGTGGCCTCGGGAAAACTCGCCGTGGCCCCGAGCAGGCGCCCCGCCCCGTCGAAACGTCCCGCGGTCATGAACGGCGGCAGCGCCTCCGGCAGGCCAAGGTCCGACTCCGGCGTGGCCAGCGCGGACCGCAGCTCCAGATCCACCTGCTCGAACTGCTCGTAACGGAAATACAGCAGCGAGGCCGTGGCGAAGAGCGCGAGCGTCATCAGCACGAGCAAGGCTTCGCCGAGCGCCAGCCGCGTGTTGAAAGTCAACGGCTTCATCTCAGGCCCCGGCCGACAACGAGTAGCCCATGCCCCGCACTGTCTGGATGAGCTTCACCGCATGGCCGTCGTCGATCTTGCGGCGCAGGCGCTGCACCGCGACGTCCACCACGTTGGTGCCGGGGTCGAACTGGTAGCCCCAGACCTGCTGGCTCAGTTCGGTCCGCGTCACCACCGCGCCCGGCGTCCGCAGCAGCGCCTCCAGCAGGGAAAACTCACGCGGCGTGAGCGCGATCGCCTGACCGGCCCGCTTCACCTCGCGCGCGGTGAGGTTCATCACCAGATCGGCGCAGGTCAGCAGGTTCAAGGTCGCCCCAGTGTGCCGGCGCGCGATGCTGCGCAGCCGCGCCAGGAGTTCGGACATGGCGAAGGGCTTCGGCAGATAGTCGTCCGCACCCGCTTCCAGGCCCTCCACCCGTTCGCGCACGTCGCCACGCGCGGAGAGCAGCAACACGGGCACGGTGTGCTTCTCTGCCCGAAGCTTTTTCAGCAGGCTCAACCCGTCGCGGCCGGGCAGCATGATGTCGAGTACGAGCGCGTCGAAGCGCTCGGTGCTGGCGCGCGTCCATCCTGCGTCGCCGTCATGGCAGGTCTCGACCGCGTGGCCCTGCTCCTCGAGCCCCGCCCGCACCAGGGCGGCCACCTTTTTTTCGTCTTCGATCACCAGCACGCGCATGCCCAAAGCGTTGGGCGCGTCGGTGCCCGGGCACGAGCGCGAACTCGCCCCTTCGCATGACGGGCGAATGACAGAGTTGTCATGTTTCTAACGCGGTCCGCGGGCCCGGGTCTCACGCCCCGATGAATCCTTCCGCCATCGCTCCCCTCGACCTTCCCGCCCCGGTTCAGCCCGCATCCCCCGCCGCAGCCCCCGGTCGCCACCGCCGCCGCTCGCTCAGCGAACGCCTGCGTAAACCCGCCTCCTGGCTCGCCCTGGCTTCGTTCGTGCCCGTCTGGCTGGCGCTGCCGCAGTCCCGAAGCGCGGGCCTCGCGATCACCGCCGACGCGCTCGGCCTGCTGGCCGTGATCGCCGCCATGCTCGGCCGCGTCTGGTGCGCGCTCTACATCGCCGGGCGCAAAAACGCCGAGCTCTGCCAGGACGGGCCCTACTCGCTCGTGCGCAACCCGCTCTACGTCTTCTCCTTTGTCGGCACGCTCGGCGTCGCCCTCGCCGCGCACCGCTGGGCGCTGGTGCCGCTGGCGGCGCTCCTGTTCCTCGCCTACTACCACCTCGTGGTGAAAGCGGAGGAGGCCCGCCTCGCGGCGCTCTTTCCCGAGGCTTACCCCGCCTATTGCCGGGCGGTGCCCCGCGGCCTGCCGCGTCTGGCGGGCTTCCACAGCCGCAAGCGCCTGACGCTCGATCCCCGCGACGTCACGCGCGCCTTGCTCGAGGTCATCTGGTTCCCCGCCGCCTTCGTTGCGGTCGCCGCACTTTCCCGCCTGGCCTGAGCCTTCCTTCTCCAGCTTTGAAAAAGACTCTTTCCGCCCACTGGGCGAAGCTCCTCCAACACCGCTTCGGCGGAGCCTGGCTTTTCCTGTCGGGCTTCCTCGCGATCTCGCTGGCCACGCGCCTCGCGCTCACTCTGCAGGCGGCAGGCGTGATCACCTGGAACCCCGGCCTCCTCGCCGCCTACGCCTGGGGAACGCTTTTCGACCTGGCCGCCGCCGCCTGGTGGTCACTGCCCCTCGTGCTGGCTCTGGCGCTGGCGCCGGAGCAAGGGCTGGCGCGTCCGCCGGTGCGCTTTGCGCTGCATGCCGCGATCTTCGCCACGATCTTCGCGCTGCTTTTCGTCGGAGTGGCGGAGTGGCTTTTCTGGGACGAGTTCGGCGCGCGCTTCAACTTCATCGCGGTCGACTACCTCGTCTATACCCGGGAGGTCGTGGGCAACATCCGCGAATCCTACCCCATGCCGCTCGTGCTGGGCGGCATCGCCCTCGCCGCGCTCGCCCTCCATCTTACGCTCGTCCGCCTCGGCTGGACCGGGCGCTGGCTCGACCACGCCGCCGCACCCGCCGCCGCGCGCTGGCGCTTCGCCGGGCGGTGGACCGCCGTGGCGCTCGCCCTCGGGCTCGGCCTGTCCGAGGACATGCTCCCGTCATGGAAAAATAACTACGACCGGGAAATCGCCAAGAACGGTCCCTGGGCCTTCGTCGCCGCCTTCCGCGCCAACCGCCTCGACTACGACCAGTTTTACGCCGTCCTCCCGCCGGACGAGGCCTTTGCCCGGCTGAAGTCCCGCCTGCTCGGCGACGGGGCGGCGCCTTCGCCCCGCGCGGCGGCCGACGGGCGGGATCTCCTGCGCCGCGTGCCCGCCCCCCGGTCCGGCGGGCCGGAACTGCGCCTGAACGTGATTCAAATCACGGTCGAAAGCCTCAGCGCCGAATTCCTCGGCCGCTTCGGCGACAAACGCGGCTGGACGCCCCGCCTCGATGCGCTCTGCGCCGATTCGCTGGTTTTCGAGAACTTCTACGCCACCGGCAACCGCACCGACCGCGGCATGGAGGCGCTCAGCCTCTCCGTTCCCCCAACGCCCGGCCGCTCGCTGGTGAAACGTCCCGGAAACGCCGGTCTTTTCACGCTCGGCTCGGTCTTCCGTTCCCGCGGCTACGACACCGCGTTCATCTACGGCGGCTACGGTTATTTCGACAACATGAACGCCTTTTTCGGCGGCAACGGCTACCGGGTGGTCGACCGTACCGCCTTCGCCCGGGACGAGGTCACCTTCGCCAATGCCTGGGGCGCCTGCGACGAGGATCTGTTCCGCCGCGCCCTGCGCGAGGCCGACGAGATCCACGCCGGCGGAAAGCCGTTTTTCCAGTTCCTCATGACCACCTCGAACCACCGGCCCTTCACCTACCCGGACGGCCGCATCGACCTGCCTTCGAAAAGTTCGAAGCGCGCCGGCGGGGTGAAGTACACCGACTACGCAATCGGCAAGTTCCTTCAGGACGCCGCCACCCGGCCGTGGTACAGGGATACCCTTTTTGTCATCGTCGCGGATCACTGCGCGGCGAGCGCCGGTCGGGCCGAGCTGCCGGTGGAGAAATATCACATCCCGCTTCTCATCCACACACCGGGCGGCCAGGTCGCCCCCGGCGTGGTCCGGACCCTGTGCAGCCAGGTGGACTACGCGCCCACCCTGCTCGGGCTGTTGAACTGGGATTACGAAAGCCGTTTCTTCGGCCGAAACGTGCTCTCGCCCGACGCCCCGGCGGGGCGGGCCCTCATCGGCAACTACCAAAAGCTCGGCCTCTTCGACGGCGAAAGCCTCGCGTTGCTCACCCCGGTCCGGCAGCGCCAGGCCTTCGCTTGGAACGCCTCGCGGCGCACGCTCGCTCCGATCGCAGGCGAGCTCCCCCTGGTCGAAGACGCCATCGCCTACTATCAGACCGCGTGCTGGCTTTTCAAAAATGGCCGGCAAACCGCGGCCCCGGGTCCGCTCGGGCCGTGAGGCCGGCCGCCACCCAGCGGCAGCGGGCTCAGCGCCCGAGGGTGAGTTTGCCGTGCTCGCCGAGTTCCTTGGCCGGAGCGCCCGAGAACGAGGCTTTCGCGCGTGCGAAGAGCCCCGCCATGCGGCCCGCCGGAGCATCCCAATACTCGGCGGTATGCACCCGCACGCGCAGCAGCGCGAGGTGGGGATCGTCGGGGCCCTTCGGGAACCAGGCCTTCAAGCCTGGATTCCAGAGCCGGCGCGCCCTCGCCGGGTCGCGCACTAACGCGGCGAGGCCCGAGAGGGAAATGTAACGCTGGTCCTTCGGCTCGGCGTAGGCGAGGTTGACCTCGTGCTCGCGCGCGATCTCGGACGCCTTGGGCGAGTCGTCGGCGGTGAAGAACCACAGTTCGCCCTTTTCGAAGCCCGTTTCCTGCGTAGCCATCGGCCGGCTGCGGAGGGACCCGTCGGCGCCGAAGGTGGTGAGCATGGCGATGCGGATGTCCTTGATCAAGGCCGCCAGCTTGCGGGTCGTTTCGGCGTCCGGCGGCGCCCAGCCGCGCAGATCGGTTTCGAGGGCACTGTCGGTTTCAAGAGGAGGAGTGGAGTTCATGCCCGTAGTTTACGCCCGCCCCCAGCGGCGGGACATGGGGTAGACGACTACGCACAAGATCGGAATGCGCCCCCACACGCGCTGCGCCGGTACGAAGCGAAAGCCGCTTCCCGAGGGTTCCGGTTCGTCGGATCTCGGTGTTCGCGTTGTCTTTCGCCTGACGTCAAAAATAAGCCCCTCACCTCATCTTCTTCTGAAGAACTCACAAAATCCAACAACTGCGGTGATAGGTCCCAGCGTTGGCTCTGGCGCCTTGTTGGCGACGGATGCGGCCCGCGCGGCCGCGGAAAAGCGGGAGGAAACAGCGGACGCCAAGCCGCGGTGCCGGAAATGTAAATCTATTGCGATTAATAAGTTACTCATATCCAACAGCCATTTTGAAGTTTCTTAGACGGCTCAGTTTCCTGATCTAAAAATCTGATGACCATTCAAGTAAGCGATGCGTGGATGGGGACAAAATGTAAACCGTAAGGTTACTTATATCCTCCCCGTTCCGCTTTAAATTCACTAAGAAATAACTTGCAGCTGGATCACTCAAGATCGGATCAATCTTTTCGGATGCCGCTGAATAGGGAGTAGTCTCCTTTAGAAACTGAATGTAATTCAAGATTCCCGGCTCAACGCGATTCCAATTAAGCTCTGATGTAAGGTTCGCGAAATCTTCTTTGGAGCCCTTAGGCCCTGCGATTACGATAGAATGGCCGTCTCCATTAAATGGCACCCGCTCCTCTGACTGAAACAACACCGTAAGCATTGAATCAATTGCTAGGCCAGCAACTTTCTGGCGGGCCGGATTTCTTACTATCTCAACATGGGCGACCTCTTTGCCTGCGGGGCCTGGGGACAATGGTTCGAGCCACCAGTGAGTGAGCAATCCAATCACTGCTATGGTGCCGCTCGGAGAGCGAGCCGCACTGTAGGCTAATAGTAACAGGCAGAGAGCCCCGAACACCGCTGAGATTTTCGATAAAATTCGCATTGGCTTCTTCTGCCTAACGTCGAAGATGAGCCACGGAGGTAAGTGGCGCAGGTCGTGCGTAAGCACGAACTGTGACAGACAGGGTCGTTAGCTGTAGCGCCTTGTTCGGTCTGTTCTTCATCATCTTAACCGTGGGGAAGCATCGTCACCTCAGTATGCCAGATGATATCGCACTGCTTGCATACGAAGCGTAGCTCCGGATCTTCTTTCGTAACTGGGACTGGATGCATGGTTTTGGTGCATCTGGGACACTTAAACTCCGAGCGCGACCGAGTGAAGCCCCAGAGCATCAATACACCTAACGGTAGAAGTGCCCCGACTAACCAAGCCCCCGACTCTCTCACTGCTGCAATAATCCCCAAGGGAATGCTAGCCAATATAGCCAAGAAAATGATCCATGTCTGGCGTAGCACCAGATCACTCCCCTTTTTCCATTTTTCGTGCTTCATTCTTTGCCTAACGTCCAAGATGAGCGAGACGGATGCTTGGCGCGGAGCGTGCGTTAGTCCCGCGCTGCGGGATGACAAATATCCGGCTTCGCTCCATCGCATTATTAGCGACGGACGCAGCCCGCGCGGCCGCGGAAAAGCGGGAGCAAACTACGGAGACGCCAAGCCGCGGTGCTGGTAATTTAAATCTATTTTTATTCATAACTTACTCACAATCAAAAGTAATTTTTAAATTTCTCAGAAGGCTCCGTTTTCATGTTTTGATTTTCATTATGTCGTAGTCGGAAAATACGTCCGCCACGGCCTTGGCTTCATCGTCTGATAATCTCACCCTGACTTGAGTCCGTGGATACCACGTCTCGTATACTTCTGATATCTTTCCTTTTCGAGGACCACGAAGAATCATGACGGTATCGCCGACTTTGAAGGGTGCGCCCTGGATGCGCCTGAATGGTTCGTGTAGAAGAATTCCGAGAATTATTGTCCCTATCAATGCACCGACAGCGTAAGCAGCCGCAATCGAGGCGATAACCGCCATCCAAACGATACCTCGAATGTCATTTAGGCCAATCACACCGTAAAGGTAAGAAAGCATGGTAACGGCAATAACCCCTCCGCTCTGTGCGATGATGGGGAGGAAGTATGCCGAAATTCGGTTTATTAGCGGCGCCTTCATTCTTCGGCCTAACGTCAAAGACGAAACACGACCACAGGAGGCGTGACGTTTAACGGAGTTGGCTCCATTGCATTGTTAGGCTCAGTTTTCATTTCAGTATTCTGTCCGGCTTCTCCTCGGCCACAAGGATAAGCCGAAACACATCATTCTTTTTTTCGAGTCTGTATCCAAATTGCTGAAATCCTCCGCCAAAATAGAGATTCAGAACTCCTCCATCTTTCGAGATGGTGGTATAGGTGATTGGGGCGGTCGCTTGTCGAATAAGATTCCCCCTGGCATCGTCGGGCTTCAACCAGTCTCGGTCATTCAACGAATCGTGCAGAGCGATCGCCCGGAAAAACACAGCCTCATACACCTCAGGACGCGCAAGCCACTGAATATCACGCTGAATCTTTCCCGGGCCGAGATATATGAAGGCGGCGAATGCTGCAATCACCCCGAAAAGAGTGATGCCTAGCGCAGCCCAGCCAGCCTTCTCGATTGCTTTCATTTTCTTCTGCCTAACGTAAAAGATGAGCCACGGAGATAGATGAGCGAGGCGTGGGCGTCAGCACAACTCGTGACAAGTAGTAGCGTTGGCTCTAGCGCCTGGTTCGGCTTTTTAGGTAGGCAAGGAGTCATTGCAAATGCCAGTATCCCATTCGACGTGGCAGGACTCACAAACGAGTAGTTGTCGCGAACCGTCACCTTCCTGCAGTGTCAGATTCATTCGTCCACATCTGGGACATGGGAGAGCCGCGAGAAATCGATGGAAAAGCAATAACTGCAGACCGCCACCGAGAATCACGGCCAAGAAACCGAAAACAAACGCAGCCCATTCATAATCAAAGGACCACCAGAGATAAATTCCTGCACCAAAGACTCCGAACGCAACGAAGCCAGCCGGGATCAAAGTGACGAAGATCATCCGCGACTTGGCGTTGGGATAATGGATGCGAGTCATGTTTTTTTGCCGAACTTCAAAGATGAGCCACGGAGGTAAATGGTGCGGGTTCTGTGCTAGTCCCGCGCTGCGGGATGACGTTTACCGGAGTAGGCTCCATCGCTTTGTTAGCGACGGATGCGGTCTGAGCGGCCGCGGAAAAGCGGCAAGAGACTACGGGGACGCCAAGCCAAAGCGCCGATAATGCCAATGGATAGCCGTCCATAAGTTACTCATCACCAACATAAAGTCTGAAGTTTCTTAGAAGGCTCCTTTTAGCTTTTTTTCCGCCGAGAGGTCTCCCAATTTTTTCCCGTCTCGATCCGCTATGGATCTCAATGGGCTGATCAAAACGATATTCTCTTTTTTGATATACATATCCCCAATGTAGTTTTGGTAGTCTCCGGAGCCATATCGGACCACGTATCGCATTTCTTCATCGTATTCCTCTTTTGGCGTGCGACTCGCCGGCCAAAACACGTCAGTCAGCCGGATAAAGGGCTGGCTGTATGTTCCGGCAACAATGGCCTCCAAGACGTTCTTATCGAGGTCGCCGCAATAATACCCAAGGCCTCGCTGGTCTTCGTGGATTTCGACTTCTACTAGCATGTTTTGTATTTTTTGTGCCTAACGTTACAGATGAGCCACGGTCGTGGCTGGCATGACTCGTGCGTAAGCACGAGGCGTGATCGGTCCCAGCGTTGGCTCTGGCGCCTTGTTGGGCTTTTTCATAGAGACGTATAAAGAAAAAGCGGGCGCTTGGTCTCTATCGCGCGCCGTGCGATATCCGCGATCATCCGAAATGCTTCGTCAGCCTCGGAGGGCGAGCATGCCATCTCTTCGGTCGCGGACCATTCCTGCATCACGCGCGATCGTTCATCGGACGACAGTGCAGCAATCTTCCGGGTCAGCTCACCAGGCACTCGATATAGCCATTCGCTCTCGCGCGCGAATACCTCTGCGAACGCATCCATGGACTCCACCTGCCAAGGAACACGGTCGATAACCGCCCACAGTGTGGACATCTTCAATGTATCGATGGCGCCCATCTCGGCTACGTCGGCGCCAGGTAACGCGTGATTGAGTTCCATGCGCTTCGCCGTGGCTTCATCGGCAATGAAGAAAATCGAGGGTAAGCTCATGCTATCTTTTTGCCCAAGGTCCAAGGTGTGCGAGACGGTTGCTTGGCGCGGAGCATGCGCAAGCATGATCTGTGACAAGCAATCATCTTGGTACCACCGTCTTGTGAGCGACGGATGCGGTCTGAGCGGCCGCGGAAAAGCGGCAAGAAACTGCGGAGACGCCAAGCCCCGGCGCGGATAATACAAATAGATAGCGATTCATAAGTTACTCATAACCAACAGTAATTTTGAAGTTTCTTAGAAGGCTCATTTTTCATTTCGTTTTGTCCCGGCCAGCGGATTCCATGTCCAGATGGATTCCGACATATCAGGATATAAAAGAATTCGCTTCACCTCTTTATTTCGGTAGTCGTTCCCTTCCGGCCCAAAATAAACCAAGAAAAAAACGCCGTCGATATCCGTCTTATAGCTGAGTATGGCCTCTCTGCCGACTTCGTCGGGATACCCCCATCTCGCGATTAGGCCAGATACAGAGATTCGAGATGGAAGTCGATCGACGTCCGCATGCGAGATCAGCCGCGTCTGCTTAAATTCGTCTGCGTTAATCGGCTTGGGAGGCGTCGCGCATCCCGCAAAAACACTAACGATGAGCAGAGGAAGTGCTCGTTTCATAATCTTGCCTAACGTTGCGTAGCCGAAAAAAAGTGGGCTTTTGTTCGGTTTAACCCGCTAAACCGCAATTTCATGAACTTTTCGGCAGTGGACTCCCCCTGAAATCCTCGAGCGTGGCATGGCCGGATTGCCTGCGCTTTGGGTGAACGAACCGGGAGTCCAGGGCGGGACCTTCATGGAGAGCGTCTTGTGAGGGTCCGTAATCGTTGTGGCGAGATTATTGATCCGGTGCCTCCGATTTTGTACACGAAGCGACAACCTACCGCGACTCTCCTTGTCCTGCCTTTGGTCGGGACCGGCTCGGTCTGTCGGCGTCTCATCTCCAGGTTCCTGCGGCACGTTGGATAAATCAGCCAAGCCCATTCGTTGAAGGCGCGCTCTCCCGCCACCATTCAAGGCGCGACCCGGTGTGCTCCACGCTCGGAAGCCTCCCGCCGCAAACGCGCGCGGGTATGGCCCATTTTGGAGGTTGTCGGCGGCGAGGGCGGAGCGGTTGCCGTCGTCGCAGTAGAGCACCAGGGGCCTTGTCAGGTCGGGCACGGCTTCCTCTATATTCCCCTCCAACAGGCCCCGCGCCAAATGCCCGGGATGGCGCCGCGGGCGTGCTCCTTCAGCGGCGCCCAAGGTGTATAGCCAGCCGAGCGGCTCGCCGCAGTAGCGTTGCACCTCTCCGGCGGGCGTGGCGGCCAGGCCCGGCGCGAGGGGGGGCCGTGGTCGATCAGGCCGCGGGCGAGCAGGTTGATCGTGAGCGGGTGCCGGTATTTGGAGTAATCGGTGCGCGGACCGGTGCAGTTGATCAGCCTCGCCGCCTCGATGATCTCGTCCTGGTAGTGCCGCGCGGGCACCAGGTGACGTAGAGTCCGTGCGGGGTCTCCAGCAGGCGCTGAAAGCGGCCCGCGATAAACTTCAGGCGCCCGGCCGCCCCCAGCTCCTCCACCCGCGTCTCGACCGCCGGGGCGAGGCGGTGGCGATGCACTTCCCAGCAGGGCCGCACGGGACGAAGAACTGGAGGCGGGGGTTGGAATCAAACCAACTCATACGGCGATTGCGGCGCCGGGCCTTCTCACTTGGCTACCCCGCCCCGAAAGAGGGCTGAGACGGAACGACCGCGGGACGGCGGGCCCAGAGGATCCCGCCTAGCCCCCGGGAATTACGGCGCAACGAGATCGGCAAGCGAGTCGCTCTCGGCGCTGACGTCGGCGAAGAGCCAGGTGGAGAGGTAGCGCTCGCTGCTGGAGGGGATGACGGCGACGATGCGCTTGCCGGCGTTTTCCGGACGCTTGGCGAGCTGGAGCGCGGCCCAGATGATGGCGCCGGAGGAGATGCCCACCGGGATGCCGTCGAGGGTGTTGACCTGCTTGGAGACGAGGCTGGAGTCATCCTCCTTCACTTGGATGACCTCGTCGATTACGGCGCGGTTGAGCACCGCGGGAACGAAGCCGGCGCCGATGCCCTGGAGCTTGTGCGGGCCGGGCTGGCCGCCGCTGAGCACGGGCGAGCCGGCGGGCTCGACGGCGACAATCCGGGTGCCTGGCTTGCGCTGCTTGAGCACCTCGCCGACGCCGGTAATGGTGCCGCCGGTGCCGACGCCGGCGACGACGATGTCCACCTGGCCGTCGGTGTCGCGCCAGATTTCCTCGGCGGTGGTGCGGCGATGGATGGCGGGATTGTCGGGGTTGGCGAACTGCTGGAGGATGACGCTGTTCGGGATCTGTTTGTGCAGTTCCTCGGCGCGGGCGATGGCTCCCTTCATGCCCTTGGCGCCCTCGGTGAGGACGACCCGGGCGCCGAGGATCTTGAGGAGCTTGCGGCGCTCGAGCGACATCGTCTCGGGCATGGTGAGAATGAGCTTCAGTCCCTTGGCCGCGGCGACGAAGGCGAGGGCGATGCCGGTGTTGCCGGAGGTGGGCTCGATGAGAACCGTGTCGGGCTGAATGCGGCCGGACTTGAGCGCCCCGTCGATCATGGCGAAACCGATACGGTCCTTCACCGAGGAGAGCGGATTGAAGAACTCGAGCTTCAGGACGACCTCGGCCCGGGCGCCGTGCACGGCGGCGGTCCGGTTGAGGCGGACGAGCGGGGTGTTGCCGATCGTGGAGGTGATATCTTCGTGAATGCGGGCCATGGCGGGCGGGGAAGAGGGAAAGGGAGCGGGGGAATGAGGGAAGCCGGCGCGCGGCGGGCCCAGGGTCAGATGCCGCGGCCGACGTCGAGGGTAGCGGGGGCGCTGTCGTCGGTCGCGACGTCGCGTTCGGCGAAGGAGCCGGCGGGGAAAAGGCGGATGTGGCGGAAGACGACCCAGACCTCGTCGCCGACCGTGAGATTGAGTTCCGCGAGGCGGACGCGGGAAAGCTCGGCATCGATCGTGTCGCTGTTGTCGGCGCGAACGAGGGCGACCCGGCCGTAGTTGCCGGCGGAGAACACATGCTGCACGCGCACGCGGATGCCGTGCTCGCCCTCGTAATGCCGCTGGATGTCCACGTCGTGCGGGCGCACATAAAGCACGTCGCGCTCGGCGCCGGGCAAGGGGTGACCGAGCCCGGCAAAACGGTTCACGTTGCCCAGGAACTCGATCACGAAAGGCGAAGCGGGGCGGTCATAGACATCCTGGGGGCTGCCGACCTGCTCGATCCGGGCGTTGTTCATGACGACGACCTCGTCCGCGAGCTCAAGGGCCTCCTCCTGATCGTGGGTGACGAAAACGGTGGTGACGCCGATTTCGCGTTGGAACTGGCGGAGCCAGCGGCGGAGGTCCTTGCGCACCTGGGCGTCGAGGGCGCCGAAGGGCTCGTCGAGGAGAAGGACCTTGGGTTCGACTGCGAGGGCGCGGGCGAGGGCGACACGCTGGCGCTGGCCGCCGGAAAGCTGGGCGGGATAACGCGTGCCGAGTTCGGGAAGCTGGATGAGGTTGAGCAGCTCCCGGACGCGGGCGGCGATCTTGTCCTTGGAGGGGCGGATGCGGCGGGGCTGGACCGTGAGGCCGAAGGCGATGTTTTCCGCGACCGTCATGTGGCGGAAAAGCGCGTAGTGCTGGAAAACGAAGCCGACACCGCGCTTGCCGGCGGGGACGGACGTGACGTCGTTGCCATGGAAGTCGATCTTGCCGCTGCCGGAGTCGGCGAATTCGAGACCGGCGATGATGCGCAGGAGCGTGGTTTTGCCCGAGCCCGAGGGACCGAGCAGGGCGACGAGCTTGCCGGTCGGCACGTCGAGGGTGACGTTGTCGAGAGCGGTGTAGGCCCCGAAGGTCTTGGTGATATTGCGGGCGATGATGGACATGGGCTGGAAGAGGTTTTGAACCGCGAAGAGCGCGAACCCCGCAAAGCGGGAGTTTCAGGGGACGCGAAGGGTGAAGTCGAAGAGGATGTTGGGCTTGGAGATCAGGCGGTCCGGGCTCAGGCCGTGCGGCGCGCATGGGCCCACTCGACGAGGGACTTGAGGACGAGCGTAACGAGGGCAAGGAGGGCGAGGAGGGAGGCGGCGGCGAAGGCGCCGACGAACTGGTACTCGTTGTAGAGAATCTCGACGTGGAGCGGCAGGGTGTTGGTCTCGCCGCGGATGTGGCCGGAGACGACGGAGACGGCGCCGAACTCGCCCATCGCCCGGGCGTTGCAGAGGATGACACCGTAGAACAGCCCCCACTTGATGTTGGGCAGCGTGACCCTCCAGAAGGTCTTCCAGCCGCTGGCACCGAGAGTGATGGCGGCGTATTCCTCGTCGTTGCCCTGCTGCTGCATGAGCGGGATGAGCTCGCGGGCGACGAAGGGGAAGGTGACGAAGGTGGTGGCCAGCACGATGCCGGGCACGGCGAAGATAATCTTGAAGTCCTGCTCGATCAGCCAGGCCTGCAAGGCAGGGAACCAGGGCTGCTCCGCGTTGAGGTAGAGGCCGAGCCAGCCCTGGGCGCCGAAAAGCAGGACGTAGATGAGGCCGGAGATCACCGGCGAGACGGCGAAGGGCAGGTCGATCAGAGTGATGAGCAGGCTCTTGCCGGGGAAGGCGAACTTCGCGATCGCCCAGGCGGCGGCGACGCCGAAGACGAGATTCGCCGGCACGGCGATGGCGGCGGTGATCAGGGTGAGCCTGAGCGCATGCAGGGCGTCGGGATCGGCGAGCGCGGCGAAATAGGCGCGGACGCCGTGGCGCAGCGCCTCGGTGAAGACGGCGACGAGGGGCAGCAGCAGGAACAGCGCGAGGAAGGTCAGCGCGACCGCGGTCAGCATGCCGCGCACCCAGGCGGCATCGCGCGTGGCGAGGGGCCGGGCGGCATGGCCGGCGGAGCGGTGAAGGGAGGAGACGGCGGAGGCCATGAGCTACTCGAAGGGAAGAGGGAGTAAGGAAGGAAGTGAGGTATCCGATCTTTAGGATTTGGTCCTTTGGGATTTGGGATTTTCGTCGTCAAACCGCATGATGGCGGCGGCTCCGCTTTTGTAGCAGGTTGATGAGGAGCAGCAGACCGAAGGAGGCGACGAGCATGACGACCGCGATGGCGGTGGCGCCCTTGTAATCGTATTGCTCGAGCTTGGTGATGATGAGCAACGGGGTGATCTCGGTGCGCATGGGCATGTTGCCCGAGATGAAGACGACCGAGCCGTATTCGCCGAGCGCGCGGGCGAAGGCCATGGCGAAGCCGGTGAGCAGGGCGGGCAGCAGTTGCGGAAAGATCACCCGGCGGATCGTCTGCCAACGATTGGCGCCGAGGGAGGCCGAGGCCTCCTCGAACTCGGGTTCCAATTCCTCGATGATGGGCTGGAGGGTGCGGACGACGAAAGGCAGGCCGATGAAGGTGAGCGCGATGAAGATGCCGATCTCGCTGAAGGCGATCTTCACCGCCTCGCCGTTATTGAACAACCGGGCGAACAAGGTGCCGTCCGCAAAAAGAGAGCCGATCCAGCCGTTGGGCGCGTAAAGCGCGGTGAGCGCGATGCCGGCCACGGCGGTGGGCAACGCGAAGGGCAGATCGACCAGCGCATCCACCACGCGACGGCCCGGAAACGGGTAGCGCACGAGCACCCAGGCGACGATGAGGCCGAAGACGCAGTTCACCAGCGCGGCGGCGAAAGAGGCGACGAAGCTGATCCGGTAGGACGCAAGGACGCGGGGCGAGGCAACCGCTTCCCAAAACTCCGACCAGGACAGGCCGGCGGTTTTGATGAATGCAGCCGACAAAGGAAGCAGAACGATCAAGCTCAGGTAGGTGAGCGTAAGACCGAGCGACAATCCGAAGCCGGGTATGACGGAGCGGTGGGAACGGGACATCTCGAAAAGGGAGTAGGGAGTAAGGGATTGAGCGAAAAACGGGACACCGGAAGCTCAGAGGTTCTGCGCGTAGGCGAGGAATACTCGGTATTCGTCGAGAATGGTGTCGAGAGCGGTGACGGCCGCCTCGACCTGAAGTTCGACGGGGACGAGAGCCGGGGTCTCGAAAATGAGGTCGAAAGGACGCGGCCGCTGGCCGGCCGGGGCGGAAAGCACGCCCTCGAAGCAGGCCTCGATCTTGCCGTCGCGCGCCACAAAGCCGTCGATCCTCGAACGCCGGTCCCTGGGTATGATGTAACTGGCGGAGCGAAGTGCGGGCTCGAGAAGGGCCTCGTTGAGCACATGGCCGCGGGTGTAGCCGTAGATGCCATCGCAGGTATCGTCGGCGTGCAGCGTGATGAGCCCCTGGAAGCGATTCGTGGAAAGCTCCCGCTCCAGGGCCCGGATCTCCGGCAGGGTGGAGCCTCGCCAGAACTCGCGGTTGAGGTCGAGACCGGCTCCGTTCACGCGGGTATCCCGCGCATAGCCGACCGGATTGAGCAGGGGGTAGACGGTGAGGTCGTAACCGGTGGCCCGGTGCGGCTCCGCAGCGAGCCGCTCCACGAACGCGACGAGCGCGAGCACGCTGGCCGGCTCGTCGCCATGGAGGCCGCCGAATAGAGCGAGCCGGATCGGATCATGCGCGGCCTTGGGGCCGGTGAACACGATGCGCGGCAGGGTGTAGGTCACGCCTTCGAAATCGAAGGCGCCAGCGAGCGAGATTTGCAGCAGCGAGCGCAGATCGCCCAGCGCCTCGAGCGGCTGGAGCAGGGCGCGAAGATCGCGCACCGGAGCAAGGGGAGTCTGCGCCATGGACGGCCTCAGATGTGCTGGCCATGGGACTGGTGCCCGCGGTAGCGCAGCACGAGTCGTTTGAAAATCAGGGCGACCGCCTCGCGGTGGAGTTTGTCCGTCCAGGTGAAGGGCAGGCGCAGGGTGATCTCGAGCGGGCCGTGGCCGAGGTCATCGGCAAGAGTAAGCGGACCGTCGGACACGGGGCCGGGTTCGGCCTCGAAGCGCACGGCGAAGGGATCGAACTCCGCCGAGCTCACGAGTTCGCCGCCGTAGTCGGCCAACATGTCGGACACCTCGCCGCGCAGGCGCACGACGATCTCGTCGGTAGCGTCGCCATCGGTCGAACCTGCGGCGGTCTCCACCCGCACGAACACGTGGTAACCGCGCTGGCGGGCGTCGCGCGCGAGCAGCCGGATCTCGGGCGAAAGCGGGTCGAGCCAGGACTCGGCGGCGAGGCCGCGGGATTCGCCGGAGGCGTGGCCGAGCACGTCCACCAACGGGAAAAACGCGAGGTTGATGCCGTCGCCGAGATCGGGGGCGAGCAGCAAGTGGTCGATGAAGTGCAGGACGGCCTCGGTGCCGCGTTCGTCGCGGTGGTCGTAGCCGGCATGGACCGCGACGCGCAGCGACTCGTCGGCGCCGAAGGGGCTGAGATAGACGAAACGCGGCAGCGGATAATCGCGGCCCTGGATAACGAGGGGGCCGAGCGGCGAGGCAAAGACGCAGGGAGCCCCCTCGGCACGCGCGTAAAGGCGATGCAGCCGGGCGGCCAGCGCGTCGGTCCGCAACACGGCGGGCGGCACGAACGGCGCGACCGTGGCGTGCGGGAAGTAGGGAGAGAGTTTCATGATGTAAGAAAACCCCGCCGACGACGGTCGGCCGGTGGCCGGCGGGGTTTGGAAGGACGGTTTATTTCTTCAGGTAAATCTGGTCGAAGGTGCCATTTTCGTCGAAGTGCGCCGCCTGGGCCTTGGCCCAGCCGCCGAAAGCCTCGTCGATGGTGAACAGGGTGACTTTTCCGAACTGCCACGCGTATTTCGCTGCGACGGTTTCGGAAATCGGACGATAGAAGTTCCTGCCGGCGATCTCCTGGCCCTCCTCGGAATAGAGATGCTCGAGGTAGGCCTTCGCCACCGCGGTGGTTCCCTTCTTCGCGGCGAACTTTTCCACCACGGCGACGGGAGGCTCGGCGAGGATGCTGAGCGAGGGCGTGACAATCTCGAACTTGTCGGCACCGAACTCCTTGATCGCGAGATAGGCCTCGTTTTCCCAGGAGATGAGCACGTCGCCGATACCGCGCTGCACGAAGGTCGTGGTGGAGCCGCGCGCTCCGGCATCGAGGACGGGCACGTTCTTGAACAGCTTTTCCACGAAGGTCCTGGCGGCCTCTTCGGAGCCGCCCTTGCGGCGGGCGTATTCCCAGGCGGCGAGGTAATTCCAGCGGGCGCCGCCGGAGGTCTTCGGGTTTGGGGTGATGACGGCGACGCCGGGCTTCACCAGATCGTCCCAGTCCTCGATCGCCTTCGGGTTTCCCTTGCGGACGAGAAACACGATGGTGGAGGTATAGGGTGCGGAATTGTGGGGAAGACGCGTCTGCCAGTCCCCCGGAATGCTACCGCCGTTTTTGGCGATCGCGTCGATGTCGCCGGCGAGGGCGAGGGTGACGACGTCGGCCCGGAGGCCATCGATCACCGAGCGGGCCTGCTTGCCGGAACCGCCGTGGGACTGCTTTACGACGACGTCGTCGCCGGTCTTGGCCTTCCAGTAGGCGGCGAAGGCCTTGTTGTATTCGACGTAGAGCTCGCGGGTCGGGTCGTAGGAGACGTTCAGAAGCTCAACGGACTTGGCGGCGGCGGCACCTGCGAGGGCGAACGCGGCCGCGAGAGAGGCGAGGCTGCGGGAAAATTTCATGGTCGTGATCCTTTATTGCATGCAGGGGACGCGGCTCAGAAAGCGACCTGGACGCGGGCGATGATGGTCTGCTCGTCGTCGGAAATGACGGCGCCGTCGGCGGGCGCGGCTCCGTCGGCCAGATCGAATTCGTTCTGGAAGTAATTCAGGCCCACGCGAACGGCCTTGGCGGGATACCAGTTCAGGCCGATGCCATAGGTGGTGACCTTGGAGGCGCTCACGTCGGGATTGGCAAGGCGGCCGGCAGTGCCGCCGTCGAAAACATCGTCGTCGATGTCCACCTGCGCCACGCGGGCCACCACCTCGAAGGCGCCCCAGGTGCCGGCGGAGGGATTGAAGACGGTTTTGGGCGTGAAGCCCTTGTAGCTGGAGGCCTCGCCGGTGAGGACGTAACCGGCGGAGAGGTTCCAGCCGGTGTTCTCGATATCGCGCACGGCCTGGGTACCGCGGCGGACATCGATGGAGGAGGAAACGTATTCGGCGAGCAGGCCGAAGGAGCCGTAGTAATAGTAGGCCTGGGGCGACCAGGTGATGCCTTCGCCGTCGGCGATGACGTTGCTCGCCGGGGTGGTGGTGCTCGTCAAGTAAGTGAAGTAGGTCTGCTGGCCGTCGGTGCGGTACTGGCCGGCGCGACCGCTGGCGGAATCGTAGTTGCCCTGCGAGACGGCGAAACCGAAGCCGAGGCCTTTCAGGACGGAGTCCTTGTCGTTGACGAAAGGCGTGGCGAAGAGACGGGCGGCGACGGTCTTGTCGCTGTCGAAATCGGTCGTTGCCTGGCTCGTGTTGCCGCCATCGGGCACGCCGTTGAACGCGCCGGCCTGGTAGGAAAGGCGGTTGGTGAGGAAAACGCCCTCGAACTGGATGCCGACGTCGCGGTTCGGCGCGAGGCCGGTGGCGACGGAGCGCTCGTTGAAAAAGGCGACGGAATCGGACTGGAGCTGCTCGAGGCCGACGGGCGTCTTGAACTTCCCGATGCGGACATTGAAGGCCGGATTAATCGCGGTGAGAATGTTCGCATCGACAACGCTGACGGAGGAGCCGGTGCCGAACTCGGAGAGCACGACATACTGGAAGCGCTCGGAGAACTTGCCTTCGAGGCCGATGCGAGCGCGGCGGAGGAGGAAGGTGTCGTTGGTGCCGGTGCCCGCGGGGTTGTTGGCGTTGTTGACATCGTCCACGTAGAAGCGGGCGTCGGCCTGTAGCAGGCCGCGGAGACGGAGGGAGTTGGCGCCGTCGGAGGAGGCGATCTCGATGCGGCCGTCGCTGGTGGTGATCTTGGGGAGCTTCTTGGCGTCCGCGGCGGCGGTCTCCTCCCTGATCTCGAGGTTGCGCTCGAGGACGCGGAGCTTCTGGTCGAGCTGGCGGATCTGCTCGCGAAGGGCCTCGATCTCGGAGGCGGGAGCGGGCGGAGTCTGGGCGCGGGCCGTGAAAGGCGCGAGGGCGATGGCGCTGAGCGCGGCGGCCAGAACCGTAGCGCGGGTGGTGGGAATGGTGCGGGAAGACTTCATGGTTGGGATTTTTGCTTGATGGTTGATCTTATAGAAGCGCCCGAGGTCGGGTGGCCGGCGAAAGGGTTTACTGGAGGGAGAAATCGCCGCCGTGGTGCGGATAGGCGAAAAGGGGAAAAGCGGATGGAAGGGGCCGAGGAAGGAACCGCATCACTGCTCGCGGAGGGATGAGGATGCGCCGTTCTGGGCGAGGCGGGTTTTTTCGGTGCGTTCGATCTGCGTGACCTTGCCATCGTGGACGACGATTTGAACCACGCCGAAACGAAGGCCTTCGACTTTGGAGCGCACGATGGCGAGCCAGTCGGGAAGCAGGGCGGGAGCGGAGGCGGCGGAGGAAAGAAGAGAGCTCATGGCGGGAGACCCCGGTGGGGCGCAGGTTAGATCGTGTAATCGGGCAGGAGTTGCGAAAGCAGGCCTTCGACCGGAGCGAGCCGGCGGGCGGAGGCCGTGGAACGGGAGGCGGGACGACGAGAGGCGGGGGACGCCTTTATGGGCAGCCCCCGCGTGGGCGTGCGGGGAGAGGCGAATGGCAAAGGAAGCGCATCGCGGCGCAACTTGCGAAGCGTGACCTCCACGACATCGGCGAGGGAATAGCGGTCCAGGATGCCGGCGATGGCGTTGCGCACATCGAGCATGAGCATCCGCAGACCGCAGTGATCCTCGTCCGGGCAACTACACTTCTCGTAAGCCGTGTGGCTCACGCAGCCGATGGGCGCGAGCGGACCGTCCACGAAGCGCACAATCGCGCCGATCGTGATCTCGGAGGCCGGGCGGGCGAGACGGTAGCCGCCGAACTTGCCGCGCTGGCTGGTCACAAACCCCGCCGTCTTCAGCTCCTGCATGATCTGCTCGAGGAACTTGGCCGGAATCGACTCCTTGTCGGAAAGCTCGGTGACCTGCACCAGTTCGCGCCCGACTTCGCCGGCGATGCCGAGGTCGATCAGGGAGCGCAGTGCGTATTCACCTTTTTTGGAAAGCTTCATGGAAGGTTAATCCACATCAAACAACTAGGATTAAACACGGCAAGCCCTTTTCCCACTAACTTAGTAGGTTTTTAAAAAAATCAGAGCCGCAGCCGTAAATCGTCCGCGGCAAACGACGCCCTGCCATCGAGTAATTCGGCTTCCTGCGCATGGAAAACCGCGTGGGTAAGATGAGTCAGGTAGGCTTGTCGCGGAGCGATGGACGCCACCGCATCCAGTGCCTCAGGGATGCTTTGGTGGGTGGGATGCGGCGTAGGACGAAGTCCGTCGATCACCAGGAGATCGACATCCCGGGCAAGGTCGCGGGCGGCAGGCGGCACGGTTTTGCAATCCGTATAGTAGGCGAAACGTTTGCCGGAGCTTCGCTCGGTGAAAACCAGCCCGAGCGTTTCCACCCACCCGTGGGGAAGCGGCGAGCTTTCGATGGTGCCCTGCGGCAACTCCAGCCGGGCGGGCATGCGCCTGAGGTCGAAACGGGCGTAACCATCGGGCCGCTCGCCGCGCGGCGCGAGCGCATAAGGATAGATGGCACGCACCCGCCCCTCTCCTTCTTCGGAGCAATAGACGGGTAAAATCCCGTCCTCGCGAACGTCGCAATAGCGGCGGAGGTCATCCATGCCGAGTATATGGTCGGCGTGGCCGTGGGTGAGGATGAACAAATCGATCGAGGGCAGGCGGGCGCGCAGCGCCTGGAGTCGAAATTCAGGCGTCGCGTCCACCTGGATGCGCAGGCCGTCCATGACCACGTGCACGGAGGCGCGCGTGCGGCGATCGCGCGGGTCGGGCGAGGTGCAGACCGCGCAATCGCAAGCGATCATGGGCACGCCATGGGAGGTGCCGGAACCGAGGACGATGACTTCCATGCGCGGCAGGCAACCGCCCCCAAACCGCGCGGGCGACAGGAATGTGCCGCGTAACTGCATTGAAACGCGCCGGGCGTGGAGGGGTGCAACAGGAAGTGGATGTCATGGCCCCGGGTAGGGCGGGACCACTGGGCCCGCCGCGCCTGCTGGCACGCTACGACGCGTTTTCGGCGCGCCCAGCGGTCGCGCCCTACCTGCTCGAACGGCGGAGAACTCACAGCACCTCACTCCCCCCGGCGGACAGCTAAGCGGGATTCCCCCTCGCGAACCGGCCGGCCGCACCTATGTTGGGCGGCCGTGTTTCCCCATCGCCTGTTCCCCGCCCTCACCTTCGTTTTGCTTCTTTCGCCCGCGGCGGTCGCGAGCGAGATCGTCCTGGCGGATCCGGGCTATGACGGCGTGCGCGCGAGCGCGCTCGACCAGCCCCGCCTTTACACGCTGCTCTCCGACCCGGCGCAGGGCGGCGCCTTCATCACCTGGTTTAATCCCGATTCGGGCCAGGTGGAGCCGGTGCTGCTCACCGCCTTTGTCGACACGGGCGCCTCGGGCTTCGCGATCAGCCATCTGAATGCCACCGGCGACCTCGACCAGCCCAATCTCGACCTCGGTACGGCGGATTACATCGGCCCCTTCACGGAAATCGGCATCGGCGGCCAGGAAGCCGGCGACGTGACCCGCCCTCTGGGCGTCTGGGTGCGGAACGGGGCGATCGACGGCGGAGATATCCTGCCTTCGGAGTTCTCCGCTTTCGGGAACTTCAACCTGTGGGTGCGGCGCGAAATGGGCGCCGGCGAATACAACGAATTCCTCGGGGTCGATCCCCTGAACCTCGTCGGCATGCCCGTCATCCGGCAACGGCGCCTGCTGCTCGATCCCACGCCGATGGCGGACCTCGGCGCCCTCGAGACCGCGTTGTTGGCGCCGGACGCGTTCGAACCGTCCACCCAGGCTACGGTCTCGCTGGTGCTGCGCGACTTCATCGACACGCCGCCATCGGGTGAAGTGGCGCCCTCGCATGAAGCGAACCCGCTGGTGCCCGGGCTGACCCTGACGGAAGGCGCCCTCTCGGCGAGCGGCGAATGGCTGCTCGACACCGGCGCCGGCTCCAGCTTCGCGAGCTTCGCGATGGCGAAAGCGATCGGGCTGATCCCTGCGCAGTACGCCACGCTGGCCGAGTTCATGGCCGACTACGACGGGCCGACGGCGGATATCGGCGGCATCGGCGCCTCGCAGATCGTGCCGATCCTGAACGTCGATCGCGTCAGCGTGCCGACGCGCGAAGGCGCGGTCTTGGTATGGAAAAACGTCGATTTGCTGATCGCGGACGTGGCCGGGCTCCAGGGCATCTTCGGCATGAACCTGCTGGTGCCTGCGATCACGCTCGATCCCGATGACCCCTTCGGCTCGCTTTTCGACATCTCGCCGGGCGCCTTCACGAGCGTGGTGATCGATACCACGAACGCCGCCGCTCCCGTCATGCGCCTCGCAACGCCCTTTGCGGACGGGACGGTGTTCGCCTGGCTCGGCGAACATTTTAGCGGCGGGGAGCGCCTGCAGCCGGAGGTCGGGACGCTGGGCGCGGACCCGGACGGCGACGGAGCCGCGAATCTGCTGGAATATGCACTCGGGCTGGATCCGCGGGTGCCCTCCCCCGCCTCGGCATTGCCGAGAGCGACGATGCCCGTGGTCGCGGGACAAAGTCACCTCGCGCTGAGCTTCGAACGGCCGGCCGGCGGATTGCCGGACCTGAACTACGTGATGGAAATTTCCAACGATCTCGCAGCCTGGCGGCGCGATACCGGCGAAGTGGTGCTTCATACAAACGTGGCCGGGGAAAACGGGCGCGAGACGCTGACCTATCGGACGGTCGCCGCCTTGAGCCCCGGCACGCGGGTGTTTCTGCGGCTCGTGGTGGACGTGAAGCCGTGACGTAACGACAAGGCGCGGCCGCCGGCCGGGCCTTGCGGGGAACGGGAGTCCCCAGAAACCCGGCCAGCGGCCGGGGCTACAGTCCCGGCATCAGGCCGGCGGGAGGCTGGCGTTTCCGGTAAGCCGCCCCTCTTACACGAAAAAAACCGGCGCACCTTGCGGTGCGCCGGCCTTGATGTTCGCGGGCTGTCCGCTTGCGGACGCCTGCAGGCGGATCGATCAGTAGTCCATCCCGCCCATGCCGCCGCCATGACCGCCGGCGGGGGCCGCGGGCTTCTCCTTCTCGGGGGCGTCGGTGATGATCGCCTCGGTGGTGAGGAGCAGGCCCGCGATGGACGCGGCGTTCTGCAGAGCGGTGCGGGTGACCTTGGTGGGATCGACGACGCCGGCCTTCACGAGGTCTTCGTACTGGCCGGTGGCGACGTTGTAGCCGTTGGCGCCCTTGGCGGCGAGGACGGCCTGGACGACGACCGCGCCCTCGACGCCGGCGTTGAAGCACAGCTGCTTGAGGGGGGATTCGACCGCGCGGCGGATGATCTGCGCGCCGAGCTTCTCGTCGCCTTCGAGCGAGCCGATGACGGCGTCGATGGCCTTGGCGGTGCGCAGGAGGGCGACACCACCGCCGGAGACGATGCCCTCGGCGACGGCGGCGCGGGTGGCGTGCAGGGCGTCCTCGACGCGCTGCTTCTTTTCCTTCATCTCGGACTCGGTGGCGGCACCGACGTTGATGACGGCGACGCCGCCGGCGAGCTTCGCGAGGCGCTCCTGGAGCTTCTCCTTGTCGTAGTCGGAGGTGGTTTCCTCGATCTGGCGGCGGATCTGCTTCACGCGGCCCTGGATCTCGGAGCCCTTGCCGGCGCCCTCGATGATGGTGGTGTTCTCCTTGTCCACGACGATGCGCTTGGCGCGGCCGAGGTCGGAGATCTGGACGTTCTCGAGCTTGATGCCGAGGTCCTCGGAGAGGAGACGGCCGCCGGTGAGGACGGCGATGTCCTCGAGGATGGCCTTGCGGCGGTCGCCGAAGCCGGGGGCCTTGACGGCGCACACGTTGAGCGTGCCGCGGATCTTGTTCACCACGAGCGCGGCGAGGGCCTCGCCCTCGACCTCCTCGGCGATGATGAGGAGGGGCTTGCCGGTCTTGGCGGCAGCCTGGAGGATGGGAAGGAACTCCTGGAGATTGGAGATCTTCTTCTCGTGAATGAGGATGTAAGCATCCTCGAGGATGGCCTCCTGGCTCTCCTGATTGGTGGAGAAGTAGGCGGAGAGGTAGCCCTTGTCGAATTGCATGCCCTCGACGACATCGAGGGTGGTCTCGATGGACTTGTTCTCCTCGACGGTGATGGTGCCGTCCTTGC
>CBINGR010000029.1:0-57522 GCA_966250295.1 uncultured Akkermansia sp. | reverse complement strand
ACCACCCGCAGGGCTTCAGCAGAGCGCTGGATTATTTCGAAGACAGCGCCTAGCCTTTGGTGTGCGTCGCTTCGCTTCGAGAAGTACCGAAACCGGCTCAGCCAAGGCTGAGCCGGGAAAGCGGCGCCAGAGCGCGCCGCACGCCGAGGTCTCGGCGCGTCAAAACCCTGCGGCTCAGCCGCCCGCGGGCTTGACGATCAGATTGTTCTTCACGTCGCGGACCCCTGCCACCGAGCGCGCGACCTCGCCGGCCCGGGTTTTCTGCATCTCGCTGTCGACAAAGCCGCTCAGTTGGACGACGCCGCGGAAGGTCTCCACCTGAACGTCGCGCGCCTTGACGATCTCGTCCGAGACCAGCGCCTTTTTCACCTTCGCGGTGAGGGCTGCGTTGTCGATGTATTCGCCCGTGCTTTCCTTGGTGGACGTGCCGGCGCAACCGGAAAGGAAGGCGCCGCCCAAGGCGAGGCCGAGGAGGATGGATGCAAAACGGAGGCAGGTTTTCATGGTGTTTGCGTTCGAGGTTGGTGAAATCAACAGCCCTGCCCTGGTTCCAAAAAGTAGGCCCAAGACATTGGCTGTTAGCTAGACGCGAATATAGCCCCTCTCCCGCTCCACCGCCACCGAGCCAGCTAAGGCAGCCCGCATCGGGCGTTTTCCCTTCCGTCCGCACCGGCATTTGCCAAGGCCTCCCGGCGGGTGAGCAACCCGCTGGATAGGCCTATTGGGACGCCCCAGCGGGAAACAGGAAGCAAGGTCAGGCTCCGCAGGGCAGGAGTGCGGCGCTTTGGTAGGCCGCCGAGCCCCTCTTGCGGCTGTCATCGGGAGCCCGTTCGCTTTGGCGAGGTTTTCGCATTGTCTGGCAACGTTGCCGTCATGTCCGCCGTCCGTCATCGCCTTTTCGTCGCGATCCTGCCCAGCGGGCCGGTCCGCGCCGCGCTGGCGGAGCTAGCCGGGGACCTGGCGCACGCACGCTGGACGCCGCCGGAGCAATTTCACCTGTCGCTGCGGTTTATCGGGGAGGTGACCGAGGAGCAATTGCAGGCGGTTGCCGAAGCCCTGGCCAAGGTGCGCGTGGCTCCCTTTCCGCTCGGCGTGGAGGGCACCGGACGCTTTCCGCCGCGAGGCCAGCCCAACGTGGTCTGGGTCGGCGTAGGCCGCGGCCATCCGCTCCTGCATCAGTTGCGCCAGCAGGTGGACGATCGCCTGCTGGCCAGCGGAGTGCCCTTCGAGCTGCGGCCGTTCGTGCCGCACTTCACCCTCGGGCGGACCCGCGAGGCATCTCCTGCGACCGTCGCCCAATGGCTGAAACGCCACCGCGACTTCGTCGGACCGACCTGGCGGGTCGAGGACTTTCACCTGATGGCCAGCCTCCTCACGCCGGCGGGCGCGCAGCACCAGATCCTGCGCACGCTGCCCCTGCGAAGCAGCGAACGCCGTCCGCTCGATTCGCCCGGGCCGGGTCAACTAACGACCAGCACGAAGTAGCCTGACTCCGCGTCGCCGGAGCGCTCGGCCACTGCGGTGACCACCGCGTTCGGATTGGCCGTGGTGACCGGGTCGGTCGTGATCCCGTTGATGACCGCCTGGAAAACATAGGATTCGACCGTCTCGATCTCCACCGTCTCGAAAGAGGATTCCACCACCACGGTCTGCAGCGGCTTTCCGTTCCCGAGCACAGTGAACATCACCGGGTTGAGGGTGGTTTTCTCAAAACTCAACCGATTGAGCCCGCCCGGCTGGACCACGAGTTCGAACACATAGGTTCCCTGCTCCCGCATCTGCCGGATCTGCGCCAAGAAATGCATGCTCCCCTGGATCGTCACGGGAGCGGTCGTGTACGTGTTTCCGTCCACCACGGTCGTGGCGAACACGCTGTAAACGCCCTCCGTCGGCACTTCCGCCCTCGCACCGGGCATGATTGCCGCCAGCCGAGCTAAAACCTGCCCGCCTTTCTTCGCGTTAAAATAAGCGGGATAGGCCGTGTTATTCAGAAAGGAGACCGCGTTCATAAGTGATTTTTAACCAAATAGCTGCCGCTTCATAAAAAGAAACCAAAGACTGCCGTCGCGGGCGTATAAGGCCGGTCAAAAAGTGCCGGATACGAGGAGGTTTTCCTGAAACCTGCATCGGGAATCGTTCTACGTATTTAGTGAACTCAAAAATACTGCTTTACACTCATAGATCCCTAAACATGCACTCAATTTGCATTTCCTCCACAGTGGAGAGAAATTCCTTCAACCCCAAACCCCTAAATAACATGCAAAACTCCTCCTCGTTCTCCCGTGTCGGGCTCCGGCTGTCGGCTGCCTTGGCTTCAGCCCTCCTGCTCTGCGCGGGCTTGCAGGCGGCTCCCAGCCTGAGCGTCCGCAAGCCGCCGGTGGTTTCCGGCGCCAACCCCAACACCGGTCCGGCCGCCACCGATCCGACCGCCGTGAATGGCCAATGGTTCGATACCCTCACCGGCGGAGCTCCCAGCGTGCGGTCGCGTGAGTTTCACGACAACGTTCCCGGGCAGGGCGGCGGCACCTGGTCCCATAAGGCCATCTACGGCGCGGTCGGCACGATCTATTATCAGGCCGGGCCGGGGACGAATATCATCGGCTTCATCATCAAGGCGACGGTGACCAACGACACCAACAGCACCAGCGGAGGCTGGCAAAGCTCGCCCAACTCCCACGGCGAAATGCGGGGCGCCACCACCCCGTACGTCGGCACCCTCTACCGGCCGGTGATCACCGCCGAGTTCGCCGTGAACAGCAGCGCGTTGTTCCCCGCCGGCCCCGTGGCGGGCACGCCTTACTCGCTCTCGCCCGGTCCCCGCATCATCGCCATCAATCACACGCTCAACGGCTGGTACTGCTTCAACAACGTGGCCCCGGGCGGCCGCTACTACGTGCCGGCCTGGACCCTGGCCGACATCCCGGTGGGCGCTTCCTCCTCGGTCGCGATGCAGTTCCGCGTGCTCGACGGCGGCATCAACCCGGGCGATCCGCGCTATTCCGTGATCGTCAACTCGCTCTCCACCGGCAGCGACGTGCTCTCGAACCGCACCACCTCGCTCAAGATCAGCGACTGGATCGGGAGCATCTTTACCGATACCGGCGCCGCCTACAGCGCCAACGGCAGCGATTCCTCCGTCTTCCACCTGTAAGCTCAACGGTCGCCGGGGCCGCCTTCCCGGCCCGACCTCGCTCCCGCCGGGCGGGCTCCCGATGATTTTTCAGGGAGTCCGCCCTTCTCGTTTATCGCTCTCCGCCTCCGCAAAAGTCCGCGTCCCCGCCGCCGCACATTACTTCGTTTGCAAGGACAGGATAACGCCGATGGCCCCGGCCGGTGGTCGGGCTGCCAAGCCACCGGCCCGGCCTGCGGTTCCTGCCGACTTCGATACGTCGGAATGCGAAATGGTATCAGTCCGGAAGGAAAGACTTCCGGTTCCGGAACAGGAGCCGGATCAGGCGCCCCTGAGGAGTACGCCGAAACCTCAGTTCCCGATGCAGGTCTTGCGCCGACGGATGGTGTGGATTCGCCCGCATCGCGCCGGCCAGCAGTTCCTCGGCCCGGTCATAATGCTTGAGGTGATAATAACACACGCTCAGGGCCCAGGAGTTGAAGAAGCGGCCGCACCCGAACTCCAGCGCCTTGTGCAAAAGCGGCACCGCTTTCGCCCATTCCCTCCGGCTCATGAGGGCCCGGGCGTGGGCCGCCCAGAGTCCTTCGTGGCGGGGATCCAGGCCCAGACCGCGCTCCACGATCTCGCGGCACTGAGGATAGTCCCCGGCCACTGCCAGGATCCAGGCCAGCAAATTGTAGTTTTCCACGTCCGCCGGCCTGAGCCGAAGCGCCTCCCGGGCCAGGGGCGTGGCCCGCTCCGGCTGGCGGGTGAGGTGAAAGGCCCACGCCAGCACGCGGCAGGAATCCGCATCGTCCGGCGCGACCGCCATGGCGCGGGTCGCCGCGGCGATCGCCTTGTCGCCGTCTTCGAGTTTCAGATACACTCGCGCCAGCTTGCAGTGCGCCCAACTATCCTTCGGCCAGGACTCGATGTATTTCGACAAGGCAGCCTCCGCTTCCGCGTAGCGCCTGGCGCGGTACAAAAAATCGATGCTCTGGCCTTGTACGATCCGCGACACGTTTCCGGCAAGCACAGCCCGCTTTTGTGCCGGATCAATCCATTTAGAACACTTCACGAAGTTGAAAATCGCGTAGCGTCGGACGCGGAGCGGACGGTCCGGCGGTCCATCCCTGCCGATTTCACCTCAGGCCAGTTTCCCTGGCCTTTCCGTGCGGCGGGCCAGGCGGCGGGCCCCCGGGGCCGCGGGGCCGGCATCCGGCCAAAAAGAAGCGCGAAAATTCGCTGGAAAAAATTGCAGCAGACACCAGCGAATGGCGGAAGCCGAACATCAACCCCCGCCGGCAGCCAGGCCATGGACGGTTCTGGCACGCGGCCCGTAGCGCGGCCAGTTCACGCGCGGCACCTCCTTGACGCGATCGGAGGGCGGTGCTTCCACGGGCTTGGGGCCAAGGCCCAGCCGGTGGGCGAGCTTCATCGCGTCGTAGGGGGCATGGACCTTCACGTCGTTGTCGAAATACACGAAGACGTCGCGTCCGGCCTTTCGCCTCGACCCGGGCCGCGCGACCGTGCGGGCGTCCTTCACCTCGCCTCCGTGCTGCCAGGCGTCGATGCGGCGGGCCCAGTCGTCGAGGGCTTTGTCGGTGTAACCCGAGGTGTAGAGCTCCTCGTCGCCATGCAGCCGCACGTAGACGAAATCGGCCGTGAGGTCCTCCATCAAGGGCCAGCGTCCCGCCGTGTCGGCCACGACCAGACCGATCCGGTGGCGCCGCAGTTGCATGACGAAGTCGACCGTCTCGAAGGAACGGTGGCGGATCTCGACCGCGTGCCGCAGCCGGCGGGAGCGGTCGGTGCGCAGCCAGGCCCGCGCCTTGAGGTGCTCGTCATGGCCGGCGGCGAGTTTGGCGGCGGCGCCGGTAGTCCGGGGCAGCAGCGAGAAAAACGCCTCCATCTTGGCCGCGTCGTAGCGAAACGAGGGCGGAAACTGCCAGAGGATCGGGCCGAGTTTAGCCCCCAGGCGCAATACGCCCGAGGCGAAGAAGTTCGCCAGGGGCTTTTCGATCTCCCGAAGGCGCTTGATATGCGTGATAAAACGCGGCGCCTTCACCGCGAATTGGAAATGCTTCGGCGTGGCCTCGCTCCATGCGCCATAGCTCGAGGGCCGCTGCAGCGAGTAAAAGGATCCGTTGATCTCGATGGAGGGAAAAAGGCTGGCGCCGTAGGCGAGCTCGTTGCGCTGCGGCAGGCCCTCCGGGTAAAACACGCCGCGCCACGGCGCGTAACGCCAGCCCGAGATGCCGATGCGGATGGAAGCCATGGGATAAAAGAGGACGCGCCCCCGGGCGGGCACGCGGCCGCCAGCCTAGCGCCTGCCGGCCTTCGCCGGTAATCCGGCCCCCGCCGGAGCGCCGGCTGGGAAAACGGCCGGTCCGCAGTTTTTCGGATGCGGAGGGGATTCGCACGCCAGGCCGGATTTCGCAGGATATCGCCGTCCGCCGCCGGTCCGCCGCCCCCGGCACCGCGGTTTCTAGCCGGCCTCCCCTCTCCAAGCCTCCATGTCCTCGCCCGCATCACCGATCCCGCCCGGCCGGGGCACGCGCCTCCACCCGCCCAACCGCTTCGAGCGCATCCACGCCGAGCCCGATCCCGACGCCGACCCGGGGCCGGACCACGGCGAGCCGCCCCACCCGCGCACCCAGTTTTTCGAGGACGCCACCGAGACCATCCTCTCGCACAACGACAGCCCCGACCTCGGCTTCACCCACGGTCTCAACCCCTACCGCGGCTGCGAACACGGCTGCGCCTACTGTTACGCGCGCGCCTACCACGACTTTCTCGGCTGGGACAGCGGCCTCGACTTCGAGACGCGCATCCTCGTGAAACGCCGCGCCCCGGAGCTGCTGCGGCGGGAACTCGGCGCGCGCAAGTGGGTGCCTCAGGCGGTGGCCCTCAGCGGCGCCACCGATTGCTATCAGCCGGCGGAACGCAATTTCCGCCTCACACGCGGCTGCCTGGAGGTTTTCGCCGAGTTTCGGAATCCGGTCGGCATCATCACGAAAAACGCCCTCATCACCCGCGATCGCGATGTGCTGGCCGAGCTCGCGCGCTGGTCCTGTGTCTCCGCGCACGTGACGATCACCACGCTCGACGCCGACCTCGCCGGCGCGCTCGAGCCGCGCGCCGCCCGTCCCGAACACCGCCTGCGCACCCTGCGCCTCCTCGCCGAGGCCGGCGTGCCGGTCGGCGTCATGGTGGCGCCGGTCATCCCCGGCCTCACCGAACACGAGATCCCCGCCATCCTCGCCGCGGCGGCGGCCGCGGGCGCCACCTCGGCCGGCTATATCGTGCTGCGCCTGCCGCATGCGGTGAAGGACGTCTTCATCGACTGGCTCGACCTGCACGCGCCCGGCAAAAAATCCCGCGTCCTGGACCGCCTGCGCGAGCTGCGCGGGGGCGAGCTCAACGTCTCCGACTGGGGCAAGCGCCTGCGCGGCGAGGGCATTTTCGCCGAGCAGATCCGCGCGCTTTTCCACGCCGCCGCGCGCCGCGCCGGCCTCAACAGCCGGCATCCCGAACTGAGCACCGCGCACTTCCGCCGGCCCGGCGGCATGCAGCTGGAACTGTTCGGCTGAGGACGATTTCCTACGCTTTGTGACAGCCGTTGCTCGACCCTGCCCGCGAGCCCTGGAAAAAAAACGACTCATTCCACAAGCTCCGTCCGGAAAAAAGATTTCGTTGTTTCTTTCCCGCCTCCATCTGTGGTCCGTGCGAGCCTTTGCCAACGTCGGTTCTGGTTTTCTCCTTCTTCGCCTGCCCCGGTCGCTGATGGCCCTGCGCTGGTTCTGCGCGTTTGCCTGGGCCGGCCTGATGCCTGTCCCGCCGGTCCGCGGGGCCGAGACGATCCCGGCGGCGCCGCGCGATCATTTCAACGACTATGCCGGCGTCGTTTCCCGCTCAGTCGCCCGCCAGCTCAACGAACGCCTCGCCGGCTTCGAGCGCTCGAACTCGGGCCAGGTTGTCGTGGCCATTTTCCCGCGCATGCAATCGGACGCACCGGTCGAGGCCTATACCTTGCGCGTCGCCCAGGCCTGGGGCGCGGGCCGGGCCGATCGCGACAACGGCGTGGTGCTTTTTGCCTTCATGGAGGAGCACCAGCTTTACCTCCAAGTCGGCACCGGCCTCGAAGCGAAGATCCCCGATCCGCTCGCGAAACGCATCATCGACCGCGAACTCGTGCCGCGCTTCCGGTCGCGCGATTTCGACGGCGGCTTCACCGCCGGCGTGGACGCGATTCTGGCTGCCATCCGCGCGCCCTCTCCCCCGCCCGAACAAACCCCCGTGGAGGCGGCGCGCCCGCCGGTCCCCGACACGACCGCGGTCCAGGCGCCGGCGCCGCGGGCAGAGCCGTCCGGCAGCGCGTTTCACCCGCGGCATTCGAGCGGCGGCCCCAGGTTTCCCGGAGGCCTGGTTTTCCTTATCCTGATTGTGGCCGCCATCAAACTCGCCCGCCTTGTCGGCGGCGCCGGCTCGGACGACTACGGCCCCCGCTGGCGGCGCCGCTCCTGGCCGCTCGCGCCCCTCGGAGGCGGCGGTTTCGGCAGGCATTCCCGGGGTGGCGGCTCATCTTTCGGCGGCGGCAGTTTCCGGGGCGGCGGAGGCGGCTTCCGGGGCGGGGGCGCCGGAGGAAAGTGGTAACCATGAAAAAACTTTTCTCTCTCCTTCCTCCCATCGACGCCGTGCGCGTGCAGGACGCGATCGCGGCAGCCGAGCGGCTCGGCTCCGGCGAGATCCGCGTCGTGGTGGCACGGGCTTCCGCCTCCGATCCCGTGGCCGCGGCCGAACACGAGTTCGACCGCCTCGGCATGGCTCGTACGGAGGCGCGCAACGGCGTGCTCCTCTTCCTCGCGCCGCGGAGCCGCACCTTCGCCATCGTGGGCGACGAGGGCGTGCACGCCCGCTGCGGCGAAACCTTCTGGAAGGAGGTCGCCGCGGCGATGGAGACGGAGTTCCGGCGCGGCGATTTCACCGCCGGGCTCGTGCTCGGCATCGGGCGGGCCGGCGCCTTGCTCGCGGAACACTTTCCCCGTCGTGTCGGGGATTCCAACGAGCTGCCGGACCGCGTCGAAGCGGTCTGAAAATACCTCCCTGGCGGGCGGATCCCCGCCCACTCCCGTCCGAAGCTCCGCCTTCCTTTGCGCTTCCCGCGTCCCTTGAATTAGATACCGCCATGCCGATCGCCACCGACACGCTGCCCCGTTTCCTCGCCCTGCTTCGCGAAGCCCTTTCCGGCGGCACCCTGGTGAAACTCACGCTCGGAAAACCCCGCCCGGACGCACCCGATCCCACCCTGCGCAACGTCTTCGCCCGCCCTGTCGCGCTCAAGGCCGGCCCGCACATCTCGCTGGTGTTTCGCCACGCCACGCGCGACGTCACCAAGAACCTCCCGCCCGCCGAGGCCGAGACCGTGCTCGCCTGCCTGCTCGCCGAGACTTTTTTCGACGCCCATCTCTTCACCCCGCTGCACACCGCGCAGCTGGAGCAACAGCCCGACGGATCCGCCCGCCTGCGCCAGAAAGCCACCGGCAGCGCCCCGCCGATCCCCGCTTCCGGCCACGACCGCGCGAAACAGCATCTCCTCGCACCCGATTCCCCGTGGCTGCGCGCCCTCGGCGTCACCAACGACCGCGGTCAGCCCCGCGAGGGCATGGCTCACAAATTCCGCCAGATCGAAAAGTTCGCCGAGCTCCTCCGCTCCCTGCTCGCCGAGGGCGGGCTCGATTCGGCGGAAGCGCCCGCGGCCGCGCCCTTGCGCATCGCCGACATGGGTGCCGGCAAGGGCTACCTCACCTTTGCCCTCGCCGCCATGCTCGGCCCTCGCGCGCGGATCGCCGGGATCGAACGACGGGCGGACCTCGTCGCCACCTGCAATCGCGTCGCGGCCGAGACGGGCTTCGCGCCGCAGCTCGGATTCATCGAGGGTGACATCACCGCCGCCGCTCCCGCCGCCGCTCCGCAGCTCGACGTTCTTCTCGCGCTCCACGCCTGCGACACCGCGACGGACGATGCGCTCGCAGCCGGCCATGCCGCCGGGGCGCGCCTGCTGGTCGTCTCGCCCTGCTGCCAGAAAGAGCTGCGCGCGCAGCTCACCGCCCCACCCGTGCTGGCCGATGCCCTGCGCCACGGCATTTTCCAGGAGCGCCAGGCCGAGTTCGTCACCGATGCCCTTCGCGCGCAATTGCTCGAGTGCGCCGGTTATCGTTCCCGGATATTCGAGTTCATTTCCACCGAGGACACCGCGAAAAATCTCATGCTCGCCGCGCACCGCATCCACGCGGCCGAGGATCCCGCCTTCGCCGCCCAGCGCCGCCGCCTGATCGAGCGCACCCGTGCTTTCGCCGCCTTCTACGGCATCCGCGAGCAGCGCCTGGCCCGCCATCTCGGAATCGAGCTTGGCGGCTGAGGCGAGCGACCGGTTTCTCAGCGGCGCAACTGGGACAGGATTTCCACGCTGGTCTCCGAGGCCTTGCCCAGGCGTTCGTTGATGTCCGCCCGCACCCGCAGTTGCTGGGTAATGCTCGTCTCCCAGTAGTCGTTGGTTCGGAAAAAATCATAATACTCGCCGGTCTTGAGCTCCTTCACTCCTGCCTGGGACAGCGCGCGCAGGCTGCGGAAAAACTCGCCCACCTCCTGAGTCACCACCAATTGCGAGGCGCCTCGCGCAGCGCGTTCGTTGAGCCGGTCGATCGCCGGCTTGATGCGCGGACTACGCGAGGCCTCCGTGAATTTGCCGCGCATCGCATAGTAGATCGCCTCCGTGTCTGCCGCAAAATCGGCGACCCGTTTCGCCTGAACCCGCCATTTTGCGAGATCGATGGTTTCCCACTTCCCCACCTCGTCGGCGCGAAAACCGAACCAGCGCTGCTCCTCTTTTGCCGGCTCGTCTTTCTTCGCGTCGGTCGCGGTGGCAGCCGGCCCGTCCAGCTCGTCGAGTTTCCGGGTCTGGGAATAACTCGCCACGCCCAGCACCTCGCCAGTCGCCAGGTGCACGATCGGGCTGCCGCTGTTGCCCGGCTGAAACGGGGCGTCCACCTCCAGGCGGTCCGGGCCGATGCCGCGCACTGCGCCCGAGAGTTGCGTGGCCACGCCGCCGCCACGCCGGTTGCCGACGACCACGACTTTGTCGCCGAGCTTGGCGGTCTTCAGCGGATCCGCGGCCAGGGTGAGCGGCGGCACCTTGTTTTCCCCCTCGATCCGCAGGATCGCGATGTCGCGCCCCACCGCCCCGAAGATTCCGCCAACCGGGATGGACACACCCTTCACGGTGGTGATGCGCAGCTTCTCATTGCCGCCGATCACGTGCTGGTTGGTCACCACGAAATCCACGCCGCGGATCTTGGCGATAAAACCGGTTCCCACCCCCTCTTCCCCCTCGATCAGCACGATGGCCCCCATCTGCTCGGGCGTGAGCGACTGGCTCTCCACCGGTGGAGCGGCGGGGGTCGATGCGGGGGCTCCCGCAGGCGCCGCCGGAGCGGCCGGCGAAGGGCTCCCGGCCGCGCCACCGGAGGCAAAAAGATCGCCGGGAGGCTGGGCCGGGGTGTCGCTTGGCGGCGGCTTTGGAGTCTCCGGCGTTTTCGGCGCCTTGGGCGTCTTCGCCACCGGAGCTTCGGCCACGATGGCTCCGCCGGAAGTGTACGCGGCAAACAGTTGGGTCGACGGCATAAAATCCGCCGCCGCCGCGATATTCGGGCCGGCCAGGGTCCAACCCGCGTCCAAGTCGAAATCGGCGGCCGCATTTCCCTTGGTCAAATCATGACGGTAGATCGTCTCCTTTAAGCTGACCGGCATGCCCATCCTGATGTGTCGATCTGCCTCCTCGCCCGGAGCCTCCAGCACCCGCACCAGTAGCAATGACTCCGCATCGATCCACAGCCGCGTGACGGCATGCGACGGCCAATTGGAGGCGATCCGGGTGAGCCGCACGCCATCAACCACTTCAGTTCCCTCGATCTTCAGGTTTGAGGCACGCCCATGGAAGGTCGCCCAATTTTCCCGGTCTTGAAAGAGAAGCCGGAACACGGGATCAAACATGCCTACGTAACCGATTCGTGTGCCCGCCTCCTGCTTGAAAATCGCTGCGGGAATGGAAAGACGGAAGGTGCCCTTTGTACTGGGATTGAGCAGAAGCACGCTTGCCTCGGTTTCTCCGGTTTTGCCTAAAACGATGGTTTGCGAACTCCGGACCTCTCCACGCGCCACGTCCTCCCGCTGAACCACGATCCGCCAGTCATCGGGAAGCCGGCGGGTCAGCACCACACGGTGATATTCCGCGCCCACGACGCGAAAATTGCGCCTGCCCGAGTCAGCGTCCTGCGCTTCCGACACGCTCAATTCGCGGGTGTAGCCCGTCACCTCCAGATTTGCCTTGGACAAATAATGGCTCCGCACCCGGTCAAGCAGCTCATCTGCGCTCTCGGCGGACAATTCCCCTTGGAACGCGAGAACGGCCATCAGGCAGATTCCGAAACGACGAAACATCCACATACTGCCACGCACTCAAAAACCTCCCGCCGCGTAAACTCGATAGGCCCCACGTTTTTCACTTATCTCCAGTCTCTTGCCTCCGGTCTTTTCCCCCATCTTTCGTCCCTCCATGCCCGATCTCGACCGCCTCGACTGGTCCGCTCTCGACCGCCTCCGCGCGACCTTCCTCGCGCGCGACGCCGCCGCGTCCGGCCCGTATTGGCAAAATCAGGACGCGCTCGCCGCCTACGACGCCACCTACGCCGAACGCATCGGTTGGAAATGGGACGCCCTCCTCCGCGAGCTTCGCCTTCGCCGCTGGGCTCCGCCCCCCGGCACCGGGCTGCTCGACTTCGGCTGCGGCTCCGGAGTCGCCGGCCGGCGCGTCCTGTCGGCCTTCGGCTCCGCGCACTTCGCCGGGCTCGCCCTGCACGATCACAGCCCCGAAGCCGTGTCCTTCGCCGCCGCCCGCGCTCGCGAGGCCTTCCCGGACCTTCCTTTGCTCGATGCGCCGGCTCCTTCCGGTTCGAACCCGGCCTTCACCCTGGTCGTCAGCCACGTGCTGAACGAACTCCCGCCGTCCGCCCGCGCGGAACTCCTCGCCCTCGCCTCCCGCGCCGCCTGCGTGCTCTGGCTCGAGCCGGGCACGCATGCCGACAGCCGTTCCCTTGCCGCCGTCCGTGACGAGTTGCGCCCATACCACCGCATCGTCGCCCCCTGTACTCACCGGGAAACCTGTCCGCTCTGGATCGAGGCCAATGCCCGCGACTGGTGCCACTTCTTCGCCGAGCCGCCTCCGGGCGTGCAGAATTCACCCGACTGGGTCCGCTTCGCCCAACGTGCGGGCGTCGACCTGCGCAGCCAGGCCTACAGCTGCCTCGTCCTGGAAAACGTGGGAAGGGAGGAGGGGGTGAGGGAGTGGGGGAATGAGGGAAAGAGCGCGCGCCCTGCCCGGATTCTCGGCCGCCCCGAGGTTTTTAAGCCCTATGCCCGCCTGCTCGCCTGCGATGCGAGCGGCCTTCACTTCCTCGAGCTTTCCAAACGTACCGACCCTGCGCTGGTCAAACGCCTCGCCAAGGATCCGCCCGTCCCGCTCTACGCGCTCGTGCACGACGGTAAACGCATCCAGGCAGCGAAACCACTGGCGGACCAACCCGCCGATTGACCGCGGTGGCGCGGAGCCTCGGCTCCGCGCTCCCAAGCAGAAACCCCCGCTTGACTCCGCGCCCCGGCCCTCGCGATTGTTCCCGTTTCACCAAACTCTCCACCATGGGCAAACAATACAACAAGGGTATCAAAAAGAAGCGTCGCGTCGCTTATCTGAAGCGCAAGAAGGCCGCCGCCAAGACGGCCAAGAAGCCCGCCAAGGCCAAGAAGTAAGCCCCTCGCACTCTCTTTAAAACCGCGGCCCTTTCGAGAGCCGCGGTTTTTCGTTTGGTTCCGCCTTTGTTTTTACTCCTCGTCCGTCCGTATCTTTGCGCTCTCCGCGCTTCCGCCGCCTTGCGTTAATTTTCGTCCTACCGCGATCCCTCTTTCTTTCATGAGCGCCGTCAAAGTCTCCCTCGTCTCCCTCGGTTGCGCCAAGAACCTCGTCGACAGCGAAATCATGGTCGGCCACCTCCACCAAGCCGGCATGGAGGTCGTCCCCGATCAGGACAAGGCCGACGTCGTCATCGTGAACACCTGTTCGTTCATCGACTCGTCCAAGGAGGAATCGATCAATCACATCCTCGAGGCCCACGAGGCCCGCGGCATGAAGAAGCGCCGCGCCGGGCAGAAGCTCATCGTCGCCGGCTGCATGTCCCAACGTTTCTCCAAGGTGCTGCCCAAGGAGCTGCCCGAGGTGGATGCCTTCATCGGCCTGGACCAAATCACCAAGGTCGCCCCGATCATCGAGGAACTCACCGGTTTCAAGCGGCCCAAGGGCGCGGCGCCCCAGAATTTCATCGAGGGACGCAGCACCTACATTCCCGACTACGACACGCCGCGCTTTCGCCTCACCCCGAAACATTTCGCCTACATCAAGATCGCCGAGGGCTGCAATCATCCCTGCGCCTTCTGCATCATCCCGCAGATTCGCGGCCGCCACCGTTCACGCTCCGTCGAGAGCGTCGTCGCCGAGGCCCGCCGGCTCGTCGCCGAAGGCGTGAAGGAGATCAATCTCATCTCCCAAGACACCACCTACTTCGGCATGGATACCTGGGAACAGCGTCCCAATCCCCGCTCCCCGGTGGATTCCTCTCGCGGGACCGCGCTGACCACCTTGCTTCGCCAGCTCAACGCGATCCCCGGCGACTTCTGGATCCGCCTCCTCTACACTCATCCGGCCCACTGGTCCGACGAACTCATCAAGACCATCGCCGAGTGCCCAAAGGTCGCCCGCTACATCGACATCCCTCTCCAGCACATCAGCGACCACATGCTCGGCCGCATGCAGCGCGAGACGAACAGCCAATATATCCGCGACCTCATCGCCCGCATCCGCGCCGGCATCCCGGGCATCGCGGTGCGCACCACCTTCATCGTCGGTTTCCCCGGCGAGACCGAGGCCGATGTCGCCGAGCTCTGCCAGTTCATCCGCGCCACCCGCTTCGAACGCCTGGGCGTCTTCCGCTATTCCCAGGAAGAAGGCACCAAAGCCGCCAAGATGGACGGCCAGCTCACGGTCAAGCTGAAGGATGCCCGTTACCACCAGACGATGTCGCTCCAGCGCGAAATCGCGGAGGAGGTCGGCCGCTCCTTCGTCGGCAAGACCCTCCGCGTGCTTGTCGAGGAGCCCGGGGTCGCCCGCGGCGAGGCCGACGCACCCGACATCGATGGTCGCGTCTATGTGCCGCGCTCCCTGCCTGTCGGCGAATTTGCCGAGGTCACCATCACGGGCTCGCGCGACTACGATCTGCTGGCCCTGCCCAAGGGCGAAAAGCCGAAGGAATACAAGGTCGCCAAACAGGCGCAGTGAGGCGGGCGGGGTGTACGGCGGAGTCGCCATACACCACCGGATTGAAATCGCATGGCAGGGAGCGCCAGCGACCGTTCCGATCCCGCAAAAAGCCCCGGACCGATCTGGTCCGGGGCTTTGTTTTGATTCGTTTCGTCCGTTGTATCCCGGTCTCAGACCTTCGAGGTCCGCTCGGCTTCCGGATCGGCTTCGCCGCTCGGCTCCTCGGCCTCGGCCGGGGCCCGCTCGGGCTCCGCCGCAGACGCGGTCTCCGGCACGGCTTCCACCGCTTCGGGCGCAGAGGGCGCGGGCTCTTCCGCCGGCTCGGCCGCCTGAGTCGCCGGAGCGGATGCCTGGGCCGGAGCGGGAGTGGCGGAGGATTTCGGGGCCTCCGGGAAATTCTCCGGATCGACTTCCGAGGCCTCGATCTCGCGCTTGCGCGCCTCGACCATGGGGGGCGGGCAGAAAAGCGTGCCATCGACGAACTCGGTCACGTAGCCCTCCTTGACGAGATAACGCAGGTCGCCCTTCAGCTTGGTCAGTTTCTCCTGCTCGGCGGCCGGCACCGGCTCCGGAACGGTCCCCTCCGTGGGGGCGGGACGTGGCTCGATGCCGAGGTGTTTCTCCGCGAGTTCGCTCTCCTTAACCATCGGATGCGCCTCGATGAAGGCGATCAAGCTGGCCAGCGAATCCGAGAAGGTCTGGCCCGGCACGCGGAAACGGCGCTTCACCGCACACACGTAGCTGATGCCCTTGGAGCCTTTCTTGAAGATCGTGAAGCTCTCCCGACGCAGGCGGCCGCGCAACGCGTTGGCGGTGTCGAGCGGGAAACGCCGCTGGGCAGCCAGCGCGCCCTCGACCGCGCGCCGCAGTTCGGTGTTCGCCGGGATGCTCTCCAGGATCTTGCCGGGGAAACGAAGCTGCTCGACGGAACGCACCACGCGACCGCGCGCCTCGGTGAGCAGATACTGGCGGGCCTCTTCCAGGGAATCGAAGGAACGCGGGGCCGGAGCCTCGGCGGCAGGCGCGGGCGCGGCGGCCTCCGGCGGAGTCGCGTCGGCGGGGGCTTCGGCGGCGGGCGCGGCGCCTTCCGCAAAGGGGGCGGCGGACGCACCGCTCTTGGGCGCTTTCGCCGGGGCGGGCTTCACGGTGTAGCGGGTGGCCTTCTTCATCTTCTCCAGCCACTGCGCCACCACCTCGGGATCCCGGACGGTCTCGATCTTGGCTTTATAGGCCTCCAGCGGCATGCGCACGTTGGCCGCGTGGTGCTGGGCCACGATGGAGTTATAGAGATGGTAGTTGGGCGGAGCCAGCAGGGTGCCCGTGATCGTGCAGCGATTGACGACCTGGAAGTTACCCTTGGGCGGATCGACCTCCACCTCGGCGGTGTCGAAGAAAAGACCCAGATGCTTGTCCAGCACATGCGCGATGGCCGCGTCCTCGGTATCGAAGGGCACCCCGTCCGGCACCGAGATGTAGAACGGCGCGGGCTTCACTCCCGGGGTGGCGGGCGCCGCGCCCTCCGCCGGAGCGGGTGCGCCGGGCTTGGCGCCAGGCTGGATGCGCTGCACCACCGCGACGAAGCGCTCGTTTTTCTCCACCACCGACTTGGCGATGTAGAAAAGCTCGAAGGTGCGGCAAGACTTGCGAATGGCGTCGGCGAGGATCTTGAAGCTGCCGTCCTCGGGGTAGAAGGTAACCGTGAAAAAAGGGCTGATGTAGGGCCCGGCCGGCTCGCGAGGCGGACCGCGGAAATCCCCGCGCGGACCGCCATGGCCGCCCTCGCGGCGCGGGCCGCCGCCAGGGCCGTCGCGGCGTTCGAAACGCGGGCGTTCGCCGCCGTGGCCGCCTTCGCGGCGGAGGGGACGCTCCCGCTCCCCACCTCCGGCCGGGGCCGCCGGCAGCTCGCCCGCGGATGCCGGGGCCGCCGCCGGACGCTTGAAGTCGCGGCGGTCGCGACGCATCGCCCCTTCGCCGCCACCTTCGCGGCGCGGACGGTCCTCGCGGCGCTCTTCCCGGCGCTCGCTGCGCGAGGCGCCCGAAGAGGAGCTCCCTTTGTCCTGGCTCCAGGAAGTGCCGAAGCTGAAGCCCTGGAGTTGGGACAAATCGAGCTTGTTGAGCCCCGAGTTGGAATCGGGCGTTTGCGGGGAAGTCGTCTCGTCCATGCGGATTACAAAGCAGGCTGCGGGCCGGCGGAGGGTGTTGAAGCGGAGGGTGCGGAAAGCTCGCGCGGAGCGCGCGGGAGATCGCAGCTTCGCACCCCGTCCCGCACAGGCAAGCCGTTTCCCCTGCTTCGCGGCGGCGTTTCGGTCACATGCCTCAGACCCCGGGGAATCCCCCACCCCCGGCTCCTGCCAGTTTCCAAGGGGATTTTCAGGTCCCCAACGGTTTCGGCGTGGTCGCCGTCCACTGTGGCTGGGCCCCATCCGGCAGGGGCGGGATGTCGCCCGTGCCGGCCGCCGGCAAGGTGCCGTTGAGCTCCTGGCGCCAGTGCGCCACGTCCCCGCCCGGGCAGTACACGTAAATCATGTGCATCGGCTCGTCCCCGGTGTTGGTGAGCTGGTGAAACTTGCCCGGCGGCATGTAAACCGCCTGCCCGGCCTTGATCGGCGAACGCTCGTTGTCGACGCAGATCTCCCCCTCGCCCTGCACGATGAAATAAACTTCCTCCTGCTCCTGGTTATGCCAGGGCACCTGCCCGCCGCGCGGCGCGAGCACGGAAAAGCCCATGGAAAAGCCCTTGGCCTGGATGGGCTGGGTGGCCTGGCCCACGAGGCCGCGGCCCCAGCGTTGCGCGGGAAAGGTCCCGCCCGGAATCTTGGCAAGATCGGCGATAATCATGACCTGCATCGCCTAGCCGCCCGTCCCCCGCCCGCGCCATCCCATTTCCCGACGCTTCGCGGCCGCGAGCGGTTCCGTCCTAGCAGGGGGCAGCCGCTTGGTGGCACGCGTTGAACTCAATGCGTCGGCTCGGACGCGTCGGGTCGATGCGCTCCACCTTATCAGAACGGGAAACCGATGGAAAAATGCAGCGTGCCCGAGGAATCGCCGTCGCGCGGGTTCAGATTGCGCCCGTATTCCAGCCGCACCGGCCCGATCGGCGACTGGTAACGCAGCCCCAAGCCGAGCGACGTGAGCACCTCGTCGCTCGGCCAGGCCGCCATGTCCACCGCTGTCCCCGAGGTGTCGGAAAACAGCACCGCGGTCCAGCGCCCCGTGATCACCTGCTCGAACTCCAGGTTCACCAGCCAGGCGCTGCGCACGCCGACAAAACGGCCCTCCGCATCGCGCTGGGTGGCCTCGCCCTCGAGGTAACCGCGGATCGAGCTCTCCCCGCCCGGGAAAAACAGCTTGTTCACCGGCACCTCGCTGCCGCCGCCGGCGATGAAGCCGTGCGACACTCCGAAATGCAGACCCCGCTCCTCCCCGAGCGGCAGGTGCCAGGAAGCCGCCAGCTCCACGCGTTCGTAACGCACCTCGCTGCCGAGCTCCGGCAGCGCCGTTTGCGAGCGCAGCGACCAGCGGTAGCCTTCACGCGGCCGGATCGGGTTGTCCCGCGTGTCGCGCACCAGGCCGAGGTCGACCGCCGACACCGTCGCGTCCGTGACCTCGTCCGCACTCGTGCCCAGTTCCACGTCGTCCGCCCGCAGCACTTCGTAGCTCACGCCCGCCGTCCCGCGCGCGTCGAGCCAGGGCAGGTCCCGACTCGCCTCCACACCGGCGCCATACTCGAGACGTACGAAGGATCGTTCCTGACGCCGCAGCCCGAAAAGGCGGCCCGAGCCCTCCACGGTGTCGTGAAAAAAGGTCGGCACCAGGTAGCGGTATTCGCCGCTCGTGGCCTTCAGCGACTGGGCGAATTGGATCCGGTCGCGATGCGCCAGGCCCCAGAGATTGCTCCGGCTGAGCTCCACCGCGCCGCGGATTTGCTCGTAACTGCCGTAGCCGATCAGCCACGACGCCTGCCAGCCCGGCTCCTCCGTCAACAAAAACGTGGCGTCTCGCACGCCGGGCGCCGCATCGGTGTCCTCCACCTCCACCCGGCGGAAGACCCCCAGCCGCGCCAGCCGCAGCCGGGCCGCATCCACCGCCTCCGGGTCGTAGGGCGCTCCCGGCTCCAGCCGTGCACGCGACTCCAGCAGGCGGCGGCTGGTCTTTTCCGAACCCGAAAACCGCACTTTGCCCAGCCGCCAGGCCTCGCCGGGCTCCGCCCGCGCCACCGCAGTCGCCGGCCGGTCCCTGGCGTCCGGCGGAACCCAGGGCGCCTCCGGCACCCAGGCCACCCGGGCGTCGGCGTATCCGTTATTGTAATACATCCTCCGCGAGGACTGGCCGAGATTGAGCGCCAGGTCCCGGGTCCATATCGTGCCCAAGAGGCCGGCCGGCGGCTCCAGCGGCGGGGCACCCTCGCCCCCCTCCAGGTCCACCCGCCACCCCGACACCCGCCAGAGCGGTCCCTCCCAGACCCGGAGGCGCAGGCGCACCGCCCCGCGTCCCCGGTCCAGGTGCGTCTCCAACAGCTCGACCTTTGCCTCCGCATGCCCCCGGGCGCGCAGGGCCCCGCGCAGTCGGTCCATCGCCCGCCTCACCCTCCCGGGCGACCAGGCCCGCAGATCGGGCGGCGTATAAAGCCCCGAACTCGGCCGGAAAAAGGCCTCCGCATCCTTCGCCGGAATCGCGCTCAGGCCTTCGATCTCCACCGACTCCACCACCGCTCGTATCCCGGGCCGAGCCTCCAGCTGCAGCGTGGTCACCTCGAGCGGCCGTTTCAGGGGATTGCTCAACATCGCATCCAGGATCGCCTCCCCGCGCCGCCCCGCGGTGTCGGTCCAGCTCGCTTTCACCGCCGCCTCGAAAAAGCCATCCTCCACCAGCTCCGAATTCAGCACCAGGGAAGCGTCCTCGATGAAGCCCGCGTCCAGCGTAGCCCGCCGGCCGCCCTCATCCAGCAGCAGGGTGAGCGCCGAGCGCAGTTCGCGGTTCTTGAAGAACCCGAAGCCCTGCACCGCGATCTCCGCCGGTTTCGTCTTTGCCGGACCGGGTTCCACCGGCTCCGCCCCCGCCGACGCCAGGCACGCCAGCGCGAGCAAAGCCAGCCCCGCCCGCAGCCATCCCACGTCACCGCGCATCGGACGCCTCCTCTTTCTTCTCGACGGCCGGCTCGGCCTGGCGCAGGCGGCGCTTGATCCCGACGTTGTAGGCATCGAACTCGTCATACTCGCCCGCCAGGGCCCACTTGTCCGTGAGCCGAAACTCGAAACCGTAGGTCTCCCGGCCCTGCCGCGAGACCTTCTCGCCCGCGCTCAGGGTCAGCCGGTCCTCCTCCGCCCCGCCCACGCCCAGGGTACGCAGCAAATCCCGTCCCACGTAGGCCCCCACCGCCGCCAGCCGCTGCGAGGTCGAGGCCGCCCCCTGCCCTTCCCGCGGCGCCGTGCCGGCCGTCACCATCAGCACGACCGTCTCCGCCTCCAACGGCGGACTGGAGAAAAACTGCAACTGCGGCGAACTGGCCGTGCCGTTCAGTTCCAGCCGCAGGTCGTAGCCGAGCCGCCGCCCCGTCGCCCGAAAGTCCAGGAGCGGCGTGAAGGGGTCCGCCCTCGTCAGGCGCACCGCGCCCTCCTGCACCGCGAAGGTCGCGAAGGGAAACAGGATCGTCCCGCGGTCCACGCGAAACTCCCCGGTCACGCGCGGTTCGCGCAGGGTGCCCTCCAGCTCGAAGCCCGCCGAGCCCGTGCCCTCGAAGACCGGCGTGCGCATCCGCAGGAAGCGGTCGCCGACCACCCGCAGGTCCAGCTCCCACTCGGCCAGCGGCTTCGTCTCCACCGAAAAATACGGCGGCCGGGCGCTCACCGCCGCCGCGCTCCCGCCCTCCGCCGCGATCAGGGGCCGGATATCCGCGAGGAACAGGCTGTCGCGCAGCCGCACTGTCCCCGTCACCCGCGTCCGCCCCGCCGAGCCGTCCGCCGCCTCGTCCGTCTTCGCGCCCAGGTCGAGGTCGCCGCGCAGGAGCAGGCCCGGCCGCCGCACCAGGGGAAACCGCTCCGCCCTTACCTTCAGATCCAGCAACGGCATCCGTCCCGGCACCCGTCGCGCCCCGCCCGTGATCGCCACCTCCTGCCCGCCCGCCAGGCCGCGCAGCCGGGTCACCCGCACTTCGCGTCCCGCCAGCGCCAGTTCCGCCTCGATCTCCTGGAGCACGCCGAAACTCCCGATCGGCCGCGTCGAAGCCCCTTGCAAACGCAGCACCCCGTCGAGGTTCGCCCCCGGGCTCAGCCTGAGGTCCGCTTCCACCACGCCCTGCGGCGCCAGCAAGGTCGGCAGGTAACGCGCCAGCGCCGCCACCTGCGCCCCGGGCAGCCGCACCCGCGCCTCGGCATGGTCTCGCAGCCAGAGGTAGGGCCGCGCGCGCAGCCTTGCCCAGTCGCCCGCCGCCAGCGCCAAGCGGCCCTCCGCCTCGACCCGCTGCCCATCCACCTCGCCGGTCAGATGCTCCAAGGCCAGATCCCCGCGCGACATCGTCGCCGCCGCCTGGAGCTCGCGCAGTTCAAGCCCGCCCTCCGGAAGTCCCTCGCCGCTCAGCCCGATCCGCGCCGCCGAAAGCTCCACCCGCCCGCTCGGTTCCGTCGCCGGCCCCGTCAGCGCCGCCGCCAGGGCCGGCCGCTCCAGTTCCACGCCCGCCAGCCTGGCCAGCGAATCCCACAAGGTTGCCTCCGGCCGCGACTCCAGCCGCAACGACCAGCGCCCGCCCTCCACCGGCGACGCCTCGCGCCCTCCTGCCTTGAAACGCCACGGAACCGCTCCCTCGCCGGAGGCCAGCACTTCCTCCGCCTGCCCGATCTCCAGCCGCCCCAGATGCAGCCCCTGCCCGCCCAGCGAGGCCTCGGCCCGCGCCCAACCCGCCGGCGCGTCCCCACGCGTCCAGGCGAGGTCAAAGCTGCCCGCGCCCGCCAGCCAGCCTTCCTCGTCCGGCCGGCCCTCCGCCTGGAAGCGCCGCACCGCCACCAGCGGCCAGTCCGCCCCGGGACGCCAGTCCGAAAGCCAGAGCGTATTCAAATTTTGGATGAACACCGTCCCTGTCGCACCCTCCTGCCAGTTCACCCGCAGCCGCTCGTCCTCGCCCGCCAGTCCGGCCGCCAGCGCACGCCGGCCCTTCTCCAACCGCAGTGTCGCCGGTTCCGTCAGCGTCAATTCGCGTCCGTCGCTCCGGCGCAGACCCAGCGCCTTCGCCTCTATCCGCCCCGGCGCGATCGCGAGGTCGGCCTGCACCCTCGCCCCCATGCGCTCCGCCTTCAACTGTACCGCCAGCGCCGTCGCCCGGCTTCCGCTCACCGCGGCCTCCGCCCGCTCCACCGCCCAACCCGCATAGTCCGCGCCGTCCAGGGACACGATTCCCTCGATCCGCGGATCCGCGATGGCCCCGTCGATCTTTCCCTCCGCCTTTGCCTGTCCCAGCCTCAGCCCCGTCGGCAGCCATGGTGCCAGCACCGTCCCGGATAGTTCCGCCCGGAAGCGGCCGGCCTCGATTCGGCGCTCCGCGTGCACGTAGCGTCCGCTGCCGCTCGCTGTCGCTTCGTCCGGCCCGCGCAGGTCCGCCTCTATCATCTCGGTCGCCACCGCCGTGGTCTCGCCGCGCAGGAAAGCCGTCACGCCCTGCAGCGTTCCCCAACCGAGTCCCTCGCCACGCGCGTCCCAAACGATCCGCCACGCGGTCCCGCCGCTCCAGTGCGCCGAGCCTGCGGCGCGGCCCGTCACCCGCCCGCCGCTGAGCGAGCCGAGGTCGGCCTCCCACGCGAAGACCGGCTCCCCTGCCGACGTCCACGCCTTGTCCTCGATCCGCCACTCCAGCGGGGCGCTTAACCTGGCCCGCAACTGCGGCGCCGCGATCTCCAGCCGCTCCAGCTTCACCGCCTCCGGTCGCGCCTCTCCGCCGAGCGCGATTTTCACCTCGGGAAAGCCCTCCGCCTCCGTCCGGGGAAGCGCGGTCGCGTCCACGGCCACGCTCAGGCTCTCGCCTGCCCGCCCCACCGAAAAATCCCCGCGCAGTTCCCCATACTGCCGTCCTTTCAAACCCAGGCGTTCCGCCGGCACCCGCCAGTCCTTCCCCTCCAGCGCCAATGTGCCCGGCATCCATTTTCCCGCCTCGAATTTCGCCCGCAGGTCCGCCCGGTTTCCCGCCCAGCGGATTTCCGCCCGCATCGCTTCGGGCTCCAGACGGGCTTCGCCCTCCACGCCGCCTTCGACCCAACGCAAGCGAGCCGTCGCACTGGCCACCCCAGCCTCGAATACCACCGTCTGCCCGCGCATCCGCACCGTCCCCCGAAGCTCCGCCCCGGTCACGAGCAGCCGCTCCACCACGATTTCCTCGCCGGCCACTCGGACCGCGCCGGCGCGCAGTTCCACCGTATCCACCCATGCGGCCATCTGCGCGCCCGCCTGCCGCAGCGCCGGGATCAACGTTTCCCAGGCGCCGCCCGAACCACGGCCCGCGCCGGTTTTTGCCCCGCTGGCCTTGTCGACGATCAGCACCCACCCGTCGACCGTCGCCTCGGCCTGGCCGCTCCGAAGCACTCGCCAGGGCGCGCTCATGCTCGCGCGCTCCGCCTCCAGCGTGAGCCCGTCCCCCGCCCAGCGCAGGCCTTCCCAGGTCACGCTCTCCCCGATCCGCGTCTCCCGCCGCGAAAACGTCACTCCGCCCAGCCAGGCCTCCGCCGCCGGCGGCGCCCAGAAATCCAGGGTGGCGAGCGCGGCCAGCAGCAGCGCGACCGTCCCGCCCGCGGCCCAGGCCAGACGCCGCCGCCAGCGGCCTCGCCGCGGACGCGTGACTGTCTGATGCCCGCCCATGCGCCCCTTTCCGGCTTCCTAGCCAGCCAGCCCGCAACGTTCCAGCAAGGCGCGGGGGTCGGCGTCGCGTCCCATGAAGCGGCGGAACAGCACCGCGGCATCCTCGCTGTTGCCCTTGCTCAGGATGTGCTCGACGAACTCCGCGCCCACCATGCGCGAGAACACCCCCGCCCGCTTCCAACGGGTGAAGGCGTCCGCCTCCAGCACTTCCGCCCACTTGTAGGAATAATAGCCCGCCGCGTAGCCCACCGGATCGGAAAACAGGTGCCCGAAACGCCGCACGATCGTGCGGCCGGGCGGCTCGGTCGGGATCATGCAGTCCGCCACCAGCGCGCGCGCCTTCCGCTCCAGGTCCCCCTCGACGAACTCCTCCGCGCGCACGTGCAGCAGCAGGTCCATCTTCGCGAACTGCACCTGGCGCATCGCCGCGCAGGCCGAGCGGAAATTCCGCGCGCCGGTCATCTTCCGGAACAGGTCCTCCGGGATGGGCTCCCCCGTCTCGTGGTGGCGCGCGAAGAGGTCGAGCGAGTCCCGCTCCCAGCACCAGTTTTCCATGATCTGCGAGGGCAGCTCCACGAAGTCCCAGGCCACGTTCACGCCATTGAGCGACTTCACCGGCACTTCGCCCAGCAGGTGGTGCAACAGGTGCCCGAATTCATGGAAAACCGTCTCCACTTCGCGATGAGTCAGCAGCGCGGGACGTCCCGGAGTAGGAGGCGACATATTGCCGCAGATATATCCCAGATGCGGCACCCGATCCCAATTTTCCGTATCTCCATTGGTCATGGGCCATTGGTCATTGGTCATTCCCGCGCTGGGGCGCGGGCGCGGCCCGCCCGTCACCAGGTAGCCCATCCAGGCCCCGCCACGCTTCGACTCGCGCGGATGCCAGTCCGCGTAGAACGAGCCGAGATGCCGCCCCGTCTCGTCGCGCACCTCGTAGAACCGCACGTCCGCGTGCCAGACCTGGTCCGGCGAGACCGGGCGCTCCTCGATCCGCAGTCCGAAGATCCGCTTCGCCACCTCGAACATGCCGGCCTGCACCCGCGTCACCTCGAAGTAGGGCCGCAGCGCCTCCTCGTCGAAGGCATGTTTCGCCTGGCGCAGTTTCTCCGCCCAGTAGCCGAGCTCCCAGGCCTTGAGCCGCCCCGCCGGCTGCCCGGTCTGCGCCGCCTTGAAGGCCTCCAGTTCGGTGCATTCGCGCGCAAAGGCTGCCCGGCACCGCGCCTCGAAATCCGTCACGAAGGCCAGCGCCTTCTCTCCGTTGCGCGCCATGCGCCGGGTGAGCACGAGGTCGGCGAAGTTGGCCTTGCCGAGGATCGCGGCCTTCTCGGCGCGCAGCGCGAGGATCTTCTGGACCAGCGGACCGTTGTCCCACCTGCCGCCCTCCGCCTCCGCGCCGACCTCGAGCGCCGCCGCCCAGACCTCGCGGCGCAGCGACTCGTCCTCCGCGTAGAGCATGACCGGCTCCTGCGAAGGTCCGTGCAGGGTGAAGCGCCAGGCCGGCCGCTCGTCGCTGCCGAGGCCCTTTTTCCGCGCCGAATCCCGCGCCGCCGCCACCGCGTGCGGCGGCAAGCCGCGCAACCGCGTCTCGTCCTCGACCACGAGCTGCCAGGCATTGGTGGCGTCGAGCGTGTTCTCCGAATACTTCTGGGTAAGCTGCGCCAGTTCCGCCTCGAGAGCCTCCAGCCGCGCGCGCTTTTTCTCCGGCAGGTCGGCGCCGGCCTCCCGGAACGTGGTCAGCGTCTCGTCCCGCAGCCGCGCCCACGCGCCGGTGGCCGCCCGCCCCGATTCGGACTCCGCGCCCGCTTTCAGCCGGATCCACAAAAACGGATTGAGCGGGATCTTCGCGAAGAAGGCCGACACCGCCGGCAGCATCGCGTTGTGCGCCTCGCGCAGTTCCGGCGAGTCCGAGACCGACTGGAGGTGTGTGACCTTGCCCCAGGCATAATTCAGTCGCTCGGTCGCGCGCTCCAGCGCGAGAAAGGTGTTGCCGAAGGTGGCCGGCGCCGCGTCCGCCGCGATCGCGTCGATCCAGGCCTGCGCCTCGGCCAGCGCCGCCTCGATGGCCGGCGCGATCTTGTCGGGCGTGTGATCCGCCCAGCGGATCAGAAACGCTTCGTCGAGAAACGGGTTGAGGGGGGCGGAAACGGCGGAGGAGATTTCGGCGGCCATGAGTGCGCCAAGGTTCCCCGCGCCCCGCGCCCCCGCAAGCGCGGAGGCGAAAATGGCCGCGCCTCCGCCGGCCGGATGCTCTCCCGCCAAGTCACCAGGCGTAGGTGGCGCCGGCGCTCCACTCGCGCTGCGCCGCGCGCACGCCGGGAACCTCCTGGAAGGACTCGTTCCAGAGGTTGTCGACGCGCGCCTCGAGCGTGAGCCCAGCCACCCGCGGCACCGCCCAGCCCAAGGTCAGCGCGCTCGACACGGCGTCGTCCGTCCCCTGGCGGAGGGCATTGTCCTCCTGCACCCGCGCCTCGTTGTCCATCCGCAGCTCGAAGCCCCCTCCGAGGCGCGCCACGATGGCCGCCGTCAGGCGATGGCGCGCGAAGTTGAGCGCGTAGAAACTGGCGTCCACCGCCTCGGAGCCATAGTCCGCGTCCTTCGCCAGCCAGGTATAGCCGAGCGTCAGGTCGAAGGCGCGCCAACTGCGCCGCGCCCCCAGTTCGATGCCCGCCGTGTCGATGTCGACCGCGTTGGCGGTGCGCGAATTCGGGGCGGCATCGCTGTAGGTCCAGTCGACCAGGTCGGAATCGACCCGGTAGAACGCCGCGGTCGAGAAATTCCAGCCCGCCGCCCGGGTGCGCAGGTCCAGCTCGAAGTTATCCGTGGTCGAGCGATCGAGGTCGCGGTTGCCCGCGAAAAGACCCGCCGGGCGCGAATTCAACGCCGTGTAGGTCGGCACCTGGGTGCTGCGCGCGTAGCCCAGGGTGACGCTTTCCAGCGCGCCTTCCGTCCGCTCGAAAGCCGCTTCCGCCAGGGGCGACACCGCGTCGTCGTGGCGGTTGGACCAGTCGCCCGTCGCCCCGGCGGTGAAACGCAGCGCGCGCACGGTGTCCAACTCGTGCCGATATTCGGGATACAGGCCCGCATACGCCTGCGTGCGGTCATCGAAACGGCCGGTGCCGAAAGGCGCGGGCGTGGTCGGCGCGCCCGCGCCCAGCCGCGCGGAATCGATCCGATCCAGCACCACCCCGGCGCGATAGCCCAGCGCGAGCGTGTCACCGCCGGCGGAAAAAACCGCGGCCCGGCCGTCGAGGGCGAAGGTGTCGACCTGGGTCTCGTGCTCGAAAGGCACCACCGGATCGGGCGCCAGCCGGTTGAAGTCGTAGTAGTCGCTGTTGCGTCGATGCGCCGCGCCGAGTTGCAGATAGTCGCCGTCCGCGCCCTGCGTCACGCGGTGGTTCAGAGCATAGAGCCGGGTCTTGAGGTTCTCCGTCTCGTTCAGGCCGGAAGCCGGCGGCGTGTAGAGGCTCGGCCAGCCGAAGAACTTGCTCTGATAGCCGGCGAAAAGGTCCGTTTGCGCCGCTTCGCCCGCCAATTGCACGCGACCGTTGTAGCGCACGAAGTCGTGGTCGCCGTAAGAGCGGGAACCCTCGCCCTGCGAGGCTGCGACCGAGAGATCGGCGCCGAGGCGGGGGCGACCGGCCGTCTCCGGGGCCGCGAAGGCCGCGTAGACTTCGCCGGAACGCAGGGAGTTGTCGCCCGCCGAGCCGTTCACGAAGCCCGCCGTCCCGCGGATCGGCCGCCAGCCGTAGCCGATGCCGCCGGCGGTGGCGTTCCAACCGTGTTCCGCCTGGGCCGTGCCGGTCTTTACCCCGGGGGAGGAAAGCATCGCGGGCGCGACCGGCAGCTCCGCGAAATAATGGCCGGTCTGCGGGTCATAAAGGGGCGTGGCGCCGAGGCTGAAGCCGGTATTCTCGAAGGTGCCGCCGCGGATCGAGACGTCCGCCTGGGCCTCGGCCAAACCGCGCCCCTGCACGTCCACCCGCGGTTCGAAGCGCAAAAGCGAAATGGGCATCGCGAAGGTCGCCGCGGGTTCCTGAACCGCCACCGCCTCGGAATACACCGTGAGCGGCTCCAGCTCCACCGGGGGCGCCGCGCGCGAGGATGCCTCCGCAACGGCGGGCTCCTCCGCGCGACCGGCGAGCCCGCCGAAACCGAGGACAGCCGCGGTTTGCGCTACGATGAACAGACGGGAAGCATTGGACATAGGCAGCGCACCAAGTCCGGCGCGTTAATTCAAGGCAAGTTCTCCCTTAACCATCCGGCCGGCTCCGCCTCGCAGCGGTAAAAGGTCCACGTCGCCTCCATCGCCCCCTCTCCCTGCTTCCGCAACCAGGCCAGCAGCCGCGCCGGGGGCACCAGCCGATGCGGCGCCGCGCCCACGCCATGCAGAGTGCGCAATAGCTCCAAGGCCGAGCCGTAGGTGAACTTCCGCCGCGACACCTCGTCCCGCCGCACGCTCAGTCCCGCTGTGCGGAACGCGTCCCGCCAGGCCCACTGCGTCCGCCAGGACAGGGGCCCGCCATGGTCCAGCAGCCCCCGGAGCTCGGGCAGCGTGTCCGCCACGTAGAAACCGGCCAGCATGCGCCCGCCCGGCGCCAGCGCGCCGCGCCAGGCGCGCAGCAGCGCCGGCGGGTCTTCCGCCCATTGCAGCATGCTGCTGGAAAATATCCACGTCCACCCGCCGTCCGTGATTTGCTCCGCCCGGAGTTCCTTCCACTCCACTTCCGGCACCCGCTTCCGCCCACGCAATACCATCGCCGCGCTCGCGTCGCTCGCCAGGTAGGCGCCCGCCCAGGGACGCGCCCGTTCGGTGAACAGACCGGTGCCGGCGCCAATCTCCAACGCTTTTCCCGTCCGTTCCTCCGGCAGCCAGTCGGCCAGCCACGCCGCCATCGCGGCCTGCACCGGCGCATGGGCCTCGTAGCCGTCGGCGGCGCGGTCGAAGCTTTCCTCGACCCGCTTCATGCCGCGGCCTCCGCCTCCGCCCAGGCACGCAGCAGCGCCTCCGGACCGTGTCCCGCCCCCGCGACCACCCGCAGCGCCGGCTCGGCGCGCGCCAGTTCGGCCGCATCGAGCAGGGGGTCCTCCGCCCCCGCGGCGGCGAACCAGCCCGCGGGCAGGCCGGCGGGCTCGGCGCGAATCTCCAATTGTTCAAGCCCCCAGGCCAGCGTCTCCGCCGGCTCCACCTCGCCCGTCACCGCGCCCAAACCGGCGCGTTGATAAAAATCCTCCCGTGCCGCCGCCGCGTCGCGCCGCAGCCACCGGGCCAGCGCGCGCACCTGCACGCGCGCCACCCGCCCCCCGCGTTCCGCCTCGCGCGGAAAGGCCCAGACCGGTGCGAGCAAACCGGCCCGCGGCCAGCGCGCCGCCACCCGCCCGCGTTCCCCCAGCAGCAGCAGGGCACCCAGCGAATAGCCGCCCACGCGGTCCAGGGTCCCCTCCGACTCCAGCCGAGCGAACCACTCCGGCACGGCGGGCACGCAGACATGCTCGGCCGCCGGCCAGGCGCGCGCCGCCACTGCGGCGAACCACTCCGCCGGCACCGCCCAGCCAAGCACCCAGCCGATCCTCATGGCGGCCCCCCATCCGCCTGCGCGGGCCCGAGGGCGGCGAGCACCCGCTCGATCGCCGCCGCGCCGAAGCCGCGCCCCAGCGAGAAGCGCAGCCGGCTGGTTCCGGCCGGCACCGTCGGCGGCCGCACCGCCGCGGCGATCACGCCGGCCCGTCGTAGTTTTTCCGCCAATACCAGGGCCCGTTCCGGGGCGCCCAGCCGCACCGTGACGACCGGGGAATCCCCCTCCGCCGCAAGCCAGCCCGCCGCGCGCAGCCGCGCGCGGAAGATCCGCGAGGCCGCGCGCCACTCCGCCTGCTCCGCCGCCACCAGTTGCCGCACCCGGCCGACCGCGGCTCCCAGCGCCGCCGTCACCGGCGGGGGCAGGCCGGTGGAATAGATGAATTCACCCGCATGGTTCACCAACGCCTCGCGCCAGGGGCCGCCCTGGAACAAGGTGTAGCCGCCGCCCGCGCCGAGCGCCTTCCCGCCCGTGCCCACCAGCACGTCGACCTCGGCCGCCACGCCCTGCTCCTCCGCCAGGCCCGCGCCGGTCGCGCCATACCAGCCGAGCGCATGCGCTTCGTCCAGGATCCAGCAGAACCCGAAATGCCGCCGCAGCGCCGCCAGCCGGAGCAGGTCGGGATAATCCCCGTCCATGCTGAAGACGCTCTCCGTCACCACAAAAACTCCTCGCAGGTCCCCGCCCGCTTCCGCCCGCTCCTGCTCCAACATCCGCTCCAATGCATCCAAATCGAGGTGCGAATAACGCCGCAGCCGGGCGCCGCTCTTCAGGATGCCGGCCACCATGCTGTGGTGGATCAACCGGTCCGCCAACACGAGATCGCCCGCGCGCGGCAGCGTGCCGAGCACGCCGGCATTGGCCGCGAAACCGCTCGTCCACAGGAGCCCCTCGGAAAACCCGTGCCAGACGCACAAAGTCTGCGTGAGCGCCTCGTGCACCGGGCCCCAGCCGGTCACCAACGGCGAGGCCGAGGCCGACGCGCCGTGCGTCCAGGCGGCCTCCGCCATCGCCCCCACCACCGCCGGATCGCGCGCCAGCCCGAGGTAGTCGTTGCCCGCGAGGTTGAGGGCATCCGCCTCCGGCGCGTGTACCCGCACGCGCCGCCGCAGGCCCGCCGCGTCGCGAGCCCGCAGGTCCTCCGCCCAGCGCTCCGCCGCGCCCGCACCGGAGCCGGAGCGTTCCGCCCGCGGAGTCGTTTCCGCCAGCGCCGCCGCGCCCGCCTCCGTGGGACGCGCCTCCCAGGAATCGAAAGCCGATTCGCCCCACAAGACCGCGCCCGCGCCGCGCAGCCCCGCCCGGTTCGCCGCCGCCACGGCCGCGTCGACGGGCGCGCAGGCGTTCAACCACAGGCCGGCGCGCAAGCCGCGCGCCTCCGCATAGGCCAGTGCCAGCCGCGCCTGGTTGATTGCGCCGAGCCGGTCCGCCACGACCAGCACCACCGCATCGACGGCGAGATCGCGGGCAAAATCCGCCCAGTCGCGCCCGTCGTCCGCCAGGGGCACGGCCAGGCCGCCCGCGCCCTCGACGATCCGCCACGCGCAGGCTGGAGTCGCGTTCACGCCATCGATCAGGTCCCGCCAGCCCAGCGCCCGCCCTTCCGCCGCGGCCGCCGCGAGGGGCGCGAGGGGCGCCGTGAAACGCAGGGGCGTGTGCGCCGCCTCCGCGGCCAGCCCTGCGCCCGCCGCCGCCTCCGCCGCGTCGCCCCACTCCGCGCCGCTGCGGCCGGTTTCGACCGCCTTGACGATCCGCACCTCCGCCCCGCGCCCGCGCAGCCAGCGCGCGAGCGCACCCGCCACCCGCGTCTTGCCGACTCCGGTGTCGGAGCCGGAAACCAGCAGCGTGCGCATCGCGGGATTCATGGGTGGCCTGCGCCCGGGCTCGTCGCGCCGCTCAATGGCAGCCGCAGCCCTCGTGTTCCGCCGCCACCGGCACCGCGCAGGCCGCCACGGCGGCCTCGTCCGCGGTATCTGCCGGGAAGTTTCCGCCCAGCGGATGCATGCCGAGCCGGCGCAGCAGGCCGAAGTCCTCGTGCCGGCCCGGGTTCGGGGTAGTGAGCAGCTTTTCCCCGAGGAAGATGCTGTTGGCCCCGGCGAAAAAACACATCGCCTGCAGTTCGGCGCTCATCGCGGTGCGCCCGGCCGAAAGCCGCACCATGGTCCGCGGCAGAAGGATGCGGGCGAGCGCGACGATCCGCACGAACTCGAAAGGATCCACCGGCGGCCGGTCGCCGAGCGGCGTGCCGGGCACGGGCACGAGCGCGTTGATCGGCACCGACTCCGGCTGCGGATCGAGGCTGGCCAGCTCGCGCAGCAGCTTCAGGCGGTCCTCCACCGTCTCGCCCAGGCCCATGATGCCGCCGCTGCACACCTGCAGGCCCGCGCGCCGCACCGCCGCCAGCGTGTCCAGGCGGTCGTCGTAGGTGCGCGTGCCGATGATGCTCGGGTAATATTCGCGCGACGTATCCAGATTGTGGTTATACACCGAACAGCCTGCCTCCTTCAGCCGCCGGGCCTGCTCCTCCTTCACCATGCCGAGCGTGCAGCACACCTCCAGGCCCATCGAGGAAACGCCGCGGACCGTCTCCAGCACGGAGTTGAATTGCGGGCCGTCCTTCACCTCGCGCCAGGCCGCGCCCATGCAGAAGCGCGAGGCGCCGCCGGCCTTTGCCGCCCGGGCCGCCTCCAGCACCGCCCCGGTCTCCATCAGCGGGTCGACGCCCAGCCCGGTGTCGTGGTGCGCCGACTGCGGGCAGTATTTGCAATCCTCCGGGCAGCGACCGGTCTTGATCGACTGGAGCGTGCAGAGCTGCACCGCCGCCGCATCGTGGTGCTCGCGGTGAACGGCATGGGCGCGGAACAGCAGCTCGGGAAAAGGCAACGCGTAAAGCGCGCGGATCGTGTCGAGCCCGGGGGCGGCGGAGACGGAAGGAGGAGGGGTCATGGGCATCATTGAAAAATTCAGCGGGAAAAGTCCGGCAGCGTATCGTCGATGGCGCGCCGCGTCCGCGCCGCCAGCTGGTCGAGCTCCTCCTCGTCGAGGCAAAGCGGCGGCACGAGGAGCAGCGTGTCGCCCAGCGGTCGCAGGATGAGCCCGTACGCCCGCGCGCGGAGACAGACCTGCAGGCCGGCGCGCGCGTCGGGATCGTAACGGGTGCCGTCCGCGCGGCGCAGGTCCAGCGCGGCCGTGAAACCGCGCTGCCGGATCTCCGCCACGTGCGGGTGCCCCTCGAAGGCGGCGATCCCGCGGGAGAAGCGCGCCGCGCGCCGCGCCAGCACCCCGTCGTCCACCAGGGCGCGCAGCTTGCGCAGGCTCGCCAGCGCAACCGCGCAGCCGAGCGGATTGCCGGTGAAGGTATGTCCGTGGAAAAAGGCACGCCCCTCGGAATATTTGCCGAGGAAGACGTCGTGGATGCTCGCGCGAGTCAGCGTTGCCGCCAGCGGCAGGTAGCCCGCGCTCAGGCCCTTCGCCAGGCACAGGAAATCCGGCGTCACCCCCTCCTCTTTGCTCACCAGAACCGGCCCGAGCCGGCCGAAACCGGTGAACACCTCGTCGAGAATCAGGTGGACTTCGTGCTCCGCGCAGAGCGCCGCCACCGCCCGCACGAAGCCCGGCGGCTGCAGGCGCATGCCCGCCGCGCCCTGCACCGAGGGCTCGAGAATCACCGCCGCGGTGCGCGCACCCTCGCGTTCCAGCAGGCCGCGCAGGGCCGCCAGGCTCGCCTCCGCGTCGGCCTCGCGCACCCGGCCGCCCCACTCGCGGCAGCTCGGCGCGACGAAGTGCCGCGCCGGAAAAAACCAGGGGCGGAAGCGCTCGTGGAAGGCGCCGCTGTCCCCCACCGCCATGGTGCCGAAGGTATCGCCGTGGTAGGCGCCGGCCAGGCCGATGATCCCGGTCTTTTCCGGCCGGCCGCTCAACTGCCAGTACTGGAAGGACTGTTTGAGCGCCACCTCGACCGCGCCGGAGCCGTTGTCGGTGTAGAACACCTTCTCCAGTCCCGCCGGCGCCTCCGCCGCAAGCGCGGCGGCGAGCTCCGCCGCGGGCCCGTGCGCGAGCCCGAGCAGCGTGGTGTGCGCCACCGCATCGAGCTGCGCCCGCAGGGCTGCGTCGAGGTCCGGATCGCGGTGGCCATGGACGTTGGTCCAGATCGACGCATTCCCGTCGAGGTATTCGCGCCCCTCGGCATCCATCAACCAGCCCCCGCGCCCAGCCGTGATCAACAGCGGCGGCAGGCCCAGGTACTCCCGCATCTGTGCGAAAGGATGCCACACGTGCCGCCGGTCGGCCGCCACCGCCGCGATGGCGGAGGCAGCGGATACCGGTTGAACGGGCGGGGTGTTAATCACGTTTGATATTCAGCTTAACCAGCGGTTCAAAAAAACGCCTCTCCCGGAGGAGAGGCGGTGATTGGGAAGGAAGTATCGAAAGGAAACAGGATCAATCGGGGGCGAGGCTCACGCGTCGCCGTCATCGCCGATCGCTTCGACCGGGCAGCCCTCGAGCGCTTCCATACAAAGCGCGATGTCCTCTTCGGTGGTCGGCTGCTTGTGGACGAAAGAATAGCCGCCCTCGTCGTGGCGAGTGAAGAAGTTGGGAGCGGTCTCGCGGCAAAGATCGCAGTCGATGCACTGCTGATCGACATAAAACTTGCCGCTCACGTTCTGTTCCCACTTGTCGGATTTGTTGGCCATATATCGCCCGCAGCAAAGACCCGTGTCTGGCTCTGTCAAGTGGCCACGTGTACAGGGGCGGCCTTCTACGTCGATAAACCCATCCCCGACCCGCGGCTCCGGCCGCCGTTCCCTTCTTCGTCAGCTTTTCACCGGCGCCCTTGAGTTCGTATTCCATGCGTCTACGCTTGGTCGGTCATGCTGTCCGATCGCTCCTACATGCGCGCCCCTTCCGGCCGCACTCCCCCCTCCGTGCTGGCTTGGTTTCTCGGCATTCTGGTAGGCGTGTTCATCCTGCAGAACGTGGCCGAAACCTGGTTCCGCACACCGGTGATCTGGGAATATGGGGCCTTGTCCACCCGTGGCATTCATGCCGGACGCATCTGGACACTGCTTACCTACAGCGTCCTGCATGGCGGATTTCTGCATATCTTTTGTAATTTCATCGCCCTGCTGTTGCTCGGACGCGAATTGGAAGCCGTGCTGGGGCGGGGACGCTTTCTCCGGCTGATTCTCGCTTCCGCACTGGGCGGCGGTCTCGCTTGGCTCGCGCTCTATTTCAACCGCTCGGGCCTCCTTATCGGTTCATCGGCCGTTGGCATGGGTTTTCTGACCGTCTTCGTCTGCCTGGATACGCGGCGTCATATCGGCCTGATGTTCACCCCTCTCTATATGGAGGCCCGCTGGTTCCTTTTGCTATTCGGCGGCTTCGATCTCCTCGGATTTCTTATCCGCGAACTCCCCGGCCACGGCACGCTCTTCGACATCTCCCACGTCGCCCACCTCGGCGGCATCGCCGCCGGCTGGATATTCTACCAAGTCTCCCTCGCCCGCCGCCTTCCGTTCATGTCCGGGGCCGCGCCCGCGATCGAGCCGCCCGCGTGGTTTCGCCGCCGCTCCTCCCGCCCCGCCGCCGGCTATACCGTGAACTTGAACACTCCCACGCCCGCCCGCCCCGCTCCTGCCGCCACCTCGCGCGACTCCCTTCGCGCCGAGGTCGACCGTATCCTCGACAAGATCAACCTCCACGGCTTCGGCGCCCTCACCCCGGAGGAAAAACGTGTACTCGACGAGGCCCGCCAGCATTTGAATCCCCGCTGAGGCCTCCGCCCCAAGCCCTTCCTTCGCAATCTCCGCGCCCAAACCCGCGCAACCTTTTCTCCCCGTCCCTTTCCCATTCTTCATGCCGCTCCGCCGTCCGACCGCCCTGGCCCTTGCCCTCCTCGCTCCCTTGCTCGCCCTCGCCGAGCCCGCGGCACCCGCCGTTTCCTCCGCACCGGCCACGCCCGCCGCCGCTTCCGCTCCCCGCGTGCTCAAGCCCGACCCGGGCCTTTCCCTCGAACTCCGTGGCATCATTCGCCTCCTTGAGGAGGTACATTTCAACCGCGACAAGGTCACCCCCGCAAGCTACGCCGAGGTCATCCCCAACACCTTCAAGGCCCTCGACGGCCAGCGCCTCTTCTTCCTCGCCTCCGATCTCGCCGAGTTCCAAGCCCGGCACCGCCCCGAGTCCCTCTATTGGAACCTCTCCACCCTGGGCCGCCTCGATCCTGCCTTCGCCATCTACGCCCGCTACGAAGAGCGCGTCCGCGACCGCATCCACTGGATCACCACGCGCCTCGCCGGCGACTTCGACTTTGCCGGCGACTCCACGTACGAGTTGGACCGGCGCGAGCTCCCCTGGCCCGCCGACGCGACCGCCGCCGACGCTCTCTGGGAGGACCGCCTCCGTTTCGAGCTCCTGCAGGAACTGCTCAACGACAAGCCGCTCGACGAGGCGAAGTCCAAGGTCGCGAAACGCTACGACCGCCTGCTCAAGAACCTCTCCGATTTCGAGGCCGACGACGTGGCGGAGCTCTTCCTCAGCGCCATCGCGGGCCTCTACGACCCCCATTCCATCTACTTCTCGCCCGATACCTACGACGATTTCAGCATCAACATGCGCCTCCAGCTCTTCGGCATCGGCGCCCTCCTCGGCATCGAGGAGGATGTCTGCGTGCTCAAGGAAATCATCCCCGGCGGCCCCGCCGACCTTTCCCACGCCCTCAAGCCGAACGACAAGATCCTGGCCGTCGCCCAGGAGAACGGGGAGTTCGTGGAAGTTGTCGGCATGAAGCTTCGACGCATCGTCCAGATGATCCGCGGCGAGAAGGGCTCCAAGGTCCGCCTCCTCGTCCAGCCCGCCGACGCCGCCGACGCCGCCGTGCGCAAGGAGCTGGTCCTCGTCCGCGATCTCATCAACCTCGACTCCGCCCGCGCCCACGCCGCGGTCTTCCAGGTGCCCGACGCCACCGGCAAGCCTCAGCCCCTCGGCGTCATCACTCTCCCCACTTTTTACGGGCGCGACAGCCGCGATTCCAAGGACCAGAACTCCGCCACGGACGACATCGCCCTCCTGATCAAGCGCCTCAAGGAACAGGGCATCAAGGGCCTCGTCCTCGACCTCCGCCGCAACGGCGGCGGTCTCCTCACCGAGGCCGTCTCCCTCACCGGTCTCTTCATCTCCAGCGGGCCGGTCGTGCAGGTCAAAAGCTACGCCGGCGAGGTCAAGATAGACGACGACCGCGACCCCTCCGTGGCCTACGACGGCCCCTTGGTCGTGCTCACCTCGCGCTTCAGCGCCTCCGCCTCCGAAATCGTCGCCGGAGCCCTCCAGAACTACGGCCGCGCCATCGTCGTCGGCGACACCTCCACCCACGGCAAAGGCAGCGTCCAGACGGTCATCGAGATGGGCAACGTCATCCCGCAGCTCAATCGCAACGGCGCCAAGGCCGGCGCCACCAAGGTCACGGTCCAGAAATTCTATCTCCCCAACGGCGCTTCCACCCAGCTCAAGGGCGTCGTCCCCGACATCATCGTCCCCTCCATCGACGAGTTCCTCCCCATCGGCGAGCAGGACCTGCCCCACGCCCTCCCCTGGGACGAGATCTCGCCCAGCTTCTACGACGCCACGCCCATCCCCCCGCCCACCCTCGCCGCCCTCCGCGCCCGCAGCACGGCCCGCCTCGGGGATCTCCCCGAGTTCGATCTCCTCAAGAAATCCATCGCCCGCGCCAAGGAGCGCCAGGCCGAGAAGACCGTCTCTCTGAACCTGGAGAAACGCCGCGCCGGCAAGGCGGAGGACAAGGCCTTCCGCGACGAGACCAACGCCGCCCGCAAAGCCCTGGAAACCAGCGATGCGTATTCGTTCACCGAATACTTCGTCGCTCCGCCCCCCCCTCCCCGCATCAAGGCCGAGAAAACCGCCGAGGAGCAGAATTCGGACGATCCCGACGCCGCGGACGAGGACAGCGGCGAACGCTACGCCAAGATGGACGTCTATCTCCGCGAAAGCCTCCGCGTCCTCCAGGATCTCCGCACCCTCGCCCCCGCTCCCGAGCTGGCCGCGTCCAAATAGGCCTTCCGTCGCGCGGACCTTGCACGAATCTGCCATCGATTCGATTCATCTGCGCAAAAAAATCCAAGCGCCCGCCCGAATTCGCGCAGTTTGCATTCATAGCATTAAAACGATTCATCCCCGCGGCCATTTTGGATTCCTGGTAGGGCGGGACCGCTGGGCCCGCCGAAACGCCACACGGACGGCCCGGCGGTCCGTCCCTACCTCAGAGAGGCCGGAAACCGGGTAATGCGGTGCATTAGGCGCTGTCTTCGAAATAGACCGGTGCTCCGTGGTCGGGAAACCAGGCTCGGCGAAGGCGGCCGAGGTGGAGGCGAGCCGGAGACCCGTGCCACCGAGGCCAACGCCGGCCCAGCCTGATTTTCCCGACCACCCGCAGGGCTTCAGCAGAGCGCTGGATTATTTTGAAGACAGCGCCTAGTCCGCATCCATGGTCTGCGCCACCGCCTCGCAGAGCCCGGCGAAGGTCTCCTCCGCGAGTGACAGCTTCCGCCCCTTGAGGTGGGCCACTCCCCAGGTACGCCTCAGCTTGCCCCCCGGCAGGGCTAGCGAGACCAGGGAGCCTTCCGCCAGCTCGCGCCGCGCGATCCAAGGCGCCAGCACGCCCGCCCCCACGCCCACCTTTGCCAGCTCCTTGATCGCTTCCATGGATCCCAACTCCATCGTTTTTTCCGGTTCGATACCCGCCCCGCGCAGATGCTCCGCCAGCAGGTCGTCGGTGAAGCTGCCCTTGTTGTAGACGATCAGGGTCTCCGCCACCATCGACTCCGCCGTCACCCGCCCCGCGCGGGCCCACGCATGCATCGGGGACACCAGCACCCGGAGCTCGTCGGTGAACAAGCGACGGAACTCGAGGCCCTCCTCCTTGCCCGGCTCCAGCATAAGCGCCAGGTCCACCTGGTTGTTGCGCAACAGCTCCACCATCCGCGGGCCGTCGCCCGGCTCGATGCGAAGCGCGCAGTCCGGGAAGCTCTGGCGAAATTCCCGCAACACCGTCGGCAAAAGATGCTGGCAGGTGGTCACGCTCGCCCCCACGCGCAGCCGCCCCTTCCCCCAAGCCCCGATCTCTTCCAAGGCGATGCGCGCATCATGCATATCGCGCAGGATCCGCTCCGCCGCCGGCCGCAACTGCTCCCCGGCCTGGGTGAGGAAAACTTTTTTGCCGACCCGCTCGAAGAGCGGCACACCGACGTCCTGCTCCAAGGCCTTGATCGTATGGCTGATCGCCGACTGGGTCAGATGAAGGTCCTTTGCAGTCTGGGTAAAACTCCCGCATCGCGCCAACGTGGCGAAAGCGAGCATCTGACGGCTGTCCAAGGTGTTGGTCATGAAATTTTGGAGGATTTCCGATGATGAGCGGGCGTCATCAAAAACATTAAAACCTTGAACAGCATTTTTCAGACCATGCGGCTGGCATGGCACAGGCTGGGCTAAAAAGCCGTGTCCCTGCTTATGTCGCTCCGTCCGCCCAGTTCCGCCACCGCCGCGCCGCCCGGCACCCGCCTGCGTCTGGGCTTCATCCCGCTGACCGACGCCGCTCCTCTCCTCGTCGCCGACGCGCAGGGACTGTTTCGCAAGCGTGGTCTCGATGTCGAGCTGAGCCGTGAAGTCGGCTGGGCGACGATCCGCGACAAGATCATCTACCGCGAGCTGGACGCCTCCCACGCCGTCTCCCCCATGGTCGTCTCCACCACCCTGGGGCTGGGCTGCCTGGCCACCCCCTGCCTGGCCGCCTGCGTGCTCAGCGCCCACGGCGACGCCATCACCTTGTCGGCCGCCCTCTGGAAAGCGGGGGTGCGCGATGCCTTCACCCTCCGCGAGGAAATCCGCCGCACCCGCCACGAACGACTGCTCGTCCTCGCCGTCGTCTTCGCCCACTCCGCGCAGAACATCCTGCTGCGCGACTGGCTGCGCGGCGCCCAGATCGATCCGGACAAGGATGTCCGCATCGTCGTCGTCCCGCCGGCCCAGCTCCACCGCAACCTCGCCGCCCGAACCATCGACGGCTACTGCGTCGGCGATCCCTATAACAGCCAGGCCGTGCGGGAGAAGACCGGCTGGATCGCGGCCTTCTCCGCCGACCTCGCCCCGGGCCACCCCGAAAAGGTCTTCATGGTTCGCGAGGATTTCGCCGCCGCCCGCGCCGAGGAGCACCTCGCGCTGGTCGCAGCCATCCAGGAGGCTGCGGTCCTCTGCGACGACCCCGCCTTCCGCCCCGAGCTCGTGCGCCTGCTTTCCCGCCCCGAATACCTGAACGTCCCCGCCCGCACCCTCGCTCCCGCCCTCACCGGACCGATGGAGCCGGGCGCGGGCCGCGATCCTGTATCCGCGGAAAATTACATCCGTTTCTCCCGCTCCGAGGCCAGCGTTCCCACGCCGCTCCGCGCCCAGTGGATCATCGACGGCCTCGTCCGCCACGGCCTGGTGCCGAGGGGCGTCCCGATCCCGCCCGACCTCGCCCGCCGGGTGTTGCGCTCGGATCTCTTTTCCCAGGCGCGGACCCGCCACGCCGAACCCGCCCCCGCCGGCTGAGCCGAGGGAGGGTGGCGGCAGGCTTTTCTTCGGATCCCGCGCATGCCGCGCGGGCCGGCGCTTTGCGCGCCCTCTTTCCTCGCTTCACCTGCCATGACCAAATCCGCCCTCACCGCCCTCATCCTGGACGCCAAGCGCGCCCGAGGCCTCACCTGGGCCGCCCTCGCGGCGGCCGCCGAGCTGTCCGAGGTCTACACCACCTCCGCCTGCCTGGGCGAAAACGCGCTCCCGACCGGCGCCGCGCATCGCGTCGCCGCGGCCCTCGGCCTCGGACCCGTCTCCGCCGCCCTGGCGGAGTTCGCCAACAAGGGCGAAGCCGCCCCATCCGTATCCAAGGAGCCCTTACAATATCGGCTGCAAGAGATCATCTACGTCTACGGCCCCACCATCAAGGCCCTGGTCGAGGAGAAATTCGGCGCCGGCATCATGAGCGCGATCGATTTCACGCTATCCATCGACCGCGTCGCCGACCCGAAGGGAGACCGCGTGCAGATCGTCATGAACGGCAAGTTCCTGGGTTACAAAACCTGGTGACCTACGCAACCCGCCCCGGCACGGCCACAAACGGCGCTCATCGTTTCGATCAATTCTTTGAACCGCGTTTCTCCAGGCCGCCTCCGCGGCTGGCACGCGCACCGCTAAGAGCCACCACGTTCGCCGGCCCTTTCGTCCACTTCCGACCACTCCGCTTCCCGCTCCAAGCCACCACCAAAAAATGAAACCGACCCAGACCGCATCATCCGCCCCGCGCTCGCCCGATCGCCGCGCCTTCCTCACCCGCGCCGCCACCGGCCTGGGCGCAGCCGCCCTCTTCGGCTCCGGCCTCTCCGGCCGCGCCCTCGCCCAGGGCGCGCCGGCCGTCACCGGCGCCGCCTCTGCGCCCGAACAGCCCAACGTCTCCTTCGGCTTCATCGCCCTCACCGACTGCTCCCCCATCGTCGTCGCTCACGAGAAGGGCTTCTTCAAAAAATACGGCATCAACGCCACCATCAAGAAAGGCGCCAACTGGGCCGCGATCCGAGACATGCTCAGCTCGGGCGACATCCAGGGCACTCACATGCTCATCGGCATGCCCTTCGCCTCCACCATGGGCCTGCTGGGCTCGCCCAAGAAGTCGATGATCATCCCCTGGATGCTCAACCGCAACGGCCAGGCCATCTCGCTCAAATCCGAACTCAAGGGCAAGGTCGGGGCCGACCCGAAGGCCCTCAAGCCCTTCGTGGACTCCGCCAGGAAACTCGGCGAGCCCATGACCTTCGCCATGACCTTCCCGCCCGGGACTCACGCGATGTGGATGCGCTACTACCTCGCCGCGGGCGGGATCAATCCGGACAAGGACGTGAACCTCATCACCATCCCGCCGGCGCAGATGGTCGCCAACATGAAGATCGGCAAGATGGACGGCTTCTGCGTCGGCGAGCCCTGGGGGGCCCGCGCCATCGCCGACGGCATCGGCTATACCTCCGTCACCACCCAGGACATCTGGAAGGACCACCCCGAGAAGGTCCTCGCCTTCACCGAGGACTTCGCGGCCAAGAACCCGAAGACCGTCAAGGCCGTCCTCAAGGCGATCCACGAGGCCTCCGTCTGGCTCGACGACATGGCGAACCGCCCCGAACAGTGCGAGATCGTATCCAAGTCCAACTACATCGGCTGCCCCAAGGAGATCATCCTCGGCCGCCTGCTCGGCGAGCTCGACTACGGCGACGGCCGCAAGGCGAAGGACGAGTTCCCGATGCATTTCTCGAAGCGCAACTGCAACTACCCGCAGGCCAAGTACGGCCTGTGGTGGCTCACCCAGTTCCGCCGCTGGGGCATGGTCAGCGGAGCCCCCGACTACCAGGGCATCGTCTCCAAGGTCATGCGGCCCGACATCTACGCCGAGGCCATGGCCGAACTCGGCGTGACCGACCGCGGCGCCGACGATTCGCCCTTCACCCTCTTCGACGGCAGCACCTTCGACCCGGCCGGCGACCTGGAGGCCTACGCCAAGGGCTTCGCCATCCACTCCCTCAAGGGCTGACCGCCGCCCGCCTTCCCGGGAGAGGCGCGGTCCGCGCCCGCCTCTCCTCCCTTTCGCCCGCCTGTCTCTCCGCTCCTTCCGCCTCCATGAACGCCACCGTCCGAAATCTTATCATCAGCGCAGTCAGCCTCTTCGCAGGCCTCGCCCTCTGCTTCGCCTTCTGGTCGCTCCTCAGCGCGACCGTCGCGAAAGAGCTGCCCACGCCCGGCGCCACCTGGCAGGCCGCCAAGCCCTACATCGTCGAGCCGCTCGCCAAGCGCGGCGAGCAGGACCAGGGCATCCTCCGCCTCGTGGGCTATTCCCTCGCCCTCGTCGCCAAGGGCTACGCCATCGCCCTCCTCGTCGGCACCCCCATCGGCTTTTTCCTCGGCCTGTCCCAGGCCTTCGCCCGCGTCTTCGATCCCATCGTGCAGGTCCTGCGTCCCGTCTCGCCTCTCGCCTGGCTGCCGCTCGGCATGGTGCTCTTCCTCAGCACCGGCTCGCAGGCCCTCGAAAACGGCGCGCTCTTCACCATCGCGATCTGCGCCATGTGGCCGACCGTGCTCAACACTGCCGTCGGGGTCCGCGCCATCCCGCAGGACTACCTCAACGTGGGCCGCGTGCTGAAGCTCTCCCGAGCCAAGATGCTCTTCAAGATCATGGTGCCCGCCACGCTTCCCTACATGTTCACCGGTTTCCGGCTGTCGCTGGGCATAGCGTGGCTGGTGATCGTGGCCGCCGAGATGCTCACCGGCCGCACCGGCGTCGGCTCTTTCTTGTGGAACGAGTACAACAACGCCAACTACGGCAACATCATCTTCTCCATCCTCACCATCGGCTTCATCGGCTTCATCCTCGACCGCCTGATGAGCCTGGTCGAAAGCCGGTTCAAGGCAGCATGAACATGGATGATGGGCGATGGACGATGTGGGACGACATGAAAACGAACCAAGGCGGCTCAACGCTTTCTCGCGGTGCCATGCATCGTGGCAAAGATACGGACCAACTCCTCGGCCTCGACCCGCAGGAACGCGGACTCGTCAGCCTCCTCCAAAACGATTGCCACCTTGTTCGTGAAATCTGCATGGGACTTGCCCCTCTGCGTGGCCCGGTAGTTCGCCGCCACAGAGGCCGAGGCACGAATGATCTGCTTTCCCGCATTCAACGCCGCCGCGCGCTTCGGCAAAGCCTCCGTCATTTCCGCGCACCGCAACGCAAATACCATGGTCCGCTCGCACATTTCGCCGGGGATCATGCCTGAGCCCATCGCACATCGTCCATCGCACATCAAACATTCTCCCATGTCCTTTCTCGAACTCAAAGCCGTCTCCAAGTCCTACGGCGGCGCGCCGGTACTCCGCAACGTCAACCTCTCGTTGATCGAGGGCGAGTTCGTCGCCGTCGTGGGCTACTCCGGCCAGGGCAAGACTACGCTGATGTCGCTCATCGCCGGGCTCATCAAACCCGACTCCGGCACCATCACGCTCGAGGGCAAACCCGTCGAGGGCCCGGGTCCCGACCGCGGCCTCGTCTTCCAGAACTACTCGCTCCTCCCCTGGCTCACCGTCCAGGAAAACATCGCCCTCGCCGTCGGGGCGGTCTTTCCGGAAAAGACCCCGGCCGAGCGCACGGCCCACGTCGAAAAATACATCTCGATGGTGAAGCTTTCGCACGCGAAGGACCGTCTGCCCCGCCAGCTTTCCGGCGGCATGCGCCAGCGCGTTTCGGTCGCACGCACCCTCGCCATCCAGCCGCGCATCCTCCTCCTCGACGAACCCCTCTCGGCCCTCGACGCCCTCACCCGCGCCCAGCTCCAGGACGAGATCACCCATATCCGCCGCACCGACAACACCACCATCCTCCTCATCACCAACTCGGTGGACGAGGCCCTCCTGCTCGCCGACCGCGTCATCCCGCTCACCCTCGGCCCCGGCGCCACCCTCTCCACTCCCGTCACGGTGGACATTCCCCGTCCGCGCGACCGCACCGCGCTCAACCACGATCCCGAGTTCAAGCGGCTCCGCGCCCACATCACCTCCCAGCTCCTCGGCTTCGGCGCCCAGGCCCGCCAGACCGTCACCCGCAAGCTGATCCTGCCGGACATCCTGCCCGAGGACCTCGACCAGCCCCGCGTCCACCGCCCCCCGCGCCGGCCTTCCGAGGAAAAACGCGAGACCATCGTATCCAACTGAGCCTTACGATACGCCGCCGGATTGGAAACAATCATCAATCATAAATCGTAAATCATAAATTCTCCGTGCCCTTCCTCGACATCTCCCAGCTCCACAAGACCTTCCCGACCCCCAAGGGCCCGCTCACCGTGGTGAAGGACTTCAATCTCCAGGTCCGCAAGGGCGAGTTCATCGCCCTCATCGGCCACTCCGGCTGCGGCAAGTCCACCGTGCTCTCCATGATCGCCGGTCTCGCCGACGTCACCCAGGGCGGCATCATCCTCGCCGGCAGGGAGGTCGCCCATGCCGGCCCCGACCGCGGCGTCGTCTTTCAGGCCCCCTGCCTCCTGCCCTGGTTCACCGCCTTCGAAAACGTCATGCTCGGCGTCGACCAGGTCTACTACACCGCCAGCAAACACGAGCGCCGGCAGATCGCCGAGTATTACCTCTCCGTCGTGGGCCTCGCCGAGGCCATGCACAAGCGCCCCGCCGAACTCTCCCAGGGCATGCGCCAGCGCTGCGGCATCGCCCGCGCCTTCGCCCTCTCCCCCAAGATGCTGCTCCTCGACGAGCCCTTCGGCATGCTCGACAATCTCACCAAGATGGAGCTCCAGGACGTGCTCCTCGACCTCTGGCAGCGCGACCAGAAGACCGCTCTCATCGTCACCCACGACGTGGACGAGGCCCTCTACCTCGCCGACCGCGTCGTCATGATGACCGACGGTCCCGAAGCCACCGTGGGCGACATCTACGAGGTGAATTTCCCCCGGCCCCGCAACCGCAAGGCCCTCCTCGAAAATCCCGACTACTACCGGGCCCGCGAGTATCTCATCCATTTTCTCAACGAGCGCAGCCACCACCGCCCCGCCCCTCCCGCTTCCTCCGCACCGCCTCCCGCCGCGCCGCCCGCCGGCGGCCTCAAGCGGTTCATGAACGCCTTCGCCGCTGCGTAACCACCGCCCGGATACAAATCCGACACCCTTTCCAGCCCTTCCGCGCGCGAGCCATGCGCCGGCGCCCCGGGCCACTGCCTTGTCCTTTTCCGTCCGTCCCAACCAAAAGCCAGCACCCATACGCACATGACCACCCGTCGTCGAATCCGCCTCGCCGCCCAGATCTCGGGCCTCGTCGCCCTCTGCTCCGGCCTCCACGCCCAGTACGTTCCGTCCACGCCCGCCCGGCCCTTCCCCGGCTACCTCAACGAATACCTGCGCAAACAGGACGTCTACCTCTCCCAGTGGGACATCGGGGTGAACGTCCGCGGACGCCTCGAGGTAAAGGACAACGCCGGCTTCACCTACGCCGGCCAGAACTTCGACTTCGCCCAGCTCCCCGGTGACGCCGGCGACAACGACAACAGCTACTACCTGACCCGCGTCATGCCCCGCGTCGGCTACACCGCCAAGTGGTACTCCTTCCTCCTCGAAGGCCGTTCCAGCGCCTCCGTGAACGACGAGCGCGGCGACATCCGCTCCAACCTGGCCCCGGAAGCCGCCTCCCAAAAACGCCTCCGCGGCTACGACCTCGCCGAGAACGATCGCGATCTCAACGTGCACCAGGCCTACGTCATGGTCGGCAACCACAAGGAGTTCCCGCTCTCCGTCAAACTCGGCCGCCAGGAGCTCGCCTACGGCGACCAGCGCCTGCTCGGGCATCTCCGCTGGAACAACAACGCCCGCACCTTCGACGCCGCCAAGGTCCGCTACCAGCACCGCTACATCGGCGCCGATGTTTTCGTCGGCGGCCTCGTCTACAACGACAACCACAACTTCAACCGCTCCCACATCGACGAAGACCGCTTCAGCGGCGTCTACCTGAATTTCCCCACCATCGGCGGCTTCACCCAGAGCAACATCGTCGAGGCCTACTGGTTCAACCGCAAGGTGGGCGAGGACAGCGCCGAGGTGGACACCTCCACCTCGCTCGCCGGCGCCACCATCCCCTACAGCGGCGTCGCCCTGCCCTTCCGCAATCCCGTCATCCAGGACCTCTCCACCGTCGGCGTCCGCATCAAGTCCAAGCCCGGCGCGTATGGCCCCTGGGACTACGGGGTCGAGGTCATGCACCAGTTCGGCACGATCAACAACCAGACGCCCGCCGGCGCCGCCGTCCTTCCCGGCGCCCCCGCCGCCGTCATCCTCGCCGCCCGCGAGCGCGACCAGGACGCCTACGCCGCCGTCGTGCAGGGCGGCTACACCTGGACCGACTACTCCTGGCAGCCCCGCGTGGGGGTCGTCTACAGCTACGCCTCCGGCGACGACGACGCCACCGACGGCGAAAGCGAAACCTTCCAGAATCTCTTCGCCACCACCCACCTCCACTACGGGTTCATGGACCTGAACAGCCTCCAGAACCTTCACGACATCCGCGTTATCTTCCAGGCCAAGCCGCTCGCCAACGTCAGCTTCTCCATCGAGCATCACTTCCAGTTCCTCGATACCAACCGGGACTACTGGTACAATGTCGGCGGCGTGGCCCGCAACGGCGGCGCCTATGCCGACGCGTTCACCGCCTCGGGCAGCAATACCCTCGGCCAGGAGACCGATTTCGTGATAAGCTGGCATCCCATCCCCTCCACCCAGATCGAGCTCGGCCTCAGCCACTATTTCCGGGGCGACTACATCAAGGACACGCTCGAGGACAACGGCGGCTCCAAGGATTCCAGTTACGTCTATCTCCAGCTCACCCTCAGCCTCTGATTCGTGTAAATCCGCAGGCAACTTGCAACTTTCCAGGCCCCGCCGTCCGGCGGGGCTTTTTATTTTTGCCGGGCGCCGGCGGGCGCCTCAGAAAACGCTTCCCATGACTTCTCGGTCCTTCCTTCAACTCCTGCCCCTCCCCCTCGCGCTGGTCGGCTCTGCCGCCTCCGCGCAACCCGCGCCCGCCGCTCCGCCGGCCGTCGCCGAAAGCCCCGCCGCCCCCGGCTCTTTCCTGGACGCCCTGACCCGGGGCAAGATCAACGCCTACTCCCGGCTTCGTTACGAACATGTCGACATCGCGTCGGTCCCCGAACACGCCGATGCGGTCACCATCTCGGCCCGGCTCGGCTACACCACCGCCGATTTTCACGGCTTCCAGGCCATGATCGAAGGCGAAGCCGTCACCCCGCTGCAAAACGATTATTATGATGGCACCGGCACCAACACGGGCGGCTATCCGACCGTCGCCGACCCCGAGAACTACGAGGTCAACCAGGCCTGGCTCTCCTATACTTACGAAGACACCACCGCCAAGGTCGGCCGCCAGCGCATCGTGCTCGATAACGCCCGCTTCATCGGCGACGTCGGTTTCCGTCAGAATATGCAGACCTACGATGCGGTCCTGCTGCAGGACAAAAGTATCCAGGACCTCACCCTGACCTACGGTTACTTGAACCGTATCAACCGCATCTTCGACGATTCCCTCCCCCAACATGACTGGGAATCCAACTCCCATCTATTGAACGCCGCCTACAAGGGCCTGCCCGTCGGCACCCTCACGGGTTATGCCTACCTGCTCGATTTCGACCACGATAGTTTCCCCTTCCCGGCCGAGTTTAACTCCTGCGCCACCTACGGCCTCAGCCTCGCCGGCTCCCGTCCGCTCAACGACACGTTCACCGCCAACTACCGTCTCGAATACGCCACTCAGACCGAGCACGCTGACGCCCCCATCGATTATCGGGCCGACTATTATTTCGCGGAGCTCGGCGCCTCCACCTCGCACTACTCCCTCTCCGCCGCCTACGAGGTCCTCGGCTCGGACGACGGTGTCGCCGCCTTCAAGACCCCGCTCGCCACTCTCCATTCCCACAACGGCTGGGCCGATCTCTTCACGACCACCCCCGCCGTCGGCCTCACTGACTTCTTCGTCAAGGGCACCGCCAAGCTTCCCCAGAACCTCACCTTCACCGCCTTCTACCACAGCTTCGGCACCACCGAGGGCGAGGAGCATATCGGCGACGAGATCGACGCTCAGCTTGCCTACAAGCTTAGCTCGCAGGTCACCCTCACCGCCAAATACGCCAGCTTCCAGAGCGCCACCGCCCCCTTCGCCCTGCCCGACGTGGAAAAGGTCTGGCTGCAAGCGGAATATAGCTACTGAGCCTTGGCGCGCAGCCGCTTCGCTCTCCGAGCCCCGGCTTTCGCGCCGGGGCTTTTTCATGCCTGCTCGTGGATCCATGAGGCCATCTCATTCAAACCCCGCATAAGTTTCCTTCATTTTTCCTCCTGAAGGCCCGGGGCAGTGCATGAAACCTGCTGAAACACGCACTCAGCAGCATGAAATTCTCTCAACTCCGCTCCTCCGGTCACTGGCCCACGCTCGCCACGTCGTTCCTCTATTTCGACGTCAGTTTTATGGTCTGGACCATCCTGGGCGCCCTCGGAGGTCTCATCGCCCCCGACCTGGGCCTCGATCCGCAGCAGAAGTTCCTGATGGTCTCCACGCCCATCCTGGCCGGCGCCTTCCTGCGTATCGCGCTCAGCATGCTGGTGGACCGCATCGGCACGAAGACCACGGGTATTCTCGCCCAGCTGGTCGTCATGGCCGGCTTGGCCGTCGCCTGGAAATTCGGCATCCACAGCCTCTACCAGGCCCTGGCCCTCGGCTGCGTGCTCGGTCTTGCCGGGGCGAGCTTCGCCGTCGCGCTGCCCCAGTCCGGCCGCTGGTATCCCCCTCACATGCAGGGCGTCGTCCTCGGCCTCGCCGGAGCAGGCAATGTCGGCGTCGTCATCGACCACCTGCTCGCGCCCCGCATCGCCGCCCACTGGGGCTGGCACGCCGTTTTCGGCGCCGCGCTCATCCCGCTCGCCCTCGCCTTCGTCCTCTACGCCGTCTTCTCGAAGGAGCCCCCCGGGGAGTTTAAGAAGAAAAAACTCTCCGACTACGGCACCCTCCTCGCCCAGCGCGATGCCCACTGGTTCTGTTTCTTCTACACCATCAGCTTCGGCGGCTTCGTCGGCCTCGCCACCGCCTTTGCGATCTACTTCCGCGACCAGTTCCACCTCACGCCCGTGCATGCCGGCGAGATGGCCGCCTTCTGCACGCTTGTCGGCGCGCTGGGCCGCCCTGCGGGCGGAGCCCTCGCCGACAAGCTCGGCGGCATCCGCGCCCTCAGCGTCTTCTACTCGGTCGCCGCCGCCGCCATGATCCTCGCCGCTCTCGCCAACAATCTCTGGATCTGCGGCGCCGCCTTCTTCGTCGCCTCCGGCGCCTTCGGCATGTGCAACGGCTCCGTCTTCCAGCTCCTTCCCCAGCGCTTCGCCAAGGATATCTCCGTCATGACCGGCCTCGTCGGCTGCGGCGGCGGCATCGGCGGCTTTCTCCTCGGCATGTTTTTCGGCGCCTCGAAGGCCCACACGGGAGGCTATACCTTCGGCATCCTCTTTTTCGCCGGCCTCTGCCTCATCGCTCTCTTCGGCCTCGGCCTCGTGAAACAACGCTGGCGCACCACCTGGGGCGCCACCGCCGCCGCCCGCATCTGAGGCCGCTCTCCGACAAAATTTAAACGCGAAGATTCCCAATCCGTTTCCCGCACTTTACCCCCGACCCGGCCTCACCCGCCGGGTCGTTCTCTTTTGTCCCCCTTCCTATTTTTTGCGTCTTCTGCGCCTTCCTGCGCCACCTCCGTCTTTTCTTCGCGCCTCTTCGCGTGCTTCGCGGTTAAAATCGTCCTTCGCCGCCCGGCCCTCTGTCGCTCTGTCCTCTTCCGCTCTGTCGTCCTGCAATGCCCCGCCTCCATCTCCAACACACCCTTCATTCCGCCCCCGGCCACGCCGGCCGCGCCAACGAGGACGCCGCTCTCTTCCGCAGTTTTCGCGACGAGACCACGCTGGCGCTCGTCGCCGACGGGGTCGGCTCGGCTCGCGCCGGCGGCGAGGCCGCCCGTCGCGCCGTCGAGATGCTCGCCGACTATTTCTCCGCCCGCACTCCGGCCTGGAGCCCCCGCCGCGCCCTCGCCGAATTCATCACCCGCATAAACCGTCAGCTCCTCCAGGAAAGCCTGGCCCGGTTCGAAGCCCCCGAATTGATCACCACCCTCGCCGTCGTCGTCATCGCCGGCCCCCGCGCTTACCTCGCCACGCTCGGCGATTCCCCGGTCTATCTGCACCGCGCTGGTCGCCTCGTCCGCCTCACCGAACCCCACCACTCCACCCTCCCTGGCCAGGAAAACGCCCTCACTCAGGCCCTCGGGCTCCACCCCGAACCCGCGCCTTTTTTCCACGAACTCGATCTTTCCCCGGGCGACTGCCTCCTGCTCTGCTCCGATGGCGTCGCCGTGCCGCTCGGCGAATCCGGCCTCGCCCGCCTCCTCGGACGCTCCGCCGCCGCGCGCACCCTCGTCTCCGCCGCCCTGGATCCCGAGTTGCCCGTGAACAAGGAGCGTTCCGATCCCGACGACGCCACCGCCCTCGTCCTCGAAATCACCGGCCGCGACGATTCCGCCACCCCAGGCCAGACCCTCGAGATCGTGCCCGCGCTCAAGGCCGGCGATATCTTCCCCGACGGCACCCTGCTCCGCCCGCTCGATGCCGACACCCGCCGCGTCTGGCTTGCCCGCCCCGACAGGCCTGATGCGTCTCCTGTCGTCCTGAAGTTTCCCGCCCTCGAAGCGTCCGGCGACGATGCCCGCGCCGACGGCTTTCTTCGCGAAGCCTGGCAGGCCGCCCGCCTCGACGCCCCCGAGTTCGTCCGCGCCCGAGTGCCCTCCTCCGCCGTCCTCCGCTATTACGTGCAGGACTACATCGACGCCCCCACCCTCCGGACCGTTCTTCGCGAGGGCCCCCTGCCCGTCGAACGCGCGCTGGCGCTCGGCGCCTTTCTCGCCCGCGCCGTCCAGCACCTCGTCCGCCTCGACCTCGCCCACGGCGACATCAAGCCCGACAACATCCTCGTCCTCCGCGATCCCGCCGCCCCCTCCGCTCCCTGGGATTTCCGCCTCATCGACCTCGGCAGCGCCGTCGAACTCTACTCCCTCGCTTCCCGCGCCGGCACCGCCAGCTATCTCGCGCCCGAACGCTTCGCCTCCGCCCCCATCAGCGAACGCACCGAACTCTACGCCCTCGGCGCCACTCTCTACGAATGCCTCACCCGCCGCCTTCCCCACGGCGAAATCGAGCGCTTCCAGACCCCGTCCTTCGCCACCCCGCCCAAACCTCCCTCCGCCCACAACCCCGCCGTCCCCGCCTGGCTCGATGCCCTCATCCTCCGCACCCTCGCCGCCAGCCCCGAGGAACGCTACGGCCACTATTCCGAATTCGCCCACGACCTCGCCCATCCCCGGGCCATCAAACCCTTCCATTCCGCCGACGCTCCGCTGCTTGAACGTGATCCCGTCCGTTTCTACCAAGTCCTTTGCATCATTTTGATTTTCCTCAACTTCCTGCAATTAATTCTCCATTCCAGGAACGGCCGATGATCTATTTTGCTCATACAAAGACTGAATTATATTCAGCCTATTCATGGCTGATCCCGCCAGCCATGGCATCGCGAGTGCTGATTGACGCCCCATCAATCGCACACCGTGAGCGCCGTCCAACCACCCGCCCTCTCCCTTCCTCCCGCCCTCCCTGGCGACTCGGCTCCTTTCCGTCCTGATCAGAAGGAATATTTGCAGGGCTTTTTCGCCGCCCTCGCCACCACCGGACACTTGGGCGCGCTCGCCGCTCCGGGAAACGCCGCAGCCCAGCCCGCGCAGGTCTCAGGCCCTTGCCCTCAACCTTCTTCCCCCCCCCTCTTCCACAACACGTCCTTCGACGACCTCTGCCAGCAGGAGAAGTGGAAACACGCCGAGCACCCGCTCGACGGCTGGGAACGCCTCCTTGCCCACGCCTCGGCCGACAAGGCTCCCGACGCCGAGCACAACTACCGTTTCCGCTGGCACGGGCTCTTCCACGTCGCCCCGGCGCAGGATAGCTTCATGCTGCGCCTCCGCATTCCCGGCTGCAGTGTCACCAGCCACCAGCTCCATGGCCTGGCCGACCTCGCGAAGGAACTCTGCGGCGCTTACGCCCACGTCACCACCCGCGGCAACCTCCAGCTCCGCGAGATAAAGCCGCGGGATGCCGTGAAAGTCCTGATGCGTCTGGCCGAGCTCGGACTGAGCTCCCGCGGTTCCGGCGCCGACAATCTCCGCAACATCACCGCTTCGCCCGATTCGGGTTTCGCGCCCGACGAAATCCTCGACGTCCGCCCCTACGCCCTCGCGCTCCACCACTACGTTCTCAACCGCCGCGACCTCTTCGACCTGCCTCGCAAGTTCAACATCTCCTTCGACAACGGCGGCTCTCTCTCGGTCGCAGCCGACACCAACGACATCGGCTTCTTCGCCACCCGCGTCACCGAGAAGACCCTCTCCGCCGCGCCCGCCATCCAGGGCGTCGCTCCCGGGGTCTACTTCCGCCTGCACCTCGGCGGCATTACCGGGCACAAGGACTTCGCCCGCGACACCGGCCTCCTCCTTCACCCCGACCAGGCCGTCCCGGTCGCCATCGCCATGCTCCGTGTCTTCATCGACCACGGCGATCGTACCAACCGCAAAAAGGCCCGCCTCAAATATCTCCTCGAGGACAAGGGCGTGGAGTGGTTCCTCACCGAGACCGGCAAACGCGTCTCCTTCCCTCTCCTGCGCGTTCCTCCCGAGGCTTGCGAGGCCCGCCGGCCCGCCGAAAAACACGGCTGGATCGGCGCCCGCCGCCAGGCCCAGCCCGGCCTCAATTCCCTGGGCGTCGGCTGCCCCGTCGGCCGCCTCACCCCGAAACAGATGCACCGCCTCGCCGACCTCGCCGCCAACTACGGCAAGGGCGAGCTCCGCCTCACCGCCTGGCAGAACGTCCTCATCCCCCACATTCCCGACTCTTTCCTGCCCACCGTTCAGCGCGCCGTCGTCAGCATGGGCCTCTACCACGAGGCTTCGTTAGCCACCGGCGGCATCATCGCCTGCACCGGCAGCTGGGGTTGCAAATACGCCTCGGCCGACACCAAGGCCCATGCGCTCCAGCTCATCAAGGATCTCCCCTCCCGGATCGACATCGACCAGCCGGTCAACATCCACGTCACCGGCTGCGCCCACTCCTGCGCTCAGCACTACTGCGGCGACATCGGCTTCATCTCCACCAAGCTCGCCGATGGCGGCGAGGGTTACCACATGGTTCTCGGCGGCGGCATGGATCAGGAACAGGGCATCGCCCGCGAAATCTTCAAGGGCGTCCGCGCCACCGAGCTCCTCGACGTCGTCGTCAAGGTTCTCGGCACCTGGCAAAAGCACCGCCGCACCGGCGAGACCTTCGTCGAGTGGACCCGCCGTCACGAAGTGAAACAGCTCCAGGAACTTCTCAGTTAACCGACCGCGAGCCAGCGCCCCGCCGCCGCTCCAATCATCACTCTCAAATCATAAATCTTAAATGACTCCGGTTCCCTCCCTTCCCGAAACCGCCCCTTTCACGCCCGAGCAGCGCGCCTGGCTCAACGGCTTTCTCGCCGGCCTTTTCTCGCGCCAGCCCGGCGGCGCCGCCTCCGCGGCCCCGGCTCCCGCCGCGCTCACGCCCCTCACCATTCTCTACGCCACGCAGACCGGCACCGCCGAGTCCCTCGCCAAGAAGGCCGCCAAGGAGGCGGGCAAGCGCGGCTTCGCCCCCGCCATCCTCGATGTCTCCACCGTATCCGCGGATTCGCTACAGTCTCACTCCAACCTCCTGCTCATCACCTCCACCTACGGCGACGGCGAGCCGCCCGACAGCGCCAAGGCCCTCCACGCCGCCCTCGGCGCCGATTCCGCCCCGGCGCTCGGCTCCGTCCGCTATTCCGTCTGCGCCCTCGGCGACACCAACTACACCCTCTTCTGCCAGGCCGGAAAAGATTTCGACGTCTACCTGGAAAAACGCGGCGCCAAACGTGTCCTTCCCCGCGCCGAGTGCGACACCGACTACGAAAAGCCCTTCGAAACCTGGCTCCACGCCGCCCTGGGCGCTTTTGGCTCCGCCCCTGCCGCTCAATCGGCATTGGACCTTGGTCATTCGCCATTGCCGGAGCCGGCCACCGAAGCTTCGTATTCCAAATCCAACCCCTTCCCCGCCCCGGTTCTCGCCGTACGCAATCTCAACGCCGCCGGCTCCGCCAAGGAGGTCAACCATGTCGAGTTCGATCTCTCCGCCGCCGGCGCCGCTCTCAGCTACGAAGCCGGTGATGCTCTCGGCGTCGTCCCGCAGAACTGCCCGGGTCTCGTCTCCGAAGTCCTCGCCGCCCTCGGTGCCGACGGCGAGGAGGCCGTGCCCACCAAGGCCGGCGAGCTTCCGCTTCGCCGCGCCCTCACCGAGTGCTTCGATCTCGGCAAACCTTCGCCCGCTCTCCTCGAGCTTCTGGGCCTCGCCGGGGCCTCGCCCGCGCCCCACCACGTGATCGACGCCCTCCTCGCTGTCGCCAAAAAGCCCGCCCCTTCCTCCTTCGCCGCCGCGCTCAAGCCCATCGCCCCGCGCCTCTACTCGATTAGCTCCTCGCCGAAGGCCCACCCCGGCCAGGTCCATCTCACCGTCGGCGCCGTCCGCTACGAGCTCAACGGCCGCGCCCGCAAGGGCGCCTGCTCCACCTTCCTCGCCGAACGGGCGCTCGCCCTCGGCAAGGTCGGCGTCTTCGTCCACTCCAACAAGGCCTTCCGCCCGCCGGCCGATCCCGCCGCCCCCATGATCATGGTCGGCCCCGGCACCGGCATCGCCCCCTTCCGTGCCTTCCTCGAGGAGCGTACCGCGACGAAGGCCAGCGGCAAAAACTGGCTCTTCTTCGGCGACCAAAAGGCCGCCACCGACTTCCTTTATCGCGAAGAGCTCGAAGCCCTGAAGGCCTCCGGGGTGCTCACCCGCCTCGACCTTGCCTTCTCCCGCGACCAGCAGGAAAAGATCTACGTCCAGAACCGCATGCTCGAAGCCGCCGCCGAGCTCTACGCGTGGCTCGAGCAGGGCGCCTCCTTCTTCGTCTGCGGCGACGCCTCCCGCATGGCCAAGGACGTCGACGCCGCCCTTCACCAGGTCGTCGAAAAGGCCGGCAACAAGACCCCCGCCGAGGCCGCCGCCTACGTCCAGGCCCTCAAGGCCGCCAAACGCTATCAGCGCGACGTCTACTGAGGTCAAAGACCATAGGTCCTATGAGTCCTATAGGCCCTATAGATCTATAACAATGCCCACTCTCGCTCCCGAGTCCTCGCGCCCTGCATCGAGCGGAACTCTCTCCGCCCGTCCCGACCTTTCCGCCTATCTCGCCGAGCTCCTCGCCGAGCAGCAGAGGCTCCAGACTCCCGTCACCCGCGCCGCCTCCGCCCACGCGCTTCAGCCCTCGGCCTGGCGCGCCGAGCGTTTCCGCGAGATCATCCCGCTCTCCAAGCCAGGCCCGGGCGAGCAATACGCCTTCGAAGTGGACCTCGATTCCTGCTCCGGCTGCAAGGCCTGCGTGTCCGGTTGCCATTCCCTCAACGGCCTCGACCAGGAGGAAACCTGGCGCGACGTGGGCGTCGTTTACGGTCTCTCCGCCCTCGCCGCGCCTCTCCGGGCCGATGCCGCCGCCAAGACCGACGACTTTCAGCCGGATCCTCTCCCCTCCTCCGCCTGCGGCGCGCCCTTCCAGCAGACCGTCACCACCGCCTGCCATCATTGCGCCGATCCCGGCTGCCTCAACGGCTGCCCGGTTTTGGCCTACGAAAAAGATCCCGTCACCGGTGTCGTTCGCCACCTCGACGACCAGTGCATCGGCTGCAGCTACTGCGTGCTCAAATGCCCGTATGACGTTCCCAAATACAACGAACGTCTCGGGATCGTCCGCAAGTGCGACATGTGCCACGGCCGCCTCGCCGACGGCGAGGCTCCCGCCTGCGTCCAGTCCTGCCCCACCCAGGCCATCCGCATCGTCACGGTCTCCGCCGAGATCAAGCCCGACGCCCGCCTCGCCGCCATCAGCGGAACCGATTCCTCCTATACCCGCCCCTCCACCCGCTACATCTCCAAAAACCCGCTTCCCGAAAACCTCCGCGCCGCCGACGCCGATACCCTTCGCCCCCAGCACGCCCACCTCGCGCTCGTCGGCATCCTCAGCCTCTCCCAGTTGGCCCTTGGCCTCCTGATCGCCGGCCAGATCATCCATCACAAGTCATCCATCCTAAATGGCGCCGCCGCGGCGTTGTTCGCCGCCGGCCTGGCCGCCAGCGTCTTCCATCTCGGCCAGCCCCTCCGCGCCTGGCGCGTTTTCCTCGGCCTCAGAAAATCCTGGCTCTCGCGCGAAGCCGTCCTCCTCGGCGCCGCCTTCCCCCTGGTCGCCTTGGTAGCGCTCATCCCCTGGCTTCCCACGCTCACCACCGCGCTGCATCTCCCCGCCCCGCTTGCCGTTTCCATTGGTCATTGGTCCTTGGTCCTTGGTCATTCCGCGTCACTCATCGGCGGCGCAGCCATCGCAATCACGGGCGCGGGCGTCTTCAGCTCGGCGATGATCTATATCGATACCCGCCGCCGCTTCTGGCGCCCGTTCCATACCTTCGGCCGCATGGGGGGCACCGTCGCGGTCTCGGCCCTGGCCTTCGCCTCCGCGCCGGCCGCCGCCGCCGCACTCGCCGCCAAGCTTCTCCTCGAATCCCTCAGTCTCTTCGGCCCCTCGCATCCGGCCCGGCTCCAGCGCGGCCCCCTTTTCGGCCACCTGATCGCCCGCTTCGCCGCAGCGGCCTTCGCCATCTTGTTTTTCTCTCTCGGCGAAGCCCTGTTTGCCTTCACCTTCTTCGTCCTCGGCGAAGGGCTCGAGCGCGCCCTCTACTTCCGCGCCGTCGATTCGCCCAAGATGCCCGGTCTCTCCGCCATCGCGCCGAGTTGCCCGGTCCATTGATCTCCGCTTCCGTCGCCGACGCGGGCACCCGCCTTCATCGCTTCAAGTCCGGGACCGCACCCGGACGACGGACCGGCAACTCCGTCTATCAAGACCTGCATCGGGCCGCGTACCTGCAAAGAGAAAGCGATTCGATTTCGCCCGGGCCACTCGGCCCCACGATCAAATCCGCTCATCCTAAACCACAAAACGATTCAAGGGCCTCAGCGATTTTTTCCCGGCGATGGCGGGACACCTGCTTTCCCCCAGGGAGTTTACCGGTCATGCCCACACCCGCTCTCGATTCCTCGCTCCTTACCGTTCGCGCCCACGAGGGCCCGATGACCAGCGAACTCGTGCGCAATCCCGCCGCGCACGGCCTCAGCCTTCCGCAGGTCCCCTCCCGCCTCGCCCCCGCCGCCACCACCCGGTCCATCTGCGGTTTCTGCGCCACCGGCTGCTCGCTCCATGTTCACCTCGACGCCGAGGGCAAGGCGATCAACCTTTCGGCCGATCCCGCCTACCCGGTCAACCTAGGCATGGCCTGCCCCAAGGGCTGGGAGGCCCTCGCTCCCCTCGCCGCGTCCGATCGCGCCACCACCCCGCTCCTGCGCGATCCGCGGACCGGCCGTCTCGAGCCCACCACGTGGAACACCGCCCTCCGCGTCTTCACCGAACGCCTTCAGGGCATTCAGGCCGCCCACGGCGCGCATAGCATCGCCTATCTCTCCACCGGCCAGATCCCCGTCGAGGAAATGGCCCTCCTCGGCGTCCTCTTCAAATTCGGCATGGGCGGGCTCCACTGCGATTCCAACACCCGCCAGTGCATGGCCACCTCTCACGTGGCCTACAAGCAGTCCTTCGGCTTCGACGCCCCTCCCTACACCTACAGGGACTTCGAGGAGAGCGACGTCCTCGTCTTCGTCGGCTCCAACCCCGCCATCGCCCACCCCATCATGTGGCAGCGGGTGATGATGAACAAAAAC
>CBINGR010000028.1:0-58892 GCA_966250295.1 uncultured Akkermansia sp. | reverse complement strand
CCCGCTATCGCAGGTGATGTACAGCTGCGAATGCCTTAACGGCATTGGCCCTAGGCGCTGTCTTCGAAATAGACCGGTGCTCCGTGGTCGGGAAACCAGGCTCGGCCAAGGCGGCCGAGGTGGAGGCGGGCCGGAGGCCCGTGCCACCGAGGCCAACGCCGGCCCAGCCTGATTTCCCGACCACCCGCAGGGCTTCAGCAGAGCGCTGGATTATTTCGAAGACAGCGCCTAGCGGCGGGTGCGCCCGCCGCTGTGCTCCGAATCGGACTCGATGGCCGAGGAACTTGTCGTTCCCTCACCGCTCCGGCCTTGACGGGGCGCTCTGCCGGAGGACTGGACCTCCGCGCGAACCGCCGAGCCGCGGCTTTGTTCCATGGCGGCGGAGCGCCGCTGACCCATTCCGGAGGAGGCGGTGGACGTGGAGGCGATCACCGTGTTTCCGGCGGAGCTTTCCCGGCGCGAATCGCTGCGGCGGGGGAGACTTGAGGCAGCCGGTGCGGGCCGCGTCACGGGGACTTCGCCGGACGAAGTCGCGGCCCCGGACGAAAGGGAGCTGCCCGACGAGCGACGGGAACCTTGGTTCTCTCCCGGGTTGCGGCCGAAACCCGATGAGGAAACGGACGAGCCGTGCGTGGTCGCGCCGGTGGCGGCGGTGGAGCCACTGCGGTCGCGGCGATCGACGCGCGGCGCCGGCGACGGGGCGGACGTATCCGTGTTCACCGTCACTGTCGGCGCGCGTGACGGGCGGGGGCGTTCGGTGGCCGGGGCCGCCGGGATGGAGGAAACGGCACCGCCTGCCTCGACGCGGGCGGGGATGGAATCCCTCCGGTTTCTCCGGTCGGCCATCTGGCGCCCGGTTTGAACCTGATCTCCGGCGTCGGAGATCGCGGGTGCGGGGGCGGGAGCGGACTCAACCCGGGTGCTCTCGGCCGAACGCGAGGGGCGGGGGTTGAGGTTCTCACGGTCGCGCCGATTCGTGACCGCGGGCGCGGTCGCGGCGACTTCACGGCGTTCGGGGCGGCCGGTCTCGGGCCGGCTGCGGCGGCTGTCCGCATCGTCCGAACGGGCGAAACCGTGTGGGGGGGGCGCCTCGTGTCCGGGACGGTTTTGCACGTAGGTGTTGGCAGTCGGCTGCACCACCCGGTGAACGGGACGTCGTTCGAAATCGCGGCACACCGCCTGCACCCGCACCGGGGCCGGCCGCCAGACGTGGTGATGGACCACCACCGCCGGGCTCGGGCAGGACCAGGCCGGATGGCTGTACCAATACACCGTGCGGTGGGGACGGTTGATATACACGACCGAGTTGTAACCCCAGTTGCAGTAGTAGGAGAGCCAGAAGCCGGTCCGGTAACCGATGCTGAAGGTGACCAGGGGCCCGGGGCCACAGACCTCGACGACCCGCGGGCGATACACGTAGATCGGATCGTAGACGGGCACGTAAATCACTTCCCGCTCGGCGGGGACGATGCGGATGACCTCGCGTTCCACCACGACCTTTTGTTCGGGGGTGTCCTTGAGGTTGCCGGCGGCCACGGCGGCCGCGCGCAGGCGCTGGGTACCGTTCATCACGGCGGCAGGCTGGACCAGAAAGGCCGCGCCGAGCTGCTGCGTCCAGGCGAGGTTTTCATCCATCCACTTCAGCACTTCGGGGTAACGGGCAAGAGCCTTCACGCTATCGTCCCAAGTCTGGTTCTCGATCGCTTCCGGATCCTTGCCGTCCTTCAAATAACGCGCTGCCAGGACGACATCGGTCGGAAAGGTCGAGGCCGGCAGGATGAGCGCGACCAGGGGATCGGGATAAAGGGCGATGGGCGCGAGCAGCTCGTCTATTTGCGCGGCGGTGAGTAGTGTTTTTTCCCGTTCGGCCGGCGCATCCTTCTTTTCGGCCGTCACGATCGTTTCGACCGATTCGTCGGCCCCCAGATCGAGCGAGGGCAGGCAGCTGAGTGCGGCCAGGCAGAACAAGGCGGAGGATTTCATGGAGAAGCTATGGGTGCCTTATCTGAGACCGGACGTGCGGGCCGATGTGCCCCCGGAGAGGCTCCGGCCGCTGATGCGCTTCCCTGGGAGCAGGTTAACCTCTATCGGGAACGCCCGGCGATCGGCCGATTCGGTTTCCAGGGAAACCCAGTCGGGAGCTGCCGTGGCAGCGGCAGCGGCGCTTAAGGGGAGCGGTTCCGGCCGGGCCGACGCGCGATGCCGATCGTCCCGCCGTCCAGGCTGCTTTTCTCCGATGATGATCCTCTCTCGCCTTCCCGCGCTGCTGGGCCTGCTTGTCGCCCAGGTTTCGTTCGCCGCTGCCGCCCCCGAAGGCGTGATAAGCGTCAAGCTCCTGCCGCCCGATTGCCGCGGCCTCAGCCCCGCGACCGTGGCCGGGGTCGTCCGTGCCGATCATTGGAACAACCTCGTGGGACCGGCGGCAGCCGGGGCCACCGCGAGGCTGACCGACCCGCTGGGCTCGGGCGGTGCGCGGATCGCCGGCACCTCCATCGCCGTGACGGGCGGAGCCGGAGCCAACACCCACCGGCGCCAGGCCGAGTCCGACGACGACGCCGGCGTCTTTGCCACCGTGGCCGACCAATACGAGGGTATGCCCGGAAACGTCACGGTGAGCGGCCTGCCGTTCCGCACCTGCGATGTCTGCGTTTATCTCTACGACGATGGCGCCGCTCGCGGCGGGAGCGTGTCGCTCGGAGCGCAGACGATCCACATCCGCGGCGGGGCGGGCAACCCGAAGGCCGACGGCTCGGGCTACCTTCGCTCGGCCGATCCGAGTTTCGGGGCCGGAACCGACATCGACCAGGGCAACTACGTGCGTTTTGAAAATGTCGCGGGGCCTGCCTTTTCCTTCAGCTACACGGCGCTGCCCTGTGGCGATCGCACCCAGCGGCTCAAGCTCGCGGGTTTCCAGATCGTTAACACCGGCGGGGCTTTCGCGGAACCGGTCCCGGTCATCGCCGCCTTCACCGCGAGCCCCGGTTCCGCCTGGGAGCCCGGGCCGGTCAAGCTTTCGTGGCGCGTGGCCAATGCCACGGAGGTGCGCATCGATCCCAGTCCCGGCCCAGTCGCGGCGAGCGGCTCGGTGACCGTGTTTCCTTCCGGGCCGCAGAGCTGGCGTCTCACCGCCCGCCGCGGCCAGGGCGCGACGGTTTCGGCCGAGGCCGGCCATCGCCTGGTGCCACGGCCCGAGTCGCGCGACGGCGTCTGGCAGTTTTCGGTGCCGGTGGAAGGCACCGAAGACAGCCGGGCCTATCTCTGGGTGCCTCCCGCCGCACCGCGGCTTCGCGCGCTTGTCGTCGCCCAGCACAACATGGAGGAGATCCATATCCTCGAAAACCCGGGTTTTCGGCGCGCGATGGCCGGGCTGGGCTTCGGGATGGTCTGGGTGGCCCGGCCCTTCGATCACCTGTTCCGCTTCGACCGGGGGGCGGGCGCGGTGTTCGAGCGTTTTCTGGCCGACCTGGCCGAAGTGTCCGGGTATGAGGAAATCAACTACGCCCCTGTCGTCCCTCTCGGCCACTCCGCGGCGGCGAGCTGGCCCTACTATTTCGCGGCCTGGAAGCCGGGGCGCACGCTGGCCGCCCTCTCGGTCAGCGGGCAGTGGCCTTATTTCCGCCACGAGCAGTGGGCGCCCGACATCTGGGGCGACCGCACCGTCGACCGGGTGCCCTGCCTCGAAACCATGGGCGAATACGAGTCGGCCGATTCGTGGTCGGCAGGCGGCCTCCGCGACCGCGAGGCCCATCCGCTGACCCCGCTCAGCATGCTTGCCAACCCCGGCCAGGGGCATTTCGCCTCTTCCGACGCCAAGGCCGCCTACCTCGCCCTCTACCTGCGCAAGGCGGCGCAGTATCGCCTGCCCGCCGAGAGCCCCGCCGGCCAGTCTCCGCGGCTCATCCCCATCGATCCAACCAAAACCGGCTGGCTGGTGGACAAATGGCGTCGCGACCGCGCTCCAACCGCGCCGGCCGCGCCGGTGGGAGCCTACACGGGAAACCCGAAGGAAGCCTTCTGGTATTTCGACGAGGAGCTGGCGCGCGAGACGGAGCGTTATCATGCCGCCTGGCGCGGGCTGAAGCCGCAACTGGTCGGCTATACCCAGGAGGGCGCGCTGGTGGGGCAGAGCGATTCCCATGCGCAGGTGCGCCTGCGTTTCCTGCCCGAGGCCGACGGCATTACCTTCCGGCTCGGCACCGCCTTTCTCGACACCGTGCCCGCGGTCAGCGGGCGGCTCACGGGCTGGACCCAGCTTCCGGTGGGCGCTCCGCTGGGCCACGCCGACGGCCCGGTTACGATCGAGAAAATCTGCGGTCCCTTCGAGCAAACCGCGCCCGAAACCTTCGTCCTCCGTTTCGACCGCGAGGCGCTCTACGCGTGGAAAAAAGGCCAGGTTTCCCTGTGGTTCGCCGCCGTGCAGGCGGGCGACGCCGCTTACAAGCCCGCGGTGCAACAAGCCGAGATGGTCGTGCCCACGCACCGGAAAGAAGGCGCCGCGCAGACGATTGCCTTCCCGCCGATCGGCACCCGCTCCGCTGCCGCGGGGACGATCCGGCTGAGCGCCACCTCGTCCGCCGGCCTGCCGGTGGGCTATACGGTGCTGAGCGGGCCGGCGGAGGTGGATGGCGACGGGTTGCGCATCGTTCAACTGCCGGCGCGGGCGCGTTTTCCCCTGCGGGTGACGGTGCTGGCCTGGCAATGGGGCCGACCGGTGGCGCCCAAGGTACAGAGCGCGGAGCCGGTGGAGCAGACCTTCCTGCTCACCCGCTGAACGCCATTTTTGCCGGAGAAAAAACCGGGGCGCCGTCGGCGACGAAACCGACGGCCAGGCCCGCTCCGAAACCCGTGGCATGGGCGAGCACGTCCACGTTCACGTCTCCGGCGCCGAAGAGCCCCAGCATGGCCAGGCCTGCGGCGAGAGGCACCAGTATTGGGCGGAAGCGGCGGCGCGGGCCGGCTCGTGCCGCCGCGCGGACGGCCTGCCCGGTGAGCAGGCCCAGCCCTGCGAAAACGGCCGTGGAGGCCCCCAGCGAACGATAGCCGCCTCCATGGTGCACCGCGACGGCGGCGAGGTTGCCCGCCAGCGCCGAAACCAGGATCCGGATCCAGCCGCCCACCGGCCCGAAGGTGAGTACCACCGCGGAAAACGCCAGGAGGCCGCTGCCGGCGTTGGAAACCAGATGTCCGAGGTCGTCATGCAACCAGAGCGCGGAGCCCATTCGCCACCATTCGCCGTGCCCAAACACGCGGTCGGCATCGAGCAGCCAGGTCTCGGTCAGGACCGACGACCGTAGTTGGGCCCAGAAAACCGCCAGGATCGCGAGCAGCCAGAGCAGAGGGGACAAAGGCGGATGCCGCCGCACCGGTGCCAGCTCGACGAGAGGCGCGTGCGGCGGCCAGCCGAGGTTTTCGCGGTCGAAGTTCTCCAACTGCCGCCGCACCGCCGCGGCGGCCGCCGGCTCGACCCGCAAGTGATGGCCGGCCTCGTCCGGGACCAGCCAGCAGTCTTCGCCCATCGCCAGAACGACCAAGCTGTGCTCGAGCCCCTCCGCCTGGGTGCCGTACAGGCCGGCGTCCACGGTTCCGGCAGGGAAAGGGTCGGTCGCCGGGGCGGCGGACGGTTCGGACTCGGTCATGGTGGCGGAGCCTAGCCAGCCCCGGCTAGGGCGCCACCGAGGAAACGAACTTTCGTGTGCGGTGAACGATTTCCAGGCGGTTGCCCACGGGATCCTCGAAAAACACCGCGTAGTAGGTGTCGAGATCCTCGCTTTCGAAACCAGGCCCCTCGATGCGGCGTGCCCCCATAGCGGGCAGCAGCGCGGCGAGCTCGTCCACCCGGCCCCGTGAGGCGGCGTGAAAGGCGATACGGATGGCATTGGGCCGATGCGCCGGGTCCTCGGTCAGGCCGAAAAACTCGGTGGACGCTTCGCCTTCTCCTTCGGCCTCGAATTGCAGCCAGCCTTCGATGAGGACTTCCCGGGTAAAACCGAGCGCGGGCAGCAGCGCCCGGTAAAACGGTGCCGCTGCCGCCAGGTCGGGCACGCGGAGGTCGATGTGATCGAAGAGCCGGGGCATGGGGCGGATTGACCGGCCCTTGGCGGGGCGGTTCCGCGCCGAAAGCGGTCCGGCCGGCCGCCTATAGCGTATTTGGTAGGGCGCGACCGCTGGGCGCGCCGGTTTGAGGTGAAACGGGGAGCGCCAGCGATCCGTCCCCGAACCCGGCGGTCCCAGCGGTCCCGCCCTACCTTTCAGCCCCGATTTTCGGATACAGTTTAACTTTATACGCTCAGAACCCGAAATCGGCGTAACTGAGGAAAAAGCCGGCGTTTTCGGGGGTGGCCGTCGGCGCGGCGACGGGTTGGTAGCGCAGGCGGAAGAAGAGGCGATCGCCGGCGGGAAGCGCTTCGGTGTGGGTGGAAAGGGCGCCGGTGCCGTCGCTTTCGGCGGTGGCGTCGGTCCAGCTCCCGGCCGCGAGGGTTTCGCTGCGCTCGAGTTTGTAGCGAAGACGCGGGCGCGTGGGCCAGGCGGCCTCGACGTGGGTCACGGGTTGGGCGGCATCGGGCCCGAGGGTGAGGGGCGGCACGGGGCCGAGCTTAAAATCGAGCCAGCGCAGCACCTCGTCGCGCGCGAGGCGGCGGGCTTTTTGGTTGGGGCTTTCATTGGCGCTGTCCCAGTCCTCCGGGGCCGCGATCGTGACCGTGCCGAGGTCGAAGGAATGGCCGACGCGCTGGCCTGCGGTTTGCACGGCGGTGCGGTCGAGGAGGTAGTGGCGGACGATGGGATTGGGAAGGCCCAGCGCAGCGGCCTGGGCGCCGGAGGCGAGGACCTGCTTGATCGGATACAGCGTGCCGGTGATGGGCGTGGCGGCGAGGTCGGTGATACCCATGAGCGAATCTCCGGTGCCATGGAAAAGGATGGCGGTGGTGCGCCGGTCGAGCATGTAACGGCCGGCCGCAGTGGAGGAGGGCGAGCCGTGGTAACCGTTGTGCCCGCCGCCGCCGTAGTAGAAGGCGCAGAACTTCGGGATGGGGAGCTGCGCGGGGATGCGGACGGGCGAAGGCACGACTTTCTTCACCTTCTGTTCGATGAACTCCCCGGGGTGGTCGGGATCGGGCACGAGGTCGGTGTAGTCGACCTGGTAGGTGCCAAGATCGACGGAAGCGTCGAGGAGCGCGTTCATGCCGGTTTGCGCGCCGTGGGAAAAGCCGATGAGGGCGATGCGGTCGCGGTCGATGTCGGAGCGGGAGGCGAGATACTCGAGCGCGGCGACGACATCCTTCGGGCGTTCGTAGTTCGGCGAACAGAGGGCGTCGTCCTCGGCGGGGTCGTGGTGCGGGGTCCGCCCCTCGAAATCGCCGGCGATGCCGCGGGGGTTGAAGCTGTCGGGGAAGAGCGCAGCGTAGCCGAGCCCGGCGAGCAGGTTGCCCCAGTCCCGGAACTGGGAGGCGGGGGCGTTGGTGGCGGTGATCGAGGCGGGGATGGTGTCGTTCGACCAGAGTCCGCCGGACCCGTGAAGGAAAAGGACGACCGGGTAGGGACCTGGACCGTGGACCGCGGGATCGGGCAGGTAGAGCCGGGCAATGAGGGTAAGCCGCGCGGGGTCGTCGGGATAGCCGGGCACGGCTGCGAGTTGTGCGGTGGGCGCCGGCATGACGGCGGGCAGGAGATTCGCCGGCAGGTCGTAGAAGACGGTCTGGATGACGGGCTGGGCGCGGAGGGCGGCGAGCCCGAGCAAGGAGGGAAGCACCGCGAGGAAGGCGAGCCGAAGGGCGGGCAGGGCGGGACATGAAGGAGGACGGCGCATGCCCTCTTCTTAGAAGGACGCGGATCGCGAGCAAGCGGGCGGCGGGGTTGACGGGCCGGGCGTCCGTGCAAAGACAATCGAGGACGTGAAGCCGCCTGCTAAAAACGAGTGCTGTGCCCCGGAACGCGTTTCGGCGGCTCCCGCCGCGCATCCCGACGGCGAGGGCGTCCTTGCCCGCGTGACTACGGGCGCCACCGGCGGCATGCGTTTGATTCCGGGCGGCGTTTTCCTGATGGGCAACGAGCGCGACTACGGCTTCGTGGCCGACGGAGAAGGGCCGGTGCACGAGGTGGAATTGGCGCCTTTCTGGATGGATGAGACGACGGTGACGAACGAGCAGTTCAACGCCTTCGTGAACGCCACCGGCTACCGCACGGAGGCGGAACGGCTCGGCTGGGCCTTTGTCTTTGCCGGGCACTTGCCCGGACGGCACGGGACGGCCGGCTCGCGGGTGTGGGGTTCGGAGTGGTGGTGCCGGATCGAGGGCGCCGACTGGCGGCACCCGGAAGGCCCGGGATCGACGATCAAGCAACGCTGGGCGCACCCGGTCGTACAGGTGTCGTGGCACGATGCGGTCGCCTTCGCGGCCTGGGCGGGCAAGCGGTTGCCGACCGAGGCGGAGTGGGAACGGGCGGCGCGCGGCGGGCTGCCGCATGCGAACCGCTTCCCCTGGGGCGACGAACTCGAGCCCGGGGGCCGGCACCGGATGAACGTCTGGCAGGGAGAATTTCCGGTCCGGAACACCGAGGCGGACGGTCATTACGGCCCGGCGCCGGCGAGGAGTTTTCGGGCCAACTCCTTCGGACTCTATAACATGGCCGGCAACGTGTGGGAGTGGTGCCGCGACTGGTTCGACCCCGGCTATTACGCGCGCAGTCCCCATCGCGATCCGGCCGGACCGGGTGCGGGCGACCGGCGGGTGACGCGCGGCGGCAGCTACTTGTGCCATGCGAGTTATTGCAACCGCTATCGCGTCGATGCGCGCAACGGCAACACCCCCGACAGCGCGAGCACCAATCTGGGCTTCCGCTGCGTCCGCGATGGGTAGGGCACCACCGGTCGCGGAATCCGCAGGGCGTTTTCGTTAAAAAAGCCGCCGCTTTGGTTCAGGCCTGCGTGACCTTGCCTCGAAACCCCTTCAACCGATCGCAAACCGCCCAGCCCCATGTCCACACCCGCCACCCGCGCCCTCTCTCGCCGAGCCTTTCTCAAGTCCTGTGCCGCCGCCGGTGCGGTAGCCGCCGGCCAGCCCCTGCTCAACGTCTTCGTGCCCTCCGCCCGCGCCGACGGCGGCATCCCGCCCGCCACGGTGGGCATGAACCTCATCCTCTTTCTCACCGACCAGGAGCGCGCCCTCCAGTGGTTCCCGGAAGGCTGGGCCGCGGCCAACCTGCCGGCCCTCACCGCCCTGCGCACCCAGGGCCTGTCTTTCGAGCGCGCCTGCGCCAACACCTGCATGTGCACCCCCTCGCGCAACACGCTCTTCACCGGGCTCTTTCCCGCGCAGCACCGCTCGGTGGACACGCTCACCGAGGACTTCCCGCAGTCCGCGGTCGAACACCAGCTCGATCCCGCGCTGCCCAACCTCGCCACCGTGCTCAAGGCCGCCGGCTACGAAGTCGTCTACAAGGGCAAGTGGCACCTCAGCAAGGCGGTCGAGGGGGCCGACGACACCCTGCGCCACGACGACATCTCCCGCTACGGCTTCGACCAGTGGGATGCTCCCGACGCCGGCCAGGACGTGAAAACCGAAAATTTCGGCGGCGGCGCCGCCGACCACGACACCCGTTTCACCAACGACGCCATCGCCTACCTCGAACACAAGCGCGACAACCCCGGCGGAAAACCCTTCTGCCTCGTTCTCTCGCTCGTCAATCCGCACGACGTGCTCGGCTATCCGGGCAACTACCTCGATGGCGGTTACACCGAGGCCGATCTGCTCGGCGACATCGACCTGCCGCCCACCGTGGGCGAAGACCTCCTCCTCAACCACAAGCCCACGGCCCATGCGCAGCTTGCGCTTCGGCTCAACGGCCTCGGTCCCCTGCCCAGCGACGCCCAGAAGCGCGCCTACCTGAATTTCTACGGCAACCTGATGAAGCGGGTGGACGGCCACCTGCAGCGCCTGCTCGACGTGTTTTCCGCCAGCGCCGCCGGCGAGACCCTGCGCATGCAGACGCTCGTGGTCCGCACTTCCGATCACGGCGAGATGGGCATGTGTCACGGCGGCCTGCGCCAGAAGGCCTTCATGTGTTACGAGGAGGTACTCCGCGTCCCGCTCGTCTGGTCCAACCCCGGGCTCTTTCCGACTGGCCGCGTCTCGCCTCATCTCGTCTCCCACGTCGATTTCCTGCCCACGGTCTGCTCGCTCCTCGGCGTGCCGGGCGCCGCCTCCTACGGCTTCGCCGGCGTGGATTACAGCAGCCTCCTTCTCGATTCCGAGGCGCCGGCCGTGCAGGACTACCTCCTCTTCACCTACGACGACATCAACGCCGGCCAGTCCGCCGCCGGCGGCGACGGCAACGGCATCGTGCCCCCGCCCAACCGCATCCAGATGATCCGCGAGGCCGACTACAAATACGCCCGCTACTACGACGGCCTCGGGATCGAAGCCGAGCAGCAGGAGTTTTACGACCTGCGCCCCGCCGCGCTTGGCGGCACCGACACCGATCCTGTTGCGGGTCTGCCGGTCGAGCTGCGCAACCTCTCCGTCTGGGCCGAGGCCCGGCGCACCCTCGCCGGACAGTCCACGCTCGCCACGCCCGTGCAGGAACTGAAACGGGCCCAGATGATGGTCCGCCTTTCCGAGGTCGTCGCCGAACGGCTGCAAAGCCGGCCTGCCCCCGCCGCGCCGATCATGGCGGAAGACGTACGGATCCGCACCGTCGCCGTGACCGATGAGGCGAGCTCCGAGAGCTCCGACTGGATCGAGCTCCAGTTCGTCTCGCGCTGGGGCTCGGACTATCGGCTGCAAAAAACCGCCGACCTCACCGCCGGCTGGACCGACATCGGCGAAGCCATGCCCGGCACCAACGGGCCGATGCTTTTTGCCGAGCCGCTGACGGAGGCCGCGATGTTCTACCGTGTCGTGGCCATGGCCCAGTAGGCCTTCCCCGGGGCGGGCTCCGCGGGTCGGCCGCGATCTCAGCCCAGGCTTGGTCCTGCGGAGGGAAACGCCTAGCAAGGGTGGCATGAGCCGCCTCTTGGATGCACTGCTGGACGAGCCCCCGCCGGAGGAGGCAGGCCGCCCGTCGGCGCCGGGAGACCGTCTGCGCTGGGGGGGCCGCGTCTTCTGGCGTCTGCAGATCACGGGCTGGTTCCTCGTCGCGGTCTTTGGATGCCTGTTGTTGACGCCGGCCTTCGGGCTCGCCGACGCCGCTCTCGTCGGCGGCAGCCGGGCGGGCTTCGGTTTCGCCGGCACCTGCCTCCTGCGCGAAATTTACAGCCGCGTGCCCTGGCGGCGGTTTTCGCCCCCGGTCCTGCTGGCGGGCACGGGAGTGCTTTGCGTGGCGGCGGGCCTGGTCGAGACGAGCCTGTGCCGCCACCTCCTCTTCATCGACTTGCGCTCGCGGCTCGCGCCCGCGGCGCTGCCGGCGCTGGATCGCCTCGTGCTGCTCCTGCGCTGCGGCAGTTTCTTCGGCTGGAGCGTCCTCTACTTCGCCATCCTCCTCTGGCGGGAGTCCGCCGGGGCCGCCCTCCGCGCCGCGCGGCTCGAGGCGGCGGCGCGCACCGCGGAGCTGCGCCAGCTCCAGGCGCAAGTGAACCCGCATTTTCTATTCAATGCCCTCAACACGATCGTGGCGCAAAAAGACGATCCCGCGGCGGTGGAAAAAATTACCGGCGAGCTTGCCGGCTACCTGCGCCACGCCCTCCGCTCCCAGGAGGACTTCGCCCCGCTCGGTGCCGAGCTCGACCTGCTCGAACGTTACCTGCGGGTGGAGAAATCCCGCTTCGAGGAACGTCTGGTCCACACCATCGAGGCCGGGTCCGCCGCCCGCTCGGTGCCTGTCCCGGCCGCGCTTGTGCAGCCATTGCTCGAAAACGCCTGCAAACACGGGCGCCGCGCCGGCCCGCGCGTGCTCGAGATCCGCATCACCGCCAGGCTCGCGGACGATGCGCTCATGATCGAGGTGGGCAACACCGGGCGCTGGCTCGGGGAGCGGACGTCCGATTCGCACGGCATCGGCCTGGCCAATCTGCGGCGCCGCCTCGAGCTGCTCTCGGGCGGCCGCGCCACGCTCGCGCACCGCGAGGAGGCAGGACGCGTGATCGCGAGCCTGGTCTGGCCTCTGGCCCCGGCAGGGAGGGAGATCGTGGCATGAGCCCGCGCCTGCGCGCCCTGCTGGTGGATGACGAGCGCCCCGCGCGCAAACGCCTGCGCGACCTGCTCGCGCGGCACCCGGAAATCGAGATCGCGGGCGAGGCCGACAGCCTGGAATCGGCCCGGGAAGCGGCGGAGGCTCTGCGCCCGGACCTGTTGTTCCTCGACGTGGAACTGGCGCCCGGCAGCGGCTTCGAGCTGGTGCCGACCCTGTCGTTCCGGCCGGTCACGGTTTTCGTGACCGCCTACGAATCCTTCGCGCTGCAGGCCTTCGATGCCTGTGCCTTCGATTACCTGCTCAAGCCGGTGGAACCGGAGCGGCTCGCGCGCACCGTGGAGCGGCTGCTCGCGCGCAGCCCGGCGGTTGCCGGGACGGGCCGGGAAGGCTCCGGAGACAACGGAGCGGCGGGCCGGCTGGGCCTGGGCGACCGGGTGGCGCTGAAGGACGGGGGCCGGGTAAGGATCGTGGACGCGGGCCAGATCGCGGCGATCAAGGCGGAAGGCGCCTACTCCCGGGTTCTGCTGCGCGATGGGCCGCCCATGACGGTACTGCGCGGGATCGCGGAGTGGGAGCGCTTGCTGCCGGAAGAAAGTTTCGCACGGGTGGACCGTTCCCTGATCGTGCAGGTGCGGCTGGTGCGCGCGCTCGAGGTGATCTCGCGCGACGAAGCCTGGGTGACGCTCGAAGGGCTGTCCCCGCGTCTGAGTGTGGGACGCGCGGCCTCCCTGCGCCTGCGTCGCGGCCTGCCGGCCTTGCGTGCTTGAGCGCGGCCACCCGCCGGAAAATTCGGGTTTTGGACTGCGGCTGCCTGCTGCCGCAGTCCAGGGTGCCCTCAGCGCTCGCTCACGCGCAGGCGGAGGAAGCGGCGGGGGTTGTCGGACGACAAGGGCACGGGATCGCTGACCGTGGTCTCGACGCCGACGGCGCCGGGATTGGTGGTGATCGTGGTCCAGCTGGCGAGGTCGCCGCTCGCCTCGACGGCGTAGTCGAGATCGGCGCGGTGGCGGGTGAAAGTCAGGCGGAGGGATTGAGGGAGTGAGGGACTAAGGGAGTGAGTGGGGGAAGGGGCCGAAGCAGCGGACATTGGGTCGCCGGCCAGGGCGTATTCGAGGAGATTGGGGAGGCCGTCGGCATCGGGGTCGTCGGTCGTGGCGCGCTGGCCGGCGGGGACGGGCGTGGCCTGCGCGGCCAGCCAGGTGTCGTAGCTTTCGATCGCGGGCGGGTTGTAGAGCGCGGCCACCTCGGCCTGCCCCAGGGCGCGGCGGTAGATGCGGAGGTCGTCGAGCTGGCCGTTCCAGCCGTTGAAGCCGTTGCTGGTGTCGCCTACCGCGAGGAGGCGGCTCACGCGGCCGCCGGGGCCGGTGTTCCACTGCGTGTAGGCCGTGCCGTCGTCGTAGTAGACGCGGCTGCGCCAGGTGGAGGCAGGGGTGTCGTAAAAATTCACCAACGTGACGAGATGCCATTGGCCGTCGTTGAGCGCGGTGGCCATCTGGCCGCTCCAGTTGTTGCCGGAGATGCCCTGGAGGCTCGTGGGCGAGTTGTTGGCGGTCCAGAGGCGGTATTGCACGTTCCAGTTTTCGTCCGCGAAGCCGTTTTTGCTGACGATCGTACGGTAGCTCATGTCCGTGGTGGTGCGGATCCAGACCGAGATGGTGAAGGCTTGGGCGCGGGGATCGAAGTCGAGGTCGGACTGGTTCGCGGGGAAGAAGGGCGCCAGCCCCGCGTTGAGGTCGGACGAGCCGTAGGCGCCGCCGAAGCGGCCGTTTGCGGTCCAGTAGGCGCCGGGAAGATCGGTGGCGTGGTTGTTGCCGGCGGGGGCGGCATCCCAGGCGCGGGTGCCGGAGCCTTCGTCGAAGGTGTAGTGGAGGAGGAGATCCGGATCGCTGGAGAAACCGCCGACGGGACGGACGTCGAGCGAAAGGGCGCGTGTGGCGAAACCCGAGCTGTCCGCGACGCGGACGGTGAAGCCGGCACGGGCAGGGGAAATAGGGATTCCGTGAATACGGCCGTCGGCGCTCAGGGCGAGCCCGGCGGGCAGGGGACCGGAGACGAGGGTCCAGGTGCGGACATCGATGCCACCGAGGGCCTCGAGCGTCACGTCATAGGTGCGGCCGACGGTGAAGACGGGCAGCGTGGCGGTGCCGATGGCGAGGGCCGGATTGATCGTGAGCAGGGCGGGGACGGAGGTGGCTTCGCCCTGGGCGTTCGTTATCCGGACGGTGTAGGCGCCGGCATCGGCCGGGGTGACGGAGGCGAGGGAGAACTCGGGGGAATCGGTGCCAACTGGGGTGACATCGCGATACCACTGGTAGGTGAAGGGGCCGGTGCCGCCGACCGCGACAGTGAGCAGCAGGGCATTGCCGACCGCGAGGGTCTGGGCGGCGGGCGGGGTGACCACGACCGGGGCGCTCGGCGCGGGCGGGACAGGTGCGGCGAGGGGAGCGCCGGTGTCGTCGCGGTTGTCGAGCTGGTTGAGGTAGGCGAGGAGGTCGTCGCGATCGCCGGAGGAAAGGCCGAGCACGCGGCGGTGGGGCTCGGCGGCGGCCAGGTCCTCGGCGTTGGCGACGAGGAGGGCGTTGAGCTGGAGGTCGCCGTTGCCGCGGAGGACCTCGACAGTGTTGGTCGCGCCGGGCAGGAGCGTGGTCTCGACGACGATCCAGCGCCAGCCGCTCGTCATCCAGGAGTTGTCGGGGTACTGGCGCAGGACGTTGAGGGTCTGCTCCACGCCGTTGATGTGGAGGAGGGCGGTGCCGTTGTTGTATTGGCGGATATAACGGAGGGCGAGGCGGGCGGGCCCGCCGGCGGCCCCGCCGTCGATGCCGGCGAAGCGGACGCCGGGCGTGGGCGAGCCGTCGCCGATGGCGGCGGCGGTGCCGCCGAGCACGCCGCGGACGAAGCCGCCGCCGCCCTCGTTGGGATTGTCCGGGTAGAAGGCGACGGAGGCGGGAGTGATAGGTTCGGCGTCGGCGGCGAGGCGGAAGGAGCCGGCGGCATAGGAAAAGACATCGGCGAGGGTGGAGGCCTGGCCGGCGTGGAGGAAACTGCGGGTGGCGTGGAGGCCGTGCAGGGTGGGCGTGTCGATGCCGCCCAGGGCACCGCCGAGGCGGAGGCCGGAGAGGGCGGAGAGCGTGCCGACATCGTGCAGGACCCGGGTGGACAAGGGGCCGGTCGCGCTGTCGGTGCGCGTGGCGCCGGAGTGACAGGAAGCGCAGTTCTGGGCGTTGAACACGTCGCGGCCCCGGAGGGCGGCGGCGGTGAAGGTGCCATCGGCGTTGCGTGAGGGGCTGCGGGGCGTGAAAGCGGGCGTCAGCGAGGAAACATAGGCGGCGAGGGCGTCGAGTTCGGGAGAAAGGCCGGTCTTGCCCGTGGCGGGCGAGGGATGCCGGGCGGCGAACTGCTGCGGAGTGAGCGGCAGGAAACCCGTGCCGCCGAAGGGGCCGCGAATGTCGTGCTCGAAGTCCTGAATTTCGTCGAAGTTGGCGGACCAGTGCACGTTGCCGTGGCCGAGGCCGGAGCGGCCACGAAGGTCGGTGGTGCGGCGGAGACCTTCGCCGCGGCCGGTAAAATCCCAGACCCGGCCGTCGCTACCGCCGTCGACGTGGCAGGTGGCGCAGCTGATGTAGCTGTCGGCCGACATGCGGGGGTCGGCGGCGTTGTAGAAGATTTGTTTGCCGAGGAGGACCTGCGGGGCGAGCGGTTCGATGGCAACCGTGCCGGTGGTGGCGAGGAGGGGAAGGTTGGTTCGGTTCTCGGAGAGAAAAGGGGCGGCGTCCCGCACGGTGACCGAGCGGTCCAGGAAGTTCTGGGTGAAGAGGCGGCCGGAGGTGCCGTCGACGAGCAGGCCCTGGGGCGCGAGGCCGGAGGAAAGTTCGAGGCTGATGACGGCGGGGGAAGTCTCGGTGGAGCCGGGAGTCTGCTGGGTGGTCAGCGGCGCGAGACTGAAGGCATCGATGCCGGCGACCTTGTTGTTGCCCTGAAGCGTGACGAGGAGGGTGTCGCCCAGGGGAGTATAGGCGAGGGCGCTGGGGCTGTCGGAGTTGTCGAAATCGCGCCGCGAGTGGCGGATCTCGGCGTTCGTGCCCGCGAGGTCGATAAACGATACGACCGCGCGGGTGGTGGTCTCGTGGGTGAGGTCGCCGACGCCGAAGAGGAGGCCTCGCTGGGTGTTGTCCTGTTTGGAGGCGACGGCGGCGCGGGTGCCGTCGGGGGAAATGGCGACGGCGGCCAGGTAGTTTGGGATGCCGGCGGCGCGGTCGCCGCCGTCGGGGGTGTTGGCGGCCTCGAGGCGGATGATCCGAGCGAGGCTCAGCGAGGGCGCTGGCGAGGCGGCGAAAACAAAGTCGCCGACTTCGGCCTCGAGCTCGGGCGAGATGAAGCGGGTGACGAGGACGCGGGCGCCGTTGCCGCTGACGGCGATGGCGCGGGGGGTGGGGAAGGGCGTGTCGAGCGCGACTGGAACGGCGGCGGGGCTGGCTGCGGAGTAACGCTGGAGCCGGCCGGAGCCGTAAAGGGTGACGAAAAGCGACAGGCCGTCGGGCGAAGGAGCGACGCCGAAGGGGGCGGAGCCGTAAGGGAGGCCGAGTGTGTGCGCGGTGGAGCCGTCGGGATTGAGGACGCGGATTTCGTCGGAGCCGTGGCAGGTCACCCAATAGCGGCCGAGGGCATCGCGGGCGATATTGCGGGGATTGGAGTTCGCGCCGGTGGAGTACTCGGCAAGCTTGGCACCAGTGGCGGCATCGAGGACGGAGACGCTGTGGGCGTCGGGGTTGACGACCCAGAGGTGGCGCCCGGCGGGATCCTCGCCGATGGCAAGGGTGGAGTTCCGGGTCGGCGCGGGGCCGGCGGGCGGAGCGATGACAAGGAGACGGAGGGACTCGGTGACGATGGCCCCATGGGCATCGCGAACCTGGACGAGGACGCGGAGCCGGCCGGCGGCGGCATAGGCATGCTGGGCGGAGGACAAACTGCCCCAGGCGGACCAGGAACCGTCGAAGTTGAAGCGATATTCGAGTGGGCCTTCGCCGGTGGCGGAGGCGGTGACCGTGACGGGATCGCCGGGAGCGGGCTGGTAAAGGTCGGCGACCAGGCCGGTGAAGGCGGGCGGCGGGGCGGCGTCGAGGCCCCCGCCGGTGGAGAAGCGGAAACTGTAAGGCTCGATGAGGTTTCCGGCAGTGTCGGCGAAGCCGATGTCGTCGTCGAGGTTGGCGGGCGTGCCGTTGTCGGAGGACGGGAAGTCCACCTGGTAGGTGGTGTCGGCGGCGAGGCCGGCATCGGGGGTGAACGTGAGGTTGCCAGAGAAATCGTGTATCAAGAATCCGGTGACAAAAGCGCCCAGGGAGCCGTCGGGCAGGACGGGGCGCACGGTGAAGTCGATGCCGTTGCGCGGGCCGCCATTGCGCGGATGTTCGTGGACAAGGAAGCTGAGCGGGGCGTGGCGGGGGTAGTTGGTGCGGTTGGCCTGCGGGATGTGGAAGGCGACGCGAGGCCGGGCGGTGTCGGGCGCCTGCTGGTGGACCCAGACGCCCATGCCTTGGCTGAACCCTTGGATGGGATAGCCGCCGGTGAGCCAAAGGTTGCCGAGAACGAGCGACATCTGCGAGGTGTTCACGCCGGTGGCGACCTCGTCGAGGGTGAGGACGATGGGGTTGGCGTCGCCCGCGATGAGGCGGGTCATGTCGACCTTGCGGTTGTGGATGAAGGCGAACTGGTCCTGGTAGGTCGGGTAGGAGGCGTTGCTGAAACCGGGAACGGTGAGGCTGGCGGACAGGCGGACGGTGCCGTCGCCCGAGGGATGAGTGGCGGCGGTGATGTCGGCGACTTCGAGAATGTTGGTGGTGGAGCCCACGACGTAGAGGCCGGTGCCATCGCTGAAGAGGTTGGGCCAGTAGCCGTGGAAGCCGCCGGGCAGGGAGCCGACGAAGTGCGGCGTGAGGGAGCGGTTGGCCGGATCGTCGAAGTTGTTATATTGCAGCCGGTAGACGACCACGCCGTCGTTGCCTGCATTGCCGCTGCGGGCGAAGATCAGGAGATCGCCGAAAAACATCGAATGCCAGTCGCCGCCGCCGAAGGCGCCCACCTGGTCGATGGTGGCGAGGGTTTGGAAACTGGCGAAGCCGTTGGGCGCGAGGGAAACTTTCTGGAGGTCGATGGGGAGGTCTTGGATGTCGTACCAGAGTTGGGTGGAAAGCCAGGGGCCGGCCTGGGCGGAGCGGTTGTAGCCAAGGGGAAGATGGGCGAGGTCGGGCACGCCGTGGCCGGCGGCGGCGCCGCCGAGCTGAACCGGGCCGCCGAAGTAGGGCACGCGCAGCACGCCGGGGAGGAGGAGGTTTTCGAGCTGGGCGGTGCCGTGGGCGTTCCAACCGTAGTTGCCCTGGATCCACCCATTATTCGGGTAGTTGAGACCGAAATCGGAGGGATGGCGGCGGACGGGGTTGGCCGGGTCGTAGATATCGTAGACGCGCAGGACCAGGTCGGAGCCGGGGCGGGAGCCAGGATACTCGCCGCCGACGATGACCCAGCCCTTGAGATAGTTGATCGACGTGGTACGGCCGATCGGCTCGGAGCCATTGGCGACGGGATGGCTGAGGAGAGTGCCCGGCGCTTCGGGGCGATAGGCGTTGTTGAAGCCGGTGGTGGTCACCTGGGCAGGGGCGCGGACGGCCCCAAAGAAAAGGGAAATGGCCGCCAATCCCGCGAGGCGGGACAGAAGGCGCAGAAAAACAGGCAGCCGGGCGGGATAGTCCATCGAGGCGAAAGCGGAGTTCATGCGTCCTTACTACGGCACCCGGGCTGAGGCGTTACCGCAGACGACTGGAAATTGTGCGGGCAAGCTGCCTCGGGCGAGGAAAGCCAGCGGAGAGATTGCACTTACGACGCGATGAAAAAATCGGAGCGCCACTGCGGTTTTGTCACCAACTGGGTGACAAAACCGCATCCCCCGCTCGCCTCTGACGATTCCGGGCCGGTGGAGGTAATTGTCACCAATCTGGTGACAAAGACGACGAGGCGGAGCCGGGGAGGGAACGCAGGACAAGTCAGGCGGAACGTGGTTTGGATTTGGATTTCGGCCGCGCCCGCGGGCGCGGCCCGTTGCCCGAGCCGTAGCGGGTTTGAGTTTCGGCCAAAGCGGTGGGTTCGATCTCGAAATTGAGCAGCTGCCAAAGCTCCAAGTTACAGGCGGCGGCGAGCTTTTGAAGGGTGGAGAAACGCAGGTCACTTTTGCGGCCCGCCTCCACCGCCTGGTAATGTTTGTATTTCAGTCCGGCTTTTTCCGCGAAAGCTTCCTGGCTGAGTCCGAGGGCTTCCCTCAGCTGCCTCACTCGCCCGATCAGCTGTTTCGCCATGTCGTTTGCCACGACCGAGACTAGCCGCGGTTCACGGCACCAAACACCCCTCTGGCGGTAGTGTGAGGGCTCGACACCCCTCTTACGGTAGTGCAGAGCGGGGACCTTCCCCTGCGTGATCCCGGCCATCCTTCCGCCAGCTCTCCACTCGCAAGGACGCGTGTGCCCGGCGGGGTTGACGGTCGCCCCAGGGGTCCCGTTCCCATGGCCCAGTTAACCATCCACGATGTGCTTGCGCAGTTTCGCGAAGCCGCCGGCTCCAATCGCGACCTCGGTGACCGCTTCGAACGGCTCATTGCCCGCTACCTCGAGCTCGATCCGCTCTTTGCCGAGCGTTTCGCCCGGGTCTGGCTCTGGAACGAATGGCCGTACAAGGGAAAAGTCGGCGATGTCGGCATCGACCTCGTGGCCGAGGAGCGCGCCACCGGCGAGTTTTGCGCGATCCAGTGCAAATTCTACCGCCCGGAACACACGCTCGCGAAGGAAGACATCGATTCCTTCTTCACCGCCGCCGGGAAAACATTCTTCAGCTCCTGTCTCATCGTCTCGACCACCGACCGCTGGGGCAGAAACGCCGAGCACGCGCTGGCGAACCAGTCCAAGCCCGTCACGCGTCTGAGCGTGCACGATCTCGAGGCCAGTCCGGTCGATTGGTCCCGCTTCCGCCTCGACCGCCCGCAGGACCTCCTGCGCCGGCCGGTCAAACAACTCCGCCCGCACCAGAAGGCGGCCGTCGCCGCCGTGCTCCAGGGCTTCGTCGAAGCCGACCGCGGCAAGCTCATCATGGCCTGCGGCACCGGCAAGACCTTCACCGCGCTCCGTCTCGCGGAGAAAGCCGCCCCCTCCGGACATGTCCTCGTCCTCGTGCCTTCGCTCGCGCTGCTCTCGCAGACGCTCCGCGAGTGGACCGCCGAAGCGGTGCGGCCGCTTGTGAGCCTCGCCGTCTGCTCCGACTCGAGCATCGGCAAAAGCAAAGCCCGGTCCGACGATGACGGCGGCGACATCGACGTCCACGACCTCGCCTTTCCCGCCACCACGTCCGCGAAACAACTGGTCGCGCAGCACGCTGCCCTCTCCGCCGGGGCTGCGAAGAACGGCGGAACCGCGCCGCTCACCGTCGTCTTTTCGACTTATCAATCCATCGCCGTGGTCTCTGCCGCGCAAAAGGCCGGCCTGCCCGACTTCGACCTCATCGTCTGTGACGAAGCGCACCGCACCACCGGCGTCACGCTCAGCGGCGAGGACGAGAGCCATTTCGTCAAGGTTCACGATGCCGGCTTCCTCCGCGGAAAGAAACGCCTCTACATGACGGCCACGCCGCGCCTTTACGGCGACGAGGCTAAAATCCGGGCGAGGGACGCCGAGGCCGAACTCTGCTCGATGGACGATCCGGAGCTTTTCGGGCCGGAGTTCCACCGTCTGGGCTTCGGCGAGGCCGTCGGCCAGTCCCTGCTCGCCGATTACAAGGTGCTCGTTCTCGCGGTGGACGAGAAGTACGTCTCGAAAACCTTCCAGCGCCAGATCGCCGACGCCAACAACGAGCTCAACCTCGACGACGCGGTCCGCATCACCGGCTGCTGGAACGGCCTCGCCAAACGTTTCGACCAGGCGACCGCCACCGCCGCCGATCTTCAGGGCGATTTCACCTACATGCGCCGCGCCGTGGCCTTCTCGCGCTCGATCAAGGACTCGAAGGCCTTCGTGCAAAAATTCGGCCAGATCATCGCCGCCTACCGCGAGTCCCATCCCGGCGCCGAAAACCTGCTCGCCTGCGAGCTCGACCATGTGGACGGCACCTTCGACGCGCTCAGGCGCAACGCCCGCATCGACTGGCTCAAGGCCGGCGTGCCGGAAAACACCTGCCGAATCCTCTCCAACGCCCGTTGCCTCTCCGAGGGCGTGGACGTGCCCGCGCTCGACGCCGTGCTCTTTCTCAATCCCCGCAAATCGATCATCGACGTCGTGCAGTCGGTCGGCCGGGTCATGCGCCGCGCCGAGGGCAAGAAATACGGTTACATCATCCTGCCGGTCGGCATCCCGGCGGACCTGCCGCCGGAGGAGGCGCTCAGGGACAACGAGAAATACAAGGTCGTCTGGCAGGTGCTGCAGGCCTTGCGCGCGCACGACGACCGCTTCAACGCCACCGTCAATCACCTCGAGCTGAACAAGCAACGCCCCGACGCCATCCGGATCATCGGGGTGGGCGGGGGAGGTCCCGGCGACGAGGCCGGTGACGGCGACGGGCAGCCGGTCGTCCGGGAGGTGCAGGCGCAGTTTGCCTTCCCGCATCTCGAGGCGTGGAAGGATGCCATCTATGCGAAGATCGTTCTCAAGTGCGGGGATCGCCGCTATTGGGAAAGCTGGGCCAGGGACGTCGCCGCCATTGCCGAGCGTCACACCACGCGCATCCGTGCCCTGCTTTCCGGCGGCGAGAAACGCCACCGCGAAGCCTTTGCGCAGTTCCTCGCCAGCCTGCGCGACATGATCAACCCCGCGATCTCGGAGGCCGACGCCATCGAGATGCTTTCGCAGCACCTCATCACCAAGCCGGTCTTCGACGCGCTCTTCGAAGGTTATGCCTTCACCCGGCACAACGCGGTTTCGAAGGCCATGCAGGGCATGCTGGACCTGCTGCACGACCAGGCGCTCGAGAAAGAGACGGCGCGGCTCGACGCCTTTTACGCCAGTGTGCGCGCCCGTGCCGCCGGCATCGACAACGCCGAGGGCCGCCAGCGCGTCGTCATCGAACTTTACGACAAGTTCTTCCAGACAGCTTTTCCGCGCCTGAAGGAGCGCCTCGGCATCGTCTACACGCCCGTCGAGGTGGTGGACTTCATCCTTTGGAGCGTGGAGGACGTCCTGCGCCACGAGTTCGGCTCCTCGCTCGGCGACCGCGACGTCCACGTCATCGACCCCTTCACCGGCACGGGCACCTTCCTCGTGCGCCTGCTTCAAAGCGGCTTCATTCCCTCCGCCGACCTGCTGCGGAAATACCAGCACGAACTGCACGCCAACGAGATCGTGCTCCTCGCCTACTACATCGCCGCGATCAACATCGAGGAAACCTTCCACGGGCTGCGCCAGGAGAAGAGCTACGTGCCCTTCAAGGGCGTCGTCCTCACGGACACCTTCCAGCTTTTCGAGACGAAGGGAGACCTGGAGGAGAAGCTGTTTCCGGAAAACAACGAGCGGCTGAACCGCCAGAAGCGGAGCCCCATCCGGGTCGTGATCGGCAACCCGCCGTATTCCGCGGGCCAGGAAAGCGAAAACGACGGCAACAAGGGCCTGGAGTATCCCGCCCTGGACGAGCGAATCCGAAGCACCTACGCCGCGCGTTCCTCGGCGAAGCTGGTGAAGAATCTCTACGACAGCTACGTCCGCGCCCTCCGCTGGGCCAGCAACCGGATCAACGGGCGGGGCGTGGTGGGCTTCGTCACCAACGGCTCCTTCATCGACGGCAACAACATGGACGGCCTGCGGGCCTGCCTCGTGGACGAGTTCACGAGCCTCTATGTCTTCAACCTGCGCGGCAACCAGCGCACCTCCGGCGAACTCTCCCGCATGGAGGGCGGAAAAATCTTCGGGTCCGGCAGCCGCACGCCCGTGGCCATTTCGATCTTTGTCCGCAACCCGGACAAAAAGACGCCGGGCGAGCTTCGTTACCATGACATCGGCGACTACCTGTCGCGCGAGGAGAAGCTGGCGCTTATCCGCGGATATCGGAGCATCGACGGCCTGCACCGGGAGCGGAAGTGGAGCTTGCTGCGACCCAATGCCGATCACGATTGGATCAACCAGCGCGACCCGGCCTTCGAGGCCTTCGTTCCCTTTGGCGACAAGAGCGACGATTCCGCCCGGACCGTGTTCGAGCTGCACTCCCAGGGCGTGCTGACCAGCCGGGACAAATGGTGCTACAATTTTTCCCGGGCCGCCGTGGTTTCGAACATGACGCGGATGATCGCCTTCTTCAACGAGGAGGCGGGCCGTCTGGCCGGGCGCCGCGCAGGGCGGTCGAAGGACGAATTTCTGGACCTGATCGAAAAGGAGCTCCGGACCGATCCCCGGAAGATCTCCTGGTCGGGAAACTTGAAAGGAGACCTCGCCCGGGGCGACGCCCATCGGCTGGAGGAAAACGATGTCGTGACCGCGATATACCGCCCGTTCTGCCGGTCGGCGCTCTTCCATAACCGGCAGTTCAACGAACGTGTTTACCAGCTTCCGAAAATTTTCTCCAGGCCCGGCCTCGCCAACCGGGCGATTGTCGTGGATGGCCGCGGTTCGACGAAGGATTTTTCCGCGCTGATGGTGGACGCGCTTCCCGACTACGAACTGATTTCCAAAGGCCAGTGTTTTCCGCTTTATCTCTACGAGAAGGACGAAGCGCCCGAGCCCGGCGAGCTGCTGGCGCGGGAACAGGAGGGCGAGCTGATCGACGGATACCGGCGGCGCAGCGCGATCGCGCCGGCGCTCCTTGCGGAGTTCCGCGACGCCTACGAGGCGCGCATCACTCCCGAAGACGTGTTCCACTACGTCTATGGCGTGTTGCATTCGCCGGAATATCGCACGCGCTTCGCCAGCGATCTGAAAAAGATGCTTCCGCGCCTGCCGCTCACGCGGGAGACGGCCGACTTTTGGCGTTTCAGCCAGGCCGGCCGCGATCTCGCCCACTGGCATTTGAACTACGAGGCGGTGGAGCCATGGCCGGCACAGGAACACGTGTCCGCGCTCCCGCTCGACCCGGCCAAGGATTACCTCGTCCAGAAAATGAGCTTCGGCCGTCCCACGCCGGCCCAGAGGGCGGCAGGGGAAAAGGCGGACAAGACCATGCTGCACTACAATACGCACATCACGCTGACCGGCATCCCGCGCGAAGCCTACGCCTACGTGGTGAACGGCAAGCCCGCGCTGGAGTGGATCGTGGAGCGCTATCAGGTGACGGTGGACAAGGAGAGCGGCATCCGCAACGACCCCAACGACTGGGCGCGCGAGCACGACCAGCCCCGCTACATCCTCGATCTGTTCAAGCGCGTGATTCGCGTGAGCCTCGAAACGAACCGAATCGTCGCGGCCCTGCCCGCGCTCAACGAGAGGCGCTAGCCGGGGCCACTTGATAACGAGACATCCTCGTCGCCGATCGACGCGGATGGCTTGGCTGAATATTCGACGACCGCGCGTTGCACCAGCTCAAGCGCTTCGGGCCCAGCCTGGCATGGCTGAGCGAGAGACAGGGTTTTTCGACGAACCCGGCAGATGCTCAGGCGGAAAGTGTCACCGGGACGGTTTCCCGTTCGAAATGGGCGGCGGCGAGCAGGGGCTCGGGCTTGAGCCGGCGCAGGGACGCGATCCAGCGGTCGGGCAGGATTTCGAGCCGTGTGGCGTAGTGGGTGGCGATGTCGTTGTAGTAGGAACGGGCGAGCGCGATGCGGTGCTCGGTGTCGGTCAGCTCGCGTTCCAGCGTGGCGAAGCCCTCCTGTGCGCGCAGCTCGGGATAACGTTCCACGACCGCGCGGAGCGGGGCGGCTGCGCCTTCGAAATCGGGACCGGGGGCACCGGGGCGGGTGGCCGTGGCCTGGGCGCGCAGGGCGGCGAGCGCGGTCAGCACCGATTCCTCGTGAGCCGGAAGCGTGGCGACGGTCCGGATCAGAGCCGGCAGCAGATCGTGCCGACGCTTGAGTTGCACGTCGATGAGCGACCAAGCCTGGCGCACCCGTTCGCGGAGGCCGACGAGGCTGTCGTGCGCCATCCAGGCCCAACCGATGCCCCAGAGCGCGAGGTAGCCGAGGGTGCCGGCGGCGACCCAGGCGGGGAACGCGGCCGCCGGCGCACCACTCCGTCCGCTAGCCGCGATGAGCAGGCCCGCGGGAAGGGCGATGAGCCCGAGCGCCCAGAAAATCCATGAGGCGATGGAAAGGCGGCTGCGTACCGATTCTTCGGCGCGGGTGGAGATGATGAACTCCGCGCCATCGTCGGCGTGTGCGATCTCGGGGGCCACGATGTCGCCGCGCTCGCGCGCGGTGCCGACGACGTAGAGCGAAGCGTGGAGAGGAATACTCCGCTCGCTGAAACGGCGCCGGCCGGTGGAGCCAGACACCACGGTGTCGGGGCCCTTGCCGTGGTAGAGCGGGTCTCCGCGTGAAACCGTGGTGTCGAACATCACGGCCCGGTCCACCCGGGCGCGGTCGGGGAGCACGAGGACGACGCCAGTGTCGTCCTGCAGATAGAAAGGCTGGCCTTCCCCGCCCCGGGCGACGGTGTCCCAGCCGGAGGTGGTTTTGGTGCGGGTACGGCGGTTGCCCTTGGAGTCGGTGTAGGTTTCGGTGCTTGTCCGCCGCCAGTGTTCCTCGACGGTCCAGCGGTAATCCACGCAGCGGGCTTCGGCGAGAAAGCTGGTTAGCGGGGCCTCGCTTTCGGCGCTGCCCTTCAGCTCGACGAGGCCGATGAAGACACCGCGGGTCCTGGCGGTCGGCAGGTCGGCAAGCAGCCGGTGGCGGCGGCGCTGGCGCAGGCTGAAGGCGAGGCAACCCAGGGCGACTAGCGAGGCGACGAGAGGGCCGGCGGGATGGATCGCGTCCATGCGCCAAGACGAAGCGCACGGGGCTCGGCTTGTCGATGGGAAGCTCGCGCGGGCCGGCTCGGCGGCACGGCCTCAGGTGCCGAAGAGGCGGTCCCCGAAGTCGCCGAGGCCGGGGAGGATGTATTTCTTGGCGTTCAGCTCCCGGTCGAGGGCGGCGGCGAAGATGGGCAGGTCCGGGTGCGCGGCGCGGACTGCCGCGACGCCCTCGGGCGCGGCGACGATCACGACCAGGGCCAGATCGTCGGCGCCGTGCTTCCGGAGCAGATCGAGCGCCATGACCGCGCTCCCGCCGGTGGCGAGCATCGGGTCGACACAGAGCACGCGGCGGCCGGCGAGGGGTGGGAGCTTGCAATAATAGTTGCGGGCGATGGCGGTCTGATGATCGCGCTCGAGCCCGATGTAGCCGACGCTCACGTCGGGAAAAAGATCCAGGTAGGGCTGCACCATGCCTATGCCGGCCCGGAGGATGGGCACCACGACGAGCGATTCGGCGAGGATCCGCCCGGTGAAGAGCTCGAGCGGGGTGTTCACCGCGTGGTCGCGCGTCGGCAGGTCACGCGTGGCCTCGAGGGCCAGCATGAGGCCGAGCTGATGGGCCAGCGCGCGAAAAGTCGCCGGCTGGGTGCCGTGGTCGCGCAGGTGCGTGATCGCGTGATCGGCCAAGGGGTGCTGGAGAAGATGGAGCATGGGGTTCAGAACGACAGAGCGACAGAGGACAGAACCACAGAACGTCCGAAAACCGAGGACAGAAGATGAAGGGTGGCGCAGGCTCGTCTGTAGATCTGTCGCTCCGTCGTTCTGGCGCTCTGGTTTTTCACAGCAGGTCGCGGCGGACTTTTTGCTCGAGGACCTTCTCGAGTTCCTTGCGGAGTTTTTTTCCGTTGCCGCGGAAGCCGGGCATGAGGGCGAGCCATTGATAAACCTCCTCGCGCAGGTGCTTCGGCATGGCGGGTTCGCTCTTCATCGCGCGGTCGAGGCCGCGGACGACGAGCGCGGCGATTTGTTCGCACATGCTCTGCGCGGTGGCGGAACTGTGCTGGCCGGCGAGGCGGGTGACATCGTCGTGTGCGCCGCGGCGGGCGGTGGCGTGGGCTTTTTTGTAGAGCGCAAGCGCGCTCACCGAGACGGCGACGGAACGCGGATAAAAACTCGCCATCAGATTCCACGGGTCGCCGCCCGGGGGCTGGTCGCCGGCGGCGTGGAAATCGCTGCGCAGGACGACGCAGGGAATGTCGGCGAACTTGGCGAACATGAACTCCACGACGGTGCCGCTGTCGAGTTCGGGGCCGTCGAAGTTGAAGAGGGCGAGGTCGCATTCCAGGAGACTGCGGATGTCCTTGTCGCGGATGAGGTGGGGATGCTGGCCGCGCAGCTCGAAATCCTGCGGGAGGCGGCAGAGATATTTCCCGTGGGAACGCTCGTGCACGGCCTCGGCGAGGTAGGCATTCCCGACGAGGTGTTTGGAGCTGAAGAGCTCGCCGGCGAAATAGACCGTGTAGCTCTTGCTGAGGGGCTTGCGTCGGGGCATGGGCGCGACGAAAGCCGAAACCGGGCCGGGGCGGCAACGGCAGAAGCGGGCGGGAGGCCTCCGGAAAAGCCGTCCGGGGCCCGCCGGACCGTGCCGCGCATTTTTCCGGGGACCGCTTTCGCCGGCAGGGCCGCGGTCGCTCCCCAGCGTTCGCCTTGGGCGGCGGCGGATTTACCCGATGAGTTTGCTCAGCCGGTCACGGTAGCGCCGAGAGAGGGCGATGTTGGCCTCCATGCCGCCGGGGATGTTCTGGCTGGTGACGAGTGGCAGCTCGTGGCCGTTCCCCTTCAGCCAATCCAGGGCCTCGAGGGCGAGAAGGTTGAGAAGAAGCGAGCCGGTGAGGGTCGAGGTCGGGCCTGCGAAACGGCCGGGACCGACCTCGACGACGGCGTCGCCCGGCACGCCGCCGTTGTCGAGCGTGTGGTCGCAGATCTCGTGGAGGTTCTTGCCGCCGGGGTGCACGGTCTTCGCGGTCGTGCTCATGCTCAGGGCGGTGAGCGCGATGGTGGTCAGCCCGCGGGCTTTCGCATGGAGCGCGACCTCGATGGGGGAGGCGTTTTTGCCGGAATTCGAGATGACGATGAAGCACTCGCCGGAGCGCAGGCCGTAGTGGTTTTCGTAGCGTTGCGCGAGGCGGGTGCCGTAGCCGACGACGTTTTCGGAGAAGCCGTAGCCGGGGTCGAAAAGGCCGGTGACGGGCATGAGCCCGCCGGCGCGCCCGATGATCTCGCGGGCGAGCATCTCGGAATGGCCGGAGCCGAAAAGGTGCAAGACGCCGCCGCCGGCGATGGACTTACCGACGACCGGGCCGAGGGCGCGGAGCGTGTCGAGGTTGCGCGCCCGGACGGAGTCGAGGAGCGCGAGGGTGGTGGCGTGGTAGGAGTCGGCGAGGCCCATGGATGGGAATGACCAATGACCAATGTCCAATGACCAATGGAAGCGGAAACGGGGCGTACTGTTTTTGAGTGCAGCGGGGAGCGCCAGCGACCCGTTTGAGGCGAGTTCAGGCGCCGGCCTGCCAGCGGCCGTAGATGCCGCAGGGGAGGACCTTGGCGTAGTCGCCTTTCGCGCCGGGCACGGCGTCGGCCTGGATGGGGAGGCCGACCTCGCCGGCGGTGATCGCGCCGGCGCGCTCGCCGAGCAGCGCGTGCAGGAGATTGGCCACGACGGTGGGCGAGAGACGGGCGGTGTAGGCGTTGATGAGGAAAAACAACGGCTGCGGCGTGAGAATATCGCGGCATTCGCGGAGCAGTTCCCAGAGGCTGTCCTCGAGCTTCCACATCTCGCCGCCAGCGCCCCGCCCGTAGGTCGGAGGATCCATGATCACGGCGTCGTAGCGGCGGCCGCGCTTGAGCTCGCGGCGCACGAATTTCAGGCAGTCGTCCACGATGTAGCGCACGGGGGCGGCGGCCAGGCCGGAGAGGGCGGCGTTTTCCCGGCACCATTTCACCATGCCCTCGGAGGCGTCCACGTGCGTGACGCTGGCGCCGGCCTTGGCCGCGGCGCAGGTCGCGGCGCCGGTGTAGCCGAAAAGATTGAGCACGGCGACCTCGCGGCCGGCGGCCCGGGCCTCCCGGATGAGGGCGGAGCTCCACTCCCAGTTGACCGCCTGCTCGGGGAAGAGCCCGGTGTGCTTGAAGCTGGTGGGCTGGATGCGGAAGGTGAGCCCGAGGCGTTCGTAGCCGATGGTCCAGTGGTCGGGGGGCTGCTTGCGGAACTCCCACCGTCCCCCGCCCTGATCGCTGCGGTGATAAAAACCGTCCCAGCCCCGCCATTCGGGGCCGTCGGCCTTTGGCCAGATGACCTGGGGGTCGGGGCGCACGAGGTTCACTTTGCCCCAGCGTTCCTGCTTCATGCCGAAGCCGCAGTGCAGGAGTTGATAGTCCCGCCAGCCGTCGGCGAGGAGGAGAGGGGAGCGTTGGATGAGGGGGGCGGACACGGGAGGCGGAGCGAAGGCGGGCTGCGCGGAGCTGTCGAGCGCGACGGCGCGCCGGCCCCTACGAAGCCCCGCGGCCGGGCGGGATGGGGTTCCCTTCGTAGGAATGCGGCGGAACATCACCTAAGCGGCTCTGGGGGGCATACCTCATTGGCGGGACTTGATAAATAATTTACCCTATTCCAGATAGGCTGCAGCGCCAGCCAGGTTAACCCCGTCCGCCTTATGAACTCAACCCCTCCCCCCACTGGAGTTTCGGCGCCTTTTCGTGTCCTCGTGGTGGACGACAACCGTGCGATCCACGAGGATTTCCGCAAGGTCCTGCTCGCACCGACGCAGTCTTGCGGCGGCAACCTGGCTGCCGCCGAGGCCGCCCTCTTTGGCGACGATCATTCCGACACGGCGACGGATGTCGCGCCTTACGAACTCGATTTTGCCAGCCAAGGAGGCGAGGCCCTGGAAAAAACCCGCGCCGCCGAAGCGGCCGGCCGGCCCTATGCGCTGGCCTTTGTGGACGTGCGGATGCCTCCGGGCATGGATGGCGTCGAGACCACCGCCCTCCTTTGGAAGGTTTCAGCCGATTTGCAGGTCGTGATTTGCACCGCCTACAGCGACTATTCCTGGGAGGAAATGACTGCCCGCCTGGGCCGTTCCGACCGCCTCGTCATCCTCAAAAAACCCTTCGATTCGGTCGAAGTTCGCCAGTTGGCCTCGGCCCTGACCGAGAAATGGCGCCTGCTTCAGGACAACCACACCCACCTCGCCGATCTCGAGCGCCGGGTGGCGGAGCGGACGGCGGCCCTCGCCTCCGCCAACGAGAACCTGCGGGCCGAGATCGAGACCCGGCGGGCCACCGAGCGAGCGCTGGCGGTGGCCAAGGAGGCCGCCGAACGCGCCGACCGCGCCAAGAGCGTTTTCCTGGCCAACATGAGCCACGAGATCCGCACGCCCATGAACGGCGTCATCGGCATGGCCAACTTGCTCCGCGATACCGGCCTGGACCTCGAGCAGCGCGATCTGGTGGAGACCCTTTGCAACAGCGGCGACAGCCTGCTGGCGATCATCAACGACATCCTCGATTTCTCCAAGATCGAGGCCGGGCGCATGGAGCTCGAGGCCTGTGAATTCGATCTCTCGCTGCTCGTGGAGCGGGTGCTCGACCTGCAAGGCGCTCACGCCGGCTCCAAACCCGTCGAGCTCATTTGGGATATCGATCCGGCCGTGCCCGCCTGGGTGCGCGGCGATCCCACCCGACTCCGTCAGGTCCTGCTCAACCTCGTCGGCAACGCGGTGAAATTCACCGCCGCCGGCGAGGTCTCGGTTTTTATCCGCCAGACCGCCCGCGAAGGCGACGTGGCGCGGCTCCGTTTCGAGGTCCGGGATACCGGCCTCGGCATACCGCCCGAGGCCCTCCGCCGCGTGTTTCAACCCTTCACCCAGGCGGACGAGTCCACCACGCGTCGTTTCGGCGGCACGGGCCTCGGCCTTGCGATCTGCAAGCGCATCGTCGAGCTCATGGGCGGCGAAATCGGCGTCGAGAGCGAGTCCGGCCGCGGCTCCACTTTCTGGTTTACCGCGCCGCTGCCCGTGGCTCCCGCGGCCCAGCAGGAGGTGCCGCCGCCCGACCCCCAGCTGGCCCGTTACCGGGCGCTCGTGGTCGATGACAACGAGACCAATCGCAAGCTGCTCCGCCGGCTTCTCGCTTCCTGGGGGCTCCCTGCCACCGAGGTGGCCGACGGGCCCGCCGCCCTCGCCGAGCTCGCCGCCGCCGCCCGCGACCATGCGCCCTACGATTTGGTCCTCCTCGATTACCAGATGCCCGACATGGACGGCCTCGCCCTCGCCGCCGCCATCCAGGCCCGGGAAGGACTGCCGCAGCCCGTGCTGGTCATGCTCACTTCCCACGGCGAGCGTCTCCAGGGGCCGGCTCTCGCCCGTCACGGGCTCGCCGCCTGCCAGTTGAAGCCGCTTCACCCGGCCGCTCTGCGCGACTGCATCGGCATGGTGCTCGGCCGGCGGGTTCCGGTCGCGCGCCCGCCGGCTGCGGCCGTCGCTCCGGCGGCCGCCCTCTTCGCCCCCTTGCGCATCCTCGTCGCCGAGGACAATGCGGTGAATCGGAAGGTCGTGCAGCTCCAGCTCCGCCGCCTCGGGCTGGAGGTGGATTTCGCCTGCGACGGCCTCGAGGCGGTCGAGACCCTGCGCCGCCAGCCCTACGACCTCGTGTTGATGGATGCCTGCATGCCGGTCATGGACGGGCTCGAGGCAACCCGCCGCATCCGCCGCCTCCAGGCTGCCGGGGACCCCTCCATACCCGCCCGCCTCGTCATCATCGCCATGACCGCCAACGCCCTTCCCTGCGACCGGGCCGAATGCCTCGGCGCCGGGATGGACGACTACGTCGCCAAGCCCGTCACCCTCGAGCTCCTGCAAGCCGCGATTCTCCGCCACTTTCCCCTGGCAGCCTCCCCTGCGCCCGCCGCCGCCTGAACATGACGTCCCCCGCCTCTCGCCACTTCTCGGAGGATCTGCTGGCTGCCTTCCTGGAGAACATCCCCGACTGCGTTTATTTCAAGGACCGGGACTCCCGCTTCATCGCGGTCAGCCGCTCGCTCGCCGCCAAGCACGGTTTGGCCTCCGGCGAGGAGCTCGCGGGCAAGACCGATTTCGACGTTTTCGCCGAAGCCCACGCGCGTCCCGCCTTCGAGGATGAGCAGACGGTCATCGCCACCGGCCAGCCCATCCGCGACAAGCTCGAGAAAGAGGTGATGCCCGACGGCAGCGTGACCTGGTGCGTCACCACCAAGCTTCCCCTGCGCGACGCCTCCGGCGCCATCATCGGGACCTTCGGGGTAAGCCGCGACGTCACCGCTTCGCGACGCCTCCAGGAACAGCTCGAGACGACGCACAAGGATCTGGTGGACGCTTCCCGCAAGGCCGGCATGGCCGACGTCGCCACCGGCGTGCTGCACAATGTGGGCAACGTGCTCAACAGCGTGAACGTCTCGGTCGACCTGCTGGCCGAGGGCCTTCGCCAGAGCAAGATCGACGGCGTGGCCCGTCTGGCCTCCCTCCTTGGCGGGCAGGCTTCCGAGCTGCCTGCCTTTTTCGCCAGCGCCCGCGGCCAGCAGGTACCCGGCTACCTCGGCCAGCTGGCCGGCCATCTCACCGCCGAGCGCGACCGCCTCCTCGAGGAACTCGGCAACCTGCGCAAGGCCGTAGACCATATCAAGGATGTGGTCGCCATGCAGCAGTCCTTCGCCAGCTCGCCCGGCATGGTCGAGCCCCTCGATCCCGTCGCCCTGCTGGAGGACTCCCTTCGCCTCAACGTCGCCGCGCTGGTGCGGCACGACGTGCGGGTGGTGCGGGATTTTTCCCCCGCGCCGCCCGTCCTCGCCGACCGCGCCCGCGTGCTCCAGATCCTCGTCAACCTGGTGCGCAACGCCAAGCACGCGCTCGACGACGGCGCGCCGCCGGAAAAACGCCTTACCCTCCGTGTCGAGACCGCCGGTCCCGACCGCGTGCGGCTCGTCGTGGCCGACAACGGCGTGGGCATACCGCCGGAGAATATCGAGCGCATCTTCGCGCACGGTTTCACGACGCGCAAAACCGGCCATGGCTTCGGCCTCCACTCCGCCGCGGTCGCGGCCGTCGAGCTGGGCGGCCGGCTTTCCGTGCATAGCGACGGCGCCGGGCGCGGAGCCGAGTTCGCCCTCGAGCTGCCCGTGGCCCCGGCCGCGGTCCTGCCCCCGCGGCCGGCCGACGACGCGGGTGCCCTGCTCACCCCCTCCCGGGAAATTTGACAGCCTCCGCCCGCAGGCTTGCCTGCGGCGCGATGCAAAACTCCCGCCTCCCCTCCCTCCGCGCCTTCGCGGTTTTTGCCGCCTGCAGCGCCCTTGCCCGCGCCGATTTCGTCGAGACCAAGAACGGCTCCCGCCTCACCGGCACCGTGACCAAGGTCGACGCCGGCACGATCACGCTCGCGACCGACTACGCCGGCACGCTCTCGATCAAGCAGAGCGAAGTCGTCCGCTTCGAGACCGAGAAGCCGCTGTTCATCCGCCTGGTCGGGGGCACCACGATGGAGGGCACCGTGAGCGCGACGCCCGACGGCCGGATCACGGTGACGGGCCAGGACGGCACCATCAGCACCACGGTGGACAAGGTCGCCAGCACCTGGGGCAAGGGCGATCCCGACCCGGCGGTGGCCCAGTTCATCCGCAAGTGGAAATACGAGGCCACCTTCGATGTCTCCGGCAAGACCGGCAACAGCGAAGAACTCGGCTACGGCGGTGGCATCAAGGCCACCCTCGCCGGCGGGCAGGATACCCTGATCTTCTACTCCAACTTCGCCTACCAGAGCACCGACGGCACCAAGTCCGAGGACAAGTTCAACGTCGGCGTGGATTACTCGAGCTACCTGACCGAGCGCATCACCTGGTATGGCCGCGACGAGGGCGGCTACGACAACGTCAAGGACATCAGCTTCTACAACGTCGCCGCGGGCGGTCTGGGTTACGACTTCATCAAGAACCCGCCGCGGCAGAAGCTCACCGGCCGCCTCGGTCTCTCCTACCGCTTCGAGGACTACGGGGACCCCGAGACCGACGACGTGCGCAGCGCGGGTCTCGATCTCGGCCTGATCCACGTCTACCGTTTCACGAACGCCGTGATGAACAACTCCATCACCTACGTGCCCGCCTTCGAGGACTTCACCAATTTCCGGGCGATCCATGACTCGAGCCTGGAGTTCCCGCTTTCGGGCAACTGGAAGTTCCGCACCGGCGTGAACAACGACTACACCAGCCAGCCCAGTCCAGGAGTCGAGAAGCTCGACACCACCTATTACGGCAAGTTCGTGCTGAGATGGGAATGAGCCGCGGTTTCTCCGGGGCCTCCCTCCGTGGTTTTTCCCGCCCGCCGCGCTTTCGCGGCGGGTTTTTTTGTGCCTGATTCAACGCCATGGCCCCACGCCCCGCCGTCGCGCTTCCGCTGCGTATCGCCGTCTTTGCGGACACCCATGATTACTACCCCCCGGACCTGCCCTCGCGGCTCGCGGGAGCCGACGAGCTCTGGCATCTGGGCGACGTGTGCGACCCGGCGACGCTGGTGGAGTTCGAGCAACTGGGTCCTCCGCTGACCGTGGTGCGGGGCAACAACGACCTGCACCCCGCCTGGCCCCTTTATCTCCGGATCGAGCGCCACGGCCGGGAGTTTCACCTCGAGCACATCGCGCCCCGCCGCACCCCGCCCGGGGCGGAGTTCGTGCTGAGCGGCCATACTCACGTGCCGTCGGACAGGACCGACGCCGCCGGCGTGCGCTGGCTCAACCCCGGCTGCATCTCCCATCCGCGCGCCCAGGTGCGGACCTTCGCCTGGCTGATGATCGCCCCGGACGGCACGGTTTCCTGGGAACCGACCGCGGTCTAGGGGCAGGCGGGATCCCGGGTGACGCCGTGCGGGCGGCGCGCATCGGTCGCTGCGCCGCCCCTGGAGCTGCTCAGGCATCCCGGCCGGCGAAAGCGGGCAATGTCAGCCGCCGTTCCGGATGCGCAGGGTCTGGTAGCGCCGCACGCCTAGGAGGGAGGGGTGCCAATCCAGGACATCGGGGTGGAGGAGGTGGACGCGCGCGCCGAAAAACACCGGAGCGATGGGTGCTTCCGCGAGGAGCAGGGCCTCGGCCTGCTGGAAGAGGGCGAAGCGGGCCTCCCGGTCCGCGGTGCGCGCGGCGCGGGCGATGAGCTCGTCGTAGGCGGGGGAGGACCAGCCGGTCTGGTTGTTGCCGCCGTTGGTGACGAACATGTCGAGGTAGGTATTGGGATCGTTGTAATCGCCTACCCAGCGGGCGCGGGCGATGTCGTAGCGCAGGCCCTTCATGTTATCGAGGTACACGCGGAAGTCCTGCGAAACGAGGGCGACGTCGACGCCGAGCTCGCGTTTCCACATGTCCTGCACGGCTTCGAGGACGCTCTTGTTGACCGCGTCGGTGTTCATGAGGACCTCGAGGCGGGGAAAACCCCTTCCTCCCGGGAAACCGGCCTCGGCGAGGAGAGCGCGGGCGGCGCCGGGATCGTGCGGCTGGCGGGCGGCGGCTTGGTAGCCACCGGTACCGGGCGGGGTGTAGTGGTGAGCGGGGCCGCGCGAGCCCTGCAGGACCGTGGTGGTGATGGCCTCGCGGTCCAGGGCGAGGGCGAGGGCGCGGCGTACGCGGACATCCCCGAGCGGGGCACGGGTGGTGTTGAAGCGCAGGTAGAAGGTTTCGAGCAGCGGGTCGACGCGCAGGGGCGAGGGGCTTTCCTTGCGATAGGTCGCGATGCGGTCGGGCAGGAGATCATAAGTCGCGTGGCGCTGGCCGGCGCGGTAGGCGGCCTCGTCGGCAGGAATGTTGTCGGTGGGGAAAAACACCACGCGCTGCACGCCTTTGGCCGGGTCCGAATAATGGTGGGGGTTACGGACGACCTCGATGCGGTCATTGGGCGTCCAGACCGCGAGGCGGTAGGCCCCGTTGCCGACGTAGTTGCCCGGCAAGGTCCATTTGGTGCCACGCTGGTCTATCTTGCCGAACTTGAGGATGGTGGGAGGGTGCACGGGGAACCAGGCCTGGTGGGCGGCCAGGCTGAGCAGGTAGGGCGTGGGAGCGGCGAGCTCGACGACGAGGGTGCGCTCGTCGGCGACGGAGACGCCGACGGTCGAGAAATCCGCGGTCTGGCCGGCGTTGAAGGCTTCGGCACCGCGGATCGGGTAAAGCATGTAGGCGTATTCGGAGCCGAGGGTGGGACGGAGGATGCGCTCGAAGGAAAAGACGAAGTCCGAGGCGCGCAGCGGGTTGCCGTTGGACCATTTCGCCTCCGGCCGTAGGTGAAAAACGTAGCGCAGGCCGTCGGCGGATACGTCCCAGCCCGCCGCGGCGGCCGGCACGGGCTCGCCCGTGACCTCGTCGATGGCGGCCAGACCTTCGCCGAGGGCGAGGATGATGTTGTACTCGGTGTAGGCGGTGGCGAGATGGGGATCCAGGTCGCCGGGCTCGGCGCCGTTGCCGAGGAGAAGGGTCTGCGTGGAGCGGGCGGCCTCCACCGCGGTCTGGCGCGGGCGGCAAGCGGTGGCGACGAAGGCCGTGGCAAGGAGCGCGAGGGCGAGGAAAAGGCGCGGAAACATGGGGGCGGAGCAAAGAGGGCGGGCGGGAAAGGGCAAACGCGGGTTGCCAAGGTCCGGGCGGGCGGGAAGCGTGCGTCATCATGTCGTCGTGGTTTTTCGTCAAGGACGGGCAGCGCAACGGGCCGATCGGCCGGGCGGAGCTGGATGCGCGCATCGCGGAGGGCGCGGTGGATGCCGGCACGCTGGTCTGGCGCACCGGGATGGCGACCTGGACGACCGCGGGCCTGGTGCCCGAGCTGGGCCTGCCGCCTCCGGTTCCACCCCCGCCCCTGCCGCCGCCGCGTCCCGAACCTTCGCGCGACGAGGCCGAGCTCCGCGCCTGGGCGGCGGAGCGGGCGCGGGAACGGACCGAAAAAACGCCCGCCGAGGCCCGGATGGCCCCGGCGGCGGAATACGCGGGCTTCGGGCCGCGTTTCGCCGCGAAGCTGATCGACGGGCTGATCCTCGGCGGCTTCGGGCTTCTGCTGGAAAATCTGGTGGTGCAACTGCGTTTCGACGGCGCCTACCCGAATGTGCTCACGGACTTCTGGGGCTGGCTGCGGCTGCTGGCGATCATGCTGCCGATCAACCTCGCGATCGCGATCGGGTACTCGGTTTATTTCATCCTCCGCCACGAGGCGACGCCGGGCAAACGCCTGCTCGGGCTGCGCGTGGTGCGGGCCGACGGCGGGCGCCTGGGCGCGGGGCGCGTGATCGGCCGCTACTTCGCGGAGCAACTGAGCGGGCTGGTGTTCATGGCGGGCTACCTGATGGCGGCTTTCGACGAGGAGAAACGCGCGCTGCACGATTTTATGTGCGACACGCGGGTGGTGAAGGGCGCACGCGAGGAGGAACTGGACGAACAAGCCGGCGGCTGAGGCCGGGGCCCGGTCAGCGGCCGGAGCTGCAAAATCAGATCACGGCGTGGATGCGAACCGGGGCGGATTTGCCCTTCACGGTTGTATCGCCGAGGTCGCGCAGGGGCACGGGCGCGGTGAGCGCGGCGCGGGTGAAATCGCTGACGATGATGTCGGCGGCAAACTCCTCGCGGCGGGTGAGGTTTTGCAGGCGCGCGGCGAGGTTCACGCCATCGCCGATCACGGAGTAGTTCAGGCGGCGGTGGGAGCCGATGTTGCCGGCCACGACACGGGCGGTGTTGATGCCCACGCCGAAGGCCAGCGGAGAGTGGCCCTCGGCGGCGAGCTCGTGGTTCAGCGCCGCGAGGGCGGTCCTCATGGCGAGCGCGGCGCGGACCGCGCGGTCGGCGGAATCCGGCGCGGCGACGGGCGCGCCGAAGAGAGCCATGATTTCGTCGCCGATGTATTTGTCGATGACCCCGCCGGCCTCCTCGATGGCTGCGCTCATGCGGTCGAGGTAGCGGTTGAGCAGGGCGACCAGCTCCGGCGGGGCAAGGCCCTCGGAAAGCGGAGTGAAGCCGCGCAGGTCGGCGAAGAGGACGGTGACTTCGCGCTCCTCGCCGCCGAGGGCGGCGCCGTCGCGCACGAGCCGGGCCGCGACTTCCGGCGAGACGTTTTTGTCCAGCAGGTCGCGCACGCGGTCGCGTTCGGCGAGGCCGGCACTCATGGCATTGAAGGCGTCGGCGAGTTCGCCCAGTTCGTCGCGGCGCCGGAGATCGAGCCGGGTCTGGTAGTCGCCGCCGGCGATGCGCCGGGTGTGCGCGGCGAGAAGCTGCACCGGGTGGCTGAGGGAGCGGGCGAAAAGCAGGGCGGCAAGCAGGGCGATGGCGAGCAGGCCGGCGCCGGCCACCACGAGGCTGCCCTGGAGGCGGCGGGTGGGCGCGAGACGCGCGTCGAGCGAGGACAGCACGAAGACGGAGGCGCCGGCCTGGGCTAGCCCGGGAAGCGTGGAGCGGGCCACGAGGAAGCGCTCGCCGGCGAGCGTCACGGTGGCGATGCCGGAGAGCCGGGAGAACTCCGGCCCCGCCCGCAGGGACGAAAAGGCGGGGGCCGGGGCGGTGGAATCGCGCAGGGCAAAGCGGGCGGCGGTCTGTGCAAGCCTGGGGGCAAGCGTGGTCGCAAGCGGGCGGCCCTCCTGGCCGAGGAAAACGAGATCGACGTTCGAACGCTGCCCGAGATCGGCGGCGAGGGAGTCGTCGATGCGGATGCCGAGGCCGACCCAGGCGACGAGGTCCGGGGCGCGCATCGGCACGAAGACGAATTCGTGGAGCCGTCCGTCCAGCCAGACGTAGCCCTGCACGCGGTCGGCGTCGGTTTCCTCCGCGCGTTCGATCAGCGGGGCGAAGAGCCGGGGAGTTTCGAGGGGGGCCGAACGGTCGAGCGCGGCCAGGGTCCCGCCGTCGGGCCGGACGATCGCGATGGCCTGCGCCGCGGTTCCCGCCCGGATTTCGAGCAGACTGCGGAGATTGGACTCGATCGTGGACTTTTCGTCGTCGGCGACGGCGAGCTTGAAGGCGTAGTCGGCGGCGAGAAGCGAGGCCAGCGCGGCGGCCTGGTCGTTCTGGCGCTCGACGAGCCGGCGAAACGCGGCGGCGGCGCGGTCGAAGCGGCCGCGCAGATCGTCCACCGCCTCGCGCTCGGCGGAGCGGCTGACCACCAGGAGCATCACGCCGAGCACGATGGCCACCAGGCCGGCGAGCAGGAGAAGGACACGGACTCGGAAATGCATGGAAAGAGCCGCGGGAAGGAGCGGGGGGGGCGCCGTAGCCAGATTAAGGATACGCCGGATCGGCGACCTCGCGCCGCACGGGGTGGCGGTCGCGGCGGAGGACGAGTTTTTCGGCCGCCTCGAGCGGGGCCTCTTCGGCGAGGGCGAGCTCGGCGGCGAGCGGCTGGGCGAGGCGGTAGTGCCAGATCTCGCGGCGGTAGCGGCCGGCGGGAGCGGAGAGGCGGACGACGCCATCGGCGCCGGAGCGGGCGAACCAGGGGGTATCGAGCACCACGATGTAGCTGCGCATCCAGTCGTGGATGTTGCAGCCCACCGAGACTACGCCGGGCCGGTCGAGCACGACGGCCGCGGTGGTGCCGCCGCCATGCAGCGGGAGGTCGAAGCGCTTGGCGGCGGAAAGGGAGTAGACGTGGTGCTTGATCTTGTCCTCGTTGGGAAAACGCACCGTGGCGCCGGTGCGCACGGCGGCGACGAGCGGTACGAATTCGCTGTCGCGCTGGGCGACGATCAGTTCGGGGGCAGGCTCGGCGGCGGGCGGGGCGGGGCGGTCGAGCGGGAGGAGCGAGACGACGGCGTCGGCGACGGGTTTGCCCTTGGCGTCGGTGAGGGTGAGTACGAGGTCGGCGCCGGGCAGGCGCGGGGTGGCGAGCGCGAGGAGGCCGGCCAGAAACGGGGCAAGGCGGCGGGGCATGGCAGTGGAGTAGCGGGTAATTAGTCGCCGGTGGTTGGTTCAGGCCACCCGAAATCCGGTTTCCCCTCTCCAACGACCAATTACCAACGACCAATGGCCAACTATCCCGCCGGGGCCGCTGCCACCCCGGCGGCGAGCAGCGGCTCCAGCCCGGCCCAAACGGTTTCGGCCAGGCGGCGGTGGCCCTCCTCGTTGGGGTGGATGGCGTCGGCCTGGTTAAGGTCGCGGCTGCCCCCGACGCCCTCGAGCAGGAAGGGCACGAAGGCCCATCCGCGCTGTTTGGCCAGGCGGGGGAAAACCGCGTCGAAGCGGGCGGCGTAATCACCGAGGTTGGGCGGCATGCGCAGGCCCACGAGGAGGACACGAAGAGCCGGGTTTTTCGCCTGCGCCTTGGCGACGATGCCGGCGAGGTTGCGCTCGATCAGCGCAGGATCGAGGCCGCGGAGCCCGTCGTTGCTGCCGAGGGCCAGGACGAGAATGTCGATCGGCTGGCGCAGCACCCAATCGATGCGCCGGAGGCCGCCCGAAGTGGTGTCGCCGGACAGGCCGGCGTTGATCACCCGCCAGCGCGGAGCGTTCGCGGGCGCGCCGGGGGCGGAGGCGAGGGCGTCGAGTTTTTGCTGCAGCAGGGCGGGGTAGGCCTGGGTGGCCGGATCGGGCAGGCCATAGCCGGCGGTGAGGCTGTCACCGAGGACGAGGATGGTCTGCGGCGCGGTGACCGGCTGGGCGGCGGGGGCGCGGGCCAGGATCAGGGAAAAAACCAGAGCCGGGATGAGAAGGAGCAGGCGGCGAGGCATGGGCAATGGGAGCATGCGCACCCGGGGTGGGTTCCGCAAACGCCGGGGCGGCGGGGCGCTTTTACGGCGGCTGCAAATCGCCGGCCTTGCGTCGCCCGTGCGAAACTATTTTCGCCGTTTCTCTAATAAACCGCGCGCCCGGCCGTGGAACCCTGTGAACACCTATCATGAACCGGGAGAAGAGCCATGACCTCATCGAGCCGACGGACGATTTCGTTTCCGGCGCGGTCGCCGCACACGAGAAAGCGTTGCTGCGTTACGCCACCCGCCTGCTGGGCGACCCGCACCGGGCCCGCGACGTGGTGCAAGACACGTTTGTGCGGTTGCTTGCGGCGCCCCGGAGCGAGGTGGAAGCCCGTGCGGTCGAGTGGCTTTTTACGGTGTGCCGGCACCGCGCGGTGGACGTGCTGCGAAAGGAGGGGCGCATGAGCCGGCTCGACGACGGGGCGGTGGAGAGCGACCGGGCGCTGGGCCTGCCGGCCGAGGAATCCAGGCCGGGCCGGGCGCTGGAGGCGGCGGAGACTCGGGAGGCGCTGCTGGGGCTTATCGGACGCCTGCCGCCCAACCAGCAGGAGGTGATCCGCCTGAAATTCCAGACCGGCTTCAGCTACAAGGAGATCAGCCGCATCACCGAGCTGTCGGTGTCGAATGTCGGCTTTTTGATTCACACCGCCGTGCAACGCCTGCGCGCGGAGTTCGCGGCGCAAAAACCCTGAGAGAATGGAATCTGAAAACGAAAACGGATGGAGGACCGAACATGACTTTTGAAGAACGAAACGAAACCGAACTGAGCCCCGACGATCCGCGGATCACGGCCTATGCCTTCGGCGAACTGGAGGGCGACGAACGCGCCTCGATGGAGGCTGCAGTGGCGCGCGATCCCGCGTTGCGGGCGGCGGTGGCCGAACTGCGGGCCTTCGGCGGCGAACTCGGCGCGACGCTTGCGGACGAGTTGGCCACGGGGCCGGAGAAGTCACTTCACGCGGCGGCGGATCGAGCGCGGAACCGCGGCCGCGTGCTGCGTTTTCCGGTTTGGGCCTGGGCGGCGGCGGGTTTTGCGGCGGCGGCGGGCGTGGCGGTGATGCTGAGCCTGCAGGAAAACGCATCGCCCGCCGCGCAACCGCCGGTTGCGGCGGTGCCGAAGGCCTCCGCGATCGCGGCGACGTCCCCTCTTCCTCCGGCCTCTCCGAGGTCATTCGAGGCGATGACACCGTCGGGCGTCGCATTCAACCTGGATCCCATGAAGGTCGGGACGATTTCGGATCCGGCACCAAAACCCGCGACGACCGGCGAAACCAATTTCATGGAAGTCACCACCGACAACCTGTTCGGGATGTTCGGGAACAGGGCGGCACTCGCGGAGGGGGGCGCGAATGAGCAGCCGGCCACCCGTGTCCTCGTGATCGATCCGGGCAGCCGGGCTCGTGACGAAGCTCGGACAAAAATGCTTCAAGAGGTCGCAAAGGCTTGGCGGCACTCGGGAGTGGTGGCGGCGAATGAAGCCCCGCAAGGGGTGTTGGCGACCAATCGGAGCAGCGGCGATCTGGCCTTCGGGGCTTCGTCTCGTTCCGACTACGTTTTTGGCTCAGCGGTGGCCTTGCCGGCGGCGTCGGCCCCGGTGGCGCCGGTCACGTATGAGAACCTCCCCGTGGCGGCGATGCCTGCCCCGCCTCCCGCGATGCCGCACGGAATTCTCCGCAGCCCCTATGTGGCGGAGGGCGACTGGAAGAAGACGCCCGGCAGCCCGGCCGCTACGCTCGGCCTGGCTTTCGCCGAGCGCAGCCAGGAAACCGAATCCTACGCGGGCATCCGTGAAAACGGCTTCATCGAGACGGAGGCCGAGCCGCTCTCGACCTTTTCCATCGACGTGGACACGGCGAGCTACGCCAACGTGCGGCGCTTCCTCCAGGGCGGGCAGCTTCCGCCTCGCGACGCGGTGCGGATCGAGGAGCTGGTGAACTACTTCCCCTATCGCTACGCCGCGCCGGAAGCCCGGGGCGACGTGCCCTTCGCCGCGAACCTCGCGGTAGCCTCCGCCCCCTGGGCGCCGGCGCACCGGCTGGTGCGCATCGGGATCAAGGGCCGCGAGCTCGGCGCCGCCGCGCGGCCTCCGGCCAATCTGGTTTTCCTCGTCGACGTGTCCGGCTCCATGACCGCGGAAAACAAGCTGCCGCTGGTGAAGGCTTCGCTGCGTCAGCTGCTCGGGCAGCTTCGTGGCGACGACCGGGTGGCGATCGTCACCTATGCCGGCGCCTCCGGCCTCGCATTGCCCTCGACCCCCGCGGCGCGCGGCGGCGAAATCCTCGACGCTCTGGACCGGCTGGAATCCGGCGGCTCGACCAACGGCGGGATGGGCATCCACCTGGCCTACGACATCGCCAAGGCAAACTTCGTCACCGACGGGCTGAACCGCGTGATCCTTTGCACCGACGGCGACTTCAATGTCGGCGTGACCGACCGCGAGGAGTTGCTGGCGCTGATCCGGGAGAAGGCGCGCAGCCGGGTGTTTCTCACCGTGCTGGGCTTTGGCATGGGCAACCTGAAGGACGGCACGCTCGAGCAGCTCGCCGACAAGGGCAACGGCGCCTACGGCTACATCGATTCCCGGCGCGAAGCGCGGAAAGTGTTCGTGGAGCAGGTCGAGGGCACCCTGGCGGCCATCGCCAAGGACGTGAAGATCCAGGTGGAATTCAACCCGGCCCGGGTCGCCTCGTATCGGCTGATAGGCTACGAAAACCGCGTGCTGGCGAAGGAGGACTTCAACAACGACACGGTGGACGCCGGCGAGGTCGGCGCCGGGCACACCGTGACCGCGCTCTACGAGATCGTGCCGGCCGGCTCGGCCGCGGGCGGGGACGACCCTGCGCCCGAGGTGGACCCCTTGAAATACGGCCCGAAGAAAAAAGCCGCGGCCGCCCGACGGCCGTCTGCCGGCGAGACGGGCTCGGACGAGCTGCTGACGGTGAAGATCCGCTACAAGGAGCCGGCCGGCGACGTGAGCCGGAAGCTGGAGTTTCCCCTGGTGGACCAGGGCGCGGACTTCGCGGCCGCGGATGGCGAGTTCAAGTTCGCGGCGGCGGTGGCGGCCTGGGGCATGTGGCTGCGCGGTTCGCCGCATACCGGCGCGACGAACATCGAGCGCGTGCTGGCCTGGGCCGAGGACGGGCTTGGCAATGACCCGGAGGGCCACCGGGCGGAGTTCGTCGAACTGGCGCGTCGCTCGGGCGGGCTGAAGGAGTGAGCTTGGGCGACGAAGGGCAGGCCCGAAAGCGGGCGGGCGGAGTGCGCGCCGCGATTGCGAAACGCGCGGGTGCGCCGTTTGGTGCGGCGAATCCTTCCCTCGCCTCATGCCGAATGCCGCGCTCCCGTCCCCGATCCTCGAAGTCGAAAACGTCGGCCGCACCTACGAGACTGCGGCGGGGCCGCTGACGGTGCTGCGCGGGGCGGGCTTCTCGCTCGCGGCAGGCGAGTCGCTCGCGCTGGTCGGGCCGAGCGGAAGCGGCAAGACCACGCTGCTGGGACTGTGCGCCGGGCTGGACCGGCCGACGACGGGCACCGTGCGGCTGGCGGGGCGGACCCTGGGCGGGCTGAGCGAGGACGAGCGGGCACGGGTGCGAAACGAGTCCACGGGCTTCGTCTTCCAAAATTTCCAGCTCATCCCCTCGCTTACGGCCTTGGAGAACGTGATGGTGCCGCTGGAGCTGCGGGGCCTGCGGGGCGGCGCGGCCCGCCAGGCGGAGGAGGCGGCGCGGGGGCTGCTGGCGCGAGTGGGGCTGGCCGAGCGGCTGGCCCACTACCCGGTGCAGCTCTCCGGCGGGGAGCAGCAGCGCGTGGCGCTGGCGAGGGCCTTCGTGACGGCGCCGCGGATCCTGTTTTGCGACGAGCCCACGGGAAACCTCGACGGAGCGACCGCGGAGGTGGTGAAGGAGCTCATCTTCGGGCTGAACCGCGAGCAGGGCACGACCCTGGTACTGGTGACCCACGACGCGGAGCTGGCCAAACGCTGCGGCCGGGTCTTGCGGCTGAGAAGCGGGGAGATCGTGGAGAGCTGAACCAGGATCGGACTTTTTCGACACGGAGGACACAGAGCTATGACACAAAGGGCACAGAGGACGGAGGAGAAGACGGAGCAGTGGGTAAGCCTGTATTCTGGCTCGGGATGCCTGGGTTTGGCTCCGTGAACTCTGTGTCCGAGCTCCGTGCCCTCCGTGGCCTAAATTCAAAAATCCGATGACCTTCCTTTTCAAACTGGCCTGGCGCGACGCCCGGGTATCCCTGGGGCGGCTGGCGTTGACCGCGCTTGCGGTGGTGGCGGGCGTGGCCGCGCTGGCGGCGACGGGTTCGCTGGGCAAAAATATCCAGGCGGCGATCGACGGCCAGGCGAGGGCGTTGCTCGGGGCGGACCTCGTGGTGGAGTCGCGCAGCGCGCCGGATGCGGAGACCGAGGCCTATCTCGCGGGGTTGGGCGGCGAGCGGGCGCGGGAGCTGGCCTTCGCCTCGATGCTGGCCGTGCCGGACGCGGCGGGCGGCGTGGCGGCCTCGCGGCTGGTGACGGTGCGGGCGGCGGATCCGGCGTATCCGTTTTATGGCGACGTGGTCGCCTCGCCGGCGGGCGCGAAGGCGGCGCTGGCGGGCGGCGCGGCGGCGCTGGTCGAGGCCACGCTGATGACCCAGCTCGGGCTCGTCCCCGGCTCCGTCGTGCGGCTCGGGCGGAAGGAGTTCCGGGTGGCGGGGGCTTTGCAAAAGCTTCCGGGCGAGTCGGCGGCGGTGGCGATGCTGTCGCCCCGCGTGCTGGTGGACCGCGCGGCGCTGGAAGGCACGGGCCTGCTCGGGCCGGGGGCGTTGGTGCGGTATCGCACGCATTTTAAGTTTCCCGAGGGCACGGACGTCGAGGGACTGGCCCGGCGGGAACGCGACCGCATGCGCGAGCTGCGGCTTAACGAGGATACCGTCGGGGAACGCCGGCGCGAATTGGGTCGGGCGATGGAGAACGTGAACGCCTTCCTGGGTCTGACCGGGCTCGTGGCCCTGCTGCTCGGAGCGATCGGGGTGGCGGCGGCGATGCATGCGATGGTGCGGCGCAAGCTGGCGACGGTGGCCGTGCTGCGCTGCCTGGGCGCGGGCGCGGGGCTGGGGCTCGGCGTTTTTCTGGTGCAAGGTGTGGCGGTGGGGCTGTCCGGCAGCGCGGCCGGTGCGCTGGCGGGCGCGGGGATGCAGGCCGCGCTGGGGGCCTTGTTGCAGGATTTCCTGCCGGTCGAGGCGGGGGACTTCGGGGTGCGCTGGGGCGAGGTCGCCCGGGCGGGCGGCATTGGGGTGGTGTTGACCACGCTCTGCACGCTGGTGCCGTTGCTCGCGGTGCGACGGGTGCCGCCGCTGGCGGTGTTGCGTGCGGTGGAGCCGGAGACGGGCCGGCGCGATTTGTTGCGCTGGGCGGCCGGGGGAACCCTGGCCGCGATGGTGCTCGGATTGACGATCTGGCTGGCGGGCGGCTGGCGCCAGGGGCTGGGGTTCGCGGGCGGGCTGGCGGTGGCGGGCGCGGCGCTGGCTCTGGCCGCGAGGGGCGTCATGTGGGCGGCGCGGCGGGGGGCGGCGACCCGGATGGGACGGGCGCTGCCTTTCGCGCTGAGGCAGGGGCTGGCGAACCTGCACCGGCCGGGCAACCGGACCGCGCGCCTGGCAGTCGCGCTGGGACTCGGGGCCTTTCTGCTGCTCACGCTGGCCTTTTCCCGGGCGGCCCTGCTCGGGCAAATCCGTTTCGCGGGCTCGGAGGGGCGGCCCAACCTGCTGTTCTTCGACGTGCAGGACGACCAGGTGGAAGGGCTCCGGGTCGCCCTCGCGGAAGCGGGCGCACCGGCGGCGGCGGAGGCGCCGATCGTGACGATGCGGCTGGCGAAGCTGAAAGGCCGCCCCGTGGAGGACGTGCTGCGGGACCGCACGGCGGGCGTGCCGGGCTGGACCTTGCGGCGGGAATATCGCTCCAGCTACCGGGCTGCGCCGGCGGACACGGAAAAAGTGGTCGCGGGCGAGTGGGTGGCCACCTTCGCGGCGACGGGCGCCGATGAGCTCGTGCCGATTTCCATCGAGCAAGGACTGGCGAAGGACCTGAAAGTCGGGCTGGGCGACGAACTCGAGTGGGACGTGCAGGGCGTGCCGATGCGGACGCGGGTGGCGAGCCTGCGCGAGGTCGAGTGGCGGCGGATGTCGCCGAATTTCTTCGTGCTGTTCCCGACCGGCGTGCTCGAGGCGGCGCCGAAGTTCCACGTGCTGGCGGCGCGGGCGGCGGACCCGGATCAGAACGCGCGGGTGCAGCGCGCGGTGGCCGCGGCGTTTCCCAACGTCTCGATCCTGGACCTCGGGCTGGTGATCGAGTCGCTGGACGCGGTATTCGCGAAGGCCGAGCTGGCGGTGCGCTTCATCGCGCTTTTCACCTTGGCGACGGGCGGCGTGGTGCTGGCGGGCGCGCTGGCGGCCGGGCGGGAGCAGCGCGTGCGCGAGGCGGTGCTGCTGCGGACGCTGGGCGCGAGCGGCCGGCAGGTGCGGGTGGCGCTGGTGACGGAGCTGACCGCTTTGGGCCTGGTGGCCGGTGCCACCGGGGCGACGCTGGCGCTGGGCGGAGGGGCGGCGGTGGCGGTCTTCGTGTTCGAGGCGGCGCCGACATTGCCTTGGGGGCCGCTGGCCGGAACGACCGCGGGCATGGTGGCGCTGACGGTGGCGACCGGATGGGCGACGCAGCGGGGAGTGGCCGGGCGCCCGCCGCTGGAAGTACTACGAGCGGAGGGCTGAGAGGTGGGCGTTTCGCCGACCGGGTACAAACCGTCCTCTGCCGGCGGTAAAATACTTTATAAAATAACGGCTGACAGCCGGGTCGGCTCCCGCTGTTTTCTGGATTTATCCCTTGGCTCCCCGCCATAGAAAAATTCGTCTCCTTTCTCGCCGAACGACTTCCCCCTTCCCCTGGAGCCCTCTGCTTCACCCCATGAAAATCCTTATCGTCGAAGATGATCGCAACTATCGCGCCTTGCTTTTCGAGTTCCTCAATACGCGGGGACACGACGTGCTGGCGGTGAGCGACGCCCTCCATGCGGTGGCTCTGCTCGGCGACCATTCGCACGAGATCGCACTCGTGCTGCTCGATCTCAAGATGCCCCGGCTGAGCGGCGACGAGTTGCTGGATAGTTTCGCCTACTGGAGTACCTGCACCACCCGCTTCCTCATCGTTTCCGGGGGCGATAATCTGGACCAGTACAAGAATCACCCCAAGCTGGCCGGCATTCTGCACAAGCCTTTCGCGCTGAGCGAGCTCGAGGCAGCGGTCAATCTCGAGGCGGAACGGCAGAAGAAGGCAGACTCGCCGACCACGTCCTGAGCCGCGGTCCCCGTAAAATCCGGGGGTAGCGTGCTTTGAATCTCGTGCCCGGGGGACGGCTTGCCCAGCGTCGGCGGTCGCATGACCACCACGCTTCCCGCCTCTTTCGCCCGCGGCCTGTTGTTCGCGGCCTTGTCCGCCCTTGTCCTGCCTTTCGTCCACGCGCAGGAAAAACCCGAGGCGCCGCCGAAAAGCTTCGCCGCCATGCTGCGCGAGGAGGACGTGAAGCTGGTCGAGGGCCCGGTGACCTACCCGCTGGGCGAGGTGGCCGAGGTCCGGCTGCCGGCCGGCTACTACGCGGTCGAGCGCGGTTCCCTGAAAAAATACTACGAGCTCACCCAGAACCTCTACGACGAGGAGGACGTCGGCATCGTGATCGGGCCCGCCGAGTGGGTGCTGGCTTTTTCGTATGATCCGAGCGGATACGTGAAGGACGATGAGAAGGACAAGCTGGACGCGGACAAGCTCATGGAGCGCATGGTCGAGGGCCAGAAACAGGCCAACAAGGCCCGCGCCGAGCAGGGCTGGGACGAGATGAAGTTTGCGGGATGGGCGAACCCGCCGCGTTACGACGAGAAGACCCACAACCTCACCTGGGCAGTGCGGCTCACCAGTTCGTCCGACGGGCACAAGGACGTGTTTCTCAACGAGAGCATCCGGCTGCTCGGTCGCGGCGGCGTGATGAACGTGACGCTCGTGACCGATCCCGCGGCCTATGCGAAGGACAGCGCGGCCGCGGCGGATCTGCTGGCGAAGCAGTTTACCTACGTGGCCGGACAGCGCTACGCGGAGTTCAAGCAGGGCGACAAGGTGGCCGAGTACGGCCTGGCGGCGTTGGTGCTGGGCGGAGCGGGGGCGGCGGCCTTCAAGCTCGGCTTCCTGCAAAAGTTCTGGAAGCTGCTCGTCTTCGGCGCCGTGGCCGTCGCCGGTGCCGCGAAGAAGCTGTGGAACAAGGTGACGGGGCGCGACCCGGAGTGACGACCCAACTCGTCCAGATTTTTGACGCAAAGGGCGCAAAGCCCTCGCAAAGGACGCAAAGGCGGGGGAAACGCGGACAAGATGCGTTCCTTGGTTTCTTCGCGGACCTGGCGATCTTTGCGTTGAAATCTGATGGCTTTGACCGCGGCCGGTCCGGCCCGCTCCCGCACGCGCATGGCTGAGTGGTGGCCGGTCGTGGCGGTTTTCTGGGCGCTCTACCTGGCCGACGGGATGAGCCTGGGGCGGCGCGAGCGGTTGTTTTTGTCCTCGTGGCGCAGCGGAGGCAGGTGGCGGCCGCGTTTCCGGCGGCGAGGGAAACGTGTCGATGCCGCGGCGATGGGGGCGGCCGCGCGGCTGGAGCGCACCGCGGGCCTGACGCAGGCGAGCTGGTATTGCCCGCCGCCCTGGCCCTGGGCCTGGGCGCTGGCGCTGGACGATCTGCCGGCGAGTCTCGCGGCCGAGGGGCTGGGGAACTGGCCGGCGGTGTCGACCGCCCGTCCGGCGCCGGCGCCGGACGCCTTGCGCGCGATTCGCTGGGAAAACGTCGAGACGATCGCGAGCCGCGGCGGCTGGCTGCTAATCGACGGGCGGCGTTTTGCGCCCGCGACCGAGGCGCTGGGGGCGGGGGAACTGCGGCGGCTGGCGGAGCAGCTGAAACCTCTGGCCAAGCCGGAACGCGCGAAGGCGATCGCGGCATGGCAGGCGCGGCGCTTCTCGGTCTTGCGGGCGCGGCGGCGGCTGGCGGTGGCGTTGCGGCGCACGCGCGGACTGGCGTTGATGAACACCTTGCAGACCGGCGGCTGGCTGGCGCTGTCGGCCGGCCTGCTCGGCGGCACCTTCAGCCCGGAGCTGCCGACGGACCAGCCCTTCGAGCCCTGGCGGCACCTGGCCTCGCCGCAGGCGCCCTGGTGGATCCTGGTTGCCTGGCTGGTGCTGGCGCACGGGATGGGCGTGTTCGAGGCCTGGGGTTTGCACCGGCGGCTCCACCCGGCGCGGAAAGAGGAGCGGGCGAACCTGGTTTTCAGCGCGCTGCTGCTGCCCGCGCAGGCCTTGCGGTTGCGCGCGGCGCTGTTCCGGCCGCTGGGACGGGGGCTGGCGCCGCTGGCGGGAGTGCTGGCCGCCGGCACGCCGGCCGCGGCCCGGGCAGCGGCGGCGGCGACCTTGCGGGACGCGGAATACCCGGTGCGACCGGCGAGCCTGCCGCCGCTGCTGGCGAGACTGGGCGACGAGGCGGCGGTGCTGACCCGCCCGGCGCTGGAGCGGGCGCTGGCCGGCGCGGCCGCCAGTGGGCTCGCGGGGTTGCGTCCGGTGGACCTGCTGGCTCCGCCGGCGAAGCCGGGTCCCGGCGTCTGCGCCTATTGCCCGCGCTGCGGCGACGAGTTCGTGCGCTCCGACGGCGTATGTCCGCAGGGCGTGAAGCTGGAGGCGATCGACGGAAAAGAACGGAAACGTGAGACGGAGACGGAAGGATAACGGCGGAGACTTGCCTTCGGCGCGCCGGAGTCGGCGCTTGGCGATTTTAGGCGGCTATGCTCCGGTGATATGTTATGAGCCGAAATGTCGTCACTTTTCATTACACGCTGCGCGATACCCGGGGGGCCGTCATCGATTCCTCGGCCGGAGGCGAGCCGATCTCTTTCCTCGAGGGTGCCGGCCAGATCGTGGAAGGGCTGGAGGAAGGCCTGCGCGGGCTCGCGCCGGGTGTGAAGGCCCACATCGGCGTGCCGGCGGCCAAGGCCTACGGCGAGCGCGACGAAGCGCAGGTGCAGCGCGTGCTGCGCGCGCTCCTGCCTATCGAGGGAGAGGTGAAGCCGGGCGACCAGTTCCGCGCCGGGGCGGATGCCTTCGCGCCCATCGTCACGGTGCGCGCCGTCGAGGGTGACGAATTGCTGCTCGACGCCAACCATCCGCTGGCCGGCGCGGACCTGGAGTTCGAGGTCGAGGTGCTGGCGGTGCGCGCGGCGACCCAGGAAGAGTGCGAGCACGGCCACGCCCATGGTGCGGGCGGCGACGAAGGGCACGGCGGCTGCGGCAACCATGACTGCGGCTGCAAGGGCTGAGGTATTTGACCACAGATCTCACCGATGCGCACAGATAAAGACAGCGATGGGCTCCATCGGGAGCTGAGCCACCAGGTTATCGGTGCGGCCATGAAGGTCTTAAACACACTCAGGCCCGGACTGGACGAAAAATCATACGAAAACGCGCTGGTCATCGAGCTACGCAAGCGCGGACATCTCGTGGAGCAGCAACGGGAGTTTCCGGTCTACTATGAAAGTTACCTGATTGGGCGGCTGATCCCGGACTTGATTGTGGACGGGAAGGTGATCGTGGATCCCAAAGTGGTGGAATGTTTCAATGAAACCCATGTCGCGCAAATGCTGGGCTATCTTTCCGTCACCGGGCTGCACCTGGCCTTGTTGCTCAATTTCAAATACGCGGACCTCCGGACCAAACGGGTGGTTCGGGATTAATCTCCATCTGTGCCAATCTGTGCGATCTGTGGTTTATAAGTCTTCATGAAAGTTCTCGGCATCGATATCGGCGGGTCGGCGATCAAGGGCGCGCCCGTGGACACCAAGACCGGCCTGCTCCTGGCTCCGCGCCATCGCATCGAGACGCCCGTGCGGCTCCTGCCGGCGGAGATGGGCGCGGCCATCGCCACGCTGGCGGCGCAGTTCGACTGGCGGGGGCCGATCGGGGTCGGCTTTCCCGGCGTCGTGCAGGGTGCCCTGATCCGCACCTCGGCCAACCTGCACCCGGGCTTCGTCGACCTCGACGCCGGTGCACTCTTCGAGCAGACGGCGGGCGCGGAGGTAAGCCTGGTCAACGATGCAGACGCCGCGGGCCTGGCGGAGGTCGCCTTCGGGGCGGGACGCGGGGTGCGGGGCGCCGTGCTCATGCTGACCTTCGGCACCGGCGTGGGTTCGGCCCTATTCGTGGATGGTGCCCTGTATCCGAATTCCGAATTCGGCCACCTGAAGCGCGAGGGCGAATCCTGGGAGAAATTCGTCTCGGGCGCGGCGCGGGAGCGGCGCGGCCTCGGCTATGCCGAATGGGCGGCGGAGGTGAGCCTTTACCTGAACGAGCTGGAGGCGCTCCTCTGGCCGGAGCTGATCATCACCGGCGGCGGCATCAGCGCGGACCATGCGCAATGGTTTCCCCATCTAAAGCTCCGTTCGCGGATCGCGCCGGCGGAGTTTCTCAACGAGGCGGGAATCGTCGGCGCGGCTTTGCACGCGGCGCGTTCGCTCTGAGCCGGGACCCCGGTCCCGTTTCCCATGAGCGCTTCCGCCGCTCCCGTGCTCGTCGCCGGCCAGGGGCTGGCGGGCACGCTTCTGGCTTGGGAACTGGAACGGACGGGGCGGGATTTCCTGGTCGTGGACCCCGGGCACGCGGCGAGCGCCTCGCGCGTGGGTGCGGGGCTGGTGAACCCGGTGACGGGCGAGCGCTGGGTCGCGGCGCCCGGCTGGGCGGCGAAGGCGGGGGAAGCGCGGGCGGCCTACGCGGCGATCGAGCGGGCCTGGGGCCTGCCGCTCCTGACGAACCTGCGGATACGCCGCGAGTGGCGCGGTCCGGCGGAGGCAGCGTTGGTGCGCGGCAAGGTCGGGCGAGGCGAACTGGCGCCGTGGGTGCGGCCGACGGGACTGGAAGCCGGCGCCGCCTGGATCGAGGCCGCCTGGCGGGTGAATCTGCCGGCCTTGATCGCGGCGGGGCGCGCCCACTGGGCCCGGCAGGGTCGCCTGCGAGAGGCGGTCCTGGCCGCGGAGGAGGCGGCGGCCTGGCCGGGGCCGGTGGTCTGGTGCACGGGCGCGGCCGAGACGCGCGTGCCGGAATTGCGGGCGGTGGGCGGCGAGACGCTGGAGCTGACGGTCCCGCCCGGCGTCCTGGCGGAGGACGTGGTCCGGCATGATGGCGTGTGGGTGCTGCCGCTCGGCGGCGACCGCGTCTGGGCGGGGGCGAGCTTCGTGCGCGATGAGGCGGAGCGGGAAACCAGGCGCGAGGAACTGCGGGCGAGCGTGCGGCGGCAGCTTGCCGGCGTCGCCTGGCGCGAGACGGCCGTGCTCGCGGGCTGGCGGATGACGGCGCCGGACCGCGCGCCGCGCAGCGGCTGGCTGCCGGGGCGGGAGGGCAGCGAGGGGGTGTTCAACGGGCTGGGCGCCAAGGGCGGCCTGCTCGCGCCGAGGCTGGCGCGGGAGTGGGTGAGCCGGCTGGGCTGAGCATGGTTCGGGCACGGAACCGAACCGCGGCGCTGCGCGGTTGCGTGGCGAAAGGGGGCGGGCATGGTTCGCGCCGTGAAATTTGCCGCGAAGCTCTTCCTCCCGCTTGTCCTCGGCCTGGCCGGCTGCGCCACCGCGCCGGCACCCAGGTCGGGGCCGGTGCGCGGGGCGGCGGTGACGACGGAGCCGATGAACCTTTCCGACGCCAAGGCGTCGGTCCTGGCCTATGTGGACAGCGGCGCTTATGCGCGCGACATCGCGGCGGTGGCCGGCCAGGCCAGGGCCTGGATCGAGACGCGTGCGGCCGCACGGCGGCCGGGGGAGCGGCTCGCGGTGGTTTTCGACATCGACGAGACGGTGCTTTCCAACCTGCCGCACATGCGCGCGGAGGATTTTGGTTATCATCCGCGCGAGTGGGAGGCCTGGGTTTCCGGGGGCAACGCCCCCGCTTTGCCCGCGGTAAAGGAGGTGTATGAAGCCGCTCGGGCGGCCGGCGTGGCGGTGCTGTTCCTGACCGGGCGCAGGGACCCCGGCGAACGCACGGGCACGGAGCTAAATTTGCGGCGCGAGGGGCTGGGCGACTACGCGGCCTTGAAAATGACAGGCGGCGGCGATCCGCGGCCAAGCGCGCTCGAGCGCAAGACGGCGGCGCGGGCGGCCTGGACGGCCGAGGGCTGGACGATCGTCGCGACGATCGGCGACCAGGAGAGCGATCTGGGTGCGCACGCCGAGCGCGGGTTCAAACTGCCCAACCCCTTCTATCGCACCCCGTGAGCGCGCCGTCTGCCGTTTCCGCGCCGCCCGCGGCCACCTTTCTGCCGCTGGCCAGCGGACTGGGTTACGTCGTGGCCGTGCTGCTGGTGAAACGAGCCTCGGCGCACGGCGTGGGCCTGTGGCGCACCGCCTTCGTTTCGAACATCGCGATGGGCCTGTGTTTCGCACCCCTGTGGTTGTTGGGCGGGGCGGAGATGGCGGCGGCGCGGCTTTGGGAACCGGTGATATGTGCAGCGCTGTTTTTTGCCGGGCAGGTCTTCACCTTCGCCGCGCTGGCCGGCGACGTGTCGCTGGCGACGCCGGTTCTGGGGCTGAAGATCCTGTTCGTGGCGGGGGCGAGCTCGCTGCTCCTGGCCGACACGGTGCGGCCGGCCTGGTGGGTCGCCGCGGCCCTGGCCACGGCGGCGGTGGCGCTCCTGCAATCGACGCCGCGTGGTACGCCCGCGACGGCGGGCGGGCCCAGGGGCGCCGTCGGCCAGACCGCCGGGCGCACGGTCGGCTTCGCCGCCCTGGCGGCCCTGGCTTTCGCGATGTCGGACGTGCTGGTGCAGCGTTTCGCGAAAGGCTGGGGCGCCGGGCGCCTGTTGCCGCTCATGTTCGGGCTGGTGGCGGTATTTTCCGTCGGGCTGATCCCGGTCTTTCAGGCACCCTTACGCGCCGTGCCCTGGGTGGCCTGGCGCTGGCTCGCGCCGGGTGCGCTGCTGCTGGCGGTGCAGGCGGCGGGCATGGCCTACACCCTGGGCACGCACGGCCGGGCGACCGTGGTGAACATCCTCTACAGCACGCGGGGTTTGTGGAGCGTGCTGGCGATCGGCTTGCTCGGCGGCTGGTTGGGCACGGCGGGTGAGCAAAAACTGCCGCGCGCGATCTTCGCGCGCCGTCTTATCGGTTCCGGCCTGATGCTCGCTGCCGTGGCGCTGGTGCTGGGGTGAGGAAGATGCACCCGGCAGCCGAAGAAACCCGCAAAGCAGCAGGGCCCGCCGATTACCCCTAAACGGCGGGCCCTTTATTTTCTGATCCGGCTCACGGGCCGGACATCCATGTTACCCCTGAACCCTGCCGAAGCAGGGAAGTGTTTGTGAGAACCCCTCCGTTTATGCATCGCGCGTGCCAAGCCCGACACGGCGCTGCGCGAACGCCGCCGTCTATCAAACGAATTGCGCCGCAGCGCGCGGAGAAAAAGAGATCCTAATCCCCAGCGTGAGCGGGCCAGAGCCAGGAAGCCGGCGGGCGCTTTCCTAAGCCACGTCGTGGAAAGGGGAAACCCGGGCCAGGTCGTCGGCGATGAGGCGGTCGCTGCGGCAGCGGGGCATCTTGTTTTGCCCGCCCCAGCGGCCCATCTCGCGTTGCCACTGCTCGAAAACGCCCGGCATGACCAGGCGTACGGTCGGCATGAGCAGGCCGCCGCCTTTGCGCTTGGCCTCGTAATCGTCGTTCAGGCGCTGGAGTTCGCGGTCGAGTTCCTCGGCGATGACGGGGCCGGTGGGGGTCTCGACCGTGCCGGCCCGCAACTCGAGCCACCATTCGTGGCTGCCGCGTTTCTGGCCGGTGAGGGAGTTGATGAAGATGGGCGCGACGTGAAAGTTGACCACCTGCCAGGCGTGGCGGGCGCAGACCGCGATGAGGGCGTCCGTGAGTTCCTTTTCGATCACGTGCTCGCCGAAGGCGCTGAGCTGGAGCCGGGTCCGGCCGGTGTAGACGAGGCGGGCCGGCTCGGTGGAGACAAAGCGCACGACGTCGCCGATGATGTAGCGGGCCAGGCCGGCGGGAGTACTCATGACCAGCACGTAATCGACGCCGGTTTTCACGCCCTCGAGCGGAAGGGCCTTCGCGCCGAGGTGAGAGAGGCGGGCCTCGTCGTAATCGGCGAGGGGGATGAATTCGTAGTGAATGCCGGCGTCGGCCATCAGGCGCATGCCTGCCTCGGGCTCGGCGTCCTGGGCGGCGATGAAGCCTTCCGAGGCCGGATAGACCTCGTGGAACTGCACGCCCGGTCCGCAGACGGCGCGGAGCTCGCAGGCGAAGGGGCCGAGCGGGACCCCGCCGTGGACGAGGCATTCGAAGTTCGGCCAGAGTTCGCGGAGGTTGGCCGGGCGGATGCCGCGGACGCGGGCGGCCTCGTCGAGCAGGGCGGCGGCGAGGATGAGCACCCAGCTCGGGATGCCGGCGAGCATGCGGATGTCGGAAGTGCCGCAGCGGCGCGCGATGGCCTCGATCTTGGCCGGCCAGTCGGACATCTGGGCGATATCGGTGCCCGGCTCGTAGAGGTATTTTTCCACCCAGCCGGGAAGGTTGAGGGCGGTGATGCCGCTGAGGTCGCCGGCGAAGGCGGGATGATCCTCCGCTCCGGCAAGCGGGATGAGGGTGGTGGGGCCGCCGAGGAAAAGATGTTTGCCGCCGAAGACGGAGGCGCGGCCGGCGCGGGCGGTATAGTAGAAGAGCGAGTCCAGACCGGCGCGGCGGAAGTGGGCCAGCATGGCGTCGGTGACGGGCAGGTATTTGGTACGGCCGGCGGTGGTGCCGGAGGAAACGGCGAAGAAGTTGCAGCGGCCGGGCCAGAGCACGTCGGCCTCGCCGCGTTTCATGCGCTCGATGTAAGGGACGAAGCTCTCGTAGGTGCGTAGCGGCACGTGTTCGCGCCAAGCTTTGTCCTTCATGCCGGCGGTGATGCCGCTGGCCTCGCCGTAGGCGGTGCGGGCGAGGGCGCGACGCAGGGCATCGGCATGTTTCCGCTGCGCCGCAAGCGCCCAGCCGGCGGCGCGCATGCGGCGGGAAGCGCGGGAACCGAACAGGCCTGCGCCTAACACAAGCAGGGACTTGGGCGGATTGAACATCGGCAGGGACCGGCCGGCGGTTGGCGCGAGCAAGTCCTCGGGTGGGGGCGTCGCAAGGGAATTCATTCCACTTCCGCCGCTTTGCGAGTTTTTAGACCGCGGTAAAATTTTCCAGAATGGCGGAAAAACGCCGCCCACGCGAAAAATCACCGGCGCGTGCTCCGCCGGGCAAGGATCTGAGGACATTTCAACCGGCGAGCCGAGCGTTAGTCCCGATGGCTTGGCGAAACGCACTCCCGGACTTGCGCCCGTGCCCATGTGGACCGGCTCCGCCTGCGCTTCGTTCTCGTTCTCCAGGGATTTCCCGGTCTTTGCTTTCGGACCACGCCCGCCCGCATGCTTCCGCCCATTTTATATGAGGACGATGTCCTCCTCGCCTTCGACAAGCCCGGCGGCCTGCTGATCGCGCCCGACCGCTGGGACAAGACTCGCGCGAACCTGATGGATCAGGTCCACGCGAAGCTCGGCCATGGCGTGGCCAACGTGCACCGGCTCGATGCCGACACCTCGGGGGTGGTGCTGTGCACGAAGGACAAGGCCGCGCTGGATTTCGTCTCCGGCCAGTTCCAGTCGAAGACCGCGAAAAAGACCTACCATGCGCTTTGTTACGTGCCCCCCGCCGCGGAGGCGATGAAAGTGGCGAAGCCGGCCCGCGACGAGGCGGGTTTGTTGCCGGCGGAGTTCACCATCGATCTGGCGCTGGGCGAGGACGAGGCGCAGCCCGGGCGGATGCGGGTTTTCAAGCGTCGCGGCGGCAAGGCTTCCGTGACCGGGTTTCGCACTCTGGAACGCTTCCATGACCGGCGCGGCCGCGCCTTTGCCTGGGTGGAGTGTGCGCCGCTCACCGGGCGCACGCACCAGCTTCGCGTGCACCTGGCGGCGGCGGGCGCGCCTATCCTGGGCGATCCTTTTTATGGAGTGCCCGACGTGGAACTGCGCCTTTCCGACCTGAAGCGCGGCTACAAGGGCCGCGCGGACGAAAAACCCTTGCTCGGGCGGCTGGCCCTGCACGCGAGCGTATTGACGGTGATCCATCCGGTGACACGCGAGCCGGTGACGATCACCGCGCCGCTGCCGACGGAGTTCGAGGTCGCGCTGAAAAACCTGCGGCGCTTCGCCGCGCCGGGCGGGCTGGGGGAGTGAAGCCGCGGATGACGCAGGTACCGCAATAGGGCATGAGGCCTATGGGTCCTATAGGACTTATAGGCCTATATCCAGAAGAGCGCGATCGCGGCCGGGCCTTATGCGACCGGCTCCGGCGGCGGGCTGGGCGACGGGTCTTCCGCGGCCTGGAGCTGGACCCAGAAACGGCTGCCGGCGCCTTCCTCGGATTCCAGGCCGACGCTGCCGTTCATGCGCTCGGCGGCCTTGCGGACGATGGCCAGGCCGATGCCCGTGCCCTCGTATTCCTCGGACCGGTGCAGGCGGGAGAAGATCTTGAACAGGCGCGTATGAAGGCGCTTCGGGATGCCGATGCCGTTGTCCTCGAACCACAGCCGCACCGCCCCGTCCTGGGTTTCGCCGCGTACGGTGACCCGCGGGCGGACTCCGGCCGCGACGAATTTCACGGCATTGCCCAGCAGGTTGGAGACGATCTGGGTGAGCGCCGCCTCGTTGGCGAGCACGGGCGGCAGGGGCCCTTCGATCGTGATGTCGGCGTGTTGGGGCTGCAGGGTCGGATAGGTGGTGACGATTTCCTGGATCATGCGGCCCACGTCCGTGGGCAGGAGGAGCAAGTCGCCGTGCCCCACCTTGCTGTAATTGAGGATGTCGAGGATGAGGGCATCCATGCGGCGCGCCGCCGCGGAAATGCGGTTCAGGTAGTCCTGCGCGGTCTCGGCGAGTTCGCCGGCGTGCTCGGTGTTCAGGAGCTCCGCGAAGCCGTGCATGGCGCGCAGGGGGGCGCGCATGTCGTGGGCGATGCTGTAGGAAAACGCCTCCAGCTCCT
>CBINGR010000027.1:0-59274 GCA_966250295.1 uncultured Akkermansia sp. | reverse complement strand
CCCGTTTCCCTTACCCTCCTTCCTTTGCCTTAACGGCATTGGCCCTAGGCGCTGTCTTCAAAATACCTCAGACCGCCGAGCCCTGCGGGTGAGAGCTAAACCAGGCTGGGCCGGCGTTGTCCTCGGTGGCATGGGCCTCCGGCCCACCTCCACCTCGGCCGCCTTGGCCGAGCCAGGTTTTGCTCCCACGCCGGCCTGATCTATTTCGACGACACCGCCTAATCGGGCCGCCGCCTCGGGCATCTTTCCAAAAAATCCCCCGCACCCGGCGCTTTACCCCGGCCGGGCTTTTCGCCCATTGATTGCCCGCCCCCATGTCCATGGCTTCTTACAATAGCTCGCCCACTTACATCATCGGGCATAAAAATCCCGACGCTGATTCCATTTGCTCAGCCATCGGCTATGCCGCCTACAAACAGGCCCGGGGACTCCATGGCTATGTCCCCGCCCGCTGCGGCAACTCCAACGCGCGCATCGACGCCATCCTCGAGCGCTTCGCCCAGCCGCTTCCCATCCTCCTCACCGACGTCACCCCCCGGGTGCGTGATGTCATGGTGACCAATGTCGTCTCCATCCCCCAGGACGCCACCTGCGCCGAGGCCCTCGAACTCATCGACGAACACGATGTCCGCGTCCTCCCCGTTGTCGCGAAGGACAAACGTGTCGTCGGCACCGTCTCCATCTTCCAGCTCGGCGGCTTCTTTGTCCCCAAGGTCCGGGCACTTCGCGAGATGCGCAAGGTCCATACCAGCCTTACTCATATTGTCCGCGCCCTCCGCGCCCGGGTCGTCCACCTGCCCGAACCACAGCGCGAGGAAGAACTCTTCGTGCGCGTCGGCGCCATGGACCTCCGCTCCTTCGGCAAAGCCGCCCAGAGCGACGGCATCCTCTCCGAGCAGTCCATCATCATCGTGGGCGACCGGCGGGACATCCAGCTCCGCTCGATCGAGATGAAGGTCCGCCTCCTCGTCATCACCGGCAACCTGCCCATCGAAGACGAGATCGTGCAGTGCGCCCAGGCCGCCGGGGTGGCCCTCATCGTCAGCCCTTACGACACCGCCACCAGCGCCTGGGTCATCCGTTCCGCCACCACCCTCGAGCGCCTCATCGACCGCAAGTTCGCCTCCCTCACCCCCGACCAGCGGCTCTCTGACCTGCGCAAGAAACTCGCGACCTCCAACGTCGCCGCCTACATGGTCGTGGGTGACGATGGCCGCCTCCAGGGCATCCTCACGAAGACGGACATGCTGAAACCGGCTCGCACCCGTCTCATTCTCGTCGACCACAACGAGATGACTCAGGCCGTTACCGGCGCCGAGGAGGTCACCATCACCGAGATCCTCGACCATCACCGCCTCGGCTCCCTTTCCACGCCCCAGCCTATCCTGTTCATCAACGACCCCGTCGGCTCCACCTGCACGATCATCGCCGAGCTTTTCCGCCGCGACGGCCTCGCTCCCACGCCCCAGATCGCCGGTATCCTCATGAGCGGCATCATCTCCGATACGCTCCACCTGCAAAGTCCCACCTCCACCGAAAAGGACGCCACGCTCCTCGCCTGGCTCTCCCGTCTCGCCGGAGTGGATTCCAAGGAGCTCGCCAACCTCATCTTCAGCTCCGGCTCCGTCATTCTCAACAGTCCGCCCGAGAAGGTCATCCGCACCGACTTCAAGATCTACGACGAGGATGGCGTCCGTTTCGCCGTTTCCCAGGTCGAGGAGCTGGGCTTCGGCAACTTCTGGCAAAAATCGAAGGCGCTTCTCCGCGCGCTCGACGACCTCTGCACCCAGGAAAGCCTCTGCTTCGCCTGCCTGCTCGTCACCGACATCAACACCCAGAATTCCCTCTTGCTCTTCAAGGGCGATCCGGAGCTCACCAAACGCATCACCTATCCCGGCGTCGAGGACGACGAGATCTTCGACCTGCCCGGCATCGTCAGCCGCAAAAAGCAGCTCATCCCCTACCTCACCACCCTCCTGCGCGAACTCGCCGCCGATGGGCTCGTCCCCGCCAGCCGCAGCCCGGCCACCGCCCCCGTGACCGCCGCAAAAGTCGAAGCCCCGACCTGAGCACGTTTCCCCCTGGGGCTGCCGGCCTCCCAACCGGCCGGTTCGGTTTCCTATTCATTCGGGAAGCCGGCTGACTACGCCGTAGACGCACAAAAGCCGGCGCTCCCAGCCCCGACCGCCTCGGCTTCCCTCCCGCTTCGCCTCGCCCGCGCTTGCCTCCCCGGCCCACGGCCCCGCAGGCTTCCGCGTTTATGTCTGCCGAGCCTTCCGCCTCCGCCCCCGCGCCCGACACCTCCGCCGCAGCCTCCGTGCCGACGGACTTCATCCGCGACATCGTCGCGCAACACGTCGCGGAGCAACGCTACCCCGGAGGCATCGTCACCCGCTTTCCCCCCGAGCCCAACGGCTACCTTCATATCGGCCACGCCAAGTCCATCTGCCTGAACTTCGGCATCGCCCGCGAAAACAAGGGCCGCTGCAACCTCCGCTTCGACGATACCAACCCCGCCAAGGAGGATGTCGAATACGTGAACTCCATCACCGAGGACGTTCGCTGGCTCGTCGCCGGCTGGGCCGACCACTGCCTGGGTTTCAAGGCCCGCGGCGCCCTCCCCGAGGCCGTGACCACCGCCGGCGGCCGGTCCGACTACTACGCCGCCGCCCTCCCGCCCGCCGCACTCGCCGATCCCGCTGCCGCCGAGCCCTTCTTCGCCAGCGATTACTTCGAACCCCTCTACGCCTATGCCCTCGAGTTGATCCGCCGCGGCAAGGCCTACGTCTGCGACCTCACCGCCGCCGAGACCGACGAATACCGCGGCTCGCCGGAAAAACCCGGCCGCCCCTCCCCCTGGCGCGACCGCTCCGTGGCGGAAAACCTCGACCTGTTCCAGCGCATGCGCGCCGGCGAGTTTCCCGACGGGACCCGCACCCTCCGGGCAAAGATCGACATGGCCGCGCCCAACGTCTGGCTGCGCGATCCTCTCCTCTATCGCATCCGCCATATCGCCCACCACCACGCCGGCGCCGGCTGGTGCGTGTATCCGCTTTACGATTACGCCCACTGCCTCAGCGACTACCTCGAGGGCATCACCCACTCCATCTGTACCCTGGAATTCGTGGACCATCGCCCGCTTTACGACTGGATCCTCGAGGCTCTCGACCTGCCCCGCGCCCTGCCGAGACAGTACGAATTCGCGAAGCTCGTCCCCGGCTACACCCTCGTCTCCAAGCGCAAGCTCCTCACGCTGGTAAACGAGAAAATCGTCTCCGGCTGGGACGATCCCCGCATGCCGACACTCTCCGGCCTCCGCCGCCGCGGCATCCCCGCCCCCGCCCTGCGCCGCTTCGTCATCGGCGTCGGCGTCACCAAGTTCAACAGCGTCACCGACATCGCCGTCTTCGAGCATGCGATCCGCGATGAGCTCAACACCCTCGCCCAGCGCCGCCTCGCCGTGCTGCGCCCGGTCAAAGTCGTGCTGGCCAACCTCGCCGACGACGAGGTCGTCGAATGCCGCGCCACCGACAACCCACAGGACGAAAATCCCACCACCCGCCCCGTCGCCCTCACCCGCGAGGTGTTTATCGAGAGCGAGGACTTCGCCGAGGTGCCGCCGCCCAAATATTTCCGCCTCAAGCCCGGCGGCGAAGTCCGCCTCAAATACGCCGGCATCATCAAGCTCGATACGATCGTGAAGGACGCCGCCGGCGCCATCGTGGAACTGCGCTGCACCTTCGACCGCAGCACCCGCCAGGGCGAACCCGGCGCCGACCGCAAGGTCAAGGGCACCATCCACTGGGTCTCCGCCACCCGCTGCGTGGACGCGGAAGTACGCCTCTACGACCGCCTCTTCACCGTACCCGAGCCGGCGGCCGAGGAGGATTTTCTCAAGGTCGTGAACCCCGGCTCCCTCGAAACCGTCTCCGCCAAGCTCGAGGCCTCCCTCGCCAACACCACGCCCTCGGACCGCTTCCAGTTCGAGCGCCTCGGCTACTTCGCCCTCGATCCCAAGGACAGCACCCCCGGCAAACTCGTCTTCAACCGAACCATCTCCCTCAAGGATACCTGGGCGAAGTAGGTGGCGCAGGCATTCCTGCCTGAACGGTTGTTTTTTGCCCCGGAGCGGGTGCCAGGTCCCGGGTCGTTGGTCGTTTCGCGGTGCGCGGCGCGCACCGCGTTGCCCTTTTCCCCTTAACCCTTGCCCTAAATTCCCGCGGATGCGCATTGCCGTTGCCCCGCCTGGGCCGTGGCGCATCGACGAGACATGTTTTCCCGGTCCGCGTCGGCGGCCGCCGGTGTCTGTCTTTCCTTCCTTACCGTGATTTCCGCTCCTCTGCCATCCCCGCCCGCCAAGCCCGCCCCGGCCACCGCTTCCGCCGGCTGGGCCAATCCGATCGTCCCGCAACGGGCCGATCCCTGGGTGTGGCGCGAGCCTGACGGCACCTATTACTTCACCGGCTCCGTTCCCGCCTACGATCGCATCGAGCTGCGTCGCGCCTCCACTCTCGCCGGGCTGGCCTCGGCCGAGCCCGTGACCATCTGGCGCAAACCCGATTCCGGCCCGGCCAGCAAACACATCTGGGCGCCCGAGTTGCATCGCATCGACGGCAAGTGGTACGTCTACTTCGCCGGCGGTCGCACCGATTCCGTCTTCGCCATCCGCATCTATGTGCTCGAGTGCGCTTCCGCCGATCCCCTCGCCGGTCCCTGGATCGAGAAAGGGCAGTTCACCACGCACCTCGATAGCTTCTCCCTCGACTCCACCACCTTCGTCCATCGCGGTGTCCGTTATTTCGTTTGGGCCCAGCACGATCCCGCCATCGGCGGAAACACCAATCTCTACATCGCCCGCATGAACAGCCCCTGGTCCATCACCGGCACGCCGGTGATGATCACGAAGCCCGAATTCGACTGGGAGGTGATCGGCTTCCGAGTCAACGAAGGTCCTGCCATTCTCGTTCGCAACGGCCGCGTCTTCCTCACCTACTCCGCCAGCGCCACCGACGCCAACTATTGCATGGGCCTGCTCACGGCCGACGAGGACGCCGACCTGCTCGATCCCGCCTCCTGGAAAAAGTCGCCCACCCCGGTGCTCGCCACCTCCGAGGCCGACCGCGTCTTCGGCCCGGGCCACAACAGCTTCACCACCCTGCCCGATGGCCGCGACGTACTCGTCTACCACGCCCGCGACTATCGCGACATCGAGGGCGATCCGCTCTACAACCCCGACCGCCACGCCCGCGCCTCGCTCATTCGCTGGCGCGAGGACGGCACCCCCGCTTTCGGTTTCGGGCCCTGCTGAGCGCGGCAACCGGAGTGGCACAGGCCTCCTGCCTGTGATGAGGGGATTGACGGTCGGAAACTCGGAAAAGCACAGACAAGCCTGTCTGTGCCACCTCCCGGTCTGACTGGAAAATCGCCGGACATCTCGTGCGGTGCGAGTTTAGACGCATTCTGTTCGATACCCGTGCACTTCCGCGCGCGTCTTCACCCCGTCCGATGAAGTTCCTGTCCCCTTTTTGTTTTCTTTTCTGCCTGCTGGTTGCCGGAGCGCACGCCGCGGATCAGCCGGTCGTGCTCACGCAAAAACCCGACCGCATCGTCCTCGCCAACGGCCTCATCTCCGCCGAAATCGCCCCCAAGACCGGCGATCTCCTCGCGCTCCAACTCGGCGACCGCTCCCTGCTGGCGGAGCCGGCCTATCTCGATTGGCAGGACGGAAAACAACGCCGGCTTTCCTCCGCCACGCTTGAAATTCGGGCTGATCCGGCCAAGGCCCCCGACGGGCGGGCCGAGCTCGCCTTCCTTCAACCCTGGTCTCGCTCCGCCGCCGCCGACGCCCTCGATGTCGAACTGCATTACGTGCTCCGGCCGGGCGAGCGCGCCCTGCGGATGTTCGTCGTCTTTCGCCACCCCGCCGACTATCCCGCCGGCGGCTTCGGCCAGTCACGCTTCGTCGTTCGCCTGCGCGATGACCTTTTCGACCTCATCTCGGTAGACGCGGAACGTACCCGCCCGCTTCCGCCTTCCGACACCCGTGTCGAGACCCTGGGACCGAAAGAGTCCATGCGTTTCACCAATGGCCCCGCCAAGGGAGACATCACGGACAAATACCACTATTTCACCGAGGCCGGCGGCCACTTCTTCCACGGCTGGATGGGTTCCCGCTCCCGCCTCGGCGCTTGGATCGTCTACGGTTCCACCGAAGACGCGAACGGCGGCCCCACCCGCCAGCACAACACCGCGCACTGGCCGCGCATGTTGCTCAAGATACTTTCTTGCAGTCACTACGGATCGCAGGGTGTCTCCGTTAACGCCGGGGAAAGCTGGGAAAAAGTCTACGGCCCGTGGATGCTCTACCTCAATACCGACGGCGATCCCGCCGCCCTCCGCGCCGACGCCGCCCGTCGGGCGGAGACCGAGCAAACCGCTTTCCCACCTTCCTGGCTCGAGCATCCCGCCTTTCCCCTCGCCGCGGCCCGCGGCTCCGTCACAGGCCATCTCGCGTTGGCCGACCCGCAGGCCGTCGAACAAACCGCCTCCGGCGCCTGGGTCGGCCTCGCCGCACCCTCGCCGGACTGGCAACAACAGGCCCTCGGCTACCAGGCCTGGACCCGCGCCGACACCGAAGGGCGCTTCACCCTGCGCGGCGTGCGCCCCGGTCGCTACACCCTCTACGCCTTCGTCGACGGCGTGCTCGATGAGTTTCGCCGCGACGGGGTCGAGGTGGGCGCCGGCGGCGAAGTCGCCTTGGGCGACCTGGCCTGGACACCGCGGCGCCATGGCCGGCAGCTCTGGCAAATCGGCGTGCCCGACCGCAGCGCAAAGGAGTTTCGCCACGGTGACGATTACCGCCGCTGGGGTCTCTGGCTCGAATACCCGAAGGAATTTCCCCGCGACGTGAACTTCGTCGTCGGCGAAAGCGAAGCCCGCTACGACTGGAACTTCGCCCAAGGCACCCGCCCCGGGCCGGACGGCAAGACCTATATCGGCACTACCTGGCGAGTGGTTTTCCTGGCCAGCAACCCGCCCGCCGCCGGCAATGCCGTACTTCGCCTCGCCTTCGCCGCCTCCCACAACGCCTCCCTTCGGGTGCTCCTCAATGGCAAGGCCCTCGGGGAGAACACCCGCCTGCCCTCCGACAACGCCCTCGCCCGCGCAGGCATCCACGGCCAGTACTCCACCTGGGATATCGCCTTCCCCGCCACCTTGCTCGTGAAGGGCAAAAACACCCTCGCCTTCGAGCAGCGCGCCGGCGGTTCGCCGTTCAAGAACGTCATGTACGATTGCCTGCGCCTGGAATTGCCCGAAGCGGGGCAAGGCCGGTAAACCCGGTTCGTTTCGATCCGCTTTGTGGAGTGCGGCATCCCCGTGCCTCAATCCACCCAAAGCCGACGTATTGCGATATTGCCGCTCCGCGCGGCAATGCTCCTGCTTTACGGAGGTCCATCATCTCCTCGCATGTCCACGCGTTCCTCCGAAGCCTGGTCCTCCCGCCTCGGCGCCATCCTCGCCGTCGCCGGCAGCGCCATCGGCCTGGGTAATTTCATCCGCTTCCCCGCCCTCGCCGCAGAGTACGGCGGCGGCGCGTTCATGATCGCCTACTTCATCTCCTTTCTCCTCATCGGCATTCCGCTTTGCTGGGTCGAGTGGACGGTCGGTCGCTTGGGAGGCGGGCTCGGCTTCCATTCCGCCGCCGGCATCCTGCATGCCACCTTCCGGCGTCCGTGGGCGCGCTACCTCGGCGGCCTCGGCATCGTCATCGTGGTGCTGCTGTTTTTTTACTATGTCTACGTCGAGTCCTGGTGTCTCGGCTACGCCTATCACTCGATCATCGGCACCTTTCAACGCCCGGGCCTGAAATTCGGCGATTTTTTCGTCAGCTACGCGGGCTTGGCCGAGGACGGCTCCGCGTTTCGATTCGGCCATACCCAGATCGGCCTCTTCGTGATCGCCACCTTCCTGCTGAATTTCGTCCTCATCCACCTGGGCTTGGTCAAAGGCATCGAAAAAGTCTGCACGTGGGCGCTTCCCGCGCTGGTCTTTCTCGCTCTTCTGATCCTCGTCCGCGTGCTGACCCTCGGCACCCCCGATCCGCTCAAGCCCGGACAGAATATCCTCAACGGACTCGGCTATATGTGGAACCCCCGCGATATCGCCGCCGGACTCCGCAACCCCGAGCTCTGGATGGCCGCCGCCGGGCAGATCTTTTTTTCTCTCTCCATCGGCATGGGCGTTATCGTCACCTACGCCAGCTACCTGAAAAAAGACGACGACGTCGCCCTCTCCGGGCTCACCGCCGCCGCCGCCAACGAGGTTTGCGAAGTCGGTCTCGGCGGGCTCATCACCGTGCCCGCCGCCTTCGTTTTCCTCGGGGCCACGGCCATCACTTCCAGCACGGTCAGCCTGGGTTTCATCGTCCTGCCCGAGGTTTTTGCCCGCATGCCCGGGGGACAGTTCTTCGCGATCGCGTATTTCGTCCTGCTCTTCCTCGCAGCCCTCACCAGTTCGCTCTCCATGCTTCAGCCCGCCATCGCATTGCTGGAGGAGGCGCTCGACATCGGACGAGATGCCTCGGTGGCCATCCTCGGCAGCCTGTGTGCCGGCGGGGCGGCCTTCGTCTGGTGGTTCTCCAAGGATCTGAAGGCGCTTGATACGATCGACTTCTGGGTCGGCACCTTCGCCGTATATGTCCAGGCCTCCTGTTTCGTGATCGCCTTCGGCTGGATCATTGGCGCCGAACGGGGTCTCGCGGAGGCAAGACGCGGCGCGCGCCTGTATCTGCCGGACTTCGTCGCACCGCTCATTCGCTATATCTGCCCCGCCTACCTGCTTTCCATCTTCACGCTCTTCGTCCTCGATAAGATCGTCGGCTGGAATTTTTCGTTCTCTCAGCCCCGGCTCGTTCGGACCGGAAAAATCACGGATCTTCTCACCAACCGCGTATCGCAGATCAGCCTGGGTATCGCGGCCGGTCTCACTGTCCTCGCCATTGTTTTGCTGGAATATGCCGTCAAACGCTGGGACACTCGACTGGCCGGTTCCGGCGCAGGCACGAGCGCCCGTCAAACCCCTGGCCTTAACACCAAATGACCCCCGGCGGCTGGATAAACCTCGTTCTCTCGGTCGGCTTTGTCGTCGCGCTTTTTGCGTGGTGCATCTGGCGCACCCTCAAGGGCCCGCCGCCTCAAAGCTAACGCAAGATCGGCCGGCCTAAGCCTGGCCTTGTCTGCCGTCTTTGCGCTCGCGCATCAGCCCGCGCAGGGCCCAGGCAGCCAGCAAGGCATTGCCCCCCACCGCCACTCCCGGGTGAGCGTTCACGACGCCGCAGGCCAGCAATCCCGCCGCGGCGACCAGCACCGCCCAGTCCGCCGTCCTCCGGGCGCCCGCGCTTATCTGAAACGAGGCCAGCGCCAGCCCTACCGCCACGCCCACGCCAAGCGAAGCCCAGGTGAAGCGCACCGCGTTCGCCGCCGCGTCCGGGTCCCGCGCCAGCAGCACGGCCAGCAGCCAGAAGAGCACCTGGTTGAAAAACACGAAACCCACCCCGAGCGCCGTCACCAGCGCCGCGTTGACCGGAAACTGCCCCTGTGCATCCACCGGCACCCGTGCCGCAAGCGCGCAACCCGAGCAACAGTAGACCGCCCTGCCCGGCTCGCTCCGGGGGGTCGAGAAAGGCAGTCCGCAATGCTCGCAGGTCACCTTCATGGGCTCGGCCATGCGGATCACGACCGCGGTTCGTCGTCGCCCTCGTCCGGCTCCTCGCCCTCACCCTCCTCCGGAGCCGGAGCCCCGTCGGCGGGCGGGCCGCGCAGGATCGCCGAGTCGAGGTGTTGGATGATCAGCTCCTGGATCGTGCCCAGGAAAACATAACACATAAAAGGCTTTTGCAGGGCCTCGGGCAGCGTCTCCAACTCCACCGCGCCGCTCTCCAGCTGTTCGTCCCCAAGAATGTGTAGGTCGTGGCGGCGCAGGCGCAGGCGCAACGCCGAACAGGCCCGCACGATGATCTCCGCATTGGCCTCGTCGAAGGCGACCACGCCGTTGATGAAGAAATCGCTGTTGAACAGGCCCATCAGCGCGCGCAGTTCCTCGTGCTGGCCGGCCAGCAGCTCGGCCTTCCATTCGGCGCGGAAATCCGCGTCGATGTCGTCGAGCGTGAGCGGCGCGGCGATCTGTGCCTCCAGCACGTCGCTGGAGGCCTTCATGAGGTCGAGCAACGGCGCGACGACCGACAGGCTGAGCTTCACCTCAATGCGTTTCATCGGATTCGAGGATGGCGGTGAGGTGCCATTGATGGAGGGCGAAGGCGTAGAGCTCGGCCTGCTCGCGCAGCCCCGACCACACCACCGAGCGTCCCTGTTCGTGGACTTCGAGCATGTGCCGCCGCGCCCGCGGCTCGGCGAAGCCGAAGACCTTGCGGAACACCAGTACCACGTAGCTCATGGAATTGACCGGATCGTTCAGCACCACCACGCGCCACGGCCCCTGCGAGGCGAGGGCCGCCTCGGTCTGCGCGGTCTCGGCGGGGTCGATCATCGGACGCGTCCCCGCGAAACGCGGCTCGGACGGCCGCAGGCTCATCTCCAGGGGAGCAAGCATCAGACCGCGCCTCCCTGTGCGGCGGCGCGGACCAGCCCGGCCAGCTTTTCGGCGGCCTCGCTCACCGCGATTTTCTGCACGTCCTTCGACGCGCGCGGCTTCACCTCGACGACGCCGTCCTTCAGGCCCTTGCCGCCGATCACCACGCGCAAGGGGATGCCGATCAGGTCGGCGTCCTTGAACTTCACGCCCGGCCGCTCCTCGCGGTCGTCGAGCAGCACGTCCGCTCCCGCGGCTTCGGCGGCGGCGGCGAGTTTCTCCGCCATCACCACCGCCTCGGGCAGCTTCGGGTCGAGCAGGCAGATGAGCACCTGGAAAGGCGCCACCGGCCAGGGCCAGACGATGCCGTCGGCATCGTGGCTCTGCTCGATCACGGCCTGCAGGGTGCGGCTCACGCCGATGCCATAGCAGCCCATGACCATCGGGTGCGACTGCTTCTGGTCGTCGGTGTAGACCGCGCCGAATTTTTCCGAATATTTCGTGCCGAGCTTGAAGATGTGGCCGACTTCGATGCCGCGGCGCACCTGCAGCGGCTGGCCCGACCGGGGGCAGGGCTCGCCGGGCCGCACGCGGCGGAAGTCGCCGAATTTCGTGATCGCGAGGTCGCGTGCCACGTTGACGTTGCGCAGGTGAAAGCCGTCCTCGTTCGCTCCGGTCACGCCGTTGCCGACGAGGCGGATGGCGTGGTCCGCGAAGACGCCGGCGAGAGCTTTCGGGTCCTTGATCGTGCCCTTCACCGCGCCGAGCGAGCCGGGCTTGGCGCCGAGCACGGGCTCGATCTCCTCGGCCGTGGCCGGGCGGAAGAGCGTGAAGCCGAGCGAGCCGAGCTTCGCCTCCTCGAGTTCGTCGCTGCCGCGCAGGATCACGACGAAGGGCCTGCCGTCGCCGATGTAGACCAGGGTCTTGAACTGTGCGTCACCGGAAACCGAATACGGCGCGGCCTCGAGCTGCGCGATGGTGACGACGCCGGGGGTGGCGAATTTTTCCACCGCGCCGGCCGGCGCCGCGTCGGCGAGGTCCTTCGCCACCAGGGCGCTGGTCGCCTTCTCCCGGTTGGCGGCGTAACCGGCGTCGGAGTAGATGACATCGTCGTCGCCGATTTCCGCCGGCACCATGAACTCGTGGGAAAAACTGCCGCCCATCACGCCCGTGTCGGCCTCGACCGCGATGGCCTTCACGCCGAGCCGCTTGAAGAAGGCCTCGTAGGCGGCCTTCATCGCCAGGTAGCTCTTGACCGCGCCCTCGTCGTCGGTGTCGAAGGAGTAAGCGTCCATCATCACGAATTCCCGCGCGCGCATCAGCCCATAGCGAGGACGGATCTCGTTCCGGAACTTGGTTCCGATCTGATAAAAATTCTTCGGCAGGTCGCGGTAGCTCGTGATCTCCTGCTTCACCAGTGGCGTGACGACCTCCTCATGGGTCGGCCCGAGCACGAACTCGGGCTCCTTCGCGCGGCCCTTGCCTGCTCCGGCGGAGTCGGCCCGGAACATGATCTCACGCGCCGCCGCCCAGCGCGGCCCCTGTTCCCAAAGCTCGGCCGGATGCACGTGCGGCATCCAAAGCTCGATCGCGCCCTGGCGGCCCTGGGCGGGCTGCTCGCGCTCCAACTCCTCGCGGCAGATCGCGGAGATCTTCTGCATGACGCGCAGCCCCAGCGGCATGAAAGTATAGAGTCCCCCGCCCAGTTTGCGCACCAAGCCCGCGCGAACGAGCAGCTTGTGCGAGGCGATCTCGGCGTCGGCCGGGCTTTCCTTGAGGGTGGGGATAAAAAAGTGGGACCAGCGTTTCATGCAGTGAGTCGGGTTACGAAACCCGCCCCCACCGCCCCCGCAACCGTAATCCCCGCAACGGCGGCCAGCATCCCCCGGTTTCCCGGCTCGTCATTGGGCATCGGTCATTGGACATTGATCGTTCCTCCCATCCATGTCCGCCCCTGCGTCCCGCAAACCCTGGCCCATGCGCTGGATCGTCGTCGCGATCCTGCTCTTCATCGCGCCCTACACGTATGTGACCCTGAAGTTCCGCAAGCCGAACAAGGCCTTCGAACCCTACGCGGACATGAAGGAGCAGGCCAACGTCCACCGCCTGCTCGACGCCGGCTACAAACGCGTCTCGGTGCGCGCCGAGCGCCCCTTCCCCGCCCTCTCTCCGGCCGAGATCACCCGCGGCCCGGCCGCGGCGCCCGCGTCCGCCCCCGGCGGCCTGCCCGAACCGCTGGGCAAAACCCTGGTCGAAGTCCCCCGCCTGCCCTCCGGCTACCGCGATGTCCTCGCTCCCGCCGAGTTCAGCACGCTCATGCCCGTCCGCCTCCAGTTCACCGCCACCCTCGACACCGACCACGAGCAACTCGGCGGCGCCGAGGTCTTCGTTCGCGACGACGGCATCGTTGTCGTGCCAACCTTCGAGCCCGTGCCCGGCGACCTCACTATCCGCACCCGCGAAAGCAACGTCCTCCTTACCCTCCCCGCCGGCCTGCTCCCGCCCGGCATGCACGTCGTCACGCTCGCCGGCGCCCGTGATTCGCTTCGCTGGACCGTGCTCGTGCGTTGACGTGCCCGCCGCCTTGCCCGACAAGCACCGCACCACCACCGAAATGAGCGCTCCCGTCCCCGGCTCCGCCTCGCTTCCCGCGTCCGTCCCGCCCGCCTCCACCACGCCGATCATCAAGCCCACCGATCTGCGCGGTATTCTCCGCTACGTCCCGCGTTTCCAGGGCCAGATCTTCGTGCTCGCCCTCGACGGCGTGGTCGTCGCCGACGAGAATTTCGGCAACCTCCTCGTGGACGTGGCCGTGCTGCGCTCGCTCGGCATCAAGGTCGTCCTCGTGCACGGCATCGGCCACCAGCTCGCCGAGCTGTCGAAGCAGCGCGCCATCGCCATCAGCAATCTCGACGGCACCGGCATCACCGACGACGCCACCCTCGACCTCGCCATCCGCGCCTCCGCCCGCGTTTCCCATCTCATCCTGGAGGGCCTCACCCAGAACGCCCTGAAGTGCGCCATCACCAACGCCGTCCGCGCCCTGCCCGTGGGCATCCTCAAGGGCGTGGACCAGCTGCACACGGGCCGCGTCGACCGCATCGACAAGGATTTCCTCAGCCATCTCATCGAACGCGACATCCTGCCAATCATCCAACCCATCGGCTACGGCCCGGAGGGCCACTCCTACCGGGTCAACTCCGACCTCCTCGCCGCCGAGGTGGCCGAGGCGCTCGGCGCGTCCAAGGTCATTTACCTCGGCGCCCTTGCCGGCTTGGAAGTCGGCGGCGAGATCAAGCGCGAGTTGCCGGTGGACCGTCTCCGTACCCTCCTCAAGGAGGCGCCCGGCCAGATCGCCCCGGTTTCGCTCAGCAAGGCCCAGAACGCCGTGCGCGCCATCGAGACCGGCGTCTCCCGCGTGCATCTCGTGGACGGCCGTACCTTCGACGGCCTCATCAACGAGATTTTCTCCAACGAGGGCGTCGGCACCCTCATCTACGCGAACGACTACCAGCAGATCCGCCAGGCCCGCCGGGCGGACGTGCGCCTGATCTACAACCTCACCCGCGCCGCCGTACGCCGCGAGGAGCTGCTGCACCGCAGCCAGGCCATGATCGAGAAACACATCGATCACTTCTACGTCTTCGAGATCGACGAGAACATCATCGCCTGCGTCACCCTGGTTTTCTACCCCGACAAGCCCCACCTCGCCGAGGTGGGCTCGCTCTACGTGCTGCCCTTCTACCAGAACCGCGGCATCGGCCGGAAACTCATCGAGTACGCCTGCCTCCGCGCCAAGGAAAAGGGCGCAACCCAGGTCATCGCCCTCTCCACCCAGAGCTACTCGTTCTTCACTTCGGTGATGAACTTCGAGGAAACCGGCACCGAAGTCCTGCCCGAGACACGCCAAAAGAGCTACGCCGAAAGCGGCCGCAACCCGAAGGTGCTGATCAAGACCCTCTGAGCTTTCAATCCGGGTCACGGAGAACACAGAGTTCGGACACAGAGATCACGGAGGAAAACCCCGCTTCATTCCCGTGTCTTCTGCGCCTCTTTGCGGCCAAAACCCGATTTTAAACGCAAAGATCGCGAAGGACGCGAAGAGAGGCTCTGCGGACCTCGCCCTTTGCGCGCTTTGCGTCCTTTGCGTTAAAATTCTGCCGTTTCAGACTCCGTGCCCTCTGTGTCTGGGCTCGGTGCCCTCCGTGGCAAAAAAGTCCGCGTTTCCTTATCCTCAGGCCAGCTTCGACTGCACCAGCTTGCTGGCCGCGCCGAAGTCGATCAATCCGGCCTGCGGATGCTGCTTCAAGGCGGCGATGACCTTGCCTATCTCTTTCTTCGAGACGGCGCCCGTCGCCGTGATGGCCTCGCCCACCAATGCCTCCAGTTTGGCCCCATCGATGCCGGCCGGAAGAAATTTTTCCAGCACCGTGATCTCCGTCCGATTCGCCGCCACCAGGTCGGCACGGCCGCCTTTCTCGAACTCGGCCGCCGCGTCCACCAGGTTCTTGACCGCCTTGCGCAGAGTGGCGGTGACGAGCGCGTCGTCGATCGGCTTGTTCTGATCCATCGCCGCGCGCTGGATCGCGGCATCGGCCGTGCGCAGCATCGTTGCGCGGGCGGCATCCTTGGCTTTCATGGCGGCGACGATGTCGGCGCGCAGGGTTTCGTAGATCGTGGGCATGGTCCGCGCACCGTGCGCTCAGGCGGCCTTCTTCGCCACGAAAATCATGCCGCGACTGCGGGCTCCGAGCCCGCGCGGGCGCAGGCACCGCCTTCGCGCCGCCGGCGGCTTCATCGCACCGGGTCCGGCAGGCGCTCGCGCCAGCGCCAGAGCAAGGGCGGCAGCAGCAGCGCATCCCGGCAACGCCGCCAGAACGTATGGGGGGTCGAGACCAGGCGAAAAAACCAGCCTAGAAAAAGACGGTCCGCCCATACCGGAATGGCCACCTGACCGCCGGTGAGAAAGGCGATGGCGGCCCCCAGGCACAGGATGCCGGGCCGGCAGGAAAGCTGCGCGCGCAACCCATGGCCAAGGCGTTCCTGCACTCCCCCGCCGATGGCAAGAATCACCACCTGGGGGGCGCGTACCTCAATACGGCGAACCAGTTCCTGATCGACAATGGGCCCGGGGGGATAGCGGGGGGCAATGTAGACGTCCTCCGCCGTCACCGGGAACCCTTGGGCCACCAGCCAGGCACGGTTGCGAACGTCCTCCTCCGCCGAAGGCATCACCCAGAATACCGCGCCCGGACGTTTCAGCTCGTTCCGCGCCAACACGGCGCGGATCAGTTTGAGGCCGGAGTGCCGCGGCAACCGCTCGCCGGTGTAGAGCATCCAGAGCAGCACCATCCAGCCCGAGTCGGTGACGGCGAGATCGGCCGTCGTGAGCGCCTCGCGATAGGCTTCCGACCGAACCAGATCGACCGCCAGACCCGGTGCCGACGGCGCCACGACCAGGCCGCCGGCGAGCGCCCGCTCGGTAGCCTGCCCGATCGTACCGACAAAAAAATCCACCCCGAGGATCGTCTTAAGCGGAGTGGAGGCGGACGTTGCTTGGCTCATGATTTGAGTGAAACGGAGGCGGCCGGTCAGGACGCCGCGGCGCGCGAACGCCAGGCCGCGACGATCTGGCGGACCGTGTCGTCCAGGGTCTGGCTGATATCCCAGGCCGGGTAATGGGCCCGCATCTTGCGCAGGTCGCTGTAATAGCAGATGTGGTCGCCGGTACGGTTCTGGTCGACGTAAGTATAGACCTGCGGCCGTCCGGTATATTTTTCGGCCAGGACGAAGGCCTCGATGACGCTCGTGCTGTTGGCCTTTCCGCCGCCCAGGTTGTAGACCTCCCCCGCGCGCGGGGCCGCGATGAACGCCGCCATGAACCGCGCCACATCGAGCGAGTGAATGTTGTCCCGCACCTGTTTCCCTTTGTATCCAAAAACCTTATACTCCCGTCCCTGGAGGTTGCACTTCACCAGGTAGCTGAGGAACCCATGGAGTTCGACGCCTGAATGGTTCGGTCCGGTGAGGCAGCCGCCGCGCAGGCAACAGGTCGGCAGGCCGAAATAGCGCCCGTATTCCTGCACCATGACGTCGGCCGCCACCTTGGAGGCACCGAAGAGCGAATGCGTGGACTGGTCGATGGTAAAATCCTCCGCGATGCCGTTCGCATGCACGGGATCGGCGTAGTCCCATCGCGTGGCCTGCTCGACCAACGGGAGGCGATTGGGCGCATCGCCGTAAACCTTGTTCGTGCTCATGTGCACGAAAGGCGCTTCGGGGCAGGCCCGGCGGGCGGCCTCCAGCAAGTTGAGCGTGCCGGCGGCGTTGGTGTCGAAATCGTCGAAGGGGATGGCAGCCGCCCGGTCGTGCGACGGCTGCGCCGCGGTGTGCACGATGGCGTCGGGCCGGAGCTCCTTCACCAGCGAGAGCACGCCGGCGCGGTCGCGGATGTCGAGTTCATGGTGAGTGAAGTCCGGCAGCCCGGACTCGAGGCGCTGCTGGTTCCAACGGGTGTCGCCCTGCGGCCCGAAAAATACCGCCCGCTGGTTGTTGTCGACGCCGTGCACCCGGTAACCGAGTTCACGGGCAAACCAAATCACGACCTCGGAACCGATGAGGCCCGATGAACCAGTGACAAGAAGGGTCTTGGGGGATGCCGGCATGCGAGACGGGCGGAGTCGGAAACCGCCCGGGGGGACCTCAAAGCATCTTGCCCACGAGGGGCAACACGGTTCGGGCACGGCTTTGCCAAGTTTGCAGCTTGTCCAGACGGCCCCGCAAGGTCTTCGCCCGGGCCGGGGTCAGACCTGCCGCGACGTCCCGGGCCAACAGCTGGTCTGCGTGGGCCAGACGCTGGTCTTGCCGTTCAAGGTAAGGCACGAGGCGATCTCGCAAAACGATGCCGATAAGCTTGCGCAGCTCCACGGTGGCCATCCAACGCTCCCGGCGCTCGCCGTCCCCGCCCGCCCCTTGAATCGCGCCGAGTTCGCGCAGCGAACGCAATCCCTGGCTGACGGAACCCTTGCTGAGCCGCAGCTTCTGCTCGATGTCCACGAACGCCAGCGGCTCCGGCGAGGAAAAGATCAGCCCGTAGATCTCCCCCATCGACTTGGGCAGCCCGAGCAGCGTCACCAAATCGGCAAAGGCCGCGACGATCTCCGCCTCGAAAGCCGTCGGAGCGGCGGACGGATCGGGGTTCTCGGAATCCGAAACCTCCGGAGAAAAAGGCGTACGGGGTCGGCTCGACACGACCCGAGCACGGCGAAAATCGCCAGACGCTTCAATTCATTTTGAAATGAAAGATGCCTAGGCGCTGTCTTCGAAATAATCCAGCGCTCTGCTGAAGCCCTGCGGGTGGTCGGGAAATCAGGCTGGGCCGGCGTTGGCCTCGGTGGCACGGGCCTCCGGCCCGCCTCCACCTCGGCCGCCTTGGCCGAGCCTGGTTTCCCGACCACGGAGCACCGGTCTATTTCGAAGACAGCGCCTAGGGAAAGGTTCGCCGCCGAAACCTAGCCGCGAACCGGCAGCACCAGACGATAACGCAGGAGAAAAGCCAGGATCACCGGAAGGCCGCATATCCCGATGCCAGCGAGCCAAACGACGCTGAAACCGATCAAAAACCAACCGGCCGTCGCCATGATCACGGCCATGGTCAAAAAGGCGGCTTCCACCGATTGCAGCGCGAGAAGGGCCAGGATCCCCACTGCGAACGCGCAGGTCCCCGGAACCCAGCCCCAAAAACCCGCGAGCAAGCCTCCTAGAAAAAGAATCGGCCCCACGAGCTCCCTCTGCTTCGAACGCCCCAGACTCTGTATCAAAACAAAACTGCCCACGATCACGAAAGCGCCATAAAGCATCACCCTCACGACCGTAGGATCCGACGCTTCGGCATTTTGCCAGACGCCGTCTCCAAACACCCACCCCGCCAAAGCCCCTCGAAGCGGATCCACCCATATCGACGGAGACTTCCACCACCGGCGCCGGCGCCGGTTGTCCACGGGCGCCACCACCAGGCGGCTGCGCAGCTGCGTACCGTCAAGGAATTGCACTCCCTGCCCCCAAAACCAGCGCGCCGGCGCGAGACCGGCGACCAAACCGATGCCCAGATAGAGCCAAGGAAGCATAGGCCATCGACTAGCACGCAAAATCCAGTCGTTGTCGATTTCCATCCGAGCGAAATCGGTACCCCGCCCAAATCTGCTCCCATCAGAACACTCTCATGCCGGCTAACACCGCATAGGCATCACCATTCTCGTGCCACGGAACCAATTGAAAAACAGGGGAAGCCCCACGATCCCCGCCCCCGCCGCCAGCGTTGGGCTGGTACGCATAAAAACATAGCCGACACCCGCAGTGGTGACCACGGCGACAAGATAGCCCGCGACATAGCTTTGCATCGCGAGCGCGGTCGCCACTCCCATCACCATGGCCGCCAGGGACACCGTGGGGGGCAGAAGCGCGAACAAAGCCCCGCCCACGAAGGCCGCCGGCGAAAGCGTTTCCCGTTCGGTTTCGCGGCCTTTGGTCTGCACCCATAGGCAGATAGCGACCGAAAAGGTCCAGAAGAGCGTGGGCATCAACCGTTGAAACGTCGTGCTGTCGGGGGCCGCCTCAAAGGAATCAACAAGATACCGCGCAACGACATAACCACGGAAAGGATCGATCCAGATCAAGGGAAGTTTCCACCAGCGCCGTCTCCGCTGGTTCTGCTGCTCCGGACTAATCACCTTAGTCCATAAGTCTTCGAATGTAAGATACCGGCAACCACTGCTGATAAACAGACGCGGAGGCAAGAGCCCCATCGACAGACCCACGAGAAGCGACAGCCAATGTATGATCATCGTAAATTGATCATCCCGTGCCGTCCGTCGGCGTTCATGTCACTTGGGATATTACGAAATGAGTGTAAATCCTTAGCCGTCTCCTAAGATATATCCCCAGGTGATTAATAGGGAAAAGGCCCCATACGATATGATAAGCTCTAATCAGCAGTCTATTTACGGGCCGCGCCCATATGCCTCCCGGCCATTACCGAAACGACCACCGGAGTATTCACCGCTACACCTAAAAATATGGCCCGCCACACGTCTTGCGACTCGATCATAAGCCCCACCCCTGCCACCGCCATCCCGGCGCCGATAAATCCCGGGGACCAGGCGCGCACGGCGAGCGCGGTTCCCACCGCCAGGGGCAGCCCGATTATCAGAACCAGCGGATGGACTAATACCAGCAGTGCCCCGAGCAGGAAGACCACCGGGGCTTGAACGTGATCCTCGTCCCGCCAACTGATCGTTTGTACGATCAGGGCCACGACCAGCGCCAAGGCGAGCCAGACCTCGCCCAGCCAGTCGGGTGTCCCCTGGGGCCGTGGCAGCCCGAGGCATCCTTGGGCCATAAGCTTGGCGCCGACCGCCGCCCTTATCAAATCGACGACCGTCAACGCGAGGTTTCTGCCGCGGGGCCAGCTCCGCTGGTCAAAATTTCCCAAGCGGGAGCCCTTGGCGCGAAAAAGCCAGAGCGGAAACAACCAAAGGATACTGCCACCGAGAACCGAAAGGACGAAAGCCATGGGGAAATGGTCTCCAACACAACACGCCCTCCGGCTTAAGCGAGCGGCAAACGGGGTTTTAAAGACGAGAGCGCATCCCTCCCACTTCCCCATCGCTCCGCCCTCGCCGATCTGCCCATCTCCTCCCCGTGAACGTCCCGCGCCCACCCTCCATTGCGCCGGCTCTTTTTCTTCTCGTTACCACGCTCGCGTCCGCCACCGATTCCGCCGCGCCCCCCTCGGCCTCGGTCGCTTCGCCGGTTGTCCGCCCAGGCCTCGCCCTTGGCACCCTCGTTGTCGGAAAAAACGTCTTCCATGAGGTCCGCGTGAAGTCCGTCGACTCCCGCAGCCTCCTGTTCACCCACCGCGAGGGCCTCGGTTCCGTCCGCCTCCGCGATCTTCCCGCCGACGTCCAAGCCCGGCTGGGCTACGATCCCGCCTCTGTCTCCATCGAGTCCGCCCCGGATCCCAAGCCCCCGGCCCCCAAGCCCCCCGCGCCCTCGTCCGCTCGTGCTTCCGCCCCCGCCGAAAGCCGGATCGGCCAGCTGCTTCGCGCCTGCGATTCCCCGCCCGAAGTGCGGGCTGGTCAGACGCTGCAGCCGGAGTTCATCCGTCTCAATCTCGGTGCCAAAAACCAGGGGCGGCGGCCCAGTTGCGCTATTTATGCGATCGTAGGCGCCCTCGAGTTTCAAAATTTCCGCCTTTCAGGGGTCCCGGAAAAACTTTCCGAAGAATACCTGGTTTGGGCCACCCGCCGCAGCCTCGGCCAGACCGGGCCGGCCGCCGCGCTGCCCCGGGATGAAACCGGCGAACCCGTCGCGGATGCCGGTTATACGCTTCCCTCCGTCGTCACCGCGCTTCAGCTCTACGGCATTCCCCCGGCCGCGGACATGCCCAACCAGCCCGGCCTCGCCCCCGGCCAGGTGCCCGCCCCGACGTCCGCCTTGATCGAAAAGGCGCGAGCCCACCGCCTCGCGGTCATCGCGCCGCTGCCCGGCGGCGATTCCGCCGCGCGGCTTGCCGCCCTCGTGCACGCCCTCAATGCCGGCTTCCCCGTTCCCGCCGGCCTGCGCTGGCCCAGCGAACGCTCCATCCGTGGCGGGGTGCTCTCCGACCAGCAGCCCCTCGCGGAAGGCGCCCACGCCGTCGTTTTCCTCGGCTACGAATGCTCCACCGGGCGCGCCGAGGACGCGTGGTTCGTATTCAAAAATTCCTACGGCCCGCGCTGGGGCCAGGGCGGCTACGGCCGGGCCGCCGGACGCTACCTCGCGCGCCATCTGCTCGAGGCCTACGTGCTCGACGTATCCCCGCCCACGCCGCCGTAGCCGTAGCCGCCCGCGCGGAGGGCGAAGCAGCTCACTCCGCCAGCTCGATCACCAGTTGCACCTCGGTGGTCGAGTTGCGCGGCAGCCCGGCCACCGCCACCGCCGCGCGCGCGTGCCGGCCCGCGTCGCCGAAGACCGCCACCAGCAGGTCGCTCGCGCCGTTGATCACCGCCGGGCTGTCGGCGAAGCCGCTCACCGCGTTCACGAAGCCGTTCACCATCACGATGCGCCGCACCTTCGAGAGCTCGCCCACGTGGGCCTTGACGTTGGCCAGCGTGTTCAACACCGCCACCCGCGCCGACTCGTAAGCCGTCTGCACGGTCTGTTCGCGCCCGACCTGGCCCGCGTGAGTCACCTCGCCCGCGCGCACCGCCAGCGTGCCCGCGCAGAAGAGCAGGTTCCCGGTACGGACCACCGGCAGGTAGTTGCCGGCGGCCGGGCCCGCCACGGGCAGTTCAAATCCAAGTTCGGCCAGCTTTTGTTCGGGTGTCATGGGAAGAAAGAAGGGAGTGAGGGAACGGAGGAGAGGACGGGAGGCGCCACCGTGCCCGCTCAGCCGCTCTCGCCAAGCCCGTTTTGCCGCGCCGAGGCCGCGAAAGCCGCCCAGCCCGCCGCCGCGTCCGCGCCGGGGCTCAGCCGCAATGGGTAATCCGAGCCGAACAGCACCTGCTCCGCCCGCGCCGAGACGCCGCGCATCCCCCACGCCGCCTCGCCGTACATCAACGGCGCCGCCGCCGTATCCACCCAGACATTATCCAGCGACCGCACGTCGAAGCCGCCCGCCCAATGCGCCAGCGTGAAACGCACCCCCGGCCAGGCGCGCGCCAGCCCGATGAGATCCTCCGCCGGCGTCTCGATCCGCCCCGGGAAGGGCCGCCCGAGCGGGTCGGTCGCGTGCAGGTTCACCCCCCAGCTCCACTTCGTCGCCAGCGCCAGCGCGGCGCCCAGGCCCTCGGCGTCGCAGGCGGCGCCCACGCTGTGCGGCGACAGTTCTCCGATCCCGCTGAGCCCCTCCTCGCGCGCTCGTCGCAATTCCGCCGCGACCTCCGGCCCCCCGGCCGCCGGCTGGATCGTGGCCCAGGCTTCCAGCCGGTCCGGATGCGCCCGCACCCAGCCCGCCATCGCACGGTTGTGCCAGGCGCAGGTCTCCGCCTTTTCCCAATACCACCCGAGCAGCACCGCCCGCGCCACCCCCGCCGCATCCATCGCGCGCAAGAGTTCGTCCACCGAGGGAAACTCCTGCACCGCCTCGCCGCTCTTTCTCCGCCGCGTGCACAGCCGCGCCCAGTGCGTCTCGCCCCGCCGCGCCGCCCAACCGGCCGGGTCGCGGTTCAACTCGGGCGGATACAGGTGCACGTGATAATCGATCAGTCCCATGGCGGCTCGATAGCCGGCATTCAGCGGACAAAACCCGCCGGCCGCCAGCCTGCTTCGCGGCAACGCAAAGCAGGCTTCCTCCACGCTCGCTCGCTCCCTAGCTTTCACGCGTGCCCTTCCCCCGCCGTCTCGTCCGCCTCGCCCTGGTCCTGATCGCCCTGTCCCTCGGGCGTCTCGCCGGCGACGAAACCGGTCCCGTCGCCGCCGATGTCCTCCCGCGCTGGCGCGAACACTTCCCCGCGCTCGTGGAACAGCTCGCCGGCCTCGACCTCCCCATCGTCGGGCTCGAATCCCCTGACGTGCCCCTGCCCATCCTTCCGCCGGAAACCGCCGCCCGTCTCGCCGCGCTTTCAGACCGTTTCCTCATCGCCCCGGGCGAGATCCTGGTCTTCGACCCGATCGAAGGCCCCGAAACGCCTTTCCCCGACCATCAGCCCCTGCGCCTGCTGGCCGCGCTCCGTACCTTTCTTGCCCGCCAGGCTCTGGCCAAAGGCGACGTCCCCGCGGCTCTCGGATTCGTGCGGTGCAACCTCGCCCAGGCCCGCCTCAGCCTCCGCGCGCAGGAAGGCCTGATTCCGCTCATCCATTCCACCGGCGTCTGGCAGTCCGCTCTCGACGGCGTCCATGCCCTGGCCCTCTTCCCGCAGCTCTCCCCTCCCGAAGCCAGCCGCTTGCTCGCCGGGCTCGAGGCTGACGCCGGGCTCGCGCAATTCGCCGCCGCCCGCGCGCTCCGCGGCGAATACACCCACGTCTACAAAGTCGTCGTCGAACGCATGCCGCAGACCGACGACCCCGACCTTTTCCTTTCGTCCGTCGCCAGCCTCGGCATGGTGCCTCCGGAACCGCTCGAGCCGGGGGAGCTCGGCCTCGGCCTGACCAGCCACATCATCCTCGATGTACCCGCCACGCTCGCGGCCTACGAAGCCGACCTCGTCCCCTGGCTGGAACATCTCGCCCGCTCATCGCGCCTGCCGCGCGGCCTCCAGAGCCGGACCACCGCCCCGACCCTCGCTGCCTACCGCGCCGAGCTCGGCGCTTTCCTCGCCTATGCCAGCGGCGAGCTCCCCCCGACCTTCGCCGACACCGCCCTTGCGCGCGCCGCGCTAGAAGCCGCGGTCAATCCCGGCGGCAAGCTCCTCGCCCTTTTCCTCTCCCCGCCTCGCGAAACCATGATCGCCGCCGCCCTTCGCCGCGAGGCCCAGCGCTCCGCCCTCTGCGGATTGCTCGCCTGGCGCGTCCACGGCGGGGCCACTCCCTGGGAGGTGCTGGTCGCGCGCGGCCTCCTCCCGGCTCCGCCCGCCGACCCGTTTTCCAATGGAGCCCTGTGTTACCAACTCGCCCTGCAGCCCCGGATCTGGAGCGTCTTTCTCAATGGTTCCGACGACGGTGGCGTCCTGGTCGACAGCAACTCCGGCCTGCCCGCCGATCTCGTCTGGCCCGGCCTCGGGCCCTGACTACAAATCGTTTTCCAGGGTGACCTTGCCCCGCCCGGCCTCCCGCGCATGTCTGTGCCGCCATGCGCCCCGCCTTCTCGCTCCCCCGTCCCATCCTCCTCTCCCTCGCCGCCCTTCTCGCCCTGCCGCTTCCCGTCCACGCCCGCGAACTTCTGGGCGCGGATGCCGTTCTCAAACGCCTCGCCGAGCCCCTGGCGCCGGACGCGGTCGCCGCCGCCGACCCGGTCGTCGCCCTCAAGGACCGCGTCCGGGCCTTCGTGCGCGAATCCGCCGGGCTCCCGCCGGAAACCTCCGCCACTCGCTGGCTCGCCCTCTACGACGCGTTCGTGCTCCTGTCTCCCGAGGCGTTCTACCGCCAAAACTACGCAGACCGGCTGGACATGGCGGCGCTCATCGAAGCGCTCCCGCCCCCCGAAGCCTGGGATGCCCTCGCGGCCGTGATCCAGGTTCGCACCGAAAAGGCCACCAGTCCCCGCGAGCTTGGGCTCCGCGTCCTCGGCACCGTAATCGTCGGCGACCACGAAGCACGGCTCGCCGCGCTGCAGAAACTTCGCGACGCCTCCGCCGCCAACAAAAAGCTCGAAGACTACGAGCTCGAGAGTATCGGTGAACGGACCAAGCGCCTCGAGGACGCGATCCTCGCGGCTTCCGGCGCCACCACCCGGCTGGCCGCCTTTTCCCGCGAACTGGAGGAGTACGAAAAGCCCGCGGGCTCCCGAAACCGCTATCTGGATTCGTCGCTGCTCGTGCCCGACCTCGTACGCCTCGGCGGACGGGAAGCCGCCGACCCGCTCCTGCTCCGCGCGCTCCGCTTGGATGTCGATCTTCACATCTGGGACAGTGACAGTACCCGCCGCGCCCTCGCCGAACTTGCCCTGCGCGAGATCGACCGGCTCAAACGCCCGCAATGGGCGCTCGTGACCTCGCTCGACGACCTCGCGCTCTACGAGGCCCTCGACAAAAAGTTTCCCGACTCCGGCGCCGACCGTCAGCGCCGCGCCGCCACGGGCGTTTATCTGCTTGGCCTGGTCGCGGCCGGACGCACCGAGGAGGCCACCCGGCTGATCTTCGCCGACGACACGCGCCTCGACCTCGGCCTCACGAGCTACGGCAGTCACGCGGCCTTCGACCAGTTGCAACGCGCCGGCCGCGGCGACGCAGTGGTGGATTTCCTGCGCGAGGTCCTGACCCGCGATCCCGCCCTGCCGCTCTGGACCAGTTTCATCACCCTTTCTGCCCAGCAAAGCCGGGCCCGCGATGCCCTCGCCCTGCTCCGGTCCACCCTGGCCAAACCCGGTCTGCCGCCCGAAACCGCGACCGGCCTGCGCGCGCTCTACGCTACCGCGCTGCTTGCCGCCGATGAGGTCGACGAAGGCGTTGCCGTGCTCCGCGCCCTGATCGCCGAAGATCGTCTCGCCGGCGCTGGCGAGACCGCGCCCGCCGATGATGACCAGGCAGCGCCGGCGATTCCCACTCCCTCCGAGCTGGCCGCGATGGGCGTCGCGCTTACTCCCGACCTCATGAAGGCCTTGCAGGAATCCGGTGCCGGGCTGGGCGGCGGAGAGAGCCGGGATCAAATGAGCGAGCGTGCCGGCCGCGTCCGGCAACTGCTGAAACTCGGCCTCTTGCTTAAAAGACCGGAGCTCGTCGAGGAAGGCCTCTTCGCCTCTGCCGCGCTCTCCCCTCGCACCGGCAAAAACGACCTCTACCTTCGGGCCAATCTGGTCGAGGCCTCGGCCGAGGCCTTGCTTGCGCAGGACCGCGTCGCCGACGCCGAGACCCTGCTGGCCGATCACCTCGCCGCCCTTCGGCTCACTGAAACAGGCTCCTACCGTTTCCAAACCCAGGATGCCCTGCTGAAGCTCGCGGCGCTTTACGGGCGGGTTGGCCGTCATGCCGACGTCCTGCGCATCTTCACCGCTTCACCCGATCTCGGGGCGACCGACCTGGCCGGCATTTCCGTGCGCAGCGGCTCGACGTTTTTTGTTTCCCCGCATCTCCTGATCGCCGACGCGCTCATCGCCACCGGCCGCTCCCACGACGCCCGCATCATCCTGCACCGCGTCGTGCAGGACGATCCGGGTTGCGACGCCGCCTACGAGCGGCTCGAAAAGCTCGGGGGCGAGGGCTATGAGGCTTTCCTCGACCAAGCCACCCGCTGGGACCGCTTCGAGGAACGTCCGCTCATCTGGAAAGCCCGCCACCAGTTCGCGAACGGCCGGATCGAGGAAGCCGAGAAGACCATCCGCGCCGCCATCGCCATCGATCCCTCGGACGGGGAGCAGGGCAAAGGCGACCGGATGCGCGCCTACGCCGTGCTCGGCGATATTCTGGAAAAACGCGGCGACGGGGAGCAGGCCGCGGTCATGCGCGGGGCCGTCGCCGCCATCCGCCAGTCCGAGCAGGCGGACGACTGGTGGCAGGCCGGCCTCCTCACCCGTGCCGTAGGCCTCTACGAAACAGCGCTGCTCAAATTCGCCGACGCCTACTGCATCCAGTCGCGCCTTGCCCTCCGCTACAACGAGCTCGGCGACTTCGCCAAAGCCGAGCAGCACTACCGCCGTGCCTTCGAACTCATGCCTGAAAGCTTCGGCCGGGTCGAAAGCCACTGCTTCGGCTGCGAGGGTGCTTTCCGGGGTGCCCGAGCCCAGTCCGTGGCTGAACGAGTTTTTACGGAGCTCGCCGTTCGCATGCCCGACCGCCCGCAGGTGTTCTACCTTCTCGGTTATCTGCGCAGCGAGCAAGGGCGCCCCGCCGAGGCGGCTGACCATTTCCGCAAAGCGGTAGCCCTCGACCCCGATTATCTCAACGCCTGGGACAAGCTCCAGGGGGTGGCCGACCTGATCCCCATGCCTGCGGCCGAGCGCGAGACCATCGCACTCGCCATCCTGCGCCTCGACCCCGCCGGCAAACACGCCCAGCCGGAACTCGAGGGCCTCTCCGACCTTCGCAGGCTCTGGGGCACCCTGCTGGCGATGGAAGCCGGACTTCCTCCCCGCGAAACCGGGCCGCTTTTCGAATTCCCCGCCAGCCGCGCCAAACGCGACGCCGCGAAGAACGGCGAGGAGCCGGGTCTCGACGCGCTGGCTGCGTCCAGCGAAGCTATCAATCTCCGCAAACGCCTCAGCGAGAACGCGCTCTTCACCGCGGCTGGCGAGTTTATCGAAAGCACGCTCAATCGCTGAGCCTCGCTCCATGCGCCGCGCACTTCGCCCGCTCCGGATCCTTCGCGACGCCCTGCGGATGAAGCCGCGCGTCGCGCTCGCGGTGGGCCTGAGCGTGTTCGCCGCCTCCGCCGCATGGACCTTTACCCGTCCAAAACTCTACGAGGCGACGGCCGCGGTACAGTTCCTGCATCCTCGCCGTGGTTTTGCGGAGACAGCGGCGGCCTGGTCGGTGGTAGATTACTCCGGCCGGCCTCCGGACATCAACCTCCCGCTCCACATCGCGGCTGGTGACCTCCTGGCGAGGCGGGTGGCAGATCGGCTGACCGCTGAAGAAAAACAGACGATCCTTCTTTTTCAGGCCCGGGATCCCGATCCTGAAGCTTTATTAAAACGGCTGAAGGCGGCACGGCGCGTTGTGCCCTACCGGTTGAACGGCATGGTCGGGATTTCTTACCGCAACCGCAGCCCCACAATCGCCACCCGTGTCTCCTGGCTGTTTGCCCAGGAACTGCAGCAGTGGGCAGAGAACATGTTGATCCGCAATCTCAGGACCGAACTCGACCATCTCAACCAAGAGATCGAAAAACAAAGTCAACGAGTGGCGGCCCTCGAGAATGCGTTGGCAACTCCAACGCCTTCTCTGTCCGCCTCCGAGGCAAACGCCTCCGTGCTCGATCTCAAAATCGGCCGGGGGGCGCTTGCCGACCTCGTCAAGCGACAAGACTGGCTTGTCCGGGAAATAAACCATGTCTCAGGACGGCACGTATATACGCTGCACCCAAGCCCCGCACCCACCGCAGACGACTACGTCTCGCCTAACATCCCCCGAAATCTCACCGCAGGCTTGGCCACCGGCCTCGTCATGGGCACCGTCGCCGCCGCTTGCGCCGCGCGGCCCAAACTCACTTCAGGCTCCACCGCCCAGACATAGCCGCCCCTCTTCATCGGAGCCATCAGCAGCCGCGTTGCGCCCTTCGGATCGTTCTTCGCGTCAAAAACTCAGACGCCGCTCACCCGAACAGTCCCTCCACCCGCGCCTCGCCGGCGGCCACCTCGCGCACCCGGCCCGCCGGCAGCTGGGTGCGGAACCAGGTCTTCTGCTTGCGCACCAGTTTCCAGGTGTTGAGCGCGATCTCCTCCGCCAATTTCGCCTCGTCCACCGCCAGGTCGCCCGTCTCCGCAGCGCGCAACGCCGCCAGCGTCTCTCGGTAGCCGATGGCCGAGGCCGCACTCGGGTTTTCCTCGATTCCCTCCGACCGCAGCCGGCGCACCTCGTCCACCAGGCCCTCGCGCAGCATCGCCTCCGCCCGCGCCACGATCCGCGCGCGCAGCTCCGTGTCCTCGCGCCGCAGGCAGACCGCGCGGACCGCCCAATCCGCGAAAGGCCCCGGCTTCGCCTGGAACTCCGCCGCCAGCTCCGTCACCGTCCGCCCCGTCGCCAGACAGCGCTCCAACGCGCGCGCCAGCCGCCTTGGGTTCGCCAGATCGAGCCCGCCCAACGCGTTGCCGCTCACCGCTCGCAGCCGCGTCTCCAGCCCGGCCGCTCCGCCCGTGCGCTCCAGCTCCGCCACCTCCGCCTTCACCACCTCCGGGATCGCGATCGTGTCCGCCACCGGCCCGAAAAAGGACTTCAGATAAAACCCGCTGCCGCCCGTCACCAGTACCCGCCGCCCGCGCGCCGCGATGTCCTCGCAGGCAGCCCGCGCCAGAAACACGTATTTCGCCACGTCCATCCGGTCCCGCAACCCGCAGACATCGATCAGCCAATGCCGAACCCGCGCCCGCTCCACCGCCGTCGGCTTGGCCGTGCCGATGTCCATGCCGCAGTAAAAGAGGCTCGCGTCGCAAGATACGATCTCCGCCCCGCTCGCCTCCGCCCAGTCGAGCGCAAGTGCGGTTTTTCCGACTGCAGTCGGGCCGGTGAGAAGGTAAAGCTGGCGGATCACGGGTTACAAATTGGCGACAAAGGGGCCGGAACAAGGCTTTGCCATTGCGTATCCAAGCACTCGTGACGAGTCCCCGTCGCAAGCGTGAAACTCGCCTTAGTCACCGAAACCTTCCCTCCCGAGATCAATGGCGTCGCCATGACCCTCGGCCAGCTCGCCGCCGGTCTCTCCCGGCGCGGCTTCCTCGTTACGGTCCATCGCCCCCGCCAGGGCCCGGCCGACGTCCCCGTGCCCGACCGCCCCTACGGCGAAGTGCTCCATCCGGGCGTACCCATCCCGGGCTACGCCATGCTGCGGCTCGGCCTTCCCGCCCGCGGCGCCCTCCTCCGCGCCTGGAGCGCGCACCGCCCCGACATCGTCCACGTCGCCACCGAGGGTCCTCTCGGCTGGTCTGCCCTCTCCGCCGCGGACGCCCTCGGCATCCCGCTCGCCTCGTCGTTCCACACGAACTTTCACCGCTATTCGAAGCACTACGGCTTCGCCTTCCTCGCCCGCCCCGCACTCGCCTACCTGCGCTGGTTCCACAACCGCACCCGGATCACCCTTTCCCCCACCGACGAGCTCAACGCCGAGCTCACCCGCGACGGCTTCCGCGGCATGCGCCTGCTTTCCCGAGGCGTGGACACGGACCTCTTTTCCCCCGTAAAACGCGATCTCGCGCTGCGCAAGGAATGGGGTGCAGCGCCCGACGACCCTGTCTTCATCCACGTCAGCCGCCTCGCCGCCGAGAAAAACTACGCCCTCCTCTTCCGTGCCTGGGAAGCCATCCGGACCGCCCACCCGCGCGCGCGCTTCGTCGTGGCAAGCGACGGCCCGCTGCGCGAGAAGCTCCAGCGCGCCCACCCCTGGGCGTTCTTCACCGGCTTCCTCGAACGCGAGGACCTCGCCCGCCACTACGCCTCGGCCGATATTTTTCTCTACCCGAGCCTCACGGAAACCTTTGGCAATGTCGTCACCGAAAGCATGGCCAGCGGCCTCGCGATCTGCGCCTACGACTATGCCGCCGCCGCACGCTATCTCCGCCACGGCGAAAACGGCCTGCTCGTCCCGCTGGCCGACGAAGCCGCCTTCCTGGTTCACGCCCGCACCCTCGCCGCCGATCTCCGGCTGCGACGCGCCTTGGGCCTCGTGGCCCGCGCCACCGCCGAAAACATTCCCTGGAGCCGCGTGATCGACGGCTTTGCCCGCGATCTCGCTCAGGTGGCCCGCGCCCACCCGGACAACCCGGACCACTCTCCCGCAAGTCTGGCCGATCCGGCTTCATGCCCTCCCGCATGAGCAATTTCTCCCGCTCGCCCGGTCGCCATTTGTCGCCATTGGTCATCGTACATCGGTCATTGATCTTTCCATCGCCGCGATGACGCACGCCCGTTCCCGTTTCATTTTTAACCCCCGCTCCGGTCACAACGCCCGCAATCCCTGGCTGCTCGGGCATGCCCGTGCTTTTATCGCGGAGCACCGGCTCGACGCCACCGTCGTGCCCACCGAGCGCCCCCGGCACGCCACCGAGCTCGCCCGTCGCGCGATCGACGAGGGTTGCGAACTGGTTGTCGCCATCGGCGGCGACGGCACGATGAACGAGGTCGCCGCCGCCCTCGTCGGCAGCTCCGCCACCCTCGGTCTCATCCCCTGCGGCTCCGGCAACGGCCTGGGCCGCCACCTCGGCATCCCCGGGCCCGGCAAGGGAGCCTTCCGCGCCCTTCTCGCCGGCCATACCCGCCTCATCGACACCGGCCTCGTCGAGGGCCACCCCTTTTTCAACGCCATGGGCCTCGGCTTCGACGCCGAAATCAGCGCCCGCTTCAACGCGCTCACTTCCCGCGGCCTCCCCGCCTACGCCCGCACCGCCCTTCGCACCCTTTTTGGCTACCGGCCTGCCACCTACACCATCCGCGCCGACAACGGCCCGGCCCTCCACACCCCCGCCTTTATCGTCGCCGTGGCCAATTCCGACCAATACGGCAACGACTGCTTCATCGCCCCCCGCGCCCGGGTCGACGACGGCCTGCTCGATCTCACCATCGTGCGTCACCTCACCCCATTCAACGCCCTCCCCCTTGCCGAGCGCCTCTTCACCAAGCGCATCGACGGCTCGCCTAGCATCGCCCGTCTGCGCGCCGCGCATTTCGTCATCGAGCGCTCCGCACCCGGGCTTCTCCACACCGATGGCGAAGTCCGCGACTGCGGCGCCCGCATCGAAGTGCGTGTCCTCCCCGCCAGCCTCCGCATCGCCGCGCCCCCTCCCCCCGCGGGCAAAACCCGCACCGGCACGGCGGAGCGCCGGCCCCTCCTTGCGGCGGCTCCGTGACTTTTGCGTAACGGCAACCATTCACCGCTGGGCATACCGGACCTTCTTTGTTAAAGCCGATGGCCGAGATGGAAAAACGCACCCTCAAGGTCCGCACCGTGATCATTTCGGACGTCCATCTGGGCACGCACGACTGCAAGGCCCGCGAGGTGAACCATTTTCTCAAATACACCCGCTGCGAAAAACTCATCCTGAACGGCGACATCATCGACGGCTGGCGCCTCCGGCAGGCCGCTTACTGGCCCAAGTCCCACAGCCGCTTCGTCCGCTTGGTGCTCAAGAAACTCGAGAAACGCGGCACCCAGGTCGTCTACCTGCGCGGCAACCACGACGATATCCTCGCCAAGTTCATCCCCGTACGTTTCGAGAACCTGGAGATCGTCGAGGACCACATTCACGAGACCGCCGACGGCAAACGCTACTTCGTGCTTCACGGCGACGTGTTCGACACCGTCACGAAAAACTTCGTGTTCCTCGCCTACCTTGGCGATTGGGGCTACCGGGCGCTGATGCGCCTCAACCGCCTCTACAACCGGTGGCGCGCCTGGCGCGGCAAGGAGTACTACTCCATTTCCAAGGCGATCAAGGCGCGCGTGAAGCGGGCTGTAAGCCACGTCTCCAACTTCGAGAGCCACATCGCCGAGCTCGCCAAGAGCCGGGGCTGCACCGGCGTGATGTGCGGCCACATCCACACCGCGGCCGATCGCATGATGGGCGATGTCCACTATCTCAACAGCGGCGACTGGGTCGAAAGCCTCACCGCCATCGTCGAACATTTCGACGGCCGGATGGAGCTGATCGATTTCGAGAAGTTCCGCCAGAACTTCCCCTTGGAGGACGAGGAGGTCGGCGAAGCCGTCGAGGCCCTCGAGCCGGAAGCCGTCGAGTCCATCCCGCCTCCGCCGGTTTCGGCGTAAAAGGCGGTGAGCGTGTCTGGACGTTTCCGGATCGGATCGATCGATCAAGCCGCGCCGCTCCCCCTCGGCCAGGTGTAGGCCCGACCGAGGGCCGGGCTCCCCGACCACCCTTCCTTCGGGCCTAGTGGCCGCCGCTGCTCGCGGGGCGGCGGGAGGTGACTTGTTGCAGCAGGATGAAGACGAAGAGCAGGCCGCCGACGGCGATGCGGGTCCACCAAGAGTTCAGCGTGCCTTGGAAGATGATAATCGTCTGGATGAGCCCGAGGATCAGCACGCCGACCAGGGTGCCGGGAATGAAGCCCACGCCGCCGCGCAGGAGGGTGCCGCCGATCACCGCGGCGGCGATGGCGTCGAGCTCGAGGCCGACAAATGAGGCCGGGTTGCCCGACTGCATGTAAAAGGTGGCGATCACGCCGCCCAGCGCGGACAGAAAGCCCCCCAGGGTGTAGACGAGGATCTTGGTCGAGCCGATGGGCACGCCCATGAGGCGCGCCGAGGCCTCGTTGGAGCCGATGGCGCGCAGGTTGCGCCCGAAGCGGGACCAGCGGGCAAGCGCGGAGGCCAGCAGCACGACCGCGACCAGCGCGAAGGCGGTGAAGGGGATCGAGAGCTTGCGCGAAATCTGCACCGAAAGGGTCTGGGAAATGAACTCTCCGTAGAAAGGGTGGTCGATCGAGAGCGACTCGGGGTGGACCATGAAGGACAGGCCGCGCGCCAGAAACATGCCGCCGAGGGTGATCAGGAAGGGCGGCAGCGCGAAGGCGTGGATCAGGGTCCCCATGAGCGCGCCGAAACCCGCCCCGAAAGCCAGCGAGAGCAGGATGGCAAGCACCGGGTGCTGTCCGTGGCTGATGAGCGAGGCGACGAAAATGCTGGTGAAGGCCACCACCGCGCCGACCGAGAGGTCGATGCCGCCGGAGAGGATCACGAAGGTCACTCCGACAGCGGCGACACCCAGGAAGGCATTGTCTCCGAAGAGGTTGATCAGGACGCGCAGCGAGCCGAAATTGTCGAAGGCGACGCAGCCTCCGAGATAGAGCAGCGCGAGCACGCCGATCGAGGCGAAGAGCGGGATGGTCTGCCCGGAGGGTTTGAGTTTGGCGACGAAGCTCATGCGGCGCCTCCTTTCTTGGCGAGCAGGAGGGCGGAGAGCTTGGACAACTTGGCGCGAAGCACGGGAGACTGGAGGAGGCACACGGCGAGGATGACGACGGCCTTGGGCACGGGGGCGATGTCGGCGCTGACGTTGCGCGCGTAGAGGGTGGTGCTGAGGGTCTGGATGAGGAGCGCGCCAACCAGCGAACCGGCGAGCTGGAAGCGGCCGCCGGTGAGGGCGGTGCCGCCGACGACGACGGCGAGGATGGCATCGAGCTCGAGGTAGAGGCCGATGTGATTGGCGTCGGCGCTCTTGATGTTCGAGGTGGCGACGAGGCCGGCCAGGCCGGCGCAGAGCCCGGCGAAGACGTAGGTGAGGAACTTGACGCTCTGGGCGGGCAGGCCGGTGAAGCGGCTGGCGGTCTCGTTGTCGCCCACCGCCTCGATGAAGAGGCCGAGGGCGGTGCCGCGCACCAGCCAGGCGGTGACGGCGAACATGATCAGCACGAGCGCGAGGGTGAAGGGCAGGCCGAAAAGCGTGCCGTTGCCGAGGAAGACCAGTGCGGGCTGCTCGAAGTTGATGATCTGGCCGTCGGTGATGAGCTGGGCCACGCCGCGGCCGGCGACCATGAGGATGAGGGTGGCGATGATGGGCTGGATCTTCGCCGCGGAGACGAGCAGACCGTTCCAAGCGCCGGCGAGGAGGGCGACACCGAGGCCGCCGGCGATGGCCACGGGCACGGAGACGCCGGCGAGCTGGGCCATGACGGCGCCGGCGATGGCCATGATGGCGCCGACCGAGAGGTCCACGCCGCCGGTGGCGATGACGAGCGTCATACCGAGGGCGAGCAGCATCACCTTGGAGCCCTGGTTCAGAATGTCGACCAGCGAGCCGAAGAGGCGGCCGTCGCGGATCTCGAGAACGAAGAAACCGGGGGTGAAAAAGCGGTTGAAGAGGAGGAGGAGGGCCAGGGCAAGCAGCGGCCAGAAGATCGGGCGCTTGCGATTGGTCCAGAGGAGGGCGGCGAAGCCACCCCAGACAAAGAGGTCGATGAGCATCAGTGGGCGGAAGTCTCGTGGCCGTGTGCGATGGCGCGCATGATGGCCTGTTCGTTGAGGTCGGCGCCGGAGAGTTCGGCCACCTTGGCGCGGTCGCGGAGCACGGCGATGCGCTGGCTGTTGCGCGCGAGTTCGGCGGTGTCGGCGCAGATGAAGACGATGGCGAGACCCTGGTCGCGGAGCTTGGCGAGGAGGCGCTCGATGTCGGCCTGGGCGCCGACGTCGATGCCGCGGGTGGGCTCGTCGAGGATCAGCAGGCGGGGCTCGGTGGCGAGCCAGCGGGCGAGGATGACCTTCTGCTGGTTGCCGCCGGAGAGGTTGCGGATGAGCTGCTCGGGGCCGCTGGTCTTGATGCCGAGGGCTTTGGTGAAGTCGGCGACGAGGCGGTCCTGTTCCTGGCGGGGAATTTTCTTCCAGATGCCACGCCGGGCCTGGAGGGCGATGATGAGGTTCTCGCGGACGGTGAGGTTGGGCAGGATGGCCTGGGTCTTGCGGTCCTCGGGAGTGAGACCGAGGCCGGCATGCATCGCGGCGGCAGGCGTGTGAAAGGCGGCGGACTTGCCGTCGAGACGGGCTTCGCCGGAGTCGGCGCGGTCGAGGCCGAAGAGGAGGCGGGCGACCTCGGTGCGGCCCGAGCCGAGGAGGCCGGCGAGGCCGAGGATCTCGCCGCGGCGGATGTCGAGGTCGAGGGGCTTGATAGCGTTGCGGCGGCCGTAACCGCGGGTGGTGAGCAGGGGCTCGCCGGCGGGCTGGGCGGGTTTTTCGCGATGCTGGAGGGCCTCCACCTCGGTGACGGAGCGGCCCATCATGTGGGCGACGAGCTGGAGGCGGGGCAGCTCGGCGGCGCGGAATTCGCCGACGAGTTTGCCGTTACGGAGAACGGTGATGCGGTCGGCCAAGGCGTAGACCTGGTCGAGAAAGTGGGAGACGAAGATGATCGCCATGCCCTGCTCGCGCAGGCGGCGGACGACGGTGAAAAGCTGGGCGACCTCGCCCTCGTCGAGGCTGGACGTCGGCTCGTCGAGGATCAGGACGCGGGCCGAGATGTCGGTCGCGCGGGCGATGGCGACGAGTTGCTGGATGGCGATGGAGCAGTCGGAAAGCGTGCGGTCCACGTCGATCTCGAGCCCGAGGCGGGCGAGCGCGGCGCGGGCGCGGGCGCGGACGTCGCCCCAACGGATGAAACCGAGGCGGGTGGCCTGGCGGCCGAGGCAGATGTTTTCCGCGACCGTGAGGTCGGGGATGAGGTTCACCTCCTGATAAACGGTGCTGATGCCAACGGCCTCGGCCTCGCGGGGGGAACGCGGGTGGATCGGCTTGCCGTCCACGAAGGCCTCGCCGACGTCGCGTGGGTGGACGCCGGTAAGGGCCTTGATGAGGGTGCTTTTGCCGGCGCCGTTTTCACCCATGAGGGCGTGGACCTCGCCTCCGAAGGCGCGGAAGTCCACGCCGTCGAGGGCAAGCACGCCGGGGAATCGTTTGGTGAGTCCGCGACAGACCAGAAGGGGTTCGCTCATGCAGGGCTGGAAACGTGAAAACGGAAAAGCGGGCGGGGAGCCGGACCGGGTCGCTGACGCTCCCCGCTACGCCGGAATGTTAGTACTTGCGGCTGGGGAGGGCGGCGGCGGCGTTGGACTGGTCGAACACGCCTTCCTCGACGGCGACGCGCGCCGGGACCTTCTTGCCCTCGTGGACCTGCTGGATGAGGTCGAAGAGCTGGGCGCCGATCATGGGATTGCACTCGACGGTGCAGTTCAGCTTGCCGGCCACCATCGCCTCGAAGGCGCTCTTCACGCCGTCGATGGAGACGATGATGATGTCGGTGCCGGGCTTCAGGCCGGCCTCCTCGATGGCTTGGATGGCGCCGAGGGCCATGTCGTCATTGTGGGCATAGAGCGCAGTGATCTGCTTGCCTTCCGGGGACTTCAGGAAGGTCTCCATGACTTCCTTGCCCTTGGCGCGGGTGAATTCGCCGCTCTGGGACTTGATGATCTTCATGTCGGGGTGGGAGGTGAGGACCTCCTCGAAACCCTTCTTGCGATCGATGGCGGGGGCGGAGCCGGGGGTGCCGACGAGCTCGGCGATGACGGCCTTGCCGCCGGTCTTCTCGGCGAGCCACTTGCCGGCGCGACGGCCTTCCTCGACGAAGTCAGAGCCGATGAAGGTGACGAAGAGTTCCTCCTTGGGATTGGAAACCTTGACCGCACGATCGCTGAGGACGACGGGGATGCCGGCCTTCTTGATCTCGCGCAGCACGGGTTCCCAGCCGGTCTCGACTACAGGGGAAAAGGCGATCACGTCCACATCCTGCGCGATGAAGGCGCGGAGGGCCTTGATCTGGTTATCCTGCTTTTGCTGGGCATCGGCGAATTTCAGGTCGATGCCGCGCTTGGCGGCCTCGCTCTTGATGGACTCGGTGTTGGCGGTGCGCCAGGCGCTCTCCGCGCCGATCTGGGAGAAACCGACGACGAGCTTGTCGGCGGCGAAGGTCGTGAGCGACCCGAGGGCGAGGAGGGCGGTGGTGAGGACGATGCGGCAGGGGTTCATAGGTTTGGGAAGGAATTGATAGGGCGAAGGATCAGGGAAAAGCGAGGGTGGAGCGGAGTCCAGCCGGACGGTTGGTGTGACAAGGACAGCGGGTCGGAGTTCGAGTGATCGACGACCCGCAGGCGGCGGGAAAGAACGGGCTTGGGTTATCTGTATACTTTGCGCGGTTCAGCGGGCGGCCGCCGACGCCTTCGGCTTAAAGCGGATGACGCTCAAGGAATGGGGCGGGACCGTATAGGAGAAGCGCGAGGCGAGCGGCAAAACCGCCACTTTCGGCAGAATGGTGGCGGGCTGGCCAAAGGCGTTTTCCGCCAGGGGATCGCCCGTGAGCACGGTGGCGGCGGCGGTGGGCGGGAGGGTGCCGAGGGCGGAGAGGTCGAGCTGCGCCGGAAGCGGCTCGGCGGAGCGGCTGACGAGCTTCACGATGACATCGCCGGTGGCGGAATCGCGGACGCAGGAGGCGGCGAGGTCGGTGGCCTTGCGGGCAGCGGCGGTATCGGCTACGTCGTGGATCAAGGTTCCGTCGAGGAAACACTGGATGCGCTTGTTCGCGACTTTGATACGGATGTCGTACCAGCGGTTCGGCTCGATCCGGCCGCTCACCGGTTCACCGAGCGGGCTCTTGGTTCCGCCGACGGCGCGCTCGAGGCCGTGCTCGGTGTTGTTCCAGCCGCCGAGGTTCCACCAAGTGTAGTTTTCGCTGTCGGGGGAGGCAAAGCCGACGAGGAAACCTTCGCTGCCACCGGTCTTCATGGCCCGCAGCGTGATGGTGTAGCCCTGGCCGGCGTCGGAAAAGCCGAAGCGGGACAATGCGGGCTGCTCGCGAGCGCTCTCGACATAGGCGCCGTCCGTGATCGCCCAGCGGCCGGAAAGGGGCGTCAGGCGGGTGTCGCTTTCAAAGGATTCATCCAGCACGGTCTTTTCGCCGGCCACCACCTTGAGGTCGTCGAACTTGGCCGAAGTCAGCCAGCTGCCGAGCAAGATCCCGTTGGCAGGCAGGCCTCCTTCGGCGGCCTGCACATCTACCGTCGTGGGCAGGTAGGCATCGCCGGCGTTATGACCGAAGAGCTTATGCACCTGATAATTCACCGACGGGCTGATCGTGGCGTTGTCGAAATAGATCATGTCGGGCCGCCATTGGGTACGTCTGTTCTTGGCCAGCAGAGGGGCGTAGGAGGCGAGACGGACGATGTCGGCGTTGCGCTCGAGGGAGGTCAGGTAGGCGGCCTCGGCGAGCGCGGAGCGCAGGGTGTTTTTGCGGCCGACGTCGTGAGCGGCGTACTCGCCGACATACACCCCGGAGCCGGCGCGATCGTAGCTGTCGTAGCGGTTCAGGTTGTTCCAGAACCACTCGGGCGCCCGGTAATAGTGCTCGTCGATCATGTCGGTGTGGAACTCGCGGGCGAGTTTCCAGCCGGCCTCGAAGTCGGCCCCGTCGGGAGCCGGGCCGGAGGTGCCGACGACGACGATTTCGGGGTGCTTCGCCTTGATCGCGGTTTGCAGCATCAGGAAGCGCTCGCGGAAGCCGGGAGTGATCTGGTCCTCGTTGCCCACGCCGAGATATTTCAGGTTGAAAGGCTTGGGATGGCCGGCTGCCGCGCGCTTGGCGCCCCAGGTGGAGGAAGCGGGGCCATTGGCGTACTCGATGAGATCAAGGATGTCCTGGATGTAGGCCGGCATCTCGGCCATGGGAATGAGTTGCTGGCCGCGGGGGGCGCCCGGGATGTAGTGGCCGGCATTCTGGCAGCACACGCCGGCGGCAACCACGGGCAGGGCTTGGGCGCCGATGTCTTCGCAAAACTGGAAATACTCGAAGTAACCGAGACCGAGCGTTTGGTGATAACGCCAGATATTGCGCTGGGCCTTGCGTTGCTCGACCGGGCCGATGGTGTCTTTCCATCGGTAGATGTTGTCGAGGCCGTCGCCGTGCGCGAGGCAGCCGCCGGGGAAACGCACGAAACGAGGCTTCAAGTCGGCAATGGTCTGGGCGAGATCGGGGCGCAGGCCGTTGGGGCGGTCGTGAAAGGTCTTGCGCGGGAAAAGCGAAATCATGTCGAGTCCGACCGAGCCGGCCCCCTGTGCGATCACCATGAGGCGGGCGTCGGCGTCGCTTTCTTTCACCTTGATGGTCGCGACGTGCTTTTTCCAATCGCCGCCCAGGCGGGCGAACTTCGCCTCACCGAGAACGCGGCCGTCCTTGGTCTGCAGGCGCACCAGCAGGGGACCGGGAGCGCCGGAGAGCACGCGGGCGAAGAGCGACACCTCGTAGCGCTCGCCGGCCTGAAGGGGGAAGCCGTCGAAACCGTCGTTCCGCAGGCCGACGCCCTCCCCCTGTTCGAGGGTGAGCACGGCGTAGGTGGGGTTATTGGCATTGAGCGGAGCGCTCTTTTCGGTGACGAGGGAACCCTTGGCGTCGCCAAGCCGCACGAGCGTCCAGGCGGTGAGCGGATTCCACTCCTTGTTGTCGCCGGTGGTGTATTCGAAGGAACGGTTTTGGACGAGTTCCGCATAGAGGCCGCCGTCGGCCGCATAGTTGATGTCCTCGAAAAAAATACCCAAAAGATCGGGGCTGATGGGCTTGGCCGGCAGACCGATCGCGATCGTGGCGGCGGGGACTGCGGCGGCGGGCGCGGGCGACTGGTCCGCGGCAAAACCCAGACCCGGAGCGAGGGCCAGCAGGCAGGGGAGTTGAAGCGACTTGATCATGGGGGTGGCAAAGACGGGTTCCAGAGGTCGGAGGCGGCCGGGGTCGGGAGGAAAGGAAATGAGGTAAAAGCATCGCATGAATCCGCCCACAACACCATGGTTCAAATCCCCATGGACCTTTGTGAAACACGCATCATCGGACCGAATACCCGCGAGTGGATCATCGCAGGCGAGAGCCAGGAGGCTTTGCGCAAACACCATATCGTCGAGACGGGGCTTTCCGATGCCGCGCCTCCCTACCGCATGGTCAGGCCGGCTCCGCCGGACATGCATCTGCTGATCTGCATCGCCGGCGAGGGCCGGGTACTCGTGGAGGGAGAATGGCAGGTTTGCGGCCCCGGCCAGGCCTATCTGTCGCCCGCGGGGGAGCCGATGGCTTTTCACGCCATTCCGAAAAAGCGGTGGATCTTCGGGTGGATCTATTACGCGACGCCGGCCGCCGAACGGCTGTTTCCCCAACCCGGCTCGATCCTGCGGGACGCGGATCCGACCCTTTTTGAAACCAGTTTCCGCGGCCTGCATCGGGAAGTGCAGAGCCACGGTGACGAAAGCGTGGTCGGAGCCTGGACCCATCTCCTGCACACCGCCTGCCTGCGCCTGTTGAAGCCGCCGGCGGCGCGCTTCCGGCTGCAATCGTTGTGGCGGGAGGTCGAGGGGCATCCGAGCCATCCCTGGAGCATGGCGCAGCTCGCACAACGGGCGGGGTTGAGCGCGGAACAACTCCGGCGCGTCGCCTGGGAGGAGACCGGCCGCAGCCCAATGAAACACGTGGCCTTCCTCCGCCTGCAAAAGGCCATGCTCCTGCTGCGGACCTCGCAGTTGAAGGTGGCGGCGATCGCGGAAACCGTGGGCTATAAGGATCCTTTTGCCTTCAGCACAGCCTTCAAGCGCCACCTCGGCTGCAGCCCCTCGGCCTATGGCGCGCGACGCGACCGGCGGAGCGCGGCCGGCTGACCCCGCCTGCGCGTCGGAAGCATTTCCGGATCCCGGCGCCCGCCTCGTCTGGGCTTCGACACGCCTTGAAGCCGAATTCGGAGCCGATCTCGTAGTGTCTTTTCTGATACACTAAGACGCGTCGCCCGCCCAAGGCGATGGCCGTTGGACGACGCCGGACACCGGGTGGCAGCCGGACGAAAAAATGCCCGAAGCGCCGACCGCACGCCCGAAGGCCCGCATCGAAAGTCTCGACATTTGATGTAACGTTAAATCATCCTGGTTTCGTTCCAGTTGCTTTTGCCAAACCCCATCCCGAAAAACCATGAACGCACCCCTCCCCCTCTTCTTCCAAGGCGTCCGCTCGATCGGTCTCGCCCTCGCTGGTCTGCTGGCCGCTCCGACGGTTTGGGCCGATGTGCAGCTCACCTCCTTCGAAAGCGGCCTGGCGCCGTGGTTTCAGAGCGGCCCCAGCGGCACGGTACATTCCATCAACACGGTCAGCTTCACCGACGGAACGGCGAGCGCGCAGGCGGTCTATTCCCCCACCGGCGGAATATTCGCCGACTTCATCTCAGTACCGGTGAGCAACTATGAATCCATCCTTCAGTCCGGCACGACGGGTATCCGGGCCGATGTCTATTTCGAGTGGGCCAGCAAGCCGCCGACCACGGGTTCGGGCGGCGCCTACTACGACATGCTCTTCAACCTGAACTACCAGGGTGGTTACGAAACCATCGGCGCCGCGTCGGGCTCGCTCACCGAAAACGCCTGGACCACGCTTACCTGGAACCTGAGCCCGACGCAGATCTCGGCCATTACCGCATCGGGGCTTACCTACTCCAACTTCGGTTTTCTGCTGAATGCGGGTGTCTACGGCGACGCCGTCATCGGCGGCACGATCACGCTGCGCTTCGACAAGGTGGAAGCGGTCGGGGCGACGGCCGTTCCCGAGCCCTCCGCCTATGCGCTGCTGGCCGGCGGCCTGGCCCTGGCGGCGGTCGCTTCGCGCCGTCGCCGGCGGGCTTGATGTCCGACAGATATCTCGCGCACGGCGACGCCGTCGTCCTGCCTTCCCTTCGTCTTTGCAGCCCGGCTGTTTCAGCCGGGCTTTTTTGTCTGGTGCCGGCGTTGGAGTGCGGAGTCTGGGCTCCGCTTTTTTCTCCATGCGCCCCGGCTCGCGAAACCCTGACGGTGCGCCGAGGCGCACCGTAAAAAGCGGCGTCGTGCCGCCGCACTCCAAATAGCTTACTCGAAGGCCTTGAGCTCGTCCTGAGTCCAGGCTTTGGCCCGGGCCTTCTCGGCGGCGAACACTTCGGCGACCTTTTCCTTGGTCACGAACTCAGCCTTATTGCCCCACTCGTGGCGGATGTAGCTCAGCACGTGGGAAATTTTTTCCTCGCTCCAGTTATAGCCGCCCCCGGGGACCTTGCCGAAGGCAGGCATGGCGCCGTTGTAGGTGCCACCCTTGACCTGGACCGGGCCGCCGAGGCCGTGCAGGAGGACGCGAATGAGGCGATCCTCCTTACCGAGGACCCACTCGGAACCGGCCAGCGGAGGATAGGTGCCGGGAAGTCCCTGGCCGCTCGCCTGGTGGCAGGCGGCGCAGGTGGTGTAGAGGCGTTTGCCGGAGGCGAGGATCTGTTCAGGCGTAAGCGGCTTGGGCTTGCCCGCCTCGGCCTTGGCAGCCTCGGCGTCGTAACGCTCATCGTAAACCAAGGGGTCGAAATCGCCGCGGTAGTGTACGACGTAGATCGCGCAGACCAGGATCATCGCGGAGATGAACCCCAGCAGGAAAAGCGGCATGGGCGAAAAGCCTTCGGAGGGTTCAGCCTTCTCGCGAAGGAGAATGGCGTGGACCCTCTGGATGCTCTCGTCGTTGACGGCGGCTTGCTCGGCGCGTTGATGCTCGGGGGCCGGAACGTGCGGCGTGGATGGTTTCTGGTCGCTGCTGCTCATTTGGCGGCCTCCGGGTGGGCGGCTTCGGGCTTTTGCTCGCCATGCGCGGGTTCGCCGGGCTTGGCCGCTTCGTGCTCCTTTTTGGGCTCGGCCTTGGGCACGTAGACACGCTTGGCCTCCTCCGGGTAAAGTGCGGGGTCCTTCAAGGCCAGGAGGTAGGCAATAAGGTCTTCGCCACGCTGGGTGAGCACGATTTCGTGGCCGGCGGGCGGCTGGTCTTTCGCGGGCAATTTGGACTGCACGGCTCGAGCGGAAGGCTCGCCGATGATCGGGCGGGTCTCGAAAAGGAAGCGGAAGGGCGGCATGATCGAGCCCTTGGAAACCTCGGCCGGATTGTAGAAATGCTGGATGTGCCAGTCACGGCCGCCTTCGCCGGCAAAGCGGGCTCCGACGTTGCGCAGGTCCGGGCCCGTACGAAGAGTGCCGAGATAGACGCGTTTTTCGTGGATATAGTCGCGGGCGACGCTGCCGCGCTCGCCCCAGCCGCGCTCGATGTCGGTGCCGTAGCCGGCTTGCCGAACCTGCTGGGTGTGGCAGTAGACGCAACCGAGGTCGCGGTAAACATCCTTGCCGCGCTCGGCGTTGCCAGGCAGCGCCTGCGGGAAGGCCTTGCCCTCGTTTTCGTCGAAGACGGGCTGAAGCTTCGCGTAGCTCAGGTGGTTGGTCAGGACGATGCCCGTCCAGCTGAAGGCGATGGCGAAGAAAATACCCAGGAAGATAAGCGGCGCGCGATTCATCGAACGACCTCCAGGTCGGGAGCGTTGCGGAAGAGCGTGGGCTGGGTGGCTCCGGCGGGACGGCGCTTGACCAGGATCCACACGAAATTGATGGCGAAGGCGATGTGGCCGACGGCGATGATCACGCCGGCGACGCTGCGCAGTTGCAGCCACTGCATGGTGGCGGCCACGGTCTCGAGGAAAGGCATGGGGGAACCGGGTTGCCCGTCCGCACCGATGGGAAGCGTGTTCTGGTTGATGCCCTGCTGGATGCCGGCGATCGTCATCACGACGACATAGAGGATCATGCCGCCCGCGGTTGCCCAGAAGTGGAGGCTGATGAGCTTCGCCGAGGGCCATTCCTTCAGGAGGATGCGGGGCAGGATGTAATAAATCGCCCCGAACATCACCATGGTGAAGAAGGCGTACATGCCCTGATGGGCATGGGCCACGGTGTAGTGAGTGAAGTGGGTGATCTCGGCCCAGGAACGCATCGACATGAGCGAGCCCGCGAGCGAAGTCAGGGTGTAGTTGACACCGCCGAAGACGATAAAGCGCAGCGTGGGGGAATACTTGAGCGCGGCGGAGCTGCCCACGAGGGTAAGGTGCTGGTTGAGGCCGGTGACGATCACGGGCACGACCATCATGAAGGAGGCCGCGATACCGGCGGTCTGCACCCAGACGGGGACGGGGCCGCCGATCAGATGGTGCACGCCCGCCCAGTTGTAGAAAATGGCCAGGGACCAGAAGCCGAGGACGGAGAGGTAATAGCTGTGGATCGGTTTGCCGAGGACCTTGGGCAGGAAGTAGTAGATGGAAGCGAGGCCGATAGGGGTGAACCAAAGGCCCAGGACATTGTGGGCGAACCACCAGTTCACGAGGGCCTGCACGGTACCGCGGGTGGCGGTGGCGTCGACGACCAGCATGATCTGCGCGACCGAGTAGAGCCACGGAAACCAGAAGAGCGCGGCCAGCAGGTACCACTGCGAAACGTAGATGTGTTTCGAGCGGCCGAAGCGAAAGGTGACGACGGCCCAAGCACCGATGATGGCGTAGGCCAGGAAAAGAATCGGGGTCGCGTAGGCCGGGAACTCCAGCCACTCGATAGAGGTGGAATCGCCGATTGCGATGCCGACCAAGCCCACGGTCACGCCGAGATTCCACAGGATCGCAGCGACCAGCAGGAGCCCCGCATGACGCAGCTCGGCGCGGGACAGGCGGGCCATGAGCCAGAAGGCGACCGCGAAGGAGGCATTGACCGACCAGCCGTAGATAACGGCATTCAGGTGCAGGGTGCGGGCGTGGCCGAAGGTGAGCCACTCGATGTTGCCGAGGAACTCCGGTACATGCAGCTTGTAGGAAGAAATCAGCGCGAAAAGCGTGCCCACGAGCAGCCAAAGCACGGCGGACCCGAGGAAAAAGAGGGCCGGCACCTTGGTGGAGGCGTCGATCGCGCTCAGCTCGGCGCGCTTCGCCAATTCAGGCGAGCTCGCGGGGCTGAGAGAAACGGAGAGACTGGAAGCCATTTGATTAAAATCGGAAAAAGGGAAACCCGCTCAGGCCTTTTTGACGGGAGCGGATTTCGGTTGATGGAACACCTGGTCGGTCGGAACGCCGACGGGTTCCTCCTCGTCGAAAATCACCTTCGCGCCTTCCTCCAGGTCTTGGAGCTGGCCCTTCCTACTCGCCCAATACAAGCCATAGACCGCGCTCGCGACGATGAGCATGGCCATGGGCAGGGCGACGAAGTAGAGGAACCATTCGGGCATCGAGGATCAGGCGGAGGAGCGGGCGAAAATCACTTTTTCGCGGCGTGCTCCTGGATAAAGAGCTCGACGGCGCGGTCGGTCGGGAGGCGGACGACACCCTTCTCCTTGTCCACCCAGCCGTAGGTGGTGGCGGCGGTGTGTTCCTTGCCGCGGAGCTCGGCGAGCAGGGCTTTGCCCTCCTCGGGGGTCTTGGAGCCGACGCCTTGGGGAAGTGCCGCCTTATTGGGCAGGTAGGCGACGACCAGGATAAGAAGGAAGATGGCAAAGCCGCCAATCGCCGCCAGCAGGGTGGCGACGAAGGAGCCGTTGCTTTCGGGAGCGGAGGAAGAGGCGTCACTCATGGTGGGTCAGGGACTCGACGATGCGGGGATCGCGGATCGGGATGAGCTTGGTCTTGGCGAAACTGTTAAGGTAGGCCCACACGCAGATGCCGCCGACGCCGACGAGGCCGGTGGCGATCCAGATAAGGCTGCCGCTGAGGAAGGGATAGGCCTCGCCGTCGATGGTCTTCTTGGACGGCATCACGTTGTACACGACGTCGATGAGGACGACGAAGGCGATGAAGAGCGACACGCGGGGCATCGCGACCTTGTTGAGTTTCAGCTTGTAGGAGAGCAGAGCCAGGAAGGGCGCGAAGAAGTGACCGAAGAGCAGGAACATACCGACCCACTTCCACTGGTTGGCCTCGCCGTTCGCGTGGACCTCTCGGAGGTTATACCAGAAGGTCTCCTCGGGCACATTGGCCATATAGATGAGGAAGTACTGGGAGAAGGTGACGTAGGCCCAGAAGATGGTAAAGGCCAGCATCAGCATGCCGATGGAATGCATGTGATTGTTGTTCAGGATGCCCTTGTAGTCGCCGCGGTTCCAGAGCCAGACCGAGAGAATCACGCCCAGAGAAAGCGCGACGCGCACCGAATTGGCGAAGAACCAGACGCCATACATGGTGGAATACCAGTGATAATCCAGGGCCTTGACCCAGAGGATGACGCAGAGGGTCATGGAAAGCGCGGTGAGCGGCAGGCCGAGCGCGGTCCAAAAGCGGTTCGCAAAGGTGTGAGCCACATCGCCGTCGACATCCTGCGCGAAGGAGTGCGCGCGGAGGCGGCTGGCGAAAAGCGACCAGAGGCCGAAGCCGAGGAGGCTGGAAACGACCAGGGAGGTGGTGCTGAGCAAACCGGACTTTTTAAACCAGAGCACGTCCTCGCCGACGGTGCCGTGGCCGCCGATCTGCGAGAGATCGTAGGCGGGATTGGTCCACTTCCAGAGCAGGCCGGGGGCGAAAAACGCCGAGGCCAGCAAGGGAAGGAAAAGGACGAAGAGCCAAGGCATGCAGGCGAGCCAGTTTTCGAACTGGCGGCGCACCAGAACGGACCAGCTCGCGTCCATGACATGGTGGATCATCACCAGGAACAACGCGCCAATGGCGACGGCGAACCAGAAGACGACAGCCGTCAGGTAAGAAAAGGCGACGGTCTTCCCGTCGGAGAAGAAAAGGCCCGCGCCGGTGGCGAGGAGACCAAGGATGCCGATGAAGAGGGCTTTCGCGGAGCCGGGCGTGGGCAGGGCGACGGCCGGGGCGGCGGCGGGGGAAACGGTGGCGGCGTGGGTGCTCATTTCAGGCCAAGCTCGGATTTGTGGGCGGGAACGACGTCGGCGACGGTGCCGGTCTGGGCGCGCTGGAGAGCGCGAACGTAGGCGACAACGGCCCAGCGGTCGGCGGGCTCGAGTTTATCGGCGTAGGACAACATGTTGCCCTTGCCGGCGGTGATGACGTGGAAGATCTCCCCCTCGGGCAGGCCGCGAAGACGATCGTCGTGATAGGTGGGCGTGGCGCCCATGCCGTATTGTTTGGTGATGCCGTTGCCATCGCCCAACGAGCCGTGGCAGGGGGCGCAGTAAATGGAGTACTTCAGCTGGCCGCGCTCGAGGAGCTTGGCGTCCACGGTGATCGAAGAGGGAAAGCCCTTGGCGAAAGAACCGTCGGCATTGGCGCCGCGGTAGAGATGATCGTCGGCGGCGAGGAATTTTTCCTCGGCGTGGTCGGCGGTGCGGCCAAAGGGCACCACACCGGAGGGCGCGGGGCGGTCGGCACGGCCATCGGCGAAGAACTTCGACTCGGCCTGGGGCTTGTACTTCGGCTGGCGATCCATGTCCGGAAATACCTCCAGCGGCGGACGGGTGGTGACGGAGCCGCGGAAACCCATCACGGAGACGGTCGCGATGACGACGAAGAGGAGAACGAGGTAGGCGTAGCGCATGGTCTTAGGCCTCCAGTTCGGAGATTTCCCTGGCGCCAGCCGAGGTGAGAAGGGCCTTGGCGCGGGCGAGGTCGAATTTGGGGTCGCGGGCTTCGATGACGACGTAGAAGGTGTCGTCGAGACCGCGCACGATTTCCTTCGCCTTCAGCACCGGGTGATAGTGCTGGGGCAGCCAGTTCATGACGAACATGCCGGCAATGGTGGCGAAGGCGGTGAAGAGGATGGTCAACTCGTAGGCCACGGGGAAGGCGAAGAGCGGGCTGAAGAGGGGCTTGCCGCCGACCACCAGCTTGTAGTCGAAGCCGCCGGTGAACCAGATCAACGACATGCCGGTGGTGAAGCCAGCGATGCCGCCGAGCAGCGAGAACTTCGGCACGTGCGAGCGACGCACGCCCATCGCCCCGTCGAGGCCGTGGACGGGAAAGGGCGTGATGCAGTCCCAGTTTTTGTAGCCGGCGTCGCGCACCTTCTCCGCCGCGTGGTAGATTTCCGGCGCGGTGTCGAAGCGGGCGATCAGGCCGTAGAGAGAGGCAGCCATGTCGATTTACGATTTAAGATTTACGATGTACGATTGGACCTGGCACCTGGGAACTCAGTGCTTGTCCGGGCCGCCGTGGGGGTCGGCCTGGGGCATGACCGCCTTGATCTCGGCCATCGGCATGATGGGGAGGAAGCGGATGAAGAGCAGGAAGAGGACGCCGAAGACGCCGAAGGTACCGAAAAAGGTGAAGATTTCTACGGCCGAGGGGCTGTAGTAACCCCAGGAGCTGGGCAGGAAGTCGCGGGCGAGCGAAGTGACGATGATCACGAAGCGCTCGAACCACATGCCGACGTTGACGAAGATCGACAGGATCCAGACGAAGGCGATGTTGCGGCGGACGGCCTTGAACCAGAAGAACTGGGGGGTGATCACGTTGCAGGTGATCATGATCCAGTAGGCCCAGGCATAGTGGCCGAAGGCGCGGTTGATGAAGGCGAAGCCCTCGTAGGGGTTGGAGCCGTACCACGCGATGAAGAACTCCATGCCGTAGGCGTAGCCGACGATGGTGCCGGTCGCCAAAACGATCTTACACATGCAGTCGATGTGGTACTGCGTGATCAGGTCCTCCAGGCGGAAGATCGCACGCAGGGGCAGCATGAGGGTGAGCACCATGCCGAAGCCCGAGAAGATCGCGCCCGCAACGAAGTAGGGAGGGAAGATCGTGGTGTGCCAGCCGGGGAGGAGCGAAACGGCAAAGTCGAACGACACGATGGTGTGCACCGACAACACGAGGGGCGTCGAGACGCCGGCCAGGATGAGGTAAGCCATCTCGTAGTTGCTCCAGTGGCGGTTGCTGCCGCGCCAGCCCATGGCGAAGAGGCCGTAGAGGGCGGATTTCACCTTGTTGCCGGCTTTGAAGAAACGGTCGCGCAGGATGGCCAGGTCAGGGATGAGACCGACGTACCAGAAGAGCACGGAAACCGTTCCGTAGGTCGAGACCGCGAATACGTCCCACTCCAGAGGCGAGCGGAAGTTGGGCCAGATCGAGTTGGCGTTGGGCACCGGGAAGAGATAACCCGGGAGCACCGCGAACCAGACGCGACCGACGTGGAAGACCGGGAAGATCGCAGCGCAGACCACCGCGAAGATCGTCATGGCCTCGGCGGCGCGGTTGATCGAGGTGCGCCACTTCTGGCGCAGGAGGCACAAGATCGCGGAGATCAGGGTGCCGGCGTGACCGATACCGATCCAGAACACGAAGTTGACGATGTCCCAGGCCCAGTTGACCGGGTTGGCATGGCCCCAGACGCCGACGCCCGTCGAGACGAGGTAGATGATACCCGCGACGGTGTAGCTGGCCATGAAGCCGGAAACGGCGAAGGCGATCCACCACCAGAGAGGGGTCTTGCCCTCGATGATGCCGCAGATCTTTTCGGTGACCCAGTTGAGACTGCGATGGTTCTCAACGAGGGTCGCGCGCGGGAGCGACGCCGGTTTTACCTCGGCCAGGATGGCCGGAGTGGCGTGGTCGGTGTGGGCGTGGGCCATTAGCTGTTACCTCCGAAGGAGAGTTTGCCGAAGGAGGCGTGCGTTTTTTCGCCGTGGGCTTCGTGCGCGGGGGCGGCCTCGTGGGCGGGGGCATGGCCTTCGCCGTGCTCGCCGTGGCCGCCGCCGTGACCGTGCTCCATGCCGGCAGGGTGATTCTTCTTTTCGTATTCCTGGCGGCTAAGAGGCTGCGAGGCGTAGTCCGGCATCCGGTTGTTCGGGTTGCGGAGCTTGGCGAGATAAGTGGTGCGGGGACGGATATTCAGATAACCGAGAACGGCGTAGTCGTGCTCGCGGGCCTTGGCCTTCGAAACGGCGCTGTTCGGGTCCTTGACGTTGCCGAATACGATGCAATCCGCCGGGCAGGATTGCTGGCAGGCGACCTTGATCGTGCCGTCGGGTATCTCGACGTCGGCGGAGGCGCCGGCGGCGACCTTCTGCTTGATCTTGGCCTGCTGGATGCGCTGCACGCAGTAGGTGCACTTCTCCATCACGCCGCGCATGCGGACGGTCACGTCGGGGTTCTTCACCATCTTGACCAGCTCGGGCATACCGGAGTGGCCAAGGGGCCCCATGTAGAGGCTGTCGAGCTGGCGCTTGTTGAAATCGAAGAAATTGAAGCGGCGTACCTTATATGGGCAGTTGTTCGCGCAATAGCGGGTGCCGATGCAACGGTTGTAGGCCATCGTGTTGAGGCCTTCCTGGTCATGCACGGTGGCGTTGACGGGGCACACGGTCTCGCAGGGGGCGAGTTCGCAGTGCTGGCAGGTCATCGGCTGGAGCGAAACCTGGGGATCCTCGGGGAGCTCGGCGTTGCCGGGGCCACCGAAGGCCGCAGCCTCGATCTTGCCGTCGGAATAATAGCGGTCGAGACGGATCCAGTGCATCTCGCGGCCGCGGAGCACCTGCTCCTTGCCGACGATCGGGATGTTGTTCTCGGCCTGGCAGGCGATGATGCAGGCGTTGCAGCCGATGCAGGTGTTGAGGTCGATCGACATGCCCCACTGGTGAACGCCGTTGAAGTCGGGCGTTTCCATCAGCGAGCCGCCGCGGGGCGTCTCGTGGGCATGTTTGGCAGCGATCTCGGCACGTTGTTCGCGGCTGAGCTTGGCAAACTGCTCGGGCGTGTAGTCACCGTAAACGGGAGGAGTGTGGGACTCCATGCCCATGGTGGCGACGAAGGCCGGGTTCTTCTGGAACTCGTCGAGGTTGGCCTCGCGCACGATGTCGCGGCCTTCCATGGACCAGTGCTCCTGGGTGTTGGCGAGAAGATGATATTCGCCGTCGACGACCTTGAGTTTCGCACCGGTGACGACCGCAAGGCCGTCGGTGCCGCGCAAGGCGTAGCCGTCGAAACCGACATTGGTTCCGACGTGGCCGGCGGTGGCGCGGCCGTAGCCGAGGGGAACCACGATGGTCCAGTTCGAGAGACCGGGCTGGATATGGAGAGGACCGCGGAGGGTTCGGCCGTTGACAGTCACCTCGCCGAGGAAAGCCTTCTCTTTCCCCTGGGTGTAGGCGGCATTCTCCTTGCGGGCGACCTGGATGAGGGAGCCTCCGGGCTCGATACCGAGCTCCTTGGCGAGACGCGGAGAGACGAGGATGGCGTTGTCCCAGGCGATCTTGGTGATGGGGTCGGGACATTCCTGGAGCCAGCCATTGTTGGCGAAGCGGCCGTCGTCGACCTTGGCGTCGAAGGTGAAGCGGACCTCGAGGCTATCCTTGCTTACCGCAACCGGCGCGGCAGCGCCGGAGAGCAGCTTGGAGAGGCCGGAGGCGCTGACCGAAACGTTGACGACCGGGAAGGCGCTGCCGGCAAGGAAACCGTCGTGCAGGAACTGGCGGAAACCCTTTTCGCCCGCGATGCCGCCGAGGGCGTTGAGCGCGGTGATGGTCTCGAAGACGAGGGAGTAGCCGTCGGGCTTGGACTCGCCGAGGATACGAGCGAGAACCTCGATCTCGGTGACGCCGCCGAAGAGCGGGAGGATCATCGGCTGCACCGGCACGATGGTGCCATCGGCCGTGCGGGCGTCGCCCCAGGACTCGAGGTAGTGCGCGGCGGCGAGATGCACGCCGGACGAAGCGGCGGCGGAAGTCTCATCGACGTAGTAACCGAGGCGCACGACCTGGCCGGCCTTCTTGAGGGCGCTGGCGAACTGGAGGTCGGCGGGGGCGTTGTAGGCGGGATTGCCGCCGAGGAGGACCAGGGTCTTGACCGTGCCGGCGTCGAGCGCGGTGACGACGTCACCGATGCCGGCGGCGGTAGCGGCGGGAATGGCGACGAAGTCAACCGTGCTGCCGATGGCCCCGATGGCCTCGTTCAGCGCATAGACGACGGCATGGACCTCGGCGGGCAGATGCGAGCCGGCGACCACGAGACTCTGGCCTTTGTGCTCGAGAAGGTCCTTGGCGCATTCGGCGAGCCACTGGGCCTGGTCCTTGAATTCCAGGCCTTGGGAAAGATTGGCGAGCTGAGAGGAGCCGGTGACGGTGCCGTGAAGCGCGGCGGCGAAGGCGAGCAGGTGGCTGCTGGCGAGGCGCAGGCGGTGATCGGCCATCGAGCCGGTGAGCGTGAAGGTGCTCTCGACGGCGTAGAGACGATTGATGTCGGCGTTCTGATCGAGTGCCTTGCGGCCCTTGGCGAAGTCGCGGGCATAGGCCAGCGCGCCGGCCTCGGCCGAGAAAAAGTCGGCGTCGAGGGAGACGATGCGCTTGGCCTTGGCGAAACGATAGAGCGGCTTCACGTCGCGGCCAAAGGCGGCCTTGGCGGCGGCCGCGGGCGGCTCGTCGGAGACGGGCTCGTACTCGGCCCAAACGGCCTGGGGCAGCGCGGCCTTCAGCTTGGCGACGAGACGGGCGCGGGTGGGCGAGCCGGAGGCCTCGGCGAGGAACACCAGACCGGCGCCCTGGGTGGCCTTGGCCTCGGTGCCGATGGCGGCAAGAAGATCATTCACCTGAGCGGCACCGGCGGCGGAACCCTTGACGGTGTGGGTGGTGGAGCGGTCCGGATCGTAGAGATCGAGAACCGAGGCCTGCACAAAAGCGTTGGTGCCGCCGCCGTAGGGAGCGTAAGTCGGGTTGCCCTCGATCTTGGTCGGGCGGCCCTGATGAGTCTCGGCGAGGACCGGGATGGCGTTGCGGCGCATCGGCATGGCCGAGGCGTAATAGAGCGGCAGACCGGGGATGATGTGCTCGACGGACTTCCCGTAGGGGAAAATGTGCGCCTCGGGCCGGCGGCAGCCGGCGGCCAGGCCCACGCCGCCCAAAGCGAAGGAGGCGGCCATGAGCTTGAAGAATTTACGGCGGTCGACGCCGTTCAGGCTGTCGGCGCCCTCCGGAAACTCGCGTTCGAGCTGGGCCTGCACGGCGGGCGTGGCGGCGAGATCGTCGAGGCTGCGCCAGTAGCGCGGGCCGGTCGGCGTGGACTCGGAGGAGGCGGGCGCGGAATGGTCAAATTTGCGTTTCATCGGCGATGGCGATCAGCGGTGGCAGCCGGAGCAGCTTTGCGGAGGTTGGACGTTCCAGTCGTGGACGAACTTTTGGCCCTGTTCGATCTGGCCTTCGGCGCCGTCGGGGTGCTTCCAGTCGAGATTGGTGACGAGCTTGGGATCGCGGAGGACCTTCTCGGGCGCGCGATGACAATCGAGACACCAGCCCATGGAGAGAGGCTTGGCGTGGGCGATAGTGTCCATCTCGTTGATCTTGCCGTGACACTCGACGCAGGACACGCCGCGGGCAACGTGGACGGAGTGGTTGAAATAGACGTAATCAGGTGTCTGGTGGATCTTCACCCACGGCACCGGATTGCCCGAAGCATAGCTCTCGCGCACCGGGGCGAGCAGGGGGCTGTCGGTCTTGATCTGGCTATGGCAGTTCATGCACGTCTGCGCGGTCGGCACCGTGGAGGTGGGGCCCTTGTCCACGCCGACGTGGCAATAACGGCAGTCGATGCCCAGCTGGCCGGCATGCAGCGCGTGGCTGAAGGGGACGGGCTGGGTGGGCGCGTAGCCGACGCGCGTGTATTTCGGCGTGGCGTAGTACGTGATGCCGGCAGTGACGATGCCGACAGTGAGACCCAGGAAAATCAGGATCTGCAGCGGCAGCTTGTTGGCCGACTTGGGGAACAGGTTGGACATAGGCCTGAGAGTTGGCGGCTCCGGTCGCGAGAGGCGGCGGGGCGGCAGTTAGAGGGAATCGCCGGAACGGGCGACCGACCGGGTATCCACCTGCACGGAGAAGGGAGCCTTGAGGGCATCCGCGCCGGACGGGGCGGGAGTGGAGCCGGGCGCGGGCTTCGCCAGGGCTCGGGTGCCGCCGAGCAGGCCGAGGCCCGCAAGGCCGGCAAGGGCCTTGGCGAAAAAGGTCTTTCGCGTATGTGTGTTGCTCACGGTTGGTCGAATTTGGTTAAAGTCGCCGCGCACGAGAGAGGTCGGTCATTCCAAAGTAAAACAAAAACTCCAGGGAACCGGCGAAGGTGGGCGCAAGTAGTAGCGAGTCGTGTTTTCAGAGGGGCGGACGCTTATTCGTCACGCAAATTCCGTCCGTGCAAAGTAGCGCAAATACCGCGCAATAAATGCTCCTGAAAAGGCGGTCCGGGAAGTGTCAGCGGCCGGTGCCGGCGGTAAGATCGGCGGCCTTGGCCCCGATGGCGGCGGCGATGGCCGGCCGGTCATTTAGGTGGTCACGGATGACGTTGACCAAGGCGCTTCCGACCACGACGCCGTCGGCATGCCGGGCGACCTCGGCCACGTGCTCGCGTTTGCCGATGCCGAAACCCACCACGACCGGCAGGGAGGTGTGGCGCTTGATCATCGCCACCGCCTCGGGGATACCGCCCGCGACCGCATCGCGCACGCCGGTGACCCCCTCGCGGGATACGTAGTAGATAAAGCCGGTGGCCGCCGCAGTGACGGCCGGCATGCGCTCGGAGGGCGTGGTGGGGGCCACGATAAAGACGCTTTTCAGCTCTTCACGGGCGCAGGCGGCAGCCACGTCGGCGGACTCCTCGGGAGGGAGGTCGAGGACCAGCATGCCGTCGAGGCCGGCGGCCTTCGCCTCGCGCACGTAGGCGTCGGTGCCGTTGGCGAACACGAGGTTGTAATAAGTGTAGAACACCAGCGGGGTGGCGGGGAATTCGGCCCGCAGCGCGCGGACGAGTTCATTGACCTTGGCCATCGTCATGCCGCCTTCGAGCGCGCGCTGGGCGGCGAGCTGGTTGGTCAGGCCGTCGGCCAGGGGATCGGAGAAGGGCACGCCGAGCTCCAGGATGTCCACGCCGTTGCGCAGCAGGGCGCGGCAGGCCTCCAGCGAGGTGGCGAAATCGGGGTCGCCCGCGCACAGGTAGGCGACAAAGGCGGCGCGGTTTTCGGAGCGAGCGCGGGCGAAGGCGGAGGCGATACGATCCATGGTGGGACTGCGGGTTCGGGTTCGGAGGGCGGACGAGGGAAACGCGCATCGACGCCCAAAGCACCGCGCCGCGCAACGGGTTTTTCTCCAACGCCAAAAGCTCGCCTCCCCCGGGACCGGCCGCCTTCGTGGACACGCATGCTGGCCTGCCGCTCGCTCGACGTCCTTCCGCGCCCCGGCGCCGCCCCGCTCGTGCACGCGGCGGATGCCGACTTCGCCCCCGGCCGCCTGCACGCCCTCATCGGTCCCTCCGGCTGCGGCAAGACCACCCTGCTCAAGGGGCTGGTCGGCATTCTCCCGAGCCGCGGCGAGATCCTGCTGCGCGGCGCTCCCTCCCCGGGGTGGGAGGCGTTGCGGCGCGAGGTCGCCTTCGCCCCGCAGTTCAGCATCGCCCACGGCAAGCTCACCGTCGCCGAGGCGCTCACCGCCGCGTTCCGCCTGTACCGGAAAAACCACGACGAGGCAGTTCTCGCCGCCCGCGTGCCGGCCTTGATCGATCTCGCGGGGCTCGCCGAGCGCGCCGACACCCTGGTGGAAAAACTTTCGGGCGGGCAACTCCGCCGCCTCGGCCTTGCGCTCGAGCTCGCCACGGAACCCGCCTGCCTGCTTTGCGACGAGGTGACCAGCGGGCTGGATCCGCGCAGCGAGGACCATATTCTGGCCGTCCTCCGCCGCCTCGTGGCCGAGCAGGATCGCACCGTCCTGTGCGTGATCCACAATCTCGCCAAGCTGGACTGCTTCGACGTCGTCACGGTCGTCTACGAGGGCACGGTGGTGTTCCAGGGTTCCCACGCCGCGTTGCTCGCCCACTTCGGCATCTCCGACGCGCTCACCCTTTACGACAGGCTGGCCGCGCAGCCGGCCGGGTACTGGTTGGCCCAAAGACCTTCGCCCTTTTCCACGGAACCCGGCGCCGGCCCGGCGCCGCCCCAGTCCGCCCCGCAACCCCTCCCCCGCCCCGGATTCCTCTCCCAAGCCTTCACGCTGTTCGCGCGCCGCTGGCGGCTTTTCACCCGGGACCGCGGCACGCTCGCGCTCACCGCCGCGATTACCTTCGGCTTCCCCTGCCTCGTCGTCATCTTTGCCCTCGGCGGCCTTCCTCAGTTGCATGGCCTGGAACTCCAGCCCAGCGGTGGCGCCTTCGAATCGGTGCTGGCCCGCGCCGAGTTCCGGCGGGAGGCGGCGGATACCGCCACGCTGGTCTCGGGCCTGATCTTGTTCCAGGTCATCCTGCTCTGCCTGATGGGCAGCAACAACGGCGCCCGCGAGATCGCCGGCGAGCGCGCGCTCTTCGAGAAGGAACGCATGGCGGGTCTTCGCCCCGCGGCCTATGCCGCCGCCAAGATCGCCTGGGTGGCGCTGCTGGGCGCAGCCCAGGGCGCGTGGATGACGATCTTCGTGAAACTCCTCTGCGCCTTTCCCGGCGCATGGGTGCCGCAGCTCGCCGTGCTCGCTGCCGCGGGCGCCTCGATGAGCGTGGTCTGCCTCGGCCTCTCCGCCCTGCTCGCCTCGCCCGAACGCGCCTCGCTGCTCTCGATCTACCTGGTGGGCTTTCAGCTTCCTCTCTCCGGCGTGGTGCTGGCCCTGCCCGCCGCGCTGGTCTGGGCGGTGCGCCCTTTCATCGCCACCTACTGGGCTTGGTCGGGCTACCTCACCGCGATGCGCGATTCGCGTTTCTACGATGCCGTGGCACTGCTCGACCCCGGCTGGCTGGCCGGCGCTCCCGCCGCCCTCGGGGTGCTCGGTGCCCATGCCGTCCTCGGCGCGGTATTGGTCGTCCGCGGCTGCGTGGTGCAGCGCTGGCCCTGAGTGAGTGTCTTTATCCGTTGCCCCTTCCCGGCGCTCGGCCGAATTTCCCCGCGGACATCATGCGCAGCCTCTTCTTGCCTGCCTTTCACCGGGCCCTGCCACCCCTCGTCGCCCTCCTCGCCCTCCTGAGCATCACCCCCGGCTGTGCCCGCCAGGCGCACGAACCGTTTCCCGTCAGCGTTTATCTCGATGCGCCCGGCAATCTCCAGGGCAACCGCTACACCCTCGACGCCGAAATCGACGCCCAGCTCGAGTGGAAGGAGGGTGTCGGCCGCCTGCTCGCCGTGCACCCGCTCGCTTCCGGGGCCGGCGTCCGCCTGCCCGTCTTCGTCGCCGACTCGCTGCAGGCCAACCTCATGGTCGCCCAACGCTACCGCCTCGAGCTCACCGTCCGCCGCGGGGGGCTCCTCTACGTCAGCGCCCTGCGCAAACTTTAAAAACCCGGCCCCGTCTGCCCATGCGCACACCGCTCCTTCTCCTGACCGGCTTCACGATCGCCTCCGCCGGCCCGCTCGCCGCCCAGACCCCGCCCGCCGCCCTCCCCGAACTCTCCGCGCCGGCCGCCCCCGCGCTCTCCTCGCCGCCTGCGGCGGCCCCCGCCGCCCCCAAATCTCCCCTCAGCGCGCTCGGAACCGCCAACCTCGAGAGCAACACCCTCCTCAAGATCATCGACAAGGCCTTCGACACCGATTCCGACGCCTTCAACCCCGAGGACGGCACTCTCACCTGGAAGGGTCACACCTACAACCTCGGCCAGATGCGCGTCTTCCGCGCCCGATTCGAGCGCTACCTCGCCCAGCCGGAATCCATCGACAATGAGGTCTATCGCGGGGTGCTCGACGAAATTTTCACCCTGCTCTCCACCCGCGGAGGCGAAGCCGGCGCGGAAAACGTCCGGAAGGCGTGGCAGCTGCTGTATCGAGCCTGCGACTACGAGGCCGATGCCGGCGCCAGCCTCGCGATCGCCAACCAGGTCTTCAACGCCTGGCGCATCCGCGACGAACGCGACGCCCTCGCCGTCACCCAGTCCGAGCTCGACCGCATCCGCCGCCAGCAGCAGGCCGAGCTCATCTACGGCGCCGACACCCTTGCCCGCGAGGCCTCCCAAAAAGCGATGGAGACCGGGGAGAAGGCGGCGAGCAGCACCGAGGATCAGAACAAATCCCAGACTCCGCTGCAGCAAACCGGCATGAGCCAGACCTTCCGCGCCCGCGAACTCGCCGAAACCGAGGCCAAGATCAAGGCCTCGGAAACAGGCGCCGCGCTTACCGGCCTCCAAGCCAAACTTCAGTTCCAGACCGCGCTGGTGAACCTGTTTCTTCAGCGCCGCTTCCAGCACTGCCTGATCGCCGCGAGCTTCTATCGTTTCATTTTCAAGGGCAGCGCCCAGGAGATGGAGGTCGGCAAAAAGGAAATCCAATCCTTCCTCCCTTCCAGCGATCTCTCCCTCACCGTCGACACGCTCGAGTTCCTCGCCCGCGAGGCCATCAACGACACCGAGTCCGCCATGAAAGCGGTGAACGCCAGCTATGCGGACGGCCAGCTCGTAGGCGCGCTCGAGCGCCTTCAGGAAACCTTTTTCCTCGGCGAATACCTGCCCGCGGTCTCCCAGTTCGAACGCGATAAAAAACAGGCGTTGCTTACTCTTTATCGCCAGATCGACCAGGCCCGAAAGCTGGCCGACCTGAAGGACTACGACGCGGTGGACAAACTCGTCGCCGAGGTGGGCATGAACGCGAAGGACTTCCGCTCCAGCGAGGTCCTTTCCGCCATCCACTCCGCCCGCCGCATGAGCAGTCTCGCCATCCACTCCGCCCGCCAAGCCGTCGTCGTCGAGGATTTCGAACGCGCGCAGGAAAGCATCCAGCGGGCCGCCGAACTCTGGCCGCTCAACCCCGACCTCCAGACCTATACCCAGAGTCTCGCCGAAAAAATCGACCTCGGCGCCAGGGCCGCTGAAGTTTTCGACGACGCCCTCAAGCGCGGCGACTGGCGTCGTATCTACGATCAGCGCGTGCAACTCGGCATGGCTCTCCTCACCGATGCCGCCCGCGCCGGCCAGATGGAGAAAATCGTCGAGCAGGTTTCCCGGGTGGAGATTTATCTCACCCAGGCAAGGGAGCTCGTCGCCCAGAACAACGCCTTCGCCGCCTGGGAGGCGCTGGAAACCGCCAGCCAGCTCGTGCCCAACGACGTCGCTCTCAACCAGCGCCGCGCCGAGCTTGCCCCCCGCGTCGCTATTTTCGTCGGCAAAATCGACGCCGCCCGGCGCCACGAGGAAGCCGCCCAGCCCGCCGCCGCCCTCACCCAGTGGCTCGCCGCCCAGACCCTCTACCCCGCCAGCAGCCTCGCCCGCC
>CBINGR010000026.1:0-59596 GCA_966250295.1 uncultured Akkermansia sp. | reverse complement strand
GATCCGTTCCTCACCGGCCGCATGGCCGTGGCCTACGTCAAGGGCCTGCAGGGCGACGATCCGCGGCACTTGAAAGTCGCGTCCACGCTCAAGCACTACGCGGTGAACAACGTCGAGATCGAGCGCACGCAGCTCGACGCGAAAGTGAGCGAGCGCATGCTCCACGAATACTGGCTTCCGCATTTTCGCGACGCCGTCGTCGAGGGCAAGGTGGCTTCGCTAATGGCGAGCTACAACGCGATCAACGGCGTGCCGAACAACATCAACCGCTGGCTCCTCACGGACCTGCTGAAAACGCAGTGGAGCCACGAGGGCTTCGTCGTCTCGGACCTCGGCGGCGTAAAGACGATGGTCGAGGGCCACGGCAAGAAGCAGATGACCTACGTCGACGCCGTGGCGCAATCCGTGATGGCCGGCTGCGACTTTTCCGACCGGGAATACGAGCAGCACATCCCCGCCGCCGTGCGCGCCGGCAAACTCACCGAGGAGCGGCTGAACGACGCGCTGCGCCGCGTGTTGAAAGTCCGCTTCCGGCTTGGCGAATTCGATCCGCTCGACGCGAATCCCTACGGCCGGATTTCCCGCGACATCGTCAACAGCGCCGCGAACCACGCCGTCGCGAGGAAGGCTGCCGGGCAATCCATCGTCCTGCTCCAGAATCGCGACGGCCTGCTCCCACTCGATCAGACGAGGCTCAAGAAGGTCGCGGTGATCGGTCCTTTCGCGGACCTGGCGATTACCAACGGCTACAACGGCCGCCACGAAGGCGTCGTCACGCCGCTGCGGGGCCTCCGCGACGCGCTCGGCAAGAATATCCAGATCGTCTCCGCGCAGGGAGCGCGCGCGGTGACGAATCCCGCCCTTCAGAACGACTGGGGCAAGGCGAGCGGCGGGCGAAGCCTGAAGATGCTCTCCGAGTCGAAGGGCGAGTTCATCGAGTTTCCGTTCGAGGCGCCGGTCGAAGGCGCCTACGAGCTCACCCTGCATTTCAAGGGAGACCCCGCGCGCGGCGTTTTCCATGCCGGCGTCGATGGGAAGACGATCGGCGCGCCGATCGACATGTATTCCCCCGGGAACCGCCCCGGCATGCAGGCGGAGCTCGGCAGCGTGGCCCTGTCTAAGGGGCGCCACTTGATCCGCTTCACGGTCGAAGGGCGTAACCCGGCGAGCCGCGGCTATGGCGGCAGTTTCGACAAGCTGACGCTCTCGGGGGCGGCCCCCGCGGCTATGGAGGCCGAGAACGCCGGCGCGGTCAGCGGCCTCGGCGGCGGGGAGACCTTCCTCGCCGAGGGTGTCGCCGCCGCGAAGGACGCCGACACGGTGATTCTCTGCCTCGGCAGCGACACGCGCAACGAGATGGAGGACGTGGATCGCACCTTCCTCGGCCTGCCGGGCAACCAGCAGGCGCTCGCCGAAGCCGTGATCGCGGCGAATCCCCGCACCGTCGTCGTGCTCTTCGGCGGGGGCCCGTTGACCGTGCCCTGGCTGAAGGAACACGCGCCCGCCATGCTGCAGGCGTGGTGGCCGGGACAGGAGGGCGGCGCCGCGCTCGCCGACGTGCTCCTCGGCAAGGTGAATCCCGCCGGGCGTCTCCCGCACACGGTTTACGCCTCGGAAAAACAGGTGCCGTCCATCGACGAATACGACGTCACCAAGGGCTTCACCTACCTGTATCTGAACGGCGCGCCCCTCTACGCCTTCGGTCATGGTCTCAGTTACACGACCTTCACCTATTCCAAGCTCCATGTTTCACCGAAACAGGTCTCCGCCGATGGCACGCTCACCGTGAGCATCGACGTCAAAAACACCGGAAAGCGCGCTGGCGACGAGGTCGTGCAGCTCTATGTCCACGAGGTCAGGCCCGTCGTGAAACGTCCCGCCAAGGAACTGCGCGGCTTCCAACGCGTAAGCCTCGCATCCGGCGAAAAACGCACGCTCACCTTCACCGTGCCCGCCGGGAAACTCGCCTACTGGGACGAGTCCACGCATGCCTTCGTCGTGAACCCCGGCGCCTTCGATATCCTCGTCGGCTCCTCCTCCGCTGACATCCGCGAAACCGCCCGCATCGAAGTGTCCCGTTGACCTCCACCCGCGCCATATCCCGCCGCCTCCAGCTCGCCGTCTTCGTCCTGGTCGGTCTTGGGGCCTGCCTTGGGCGGCCGGTTCGAGCCCAAGCCAGCGAGCCATCGGGTGAGCCGGGCGGCCCTGGCGGCCTGCGCTATGCCGGACGACCGGCCGAATTGGCCCTGTTCCCCTGCACGCCCCGCAGCCTGCGAATCGTGATCGCGCCGGTGCAGGATGGCGGCCCTCCCGCCCCCATCGCGAATTCCCCCGTTTTTGTTCCCCGCACCTGGCCTCCGGCGGCCTTTCGCTGGCGCGGCGAGGCCGGCGTTCCGGGCGAGGAGATACGCCTGGGCGAATTCACTGTTCGGGTACAGTCCCCGCCTCTCGTCCTCACGGTGTCCGATGCGAAAGGCCGCCCCCTGCAAACGCTGCGCCTGGACAACGAAGTCCCCGGTTTCGCTTTTCACACCGGCTCGTGGCCGATCCTCGGGCTCGGCGAAGGCGGCGCGCAGTTCGACCGCAACGGAAAAACGTTTCCCTACTTCAAGGGCCAGCACACGCCGGACCGTCCGGCGCTGGGCGCTCGCATCGCCGTGCCCTACCTCCTCGGCACCGAGGGCTGGGCGCTGCTCGTCGTTTCATCCCCGGGCGATTTCGACCTCACGAACGGGCAGGGGAGATTCCACCCCATTACCGGTGCCCCCGCCAGCCTCGATCTCATCGTCGCGGACGCCCGCGATCCGCAGGCCTGGTTCGGCGAACTCGCGGAGCTCACCGGCCGGCCGGTCCTTCCGCCCAAGTGGGGGCTCGGTTACATGCAGTCGCACCGCACGCTGGAGTCCGCCGCGCAGATACTGGCGGAGGCCGACACCTTCCGCGAAAAAATGCTGCCCTGCGACGCGCTGATCTTTCTCGGCACCGGCTTCTGCCCGGCAGGTTGGAACACCGGGCACAACTCGCTGGAGTTCAACCCGAAGGTTTTCGACCGCTCGCCCGCGGAGGTGATCGCCGATATCCACCGCCGGAATTTCCGGTTCATCGCGCATGTGACCCCGCCTCCGGTCGCGCCCCTCAAAGATGCCAAAGGCAAAACCATCCGCCTGCCTTGGGACGGAGACCGCCTTCACGGTATCTTCCAAGACGCGCCGGACCCGACGGCCGACCCCACCCACATCGTGGCTTACTGGCAACGGCACCGCGCCACCTTCGCCGCGGGCATCGACGGCTGGTGGCCCGACGAGGGCGACTGGTTCGACATCGAGTCGCGCTTCGCCCGTGCGCGCCTGTATTACGAAGGCCCGCTCTCGGATCGCCCGGATCGCCGCCCCTGGAATCTCCAACGCAACGGTTACCTCGGTGTCGCCCGTTACGGCGGCTGGATCTGGTCCGGAGACGTCGAGTCGAGCTGGCGCGCCCTCGCCGCCCAAGTGCCGGTCGGCATCAACCATTCCCTCAGCGTCTCTCCCTACTGGGGCACCGACACCGGAGGCTTCCATCCCACTCCCGAATTCACCGGCGAACTGTTTGTTCGGTGGTTTCAGTTTTCCGCCTTTTGTCCCTCGTTCCGCTCTCATGGCCGCGCTTGGCAACTACGCCTGCCCTGGGGCTGGAGCACCGGCCGGACCGGCCCGCTCGAGGGCGCGAAACCGCCTCCGCCCGGCGAGTTGCCGAACGCGCAGGTCGAGCCGATTTGCCGCCGCTATCTCGAGCTGCGCTACCGCCTGCTGCCCTACACCTACGCCCTCGCGCGCCAGGTCCGCGACACCGGCCTCCCGCTCATGCGCGCGCTCTGGCTGCACTATCCCGAAGACGCGACGGCCGCCGCCCGCGGCGACGAATACCTCTGGGGCCGGGACCTGCTCGTTGCTCCGGTCGTGGAGCGTGGGGCGACCAGCCGCCGCATCTATCTGCCGGCCGGCCTTTGGTATGACTGGTGGACCGGCGAACGCATCGAGGGCGGTCGTGAAATCGCTCGTTCCGTCGATCTCGCCACGCTGCCGCTCTATGCCCGCGCGGGCGCGATCATTCCCCTCGATCCGCTCCGTCAATACGCGCTGGAGCCGGTCTCCGGGCCTACGACGCTTCGCGTCTACCCGGGCGCCGACGGAGAACTCTCCCTCTACGACGATCAGGGTGACACCAACGATTACCTCGACGGGGCGTCCGCGACGATTCCCATCCGCTGGAACGAAAACGCCCGCACTCTCACTCTCGGAGCCCGCCAAGGCTCCTACCCGGGCATGCCCGCCAACCGCATCTTCCGCGTTGTTTGGATGAAGTCCGGATCCTCTCGAGACCTTGAGCTCACCGACGTTCGCTTTGACGGCTCCGAAATCGCCCTGCGCGAGCCCCGACCATGAAACATCGCCTGCCGGGCTCCACCACCTTGCGTCACGCCGCCGTGCTGCTCGCGGTCTTCGCCGGCATGCTCACCGTCGACGCGGTTCCAGCCCGCACGGAGGAAGACCCTTTGCAGTGGACCAACCCCATCGCCCCGAACCGCGCCGACCCGCACGTCCTCCTTCACACCGACGGACTTAGTCGACCGACTCGACGGACTACAAATACTGCATGGGAAAACAGGTGAATACCGTCCGATTCCAGTGTCGCCAGGATCAAACGCTGAGCGGCTTCCGGTGGCGTCCCGGGGCCCGGCTGGAGCAACCCCATCCCTTGTTTGGGGATATTGGGGAAAACACGTCGGCCTGCTATGGTGTGCGGGGCACCGTCCAGGCAGGCCCGCCGAGTTGTTCCTCCCCAATGAATCTTCCCCCCCTTTCGTGCCGTGGTCGGATTGGCTCCGCCCATCTGTTCGCGCCCCGGACCTTCCGCTGATACCCATGCTACCAAAATCAAGACTCCTGGCCCTATCCCTGCTCTGCGCGGCACCGCTCTTCGCGAACGCCCCGGACCCGGCCAAATGGGGAGATTCGCCACGCTGGGGCGACCAAGGCGACGGTACCTACCGCAACCCCGTATTGCCGGGGGACTACAGCGACATCGATTGCATCCGCGTCGGCTCCGATTACTACGCCATCTCGTCCACCTTCCAGTATTCGCCGGGCATGGTGATCCTTCACTCGAAGGACCTGGTCAACTGGACCATTGTCGGCCACGCGGTGAATGACGTCACCGAGATCGGTCCCGAGCTCAACTGGGACCGCATGAACCGCTACGCTCGCGGTGTCTGGGCCGGCGCCATCCGCCACCACGACGGGAAGTTCTGGGTTTATTTCGGCACTCCCGACGAAGGTTATTTCATGACGACGGCCGCCGATCCGGCCGGCCCTTGGGCGCCTCTGCATCGCATGACCAGAGAGGGCGGCTGGGACGATTGTTGCCCCTTCTGGGACGACGACGGCCAGGGCTACTTCGTCGGCACCCATTTCAAAGGCGGTTACAAGACCTGGCTCTACAAACTCACTTCCGACGGGCGCGACCTCATTCCCGAATCCCGCATCCTCCTCAACGACGGCGCCAAACGAGAGGCCAATAAACTCTTCAAGGTTGGCGATACCTACTACCACTTCTACAGCGAGGTCGACGGCAGCGGCCGCTACGTGATGATGCAGCGCGCGAAAAGCGTCACCGGTCCCTATACCGAAAAGCGCCGGCTCAGCCACACGCAGCGCGAATTCAACGAACCCAACCAGGGCGGCATCGTGCAGACCGAGCAGGGCGACTGGTATTTCCTCACCCACCACGGCAGCGGCATGTGGGCGGGCCGCTTGGCCAGCCTCCTCCCCGTGACGTGGGTGGATGGCTGGCCGATCCTCGGTAAGGTCGGCGACGACGGCATCGGCCGGATGGTCTGGGGCGGCGAGAAACCCGTCCAGGGCCATCCCGTGGTCCGCCCCCAATCCAGCGACGATTTCAACGGCCCGAAGCTCGGCCTCCAGTGGTCGTGGAATTACCAGCCGCGAATGGAAAAATGGTCGCTCACCGAACGCCCCGGTTACCTGCGCCTGCACGCTTTCCCGCCGTTGAGGCCCGACACGCTGAAGAAAGCCGGAAACACTCTCACGCAGCGCTCGATGCGCACCCCCGACAACGTTGCCATCCTCGCGCTCGACCTCTCCGGCCTCGCGGACGGCCAGGTCGCGGGCCTCTGCCATTACTCCGGATCCGGTTCGACGATCGGCGTTCGCCGCGAGGGCGACATCATCAACCTCGAGTTTTCCCACAACGGAACGTTCACCCCTGGCCCGCGCATCACCTCCACGCGCCTCTGGCTTCGCTCCACCTGGGGCCTCGATGGACTCAGCCGCTACACCTACAGCACCGATGGCGAAACCTTCGCACCTTTCGGCGAACCCTACCAACTCGCCTGGGGCGACTACCGCGGCGACCGGCTCGGCATCTTCACCTACAATAACAAGGGAGAAGCGGGATATGTGGACTGCGATTCTTTCGCCTATCGCTACGACGCACGAACCATGCGTGCCGATTCCGAAGAAAACAAGGCCCCCGCCAAGTGACGCCCATGAAGACATTTCGAATCGCACTGAAGTTGATCGCGGCCCTGGCGCTTGCCGTCGGCACGCCGCTTCCGGCCCAAATGGCGGCGCAGGTCCAGGGGGACACCGGCTTGATGCTCGGCTCGTGGAACACGCAGGTCGAGTTCGACGCCGTTAAAGTCACCTGCGGAAGCCAGCTTATGTTGGACGACACCTTTGACCGTGCGGATCCCGGCTGGAACCGTCAGGGCGGCAATTGGCAGATCGCCGACGGTTTGCTTCGCCAAAGCTCGCCGGCCACCCCGGCGCTTACGCGCTACTCCTTCACCTGCGCCGGCTCCGACTACACCATTCATGCGCGCATGCGCAAAACTGACGGCGCCGAAGGCTTCCTCGTCGGCTTCGGCGCGCAGGACGAGAAAAACTTCTACTGGCTGAATCTTGGTGGTTGGGGAAACACGGCCCATCGTCTCGAGAAAACCTTCGACGGTCAGCGCGCCCCTATCGGCCCCGCCGCCAAAGGAAACATCGAGAACGGACGCTGGTATGACGTACGCATTGAGGTTCGCGACCGGCAGATCCAGTGCTTCCTGGATAACCAGAAGATCATCGAGACCGCCGACAGCGGTTTCACGCTCCCACCGGACAACGACATCCTCCACTTCGGCCAGGCCCTGATTCCCGATCTGAACGCGGACCCGAGCATCTCGGAAATCGACGGCACCTTCTACCTGTATGCCACCACCGACGGCTGGGGCCAGCACCTCGCCACCTCGGGAACGCCGGTCGTCTGGACCTCGAAGGATTTCCTCAACTGGAGCTTCGAGGACTCGAGTTTCCCGTCCGACTTCGACGCGAAGTATTGGGCGCCCAGCACCATCGTTCCCCGCAACGGACGCTACTACTCGTTTCCCACTCTCGAAGGAAAAATCACCCCGGTCGTCGCCGACTCTCCGACTGGCCCCTTCCTGGCGCCGGACGGCCGGCACGTGACCAAAGCCAGCCTGAAACCTTATCCGATCGAGCAGAAACACTCCATCGACGCCGAGGTTTTCGTCGACGACGACGGCCAGGCCTATATGGTCTGGCAGGGGCACCGCATGGTGAAGCTGAAGCCCGATCTGCTCTCGCCCGACGGCCCGATGACCACGATCCCGGTCACACGCCGCGCCTATTCCGAAGGTCCCTTTCTCACGAAGCGGAACGGCATCTATTACTATTTCTACACTCTGGGCGGCGACGAGGTTTACCAATACGCCTACATGATGAGCCGCGTCTCGCCGACCGGTCCCTGGGTGACGCCGGAGCAGGACATCATCGCCACCACCGATCGCGGGGAAAAGGTCTTCGGTCCCGGCCACGGCTGTTTCCTCAATCCCAAAGGGAGCGAGCAGTGGTATTTCATCTACCTCGAATACGGCCGCGGCGGTACCAACCGCCAGATCTACGCGGACAAGATGAACTTCAACCCCGACGGCACCATCCAGCCCATCACGCTCACCAAGAAGGGCGTCGGCGCGTTGCGTCCCGTCGAGAAGAAACGACCCAACCTCGCCCTGTCCGCGCGCGCCATGGCGTCTTCCGTGGCGCCGAACGCCCGCGTGGCTCCGCGCAAGGACCAGCTTCTCGATCGCGCGGAAACCCACGCGCCGGCCAACGCCCTCGACGGCTACAACGGCACCCGCTGGATGGCCGCCGCTGGCGACACGCGTCCCTGGTTCCAGGTGGATCTCGGTGCGCCGCGCGAAATCAAATGGACCGAGGCCTATTTCGTGAAACCCGCGGCCGGCCACGTCTACACGCTCGAGACCTCCCTCGACGGCGTTACCTGGCGGCCCTACGGAGGCCACGAGGCGCTGATCCGCCGCTCGCCGCATCGCGACGCCGGAGCCGTCCCCGCGCGTTACCTTAAGCTCACGATCCTCGAGGGCGCGCCTGGACTCTGGGAATTCCGCATCTATTGATCGGGTGCCGACCTGTCTTCCTTTTCCGCCCGTCCCATGATCCCCTCTCTTCGCGTTCTTCCTCTGCTTGTTTTCGGAGTGCTCCCGCTCGGCGCCGCCAGCTTCTCGGGCGACTCTTCTTCCGGACGGGCGCCGCATTCGGCCAACCCGATCCTGCCGGGTTATTTCGCCGACCCCTCGCTGGTCGAGGAGGACGGCAAGGCCTACATCTATGCGACGCTGGATCCCTGGGGCGACCGCACGCTCGGCTGTTGGGAGTCTTCGGATTTCAAAAACTGGACCTACCGCGTGCTCAACTGGCCGACCAAGGAGGCCTGCACCAGCCCGAAGTCGAAGAAAGCAGGCGTATGGGCCCCCTCCGTGGTCAAGGGCCCGGACGGCAGGTATCATATGGTCGTCTCGGTCGGCAACGAGGTGTGGGCAGGCGTGGCCGATCACCCGCTTGGGCCGTGGCGCAATGCCTTCGACGACGGCCGGCAGCTCATCCCCTGGGACTTCAAGCCCGGTTACCACATGATCGACGCCGAGTATTTCGTCGATGACGACGGCCAGGCCTACCTCTACTGGGGCTCCGGCCACGGCTGGAAAAACGGCCGTTGCTGGCTGGTGAAGCTCAGGCCCGACATGGTGACCTTCGACGGCGAGGTGCACGACGTCACGCCGGCCAATTACTTCGAGGGCCCGATCGTGGTGAAGCGCCACGGGCTCTATTTTCTCAGCTACTCCGCAGGCAAGACGATCGAGGAGGATTACCGCGTGCACTACGCCGTGGCGAAATCGCCTTTCGGCCCCTTCGTCGAGGGCCCGGGCAGCCCGATCCTCGTCACGGACAAATCCCTCAACGTCGTCAGCCCCGGCCACCACACGCTCTTCCGGCGCGACGGACGCGACTACATCCTCTATCATCGGCACAGCATTCCCTTTAACCGGAAGTTCATCGGCCGCCAGACCTGCGTCGATCCCATCGTCTTCACCCCGGACGGTCGCATCGAGAAGGTCGTGCCGAGCCACGAGGGACCCGGCTTTGTGCAAGGTCGCGAGGAGTCGCTCGCCACGCTCTCCGCCGCGGCGCGCGTCACCGCGTCGAGCTCGGCCGACGAGTACACCGGGCCGGCCGGAGTAGTGGACGACAACTACGCCACCCGCTGGGCGCCCGCGGTCGACGCGAACGGCGGCTGGCTCCAGCTCGATTTCGGCAGGGAACAGAAGATCGCCCGCCAGCTGATCCGCCCCGAATACGCGTGGAAGCCGGTCCGTTTCCGCGTCGACGCCTCGGTCGACGGCGCCACTTGGGTAACGCTCGCGGATTTCGGCGCCAAGCCGACAAGCGGTTCCCCCATCCTTATCGAGTCACCGGCTGCGGCCCGCTACCTGCGCCTCGTTTTCCCCGGGGACGTGAAGGGAGCCGATATCGGGGTCATCGAGTGGAGCGTGCGTTGACAGGCACGCCGGATTCTTAGCGCCGGTGATGTTCTGTCCGGGCCTGGCTCTCTCCTGTTTCAACCCCTGGCTTTGAGCCGGGCGCGCCAGATCGTGGCAGCCTTGGGATCGTGTTTTTTCCAAGACGTCTCCACGGCCTCGGCGGCGCTGGCCCGAGCGGCGGGATCTTCGATCGCGTCCACCCATTCGGCCGCTTTTTTGGGGTGACTGAAGGCGTAGGAAGAAACGAAGTGGCCGAGGGCCTCGTCGCGAACGGAGCCCTTGGGCAGACTGGAGAGAAAGGCAGCTGCCTTGGCCGGGTCGGCGCGTCCCCAGTTTTCGGCGCTTTGATAAAGCGCGGCGGAGCGAGCAGGGCCGGGAGGGAGTCCGGCGGCCCAGGCAGTGGCGGAGGCCGGGTCGGAGCGCCCCCAGAAGTCCACGAGACTATCGATAGCGGCGCCGGAAAGCTGTGCGGATGGAAGGGTGGCGGCGAAGGCGGCCGCATCGGCGGGGGCGTGCTCGGCGAGGGTGGTAACGATGCCGTTGGCGAGTTTGGTTCGGATGTCACCCGGGGGAAGCGCCTGTACTTGGGCGATGGCGGCGGGAGCGTCGTCACGAGCCCATGAATTGGCGAGGCGCTCGACGGCGAAGTCGCGGATTTCCCCTTCGCCCATTTGGGAGGCGAGGGTGAGCGCGCCGGCGGGATCGTGGTAGGACTGGCTCTCCACGATGGCGGCGAAGGCCTCCTGCCGGGCGGGGCCGGGTGGGAGACGCTGGGCCCAGGCGGTGGCTCCCGGGGTGTCGACTGCCGCCCAAGGGCCAAGCGAATGTTGCAGGGCACGGCGGCGTTCGGCAGCTGCGGTGAGCGTGGCGGCCCAGGAGGCGGTGCCCTCGGGATCGAGACGGGCGCGGCATTCGCCGAGATACGCGATGGCGTGGTTGCGGAGTTCGCCCTCGGGGAGCGTGAGCAGCCATTCCTGCGCGGCGGCGGGATCGATCTGGACGTAGCCGTTGGCTATGGCGCCGATGGCATCGCGCTGAAGGGTGCCTGCGGGCAGCGCCTGGGCAAAAACCGCGGCCAGCGCAGGGTCTTCTCCGGCGAGGTCCATGCTGACGGAGCGAAGGAGCTCGTTGCGTTCGCTGCCCGGAGGGGCGTTGAGCACGTAGCCGAGCGCGACTTCCGGATCTTCGCGGGCGATGACGCCGAGGGCCGCGCCGAGGGTCGTGAGACGAGCCTCGCCTCGGGGAAGCGTGGCGGCGGCCTCGAGGGCGGCATCGGGCTCCAACGAACTCCAGTTGAGGAGGACGTTCTTGAGAATGCCGGCACGGGACGCTCCCTCGGGAAGGGAAGTGGCACGGGCGAAGGCGTCCTTTGCGTCGGTGTTGGCCAGGTTTCCCAAAATCAGGCCGACGGCTTCGTCGCGGTCGCGGCCGGGCGGAAATTTTTGCGCAAATTCCATGGCGCGGACGGCGTCGCCGGAAGGCCAGGCGGCGGCGGCAAAGACGAGAGCGCGACCGCGCAAGGGACCTTCGGGGAGGCCGAGAATGAACTCGGCGGCGGCGGTCGGGGACACGGCGGCCCAGTTGTTGAGGACGGTGCCGAAAACCTCGTTGCGATCGAACCCGGCTGGAAGGGTATCGACCCATGCGAGGGCGGCCTTAGGGTCTTTCGTGGCCCAGACTCGTGCTACGGCACCGAGAGTGGAGCGGCGGTCGGTGGGACGCAGGTCGGTCGTCGCGAGAGCGGCGGAGGCGGCGGCGGGATCCGCTTCGGCCCAGACGGAGAAAAGGGTGTCGTAGGCCGCTCCGCGTTGAGTAGCCGGCAGCAAGGGAACGAGGGCGAGAGCCGAGCGGGGGTTTTGCGCGGAGAGGAGGGGAAGCGCCATACGAAGGGCGTCGGCACGGGCGGAGTCGGGCGGGAGTTCCTGGATCCAGGTGATGGCGCCGGAGAGGTCCGCGTGGAGCCAGCCTTGGAAGGCCGTGAGCATGAGCTCGTCGCGCAGGGCCGAAGGGGGGAGAGTACGGATGAAGTCGATGGCGGAACCTGCGTCTTTTTCCGCCCAACGGCCAAGGAAGGTGCGGCGAAGCTCGTCCTGCGCGGGCGACAGCACGAATTCGCGCAGGGCCTCGGCAAGGCGACCGAAGTCGGCGGACGAAAGCCGTGCGAGGAGAAGGTCCGCCTGGGACGTGCGGCGCCAGACGCCACGGGGGCACTCCTCGGATATCTGCGCGATGATTTGCTCGAGCGTGAACGCGGGGACAGCCGCGGCAGCCGGGCCGGCAGGGGAGGGGAGCGGGGCGGCCAGGACGGAACCAGATGACCGGGCCTCGGCAGGGTGGCGATGACCAAGGGCGAAACCGCCGGCGAAGAAAGCCAGGAGAGAGGCGGGAAAGAGTAAAGCGGAGCGCATGGCGGAGCGAGCGCGGGCTGGCTCAGTTGAAAGGGACGGGGAGAAGGTTGCGGGCGCCGATGGAGCGCAGCCAAGAGACGGCAGCGAGGCGGTCGGTTCGTATCCATTCGCGGGCGACGGATTCGATGGCCGCACGGCGCAGCTCGGGCTGGGTGATGGCGGCGGCCCAGCGGGCGGCGTCGGCCGGCCGTTCTCCGGCGGCGGCCTGGACGTAGGAAATCGCTGCCTGTTCGCGGTCGCGGTCGGGAGGAAGCTGCGCGAGCCAGCGGTCTGCGGCTACGGGATCGAGGCGCGCCCAGTTGGCGGCGACGCCGGCCAGGAGGGTTCCGCGGAGTTCGCCCGGGGGCAGGCGTTCGGACCAAGCGGCGGCGCCGTCGGGATCGGTGTTGGACCAGTCCAAAAGGGCACGGGCGTAAGCTTCGTTGGGGATCTGGCCGGGACCGAGTTTTTCGGCCGAAGCGATGGCTTCCCGTGGAGCTATCTGCGCGTAGTAGCCGATCAAGTTGGAAAGCAATTCGGCGCGGAGCGCGAGGGGGGGCAGGTCGGCGGCCTGGGCTAAAGCGGTTTCGGGGTCCAGGCGGGACCAGGCCAGGGCTATGTCGTTGGCGAGGAGAGCTTGCTTGGCGTCGTCCGTGATTTCGAAGGCGAGGTCTAGCGCGGCGGCGGGATTGTCATGGGCCAGGCGGGTGGCGACGCTGAGAAGCGCGTTCTGGCGCGCGGCACTCTCGGGGAGGTCGGAGGCCCAGGCGGTGGCGGCGGCGGGAGCGAGCTTCACCCATTCGGCGAGGGCGGCGTCGAGGATAGGCGCACCGCCTTCGTCCGCGGGAAGGCTGGCGGCCCAGGCCACGGCGGCGGCGGGAGCGGCTTTGGCGAGGGCCACGGCGTAGCTTTGGAGGGCTTGGGTGCGCTGGCTGCCTTCGGGCAGGGAGAGGGCCCAAGCCTCGGCGGCCCGCGCATCTTGCTGCGCGAGACGATCGACGATGAGGGGAATGGAACGGTTTTGCAGTTCGCCCGGCGGAAGAAGCGAGATGAAGCGGGAGGCAGCGACGGCGTCTTCGAAGGCGAGGGCATCGCCAACCTGTTTCAGGACATGATTGCGGGCGTCGCCGGGCGGGCAGTCGCGGAGGACGGCTAGGGCGGTCTCCGGGGAGCGACGGGATATCTCGGTTAGGACGGAGGAGAGCGCGTGGTTGCGGACAAAACCGGGCGGAAGGTTTTTGGCGGCTTCGAGAGCCCGTTGCGGTTCGTCGACCGCCAGACGCTCGAGCACGACGCCTACGAGTTCGGGCTTGATGGCGCCGGAAGGGAGCGCCTGGGCATAGGCGAGCGCAGTCGTGGGATCGGTTTCGGACCAAGTTTCGACCAAGTCGCGGAGGAGCATGTTGCGCTGATTACCCGCAGGAAGTTTTTCGGCGAAGCGAATGGCGCCCTGCGGATCGCCCTTGGGCCAGCCGGACGCGACGAACGACACGGCGGCGGCGCGGAGCGCCCCGGTGGGAAGGGACAGGACATACGCGGCCGCCGCCTGGGGATCGTAGACCGTCCAAAACGAAAGGATGCGCTGGACCACGATTTCTCTGAGGCGACCGAGCGGCAACGCGTCGGCCCAGGCGAGGGCTGCGCGCGGAGCGCTGCGGGCCCAGGCCCGAGCGACGCCATTGAAGGCGGCGACCTGTTCCGACCAGATGACGTCCAAGCCGGCGGCACGGTTGGCGGCCGCCGTGGGATCCGTGCTCGCCCACGCTTCGAAGACGGAAACATAAGCGGTGACGCGGTAGCCGGAAGGAATCAGCAAGACCAGGGCGAGGGCCGCTTCGGGATCCTGCGCGGCGAAAAGAGGAAGAGAAAGCTGGAGGCACTCGGTGCGGAGATCGCCGGAAGGAAGGCTGCGCACCCATGCGAGAGCGCCGTCAAGGTCGGAGCGGATCCAACTTTGCAGCAACGAGACATAGATCGCTTCGCGCCAAGGTCCGGCTGGCAGGCCGCCCGCGAAGGAGAGCGCGTTAGTGGGAGCGATGCGGCCCCAGTGGCCGAAGAGGACGCAACGGAGCTCGGCCTGGGCAGGAGTCAGCAGATGGGGACGGACAACGGAGACGAGACGGTCGAAATGACGGGCGGGAAGGGCGAAGAAAACGTTATCCCACTCGCGGCTGGAGTGCCAGACGCCGGCATCGCATTCGGTGGCGAGGCGTTCCGCGAGGCGGGCAATTTCGGATTGATCGTCGCCGGTTGTGGAAAGAATCGGCCTCGCGGGCAGCGCCGGGGGCGCATCGCCGGGCGAGGCATAACGGGCGACGCCGTAGCCGGCGAGGGCGGTGCAGACAAGCGCCAGCGGGCGGAAAACGCGAAGCGGTAAACGAGACATGGCGGGGCAAGCCGGTCGGGGAAAGCGGACGGGACGGGCGGAATAGGGAAAACCGCGACGGCTGACGGGAGCCATCGCGGCGGGGCACATGACCTGCGGGGGCAGGCGGCCGTCAGTTACAGGTCACGTTGGCGTAGGAGCCGCTGCCAGTGACGGCCTTGCAGCTGCTGCAGTTGGTGACGCTTCCCGAATCGACTCCGATGTTGGTGCAGTCCTGAATCCAGACACCGATGCCGCTGCAGTCTCGGGCGACGAGCTTGGCGACTTTGCCGTTGTTGCTGCCGGTGAGCGCGAAGAAGCCGCGGCCGCAGCTCGTGGACGTCGCCTGGCCGGTGAGGTTGCAACGCGTGTTGCTGTTGGCCTGACGGTAGCCGGCATATCCGCCGCCGTAGTTGCATCGCGTGGCGTTCACGTTGGAGACGGTGCCGCCGGTGGTTTGATTCCAAAGAAGGCCGCAGCCGCCGGACCGGTCGGTGGCGGTAACAGTGCCGAGGGTGGCGGTGGTGATGCCGTAGGTCTCCACGGCGTGGTTGCTCGAACTCGTGCCGGTCGGGCTGCCGCCGGAGAAGTTCGAGCCGGCGCTGCCGCCGCAGTTGTCGATGCGCATGAGAATGCCGCCCCCTCCTGAGATACCGCTGAAGGTCTGGCCGCTGCAGGATTTGAAATACATGCCGAAGGGAGTGGTGCCGGCGACGACGATGTTAGAAGCGCCCGCGTTGGCGCTGGCTCGGCAAGCGACGGCGCCGCCGCTGCCGCTGCTGGAGATGGTGTAGCCGTTGCCGTTGATCTTGGTGTTTGCCCAAAGGCCGAGATGCGCGCTGATGGTGGCGCTGGCCCGGAGATTGATGGTGCCTCCGCCGAGAGGGTTCATCCTCTCGTTGCAGATTCTGAAGCCGGCCGGCAGGTCGGTGCCGGTATAGACGGTGCTGCCGTCGACTTTGCAGGTCCAGGTGGAACCGGACTTCGTGATTTCGCCGGTGGCGGCGCGCGCAGCGCCCGCGAAAGCGAGCAGGGCGGCGAACGCCGTACACAGGCGGAGCTTGGTCAGGGATTTCATTTTATTTTGGGTATTTGTTTTTCGCCGTTGGGGTGTGTCCGCAGGCCGGCGCGAAGTTGCGCCGGAACGGGATTCGGGACAGGTGGCGGAAAGGCCTGCCCAAAAGAGCCGCCGGGGCGGGCGGAGAAAGCAGGAAGCCGAAATTACTCGGACGCGGAGGGAGGCTTGGCCTCGGAAGCCAATGCTTAGCGGCAGCCGGCTCTGGCGCGGCGGGCTGCGCCGGGCTTGGCGATAAGGCCGTGTCGCAGGCGAACGCAGTCGTCCAGACGTCACTAATACATGTCCACGCAATCCACGGAGTAACCGGCGGCCAGATAGCCGCTGGAACCGCTGCCGCTGATGGGGATGATGTAGAGGGTGTTGGTGCCGGCGATAAGCGCGCTCGACGGAACGGTGAACGTATACGTCGTGTTGTTTCCGCGATAGGTTCCGATCGTCAGGCTGCGTGAGGCAGGCTGGCTGGAGCCGGAGGGGTTGGATGAACTCCAGCTGTTGACGCCGATCTTTGGCCGGCCGCCTTCATACGCCGCGGTAATGCCGATGCGGATGGTGCGGGAGGAGGCGGCCTGGGCGGCAGTCAGGGTAAACTGAACCGGATAGGGGTCGTTGATCGTCTTCCACTGGTAACAGGGAAACATCAGCGGGGTGTTGTTACCGACGACGAAGGTGCCCGGCGCCCAGCTCTGTAGACGGACATCCGAAGGGTGCATCGTCGTGATCGCGGCGCCATTGCGCATTTCCCGGGGAGTACCATCCCAGTTGCCGATCCGCCAGATCGGGGTGACGAAACTGGGATCGTTCGTAATGGTGTGGGTGTTAATCGTGGTGGCGGCGCCCGCGGTGACGGTCACGGATTCCGAGCGCACCGCGAGTTCGTTCTTATAAAACGTCATCGTATAGGTGCCTGGGATCATGTTGTAGCAGGCGCCTGACCCGTTGCTGGCGGAGGCGGTGAACCAGTATTGCGCCGTGGCATTCGCGAAGCCGACAACGTAGGGGTAGTTCGTGTCACGGCCGGCGATGCCGTTGAGAATGACCCGGCCGCGGCCGGATGTCGGGACAAAACCTTGAAGGTTCAGGCCGCCGGCTTGGATCCAGCTGAAGTCCACCGCGGCGCTTGGGGTCGAACCATCCGTGACGACCAGCGCATAAGGGCCATGAAGTCCCATGCGCCAAGCTTCCGTCTGGTTATGCCCGGAGTTCATATAGTTATAGACCTCGTTTTGAGAGCCGGTCTGATACTGGATATCTCGGAAAAATGGACCGCCGGAGGATTTCTCGCGGTTGCCATAGATCATGAACGCACCCACGCCATTGCCCTTGGCGCCCAGGACGGTGGCATCGAGTTCGAGGGCACGATCGTTTCCGTAGTATTTCGAGCGAGTGGTGCCATCGGCCATTCCGTTGACGTCGGAGCTCTCGATGGGACCGGTATTGTTGCGGTTGTCGGAGGGGGCCTGCGGGGCGATGGGCAGGTTGGCGGCATTCAGGCGGCAGATGTAACGAAGTTCTCCATTATCGGGCTCGGCCGTCACGTAGGTCGCCATGTAGACGATGTTATAGCCATTTCGAGCCATATAGTAGTGAGTGAGCGTGCCGGTGCTGTCGGTCACCGCGATTTTGATATAATTGCTGCCGTAGGTGGTTGCCTCCGTGGTGGCGGCCGAACCCAGGCCGGAGCGAATGTGGGAGAAATTCGATTGGTCCTGCAGCTCCTTCCCGGCGTAGACGAGGGAGACGAGGTTGCCGTTGTCTTGATTGACTTTAAAGACCAGGCCGGCGCCGGTATCGACCACATAGTTGCCGCTGACGGTGGTGAGACCGAAGGCAGCGAAGGCAGGCAGGGTGGAAAATAACAAAGCGACGGGACCGAGAAGAGGCGGGGTAAGCCGGGCAAGCGATAATAGGACGTATTTCATTGGGGGGTAGTGGAAAGCAGATGAAAAAAGAGCATGGGCGGGAGCAGGTGACGCGAGCGCCTCAGGGAGTCCAAACCTGGGCGGACGGGGTTATCGCCGGGCCGACGTTCAGGGTCTGTCCGTCCTTGAAAATTACCTTGAGCCAGTACCAATAAGGAGCTCCGTCGGCGACCGTATCCAAGGCACCTGCCGGAAGCGGCCGCACCGTGGCGAAGCGATTCCGTCCCTCTACATCGACCTGGTTGTTTCGATAAATCTCCACTAGCCGGACCTGCTCGGAAGGCAGTTCCCACGAAAGCATTACTTCCGTCCCGTTGCGAGCGACATAGAGCTTGAGCGATTCCTTCGAAACGGGCCCCGGGGCAGGCGACTGGGCGGCGGCGGGCATAAGGGTCGCGCAAAACCATGCAAGCAGGTGGAAGCGGCTGACCGGCAGCATGGGAGCGGGATAGGTCCGGTTCATGGCAATGGGGTATAAATATTGAGAGCAATTGATATAAATCGGCCCCGGCCTAGTAGATTTGGAACCAGACCGTGCGCATCTCCAGGATGGAGCTCTTATCGCCCCGTCCGGCGGGGGTGCCGGTCACGCGTTTCACGCTGCCGTCGGCGAACACCCCGTTGATCGCACGGCCGCCATGGCGCTCGGCGCTCTGTTTGAATTCTCCGCTGACCGCGCCGTTGAACATCGGCAGGACATGACCGGTAATCCTCGTTTGTTCTGAACTGACGTAGAAGGACGCGTCCTGTCCGTTCTCTACCCCATCTAGCATCAGTATCAGGTGGGAAGGGTTTACCGCGCGGTAGAGCGGAATCTTTTCGGTTGGGGCAAACGTATTGATGGCGCCGTTGATCGATCCTCTGCAAAGGAAATAGTCGACCTTCGGCACGTCTGACGCGTTCGACAATGATGGGGCCAGCGGACATGCGCGTATATTCCGCGTGGCGGTTTGTCCTGTTTGCTGGAAATATTGTGTATACGGAGAGGTTCCCGCGTCGTACCACCATCGTCCGTTGCGGCCGAGGAGCGTATAATTGCCCTTGTTGTCGTTGGCGTAGAACATGACCGCCCGTCCCCATTCGCGGAGATTCGCGGCGCAGTGCGCATTTTTCGCGCTTTGCCGAACCTTGCTGACCGTGGGGATAAGAATCGCGGCGAGAATGCCGATGATGGCAATCACGGTGAGCAGCTCGATAAGCGTGAAGGCGCGCGAGCGATCTGAACGGAAAAAGGAATATCTCATGGGAAGGGCCGGAACATGCCCGAAGCCCGCCGCGGGAACCGGAAGCGGGCCTCGCGGCGCGTGGGGAGTAGGCGTTGGAGTAGGATAACTCCGGCTCGAAATGCGTTCTACTGAAGAAATACGAAAACTAACTCTTAGAATGCGCAGGCCCCCGGGGGCGAAACAGCAGCTTCTCGACGGCCAGGCGGCCCACGGCGGGGAGGTTAAAATCCAAATCGAAGACGGGAAGCTTTCGGGCCGGCGCGAGACGCCGGGCGTACTCGGGATCGGTCGCCAGCAAAGAGTCGAAGGCGTTTTTACGGAACCAAGTGGCGAATGGTTCGCTCGAGCGGGTCGGAATAAAAAACGGCGGCGCTACCGGGATTCCGGCTGCGGACAGCCCGAGGCCATAGGAGTGAATCAGGTGTTCGCGTGCAGGCAGGGGAAGATCGTCATCGAGGACGAGCCCAGGCTTGTTGAGGCCTGCGGCGCGGAGCCGGCCGAGCGCTACAAAGATGCTTTGCGAATAGTCCGGAGAGACAGCGTCCACGAGGAGTTCGGCGGCCGGGATATCGGCGTAGACACAGGAGAGAAACGGTGGGGGGATGCGGCGGAGCACCTCCGGCTCCGGCCCAGGCAGAATGAGCAGGCCACGGCAGCCGCGTTCGCGCAGGAGGCCGGACAGGCTGGGCAGCTCTCCCGCAGCGAGCACGAGCCGGTTGATGCCGTAACCCAGGCGCCGCGAGCTCTCCCGCGCCGCCCGGACGATGGCATGGTGCCGGGCCAGGGCCGCGCGTCCGCGGCTTTTGCCGGATTTGACATACAAAACAACGATGACCCCGCGCGGTGCCGCCTTGCCGGCGAGGCGGCGACCGTGCTTCAGCAGTGGTCGCAGGAGACGGTCCCGCGGGTTTTCTTTTGCCCGAGGCGGCTCCCGGAAAACGGCGGAAACCGCCGCGTGAGAAACGCGGAATGGTTTGGCGAATGAGCTCATGAGGACCCGGGACCAGGCGTTACTCCTTCGAGGCTGCAGCGAGCGGGACGCCGTGGGGCCGGCACCGGGCGGAAGGAGCTGAAGACGGGGCAGATTATCCGCGATGGGACTTGCGCGATACTGAAGAAATGCGAAAAATGGCCGCTAAAATGCGTAAGCTTACCTCATCGCGAGTCACTATCCTCTGCCCGGCGGCGACGCCCTCCGTGGCCCTCGTTTTAAAGGGCATCCGGAGCTATGCGCACACGCAGGACGATTGGCACCTGGTCAGCAGTCCGCCGGCTTTTTTCCGTTCGCCAGGGGTTTCGCTGGATTTGCAATTTATGCATCAGTGGACCGGAAGCGGGATCATCACCTCCGCCGCGAACGAGGAGGAGCTGCGCGCCATCCGAAAGATGAAAATCCCGGCGGTGAACGTGCTCATGGGCCTGGAGGAAACGTTCGGGATTCCCCGCGTTGCGGTGGATGACTACAAAGTCGGCCGTCTGGCCGCCGAGCATTTGCTGAGTCGGGGGCTTCGCAGCCTGGCGTTTCTCGGCCGCAAGGAGCCCTGGTTTTCGCAACTGCGCCACCGTGGGTTCGCCGAGCGGGTGACCGAGGCCGGTCTGAGCCCGAAGGCCCTTTTGCAAGGTCCGGACAAGCAGACCAAACGTTCCTGGCTGGGACGTATCGACGAGATCGCCCAGTGGGTCGCTTCGCTTCCCCGCCCGACGGGCATCTTCGCCGTGCACGACTACCGCGCGCAGCTGCTTCTCGACGCCTGTCATGTGGCGGGCTTGGAAGTCCCCGGGGATATCGCGGTGATCGGGGTGGATAACGATGAAAACATCTGCGACCACTCGATCCCTTCCCTGACCAGCGTGGCTTGCAACCAGGAGAAAATCGGGTGGGAGGCTGCGGCGCTTCTGAGCCGGATGCTGAAGGGGGAAAAGCCTCCCCGCGCCGACTTCCTGATGGATCCCGAGCGGGTGGTAGCCAGGCAGTCCACTGACCGGCTTTATTGTTCGGACGCGGCGACTCAACGCGCTTTGGATCTGATGAGCGAACAGATCGGCAAACCCTTTAATATTGAGGAACTGGCCGAACGGGTGGGTGTGTCCAAAAGAACCTTGGAGACGAGGTTTCGGAGTCATCTGGCGGCCTCCCCGCATGAATACCTCACCAAGCTGCGGGTGCAGCAGGCCCAGGCCCTCATGAGCAAACCTGGGAAACGGACTATCGAGCAGACCGCCATCGAGTGCGGCTTCGGCAGCGTTTCCGCTTTCTACGGGGTATTTAAACGTTTTACCGGCGAGTCCCCGGCCAAGTTTCGCAAGAAGCAGCTCGCCGCGCAGGCCGGCCGGTAGCGCACGGCGATGGGAGCTTCCGTTTTCGGCAATGGCATTTCCTGGCCGGCGCTCCCTGGCGGTCTCGAATCTTCCCGCTGCGGTGACGTTATCTCCTGTTGCGTCCGGCAGCCGCCTCGGGGCGGCCGCCGGGTCGGGCCGATGAAGTCAGGGGATGGTCACGACCAGGCGCAGGAAGCGGCGCGCCTGGCTCGTTAGCGCCACCGTGTCGGTATAGGTCGTGATGCCGGGACCGCCGAAGGCGGGGTAGGTGTGCGCGGTGCTCCAAGAGCCGAGATTATCGCTCGCCTCGATCGTATAGATCAGGTTCGGGTCGGCGATCCGGGAGAAGCTCAGGGTGAGGAAAGCCCCCGAGCGGGCCACCGTCACGGGAAGCGCGCCGGCCGTGTTCGGGCTCGTGGCCAAGGCGTACTCCAGGAGGTTCGGCTGGCCGTCCTTGTCGGGATCCGCGGTGTTGGCCGCGTTGCCGCTGTTGGCGGTGGTGCCGAAGTGGGTCTGGCGCCAGGCCTGGAGCGCCGTGAGGCCGGCCGCCGGGGTGGCCGAGACTTCGGCGGAGTAGGCGCTTTCCGCCACGGGGCTGCTCGTCGCCGCGGACACCACGTAATAGTAGGTCGTGCCGCCGGTCACGTCCGTGTCGGTGTAGCCGGTGGAGCCCAGGCCGCTGGCCACCACGGTGAAGCCGGAACTGGAGCTGGTGGAACGACGCACGGTGTAACTGCCGGCTCCGAGCGAGGCGTTCCAGCTCAGCGCGACCTGCCCGCTGCCGGCGGTGGCGCTCAGCCCGGTGGGCGCCGCCAGCGCACTACTGCGATCAACGAGCTGGATCGCGGCGATGCCGCCGGCGTTCGCGTTCAGGACCGAATCGCTGGCGACGACGATGAGGTTCGGGCCGGTCACATCGGCGAAACGCACGAAGGTTGCCGCCGGAGCGGTCAGCGCCGCGATGCGGCTGTCGGCTTCGCCGATCATCGCGGGCACGGAGTATGGGTTCTCCTCGGTTGGCGCGGTGGCCGGCAGATAGGAGTCGTGCTGGAGTACGCGGTAGTAACGGAACGGAGTGTCGCGATCGATGGAGATGCTGCCCACGTTGCCATTGGTGCCGCCGGCGACGTAGATGTAGACATCGTAGGTCGCATAGGGGATGTTGGAGAGCGCCACGGTGGCGCCTGGATCGAGACGCGATTCGATGTAACCGTGCAGGAGGCGGGCATCGGGAGCCTTGACCGACGGGTGGCCGGTGCCGGTCCGGGCGGCCCAGGTGTTGGCCGAGGTCCAGGTCGCGGTCACGCCGGCGGCCTCGGAGCCGTCGCTTTCTTTCAGCGTTAGCGGAGATCCCTGCGTGGCGACGCCGTCGACCGTGGCCGAATCGTTCCAACCGGCGGTCGGGACGAAGCCGGCGGGAGCGGTGCCGGCCGTGCCGAGTACGGTGGAGAAGTTCACGTTGCCGACGGAGGCGCCGACGAAGTTGAGTCCGATGGCGCGGCTTGTGAACGGCACGTCGATCACCCGGAGAAGCGTGGAGGCCGTGCTGGAGACCGGGGTACCGGCGGTGGTGCCAGCCGAATCGGTGACGAGGGCATAGTAGGTGCCGTCGGCCGCGCTCGTGACCCCGCTAAGGTTCAACGTGGCGCCGGTCTGCCCAGGGAGAGCGGTGCCGTTTTGGTACCATTGGTAGCTCAAGGTGCCGCCCATCTGCGAGGTGGCGGTGACGGTGCAGGAGGCGAAACCGCCGGGGCGGACGGTCTGGCCGGCGGGCGACACGGAGACGACCGGCGGCACGATGGCGACGCCACCCTTGGTGTTGAGGAAACTCTGGGGGGAGAGGGCGGCTTCGGTGAAGCGGACCTCGTCAATCCAGCCGCGCATGGCGTCGGTGTCGGCGGCATTGAAGTCGCCGCGTCCCACTGTCCACGGCGTGTCGGAACCTTCGGAGGGTACGAGCAGGCCGGTAAAGCCGGTCGCGCTGCCGACCGCCAGGCCATTGACATAAAGCGTGAGCGTGCCGGCGATGGCGTCGCCCACGGCGGCGACGTGATACCAGCGGTTGATCGCGGTGCCGTTCGCTACCGAGGCGACGAGGATCGCTCCGCTGCGGTCCACCAGTTCGACCCGGAAGCCGCTGCCGTTGCGCTGCAGGTAGAAGAGCGCGTTGCCGCCGGCGCCTTGGCCGGGATTATCGCTGTCGTCCCGGCCCACGATGGTGGAGACGCCGGAGACGGTGCTGAACTTCACGAAGGCCTCCACGGTGAAGTTCTTGAAGCCGGCGGAAGCCAGCGGCCCGCTGGTGGAGGCGACAAGGGACTGGATGTTCGCCAGGCCGAAGGCGATGGAACGGGCGTTGGCGGCGGCGGTGGAAGGCACTGCGGCGAGCGGGACCTCATCGCTGAAGAGCGGACTATTCGATCCGCTCGAGAGCGGATTGGCGGCGGAAGCCGAGGAGTCATTCGCACTGCCCGCGGTTTCTCCGACCGTTCCTTCTTCGAAGCGATGGTAGGCGACCACCAGGTTCGAAACGGGAACGACCGAGAGGAGGGGGAAGGTGGCCGTGGCGGTGGTGGGCGGTTTTCCGGAGGCCTCGGCGGCATGGTCGGTGACGACGACCGAGTAGATGCCGGTGGCCGCGCCGGTGGCGTTGCTCACCGTGCAACTGGCGGAGGTCGCGCCGGAAATGGCCACGGGAGTAGCGCCGGAATTTGCCTGGTAGTACCACTGATAGGTAAGGCTGCCGGTGCCCGAGGCGCTGACCTTCAGCGTGACGTTCGCGCCGACCGGATAGGTTTCGTTATACTGGCCCAGGGTGACCGTCGGCGGCGGATACGAGATGTTGGGATCCGAGACCACGCGAAGCAGTCCGGTGGCCGGGTTGAACTCGTAGAAGGTTCCGTTGGCGGGTTTCACCCATTTGCCGGCGGAAGCGGCGAAGCCCAGGACCGAAAAAGTCGGGCCATAGCTCTCTGCGAGGGTGGCTTGATCGACGATCTGCCAGGAGTCGCCAAGGGTCGTGCCGGCGCCGGCGAGGTCGAAATCGAAGTCGCCGTTTATCGAGAAGGCCCCGGCGCCGGTCACCTTGTTGTTTATGCCGGTCGCGCCGATTGCGAACCTCAGCGAAGCGTTGTCGGCCAGGGTCAGGACGCCGGCCTCGACCGAGGCGTTTCCGGCATGGGTATTGGTTCCGGCTAGGATGAGATCGCCATCGCCGGCTTTGGCGAAGCCCCCTGCGCCGGCGAGGCCGCTGCTGACCGTGATGGAACGGCCCGCGTCGACCGTGAAGGTGTGAGCGCCGGCGCCGGTCAGGGTGAGGGCGACGCCGCTGACGGTGAGATTGGTGGAGCCGTCGAGGTTTTGGATCGTGCCCCCCGTCCAGTTGAAGCTGCGGGTGAGGGCGCCGCCGGTGTTGGTGGCGCCCGCCTGGATGGCTGCGGCCCGGAGGACGCCGCCGGCGAGATTGTAGGTGCCGGAGACGGCACCCGTCCCGCTGCCCGGCTTGTCGCCGATGCTCAGAGTGGTGACGGCCGCGGTGCCGCCGTTTTGGGTGACGGTGCCGGTGGCGGCGCCATTGCCGGTGGCCGCTCCCTTGCCCACCACCACGGTGCCGGCGGTGAGCGTGCCCGCTCCCGCCGTCAGGGTTACGTTGCCCGTGGCGGTGCCGACGTTGGCGTTCGCGTTGCCCACGTTGATCGTCGTCGCGGCGATCGCTCCGGCGCCCAACGTGAAATGCCCCGTGCCGCTGCCGGCGCCCCCGTTGTTGCTGCGGGTGCCGCCCAGGGTGACGACGGCCAGATTCGCGGTCGCGGTGCCGCCCGTGAAGTCTACGGTGCCGACCGGGTTCGCGACGGACGAAATACCGTGGGTGCCGATATTCAGCGCCGCGGCTCCGTACCGGCGCGGTCGGCGATGGTAACGGTCGCTCCGGTGAGCCCGTTGCGGAAATTGAGCGCGCCGCTGCTCTTGCCGGCGCCGATCGTGATGGTGTTGGCGTGGAGGGTGGCCGTCTGGCCCAGCTCGAGGAGGGAGGTGGCGGGAGCGGTGACGCCGTTGGCGTTGGACGTTCCGACCGATACCGTCGTGGCGACGATGGAAGCGGCGGGGGGTAATTTCACGATGCCAGCCTGGGAATAAAAACCCTGATTACCCACCCCGACGTTAAAGACTCCTGCATCGGTGGTGAACGCGGACAGCTCCGACATATCCACGGTATGCGTGCCGACGGCGTTTCCGGTGGTGAAGGTCGCTCCGGTAGGAATGCCGACGTTGATATTTGCGCCCGTGCCTCCCGTGACGGCAAGAGTCCCCGACCCGGTGAATACCGTGGCCGAATCATGGGTAGTGGCATCCGCGACGATGCCGAATGCCAAGGCGACGCCGGTGCCGGCGACCGTGAGGGTTTGCCCTGCGGGGACCTGCGTGGTGTGCGCGAAAGCGGAACCACCGGTATGGGCGAAACTCAGGGTGCCGACCGAAAAGCTGGCGTCCACGATGTTGCTGACAATGCCGGCCGGTTTCGTGCCGGTCGCCGTGAAGCGTACGGCTCCGCCGGCGGGGGCCGAATCGGTGTCCCAGTTGGCGGGGGTGGACCAGTTGAGGTCGGGGGAAGCCTGGGCGTCCCAAACCTGGGCTTTGGCACAGGGAGCGAAAAAAAGTGCGGAGCCCGCCGCCAGCATGGCGGTACGGAGGGTCCCGGTTGCGAAGGAAGCCAGATGGCGTGGCGGGGGGTGTTTCATGGCGAAGGTCGAGAGAAGCGGCAGTCATCCCCATGCGGGCGCAGGGCACGGGGCGGGGCGCGCATGCGGCAACGGCGAGGAAGGCCCCGGAGGCGAGTCCGGGGCCTGCGAGTCTGGCGCTCAGGTTAAAGCCGAGGGCTCCGGTTTATGGCGTCACCGAGGCGACCGTCATCCCGGAGCCGACCGCGGGCTGAAATCATCCGCGCCGGGAGCGGCGAAGCGCCGCAAAGCCGAGCGCACCGGCGCCGGCGAGCGCGGCGAAGGCGGACGGTTCGGGGACGGCTATGGGATCGAACGCGACCAGCGCGGCTGCATTGCGGCTGGAGGAACCGCTGCCTTGCGGAGTGTAGGTCGTGGTGAAGAGAGCGGTTGACGCGATGCTTCCATAGGCCTGGGCCTGCGCAGCGGAACCGGCGAACGCCCCGCCCGCGCTGGGATTCGCGTCGAAGTTGGAGGCAAGCCGTTGGGAGTAGTCCGTGAGATTGTTGCCCGAAACGAGGGGAAGGCTCGAATTGGTTTTGTTGTCCACGCCGGCCATGACCATGAAGCCGTTCTCGGTTCCGGCGTAATTGAGATTCAGGGCCGTCGCCGACGTCGCAGTGGCGATGGCGGTTCCCCCGGTGGTCACTCCCAATACGTTGCTGAGGGCGAAAACGCTCACCGAGGCATCGCTGCGGAGTCCGCCTGTGCTATAGTTGAACGTCACCACGACATTCCCGACCGTGGTCGAGGGATTGATGAGGTAAAAAATCGCAGCGGCCTGTTTGGCGGAGGTGCCGGATATAGCGACGACGCTGTCCGTTACGGCAGTGCCCCCAAAGCTGACGGAAAAGCTGTTGAAGGTGGTGCCCGTGGTTTCGGCGCTGATGGCGACCACGAGTGCATTGCCCCCATCCAAATTAAAGTTACTCAGCGTGAAGCCGGTGGCTCCGCCAAGCGGATCGCTTTGGATCTCGCTGTTGGTAACCGCCATTTCCGTGATGGCGATCTGGGCTTCGGCAACGGTGGAAATCGCGAGTCCGACGGCGACCAGCGAGAGGATCTTGGATTTGGCAATCATGTTTGGCTAGTTTCGAGCAGGAGGTTTAAAATCGGCATGCTAATGCTTGATAGCGCCCGGTCATGAAGATCGGTCGGCTCGTGAATTAACGTCCGATTGCCTCGATAAAATACGCCCAACGCTGGTTACGTTCTACTGAAGATCTGCGAAAGATATCTACATAATTGCGCAAGTGGGGCACGGCGGCCTGCCGAGGCGGCGAGAGCTATAATAAACGTTCGGGGCGTTGCACCTGAAACACTCAGCTGATCTCCTGCGCCGGTTTCCACGCGGCATGACGGATAATTCCGCCAGGCAAAATCAATCCCCGATGGCGAACGGCATTAAAAGCGGCCTTGATCCGCTTGGCACCGGAAAGATCGGTAACCTGCGAAGAGGTGGGCCGGCTTATTCGACAAGCCGGACTCTCTGTACGGAAACGAAATCTCCCTTGCTGCCGTAGGTGGCACGTTTGGCCTGCCAGAAGAAGCGTTCGCCAAGCACCGTGACAACGAGGGTGTAGTCGCCATGCACCAGTTTCGGGCTGAGGAATTTCAAGGAGTCCTCGGAATAGAGGCAGTAGGTTTCGACGACAGTGCGCAGTACGGTCCGGCCGGCGTGGTCCTTCAGCTGGATCTCACCGAAGCCACCGTCGTCGCGGGCGATGCCGTGCAGGCCGATTTGGGTGCCCGTGAAAGGGATTTCCAGCGTTCCCCCCTTTACGTTGGAACGAAGCTCGGCGCGGCCATCTGCATCGATGTGGAGTTGCCAATCCTCCGAGTGGCGGAGGCCGGGCACGGCTCGGATGTCGATGTGCTTGCCCTCGGGCTCGACTGCGGACCAACGACCGGTGCGGGCGTCGATTTTCCAGCTCGGGTGATAATCGGGAATAGAGATCCCGCCGTCGGCGGCGAAGCGGAGCGGTTGCCAAACGTAGGTCGCGGCGGAGTTCTGGCGGGGATACGCCCAGCGGTCGCCCATGAAGAGATAGGTGGTGGTTTCGGAGCCGCTAACGGGGAGGACAAATGTGGATTGGGAATTCCATGTCAGCTTGCCCTCGGGGGCGAAATGGCCGCGTTTTTCCCATGGGCCGGCGAGCGAGGTGGAGGTGAAATAGTAATTGTCGTTGCGCTCCCAGCCGGTGAGGCCGGATCCAAGCCAGTAATAAAGACCGCCACGCTTGAAGATGGCAGGGGCCTCGCATCCGTGGGTCATTTCGGAAACGATCTGAGCGGTGACGCTTCTGTAGTCTTCGGAAAGCGCGTATAGGTTGCCGGAATGGGTTACGAGGTAGCCGGCGCCATCGTCGTCTTGGAAGACGCTCATGTCCCATTTCTTGACGATCTTGCCGTTGAACAGCAGCGGCCCCTGGAAGGTGTAGGGACCTGCGACTTTGGAACTTGTGGCGTAGCCAACGGCGGGGTCCTTGTAGCGCGAGTCGTCGGTGTGCATGAACAGGACGAATTCGCCGGTCTTGGGATTTTTGAGGACCTTGGGGCGCTCACCGACACGGTTGGGGCCGAGCCGGCCATCGAGCTGGGGCGGCAGGGCGATGGATTCGAAGCGCCAGTTGGCGAGGTCTGTCGAGGAGTAGCAGCTGAAGCCCACAAAGGCGTTATCGTGGTCCCGCTTGAATTCACCGAACAGATAATAGCGGCCGCCTTCCTTTAGGATGCCGCCGCCGTGGGCGCTTACCATGTTGGCGTTTTGATCATACCAAGCGACGCCGGAATGGATGGCGTCCGCGGAATTTGGCTGTATCGCGGCGTGCACACGGGCGGCGAAGAGGAGCAGTATAGCCAAAGATTTGGGGAATAGGTAATGCATGAGGCTCGTGTGGAAAGGCGACACCGCCGCCGTCGTTAATGGCGATGCGCAAGGTAAAAGGCCGCGGCGTTCGCGTGCGACAGCCGAAACGCGCAAGGGCACTTCTGAAACGCGCAAACGACTGGTTTTCCGGGAAAGGCTCCTTGAGCCTGATTCCTCGCGCGGGCCTCCCTTGTTTGCGGACAGGGCGCCGCCCTCAACTCACGCTTCATTCGGTTTATATTTGGCATATATCCACCTTCGCGTGAATACATCGGTCATCTCGTTCAGGATATCCATTCTGGCGCTTGTCGGCGCGGCAGAGGCCGGTCTCCTTACGCGGGTCCGCGTTTACGATCATTTCCAACTTTTCCTGATGAAGGAATTGCAAGGGTTCGGGAAGGTCCTTCAGCCACGCTTCGATCGCCAAGGCGCGGGGAGGATCCTCGCGCCGCCGGATCTTTTCTACCGTCTGCGCATAAGCCTCTTTTTCCCTGCGCCGCTCCTCCGCCTGCGGATTCAAGTCTCTTCCCCTTGAGTCCCAACGCCGGACGTGAGGCGACGAAACCGGTCGCCGGCCGCGCAAACTGCCGGCCGCAGAAGGCCGCTAGCGGGAGGCTCCAGGGGTGGCGCCATAGCGCCCGCGGTAGGCACGGCAGAAGCTGTTTGCGTCGGTGAAGCCGCAGGCAAGTGCCACGTCCTGCACCGGGATCTGGGTGGCGATCAGCATGCGGCGGGCTTGTTCGAGGCGCAGGCGGCGCAGCAACTCGCCGGGCGGTTCGCCATAACGTTTGCGGAAGCTTCGGATAAAATGTTCGCGACTGACGCCGCAGCGCGCGGCGAGTTCCTTGAGATTTAGCGGCGAACGAAAGCGGTCGCGGAGGTAGTGGTAACCGAACTCGATCGGATCTCGCGTTTCCATGGCGGCGACCTGCTCGCGATAGAGCGCAACCAGAAGCTGATGCAGCAGTTCGGATTCCTGGAACCGGTCGCGAAATTCCCGAGCTTGGAAACGGTGCGCGATCTCGTCGAAGGTCGCGGATGCCTCCCCCCGGCTGTGCATGCGCAAAACCGATCCGAACTCGGCGCGCAGGCAGTCGAACCAAGGGTGCAACGCGGCGAGCTGAAAGGCCAGATACCGCTGACGATACGGCGCGGTGGCTTCCGGCGGATACCCGTAGGCCGAGCTTTCGTCATGGGTAAAGAGCATGGCGTGATCCTCGGGCACCGGATGCCGCCCCGACGAGTTCTCGAAGAAGGCGGCACCGGCGAGCGTCTGCTGGACGACGCCCTCCCCTGGATCGCCGCGCCGGCGGTTGTCGAAGAAGTAGGACGCGTTCGTTCGCACCTCCTCGGCGACGCCGAGAAGAGACGAATAGGGTCGGGAACGCGCAGCCGCCATGGAGAAGAAACATCACGTTTCGCATATGGCGCATCAAGCTTTGGCGGTCCACGGGCATGCCATCTCTCTATACTTTTGGATCCTGGCTGGAGCCGGAGGAGAAAATTTCGGTCGGCGGCACGTCGACTCTATCGGCGCTCGGCGAAGCCGTTTCGCATCTGGTCGCCTGGAGGAAATCTCCGCCTTGCCGTCTTTTACGCCCCGGAGGGTTTCGGCTTTGGTTCCGTCCTTCTGCGACTATTCGAGCCTGAACCCCTCGGCGGGGTCGTAGGTTACCACGTGGAGATGACGGTCATGCGCTTCGAGCCGGTGGGTCCATCGACGCGGCGTTTCATTTTCATCGAAGACCTCGAGGACGATCTCGTGCAGCTCCGGGGAAAGCGGCTCCCGCCAGACTGAGATCGCAGGGCCATCGTGCGAGATGCCTTTCGCCAGGTAGAGGCGTTCTTCGGAGTGTCCATCCACCGTGAGACGCACGCGTACCGGAGCGCGGTGCGGCTTGGTCCGCGGAGCACCGCGCATATGAACGGGTACCTCCGCTTGATCGCTTGCCGACGCCTCGGGCGCGGCCGTCTCGCTCGGTCCGAAGGCTTTGAACGAAAACACCAACTCCGGCGAGGCCGGCTCCGGATTGTTCACGCGCAGGTGACTGAGCCCGATGCTTGCCGTGAGCACCGCTCCGCAAAGGGCGACCAAGGCGCCTACGCGTGGGAGCGACCAGCTGGCGGCGTCGCAGTCCGGGGACTTTTCACGCTCCTGCCCGAGGCGGGCGAAATCCGCGGCCTCGCGGATCAGTTGCTCCGGGGCGGCGGGATTGAAGTCGAGCACGCGCGCGCCATCGGCGATTCCGCCCGCCCGCGCGGGCCGGAAGACAGGCTCGCGCAAGCCGGCGAGGCGGTCGGCGATCCAGCGGTTGCCATCGCGGGCCGCGGCCTCCGCCCGTGCGTCGCGCACGACGAGCACGCGCGCGACGCCCTCGGCAAGCAGACGTTCGACGAACTTGGGCCGCACCCAGCTCGCGGTGGGCACCGCGTAGACCTGATAACCGGGCAAACGGGCGTGCCAGGAAGCGGCATGGAACCGCTCCATGCCGCCGCAGGCGTCGGCGGCAACGAGCGCCACGCGCACGGGCGAACCGCTCCTCGTCCGGGCGGCGCGCGCCTCGGCTTGGATGCGGGGTTCGATGGCCACCGCGTCGAACCAAGGCAAATGCATCGCCTCGGAATCGCAGGAGCCGACGCAGACGGCGCAGCCGACACAGCGGCTCGGGTCCACCCACGCCTGGGTCGCGAAGCGTTTTCCGTCGGTCCGCGGCACCATGCGCACCGCATCGAAAGGGCAGTCCTGCACGCATTGGGTGCAGGCGTGGCAACGCGAGGTTTCGACCGCGGTTTGAAAATCGGCGGAGGGACGCGGTTCCGTTTCGGGAGCGCGAGGGGCGAACCGGCGCCCAAGCAACCAGGGCACCCCGGCCGCGAGGCCGAACATGCCGCCGAGCACCAGCCAGGCGGTGCCATTTTGCAACCGCAAGGCGATCGCGACCGGCCAAAGATACCAGACATCGGTCGTAAGACGGGCGGCTTTTTCCGCCATGGCGGCCGGAGCGTCCAGCGGCGCTGGGACGAGCCAGGCCGCGAGAAGGAGCGGAACGAAAATCGCGACCGCGAGCCGGCGGCCCGGCAGAAGCCGCACGCGATTGAGCCGGATGAGGTGCGCCATCAGCCCGAGCGCGATGCCGAGCGGAAGAAGCATGTGTAGAAAAAAAACGACGAAAAACAGCAGGCTCGGCACGAGCCGGTCGGTCAGGAACAGACGACCGAGCGGTTCGCCGAAGACCGGCAGGGCATCGAGCAGGCGCATGGACTCCGCCGCGACCTTTTGGGCGGGTTGATCCCAAGCCAGCCAGAAACCCGTCCAGCCGATGAACCAAACGATCGCCACCAGCCCCATGCCGCTCACCCAGGGGAGCCAGCGGGCGCCCGCGAATTTTCGTGCGAAAAACATGCGCCCCGCGTGGACCAGCAGGAAGAGCATCACCATATCCGAACTGTAGCGATGCAAGGCCCGCACCCAGGCCCCGAGGCTTCCCGCCTGGAGCGCCGCGAGCGAGGCGTGCGCCTGAGTGTGGCTGGCGGAATACCAACAAAGAAGAATGACGCCCGAGGCCACGGCCACCAACAGGGAGAAATTCGCCATGCGCCCGGCCTGTCCGAGCGGATCGGCCTCGGGCGGCAGTATGCGGGCGAAAATTCCGTCGAGGCGGGCGAGCAGATTGTCCACGCGGGCCAACAGGGCCTCGCCTCGCGCGGCAGGCGGAGGAAGCGGCGGCTGGCTCATGGTTTGATGGTGGCGACGGGAGCGGATGCCGGCACGGGATGTTCGGCCGTCAGAGCCAGGACGGCCTCGCGCAACCACCCCCGGTGGCGTTGATCGAGACTGAAACGATAGGCGATCCGGCCCCCGGCATCGACCAGAAGGAAGAGATTGGCGTGATCGATCAGGCCGGTATCGGGATTGCGCCGCGCGGAAAACTGGAAGTCGCGCAATACCGGGCGCATCGAGGCCGGATTCCCGTTCACGTAACGAAAGTCCGGGTAGGCGAAGCCGTAGGCGTCGGCGACTCCGCCCATGAGCTCGGCCGTGTCGTATTCGGGATTGAGCGAAAACGCGACGACCTGGAGCCGGGAGCGTGCCTCGGGCGGCAGACTTTCCAGCAGGTCGCCGACCTGGAGAAGAATGGCCGGGCAGGTGGTCGAGCAGAGCGCATAAACTCCGGTGACGAGCGTGACCTTGCCCTGCAGATCGGCGGTGTGGATCGGCTGGCCGCGATGGTCTGCCAGCTCGAAGGCGGGGGGAACGATGCGGGTTCGAATGCGTTCGCCGGGAAACGGCAGCGGAGGCGCGGATGAGCCGGCGGGGCGGCCGTAGGCATAGAGACCGCCGGCGACCGCGAAGCCGACGACGACTCCCGTCGCGGCGGCGAAGCGATGCCGGCGCCACGGACGCCGCTCCGGATACGTCGTCGGGCGGTGGCGGCCGAAGGACCACACGGTGAGCATCAAGCCGACGATGAATATCGGCTCGGCCAGCATGATGACGACGGACATCCACGCCATGCCACCGGTGCGCGGATTGTAGCTGAAGCACCAGATTTTGAATTCCTCGGCGAAGGCGCTCCACGCTCCCCATCCCGCCGGGGCGAAAATCACGAGGAGCAGGAAAACCTCATAAATGATCGCGGCGGTGGTCAGGAAAACCGGCAGCCCGTCGCCGGTGAGAAAGTTCCCCAGCCGGGAACCCAGGCGGCGGAACCAGGCAACGGCCCCTGGCGCGGTGTCGGGAGGGAGACGCATGGCGGAGGAGCGCCGGCCGCGGGGCCGGCGCGCAGGTTGGAAACGGGTCGGTTCAGCGCACGTGCCAGACGTCGGCAAGGGCCTTCCAATTGGCGAAGTAGTAAACCGCAAAGCAGGCCAGGAAGACCCCCGTGAGCACGATGGTGCCCTTCATGGCCCAGTGGTCGGAGTAAATCGCCTCGCCGGGGGCGCCGGGAATTTTCTCCGCGACACCCCAGCCGGCCATGGCCTGGCCGGGCGCGTGGCGCCGACCGAAGAGCAGCGTGCCCACGCAGAGCCCGACGAAGAGGAGCAGCCCGAGGACGGCAGCGATGGCTCCTATGCCCATTACGCCGAGGAAAAGATGGGCGGCGGGGCCATAGACCCCCGCGTGATCGATGTCGTAGACGCGGCGCGCGACGCCGAGCGAACCGGCGAAGGACATGCCGAAGGAGACGAGCAGGATGCCGATGCCGAAGAGCCAGGGCTGCACGCGGGCGAGACGGCGGCAGACGAAGTCGCGCTGGAAAAACAGCGGAATGACATAGTAGGCGAGCCCCATGAAGGCCAGGGACGTGCCGCCCACGACGGTCGCGTGGAAGTGGCCCGTGATGCGCAGCGTGTTGTGGGCGATGATGTTGATCTGCTGGGTGCCGAGCGTGACGCCGGTGATGCCTCCGACGAAACCGAAGATGACGACCGAAAGCAGGGCGGCGGAGAACGCGGGATTGCGCCACGGGAGCGCGCCCACCCAGCCGAAGAGGCCCCGGACGTGCCCCTTGGCCCGCATCGCCATCTCGACCGCGGCGGGCACCGTGAACCCGTGTATCATGGAAGCCAATACCGCCAGATACATGGCGTAGGAGGTATTCCAGATTTTCCAGGAGGCGCCGACGCCCGGGTCCACCAGGAGGTGATGGGCGGAGGCGAGGTTGATGAAGAGGATGTAGAGCACGAAGGCTCCGCGACAGACGGTCTCGTTGACCGGCCTGGCGCCCGTGGCGAGCTGGCTGATGAGATACCAGACCGAGACCATGGCGCAGACGTTGACCTGCTGCGACTGGTGGCCGAGGCCCCACCAGATCATGCGATACCACATCGGATCGGGCTGCGCGGTCCAGCCCATCGAATAGGTGAAGGTAGGGATCATCACGATCGCGCCGTGGAGGAGCGTCACCACCGCGATGATCGCTGCGGCGGTGGCGCCGAAGGTGACGAGCGGCACGGAACCCTCGTAGGTGCGGTCGCGCCGGGCGATGTAGAGCGTGGCGAAGAAGTTGAACACGCCGACAAGGGTGCCCACCGCCATGAGGATGATGCCGAGATAGAAGCCCGGGTGCGCGAGCAAGGGCAGGTAGCTGGTCATCAGTACGTCGGCCTTGCCCTGGACGATCACGACGTCGGTCATGATGGCGCCGGCGAGCATGAGCCCGAACGAAGCCCACGCGACCTTGCGCGAGAAGAGGCGGGACTTCAGCGGCACGGTGCAGGCGAAGTAGAGGATGGCGACCTCGAAGAAGAGGATCCAGAAGATGAGCATGTTAAGCCCGTGGAAGGTCAGGATGCGGTAGAACCAGTCCACGCGGAGCAGATGCACGGCCTGCCAGCGGGTGAGCGCGAGCAGGATGGCGGCGATGCCGCCGAGGAGCAGAAACACGACGGCGGAGACGGCGTTGAGTTTGATGAAGCGTTGCGCGGCCAGGCAGACATCGAGGCCGGTGGTGGCGCATTTGCGCGCGTCGGCGCCGGGCGACGCGAGCGAGGCGGAGAGCGGAGCGGAAGAGGACATGGAGAGGGCGAGTGGGAGTGGAGACGGACGGCGGTTTGCGGGGCGTGGACCGGGGAACGGGGCTTACTCGACTAGGATCTTGCCGAACATGTGTTCGTGCCCGATGCCGCAGAATTCGTTGCACACGATGGTGAATTCCCCGCTGGAGGTCGGAGTGAGGGTGAGCACGTGATCGTAGCCCGGCAGCACCTGGAAGTTCATGTTCAGCGGCTGGAGCGAAAAGCCGTGCTGGAGGTCCACCGACGAGAGATGGAGGCGGTAGGTTTCGCCCTTGCGGAGCTTGAGTACGGGATACCAGGACCACATGCGGGCCAACAGGTAGGCATCGCCCCCGGGGGCGGGCTCGACCACCGGGGCTCCGTCGCGCTCGCCGGTTTTGCCCGAGGCGACGAAGGCTTCGACGCGCTCGGCGTAGGCGGCGGGCGTGACGGAGTAGGCTTCGCCCCGGCTGTTCTGTTTTCCCTTAAAATGCCAATACGGCATCATGAGGCTGAGGACGAAGCACCAGACCAGCGCCAGGCCGATCCAGAGCTTTTCGGCCCCCTCGGGAGCCTTGAACCAATCGCGTTCGGGAAGGGAGAGACTCATGGCGGGAATGGGTCAGGGCAGTTGCGCGGCGGGCACGAAGAGCAGCTCGATCCAGCCCCAGAGGGTGTAGGAGAGCATCGGGACGACGACGCCCAGCACCAGGAGGAGCCAGGGATTGTCCATCAGACGTTTGAGCAGCGGCGGTTTGGGTTCGTGTTTCATGCTTGGACGGGAAAAACGGGCGTGGAACGGCGGCCGGCGAGCAGCGGAGGGAGCACGAGGACGAGGAACCAGACCCCGCCGACGGCGGCGGCCAGGCCACCCAGGCCCATCACGCCGAGGCCGATCTGCTCGCCGAGGGTGCGCACCAACTGCTCGCCGGCGAAGGCCTTGCGCCCGAGCCCGAAAACTCCCGCCAGGGCAAAACCGAGGGCGAAGACCGCCTGCCCGGCGCCGAAGCAGAGCAACTGGCCGCGGGCGCGCCGCGGCAGGGCCGGGAGGCGGCCCAGGGAGCGCAGCAGCAGGTAAGTGGCGCACATGAAGGCCGCCGTGACTCCCCCGAGCGAGGCGTGGTAGTGGGCGGGAACGAGCGTCGTTGATGAGCGAATACACGCGCCGAGCACGAAGCCCAGCACGGTCAGCCCTGCGCTGGCGGCGAATCCGGCACGCAGCACGGCGGGTTCGTCCGGCGGGGAGGCCGGGCGGTGACGGCGCAGGTGGCGGACGACCAGCAGCAGCGCGAAAAGCACGACCGGAAAAATGCCCCAGCGCATGAGCCCGGTGGCGCCCTCGACGTAGGTGCGATGCAGCGCGCCCCGCCAGGAGAGCAGCGGCATGGCGAAGTGCGGCGCGAGAAGGGCGCCGAAGAGCCACCGCGCGCCGCGCGCGGCGAGCACGGGACGGCCGGCGAGGCGGCCTGCGATCCAGAACCAGACCGCGAGCAGAGCGCAGACGTTGGCGACCTGGAGAACGTGACCCGGACCCCAGTTAAGGAACTCGTAAAAGGTGTGTGCCGGCAGGCCTTCCGGCAGCGCGACGCGGGCGGAGATCCCGGTGACGGCGGCGAGCGCGAGGGCAAGGCTGCAGGCCTGCACGCCGGTGCCGGCGTCCGGGGGAACCGAGTGTCCTGCATACGCGGCCGGCGCAGAAACGGTGCGGAGAGCGTGGGCGAGCACACCGGCGAAAAAAAAGCCGAGGCCGGCGAGGAAAAGGGGGTGATCGATCACCGGCACATAGTTGGCCAGCACCGGCGCGGCGCCGCGCGCCAGGCCGCCGCCGACGAGACCAAGCACGCCGAGGACTGCGGAGGCGAAGGCGAGCCGCCCGGTCCCCCCGATACGTCCGCCGATGCGCAAGGCCGCGAGGGCGGAGGCGAAGGCATAGAACCAGACGACGAGCGCGAGATCCACGTGTACCACGAGGCAGCGTTTGAAGAAGAGCGGATCGTCGATCAGGCGGTTGAGCCCGGGCAGACGGCCAAGTACGACGGAGAGCGAAAGCAGGCCGGCGAGGAGCAGGCTGCCGAGGGCGAGGGCCAGCCAGCGCGCCGCCGGACCGGGATCGTGGCTGGCAGAGGCGGCGAATTGGGGACGCGCTGCCGACGCGGTCCTGCGCAGGGGAGGAGTGGCGGCGGGGGAGAAAGCGGCGACGGGAGCGGGCATGTGGCGGGCTAGCTTATAACCGCTCCGGGCCGGGTCCTCCTTGACTTGAATCAAGGAAGCCGGACTTGTTTCGTTTAGAGTGGACGCATGGAAACCCTGCTTCCTCCTCGTCCGGCCGTCGATTGGCCGAATTCCACCGCCGGCGACGCTCCGCACGTGCGGAGGCCTGGTTTTCCCGCGAGGGCCTTGTTTCTCCTCACCAAGCCGAGGCTGGCCTCCTTCTCGGTTCTGTCGGGGATGGCTGGATACGCGGTCGCCGGGCCGGGGCGTGGGTGGATCAAGACCGGGGTGGTGTTGGCCGGCATCGCGGCGGCGGCGGGCGGGGCGCTTTCGCTCAACCAATGGTGGGAACGCCGGACCGACGCATTGATGCGGCGCACGGCTGCCCGGCCCCTGCCAGGCGGGGCGATCGGCGCGGCGGCGGCTTTGGCCTGGAGCCTGGCGCTCAGCGTGACTGGCGTGGGCGGGCTGGCCCTGAGCGGCGGCGGTGTGCCGGCCGCCCTGGCGCTGGCGACGATCGTGATCTACGGGCTTATCTACACGCCGCTGAAGCGGCGCACGCGTTGGGCGACGGAAATCGGCGCGGTGTCGGGCGCGTTGCCCCCCTTGATCGGCGCGGCGGCGGCGGGGGAGCCCGGAGCTATCGAGGCGTGGGTGCTCGCGGGGGTGATTCTGTTTTGGCAGATGCCGCACTTTTTTGCGGTGGGCTGGATGTATCGCGACGATTACCTGGCAGCGGGTTTTCCACTTTTGCCGGCGGTTGACGCGGACGGGTGGCGCACGGCGGCCTGGTCGATGGCGTATTCGGTTTTGCTTTGCGGGGCCTCGCTCCTGCCTTGGGCGCTGGGGTGGACGGGGGCTATCTATGGCACGGCGGCGCTGGCCGGCGGCGCGGCCATGATCTGGGCGAGCTGGCGTTTTTGGCGGCGGGCGGGAAAAGCGCGCGACCGCGAGGCGCGGCGTTTGTTTTTCACCACGATCGCCTACCTGCCCCCGGTGATGGCCGCGCTGGTGCTGGACCGGTTGTGAGGGCGGAGCGCCCCGGGCGTCTCGTCGAACGAGAGCTCGTGCCGCCGCATTCCGGAGCATAAAAAAGCCCCTCCGGCGGGGAGGGGCCAAGGAGGGGACGAGGCGGAGCGGCCGGCGCTTATTTCACGATGAACTTGCCCTTCATCATGCTGAAATGGCCGGGGAAGGAGCAGGCGAAGGAGTAGGCGCCGGGTTTCTCGGGCGCGGTAAAGGTCACCGTATCGCTCTCGCCGCCTCCGATGATTTTCGTGTGAGCGAGGATGGCGGACTGGTCCTTGGGCAGGTAATCGGGGGCGTTTTTCATGGCCTCCATGAGAAGCTTTTGCACGTCGGCGTCGGACAGCGCGGCGAAGAGCACCCAGTTGTGGCCCATGGCGGTTTTGGGCAGTTTGCCGATATGGCTGAGCTTAAGGGAGATTTTCTCGCCGGGGGCGGCGGTGATTTCCTTGAGGCTGAACTGCATCGCGTCGTTCGCGGTGACGGCGATTTCGCGCGGGCCGTCGGCGGCGCGGAGCGCGGGGACGGCGGAGCCGAAGGCGAGCAGGGCGAGGGTGAGGAGGGAACGGATTTTCATGGCGGGATAAGGATAGCGGGGTAGGGCGACGGACGCCTTGATGCGAATCAAGGCGAGGCGGGTTTGCCGGACCTGGGGCGAGGGGACGGGCGAGCGTGGTTTTTCGTCGCCGCGGGTTGACCTGGATCAAGGGTTTCGAGGGGACGGCTTTTCAGAAAGTCCGGGAACCGGTGGGATGCCGGGCGTGGAAGCATGCCGGATCCCGAATGCTCCCCGCGAAAAATCAAAGCGAATGAACAAGCCAAATTTGGAAATCACCGTCGGAGAACTCGTGCGCGCCGCCCCGGTCCGGGCGCGTGTCTTTGAAAAACTCGGCATCGACTACTGCTGCGGCGGAAAAAAGCCGCTCGCGGAGGTTTGCGCCGCCAAGGGGCTCGATGCCGCCACTGTCATGGCCATGCTGGCTGTCCTCGACGGGGCGGCCGCGGGGGACGCGCCGGTGGACGCGGACGCGATGCGCCTGACCCTGCTCTGCGACCACATCGAGACGACGCACCACGGTTACCTGCGCGAGGAGCTTCCCCGTCTGGATTTCATGACCCGAAAGGTCGCGGCGGTCCACGGCGCGGACGAGCCGCGTCTGATCGAGATCCGCGGGGTTTTCGAACGCTTCGCACCGGAAATGGCGGCGCACATGGCCGAGGAGGAGTCGGCGGTGTTTCCCCGTATCCGCCGGCTGGATGCGGCAGGCGGATCGGCCGCCGAGCGCAAGGAACTGAAGTCGGCAATCGCCGAGTTGGAGCGCGAGCACGAGGCGGCGGGCGGCGCCCTGGAGCGTTTCCGCGAACTGACCGACGGCTACGTGCCGCCGGAGTGGGCCTGCAATACCTTCCGGGCGCTTTACGACGGATTGGCCCGGCTGGAGCGCGACATGCACCAACACGTTCACAAGGAGAACAACGTTCTTTTCCCTCGTGCGCTCGCCTCGGCGTAGCGTGCGGCGGCGGACCGCCGCGTCCGTCCCGGTTCATAGGGGGCTGGGATGGGCGCGGCAAATTTTCGATTCATGTCCGAAACAAGCGAGACCTACGCGGACAAGCCCCTGATCTACTCGTGCTCGGGTTGTTCGAGCGCGGCTCAACTGGCCAATCATCTCGCGGTGCGGATGGACCGGGAGCGGCGGGCGGAGATGTCATGCATCGTTGGACTGGGCGGAGACGTGAAGCCGCTGGTCCGCACGGCACAGAAGGGACGGCCGATCGTGATGTTGGACGGTTGTGCGCTGCGTTGCGGGTTGCACACGCTGGCGCGGCACGAGTTGCGGCCGGCGCTGCATTGGGACCTCTCGCGACTGGGCGTGACCAAGGAAAAGCACGTCGATTTCCGCCCGGAGGACGCGGCGCGGCTGCCGCCGTTGCTGGCCGAGGAAATCGATGCGATGGGGCGCGCGGAAAACGCCTAAGCGCGGCGCGGAAAGAGGTTGCGGGGCGTGGCGCCTGACGGTTGGGGCCGATCGTGCCGCGCGAAGATCCGAGGCGCATGTCCCGGGACCCGACAAAACCGCGGCCGGATTTGATTCAGATCAAGTCCGGCTGCTTCGCGTCTGGCGAAGAGAGTCGACCTGTAGTGGAGTCGGCACGGAACAACCACAACCTATGGTGCCCGATCGCTTCATCCCGACTACTCTCACTGGATCGCCCTCCTTGGCCCCGACTGTCCTCACCGTGGTCAAACGCGACGGCCGTTTGCTCGCTTTTGACGAACACAAGATCGTCCAAGCCCTCGTCCGCGCCGGCGAAGCCACAGGTGCCTTTGGCGCCGAGGTCGCGGTCCGCCTTGCGGCCGATGTGACCGGCCGTCTCCTGGTGCGCGTCAACCCCGGCGAGACCGTCGGCATCGAGCAGATCCAGGATGAGGTGGAGGCGGCGCTTTTCCACGCCGGACATCTCGTCACTGCCCGCGCCTACATAGCTTACCGCGAGAAACGCAAAGCCGCCCGCGCGGACCGGCGCACGCTCGTGGACGTGGAATCCTCGATCAACGAATATCTGACCCGCGCCGACTGGCGCGTGCAGGCCAACGCCAATCAAGGCTACTCCCTCGGTGGCCTTATCCTTAACGTCTCCGGGAAGGTCACGGCCAATTACTGGCTCAGCCACGTGTATCCGCCCGAGGTCGGCGCCGCGCATCGCAACGGCGATTTCCATATTCACGATCTCGACATGCTCTCCGGCTACTGCGCCGGCTGGTCGCTGCGTACTTTGCTCACCGAGGGCCTCAATGGCGTGCCCGGCAAGGTCGAGGCGGCCCCTCCGAAGCATTTTCACTCGGCCGTCGGCCAGATCGTAAACTTCCTCGGCACCTTGCAGAACGAGTGGGCCGGCGCGCAGGCCTTTTCTTCGTTCGACACCTACATGGCCCCCTTCGTGCGGCTCGACCGCATGAGCTACGAGGAGGTGCGCCAGTGCGTCCAGGAACTCATCTACAATCTCAACGTCCCCTCCCGCTGGGGCACCCAGACGCCTTTCACCAACCTCACCTTCGACTGGACTTGTCCGGACGACCTCCGCGACCAGATGCCGATCATCGGCGGCAGGGAGGTCGGCTTCACTTACGGCGAACTCCAGGCGGAAATGGACCTGATCAACCGCGCCTACATCGAGATCATGACCGGAGGGGACGCGAAGGGCCGTGTATTCACGTTCCCGATTCCCACCTACAACATGACGAAGGACTTCCCCTGGGATTCGGATAACGCCGCCCGCCTCTTCGCCATGACCGCGAAATATGGCCTCCCGTATTTCCAGAACTTCATCAACTCGGAGCTGCGGCCCAACATGATTCGTTCCATGTGCTGCCGCCTCCAGCTCGACCTGCGCGAGCTGCTCAGGCGCGGCAACGGCCTCTTCGGCTCGGCCGAGCAGACCGGCTCCATTGGTGTGGTCACGGTTAACTGCGCCCGTCTCGGCCATCTGTACCGCGGCGACGAGGCGGCGCTTTTCCGGCGCCTCGGGGAGTTGTTCGAACTCGGCCGCGTCAGCCTTGAGATCAAGCGCAAGGCCATCCAGCGCCTCATGGACCAGGGGCTGTTTCCATTCACCAAGCGCTACCTCGGCACCCTCCGAAACCATTTCTCCACCCTCGGCGTGAACGGGCTCAACGAGATGGTGCGCAACTTCACCTCAGACCGGGACGACATCACCACCGCCGCGGGCCGTGACCTTGTCCTGCGCCTGCTCGACCACTGTCGCGCCCTGCTCGTGCGGTTCCAGGATGAGACGGGCCACATGTATAACCTCGAGGCCACGCCCGCCGAGGGCACCACCTACCGTTTCGCCAAGGAGGACAAGAAGCGCTGGCCCGACATCCTCCAGGCCGGCACCGCCGAAAAGCCCTACTACACCAATTCTTCGCAACTTCCGGCGGGCTTCACCGACGACCCCTTCGAAGCGCTCGACCACCAGGAGGCACTCCAACGCAAATACACCGGCGGCACCGTGCTTCACCTCTACATGGGACAACGCATCAGCGACGCCGAGGCCTGTAGAAAACTCGTGCGCCGCGTGCTCGAGAACTACTCGCTGCCTTACATCACGATTACTCCGACGTTCTCCATCTGCCCGGAACACGGCTACCTCGCGGGAGAGCACCGGTTTTGTCCGAAATGCGACGAGGAACGCCTGGCCCGAAAACGCGCCGCCGCCCAGGCGAGCGCGGGTTGACACGATTTTCCCCGCAAAAACGAGGAATCCTAAACCGTATCCAAAAACAAAACACAAATAAGACCATGCAAGCCTCCGCCCTCGATACCCCCGTCATCGCCCCCGCTCTCGACACCGTCGTGCTCACCGACGCCGAACGCCAGCCCTGCGAGGTCTGGACCCGCGTCATGGGCTATCACCGTCCTGTCTCCAGCTTCAACGTCGGCAAGCAGGGCGAGCATCAGGAACGCCGCTTCTTCCAGGAGGCCCGGTGCGCGAGCCGCCTCTGAGGTCCGCCGCCGACGACGGAGCGCCGTCGTCGCCGGCCTCACCCGGGGCCGCCGCCTCCGCCGCCGACCTCGTGGTCGGCGGCTTCGAGCGTTTGTCCGTCGTGGACTGGCCCGGGCACCTTGCCGCCGTGGTGTTTTGCCAAGGCTGCGCGTGGCGTTGCGCCTATTGCCACAACCCGCACCTGCTGCCCTTCGCGCCGGCCGGCGCGCGTGCACCGACCTGGCCTGAAATTCTCGCCTGGTTGCCGCGCCGCCGGCGGCTGCTCGACGCGGTGGTTTTCAGCGGCGGCGAGGCCACGTTTCAATCGGGTTTGCCCGAGGCTCTGCGCGCGGTGCGCGAGTTGGGTTTCAAGACCGGCCTGCACACCGGCGGCCCGTCGCCGGGGCGGTTCGCGCTCTGCCTGCCGCTGCTCGACTGGGTGGGCTTTGATTTCAAGGCTCCCTTCGACGCCTACGAGACCGTGACCCTGCACCGTCACGGCGAGCCGGCGCGGGAGAGTTTGCGCATGTTGCGCGAATCGGGTGTGGCCTGCGAAATCCGCACGACCTGGCATCCCTCGCTGCTTCCGCCCCCGGCTCTGGCCTCGATGGCCGCGACCTTGCGCGCGGAGGGCTTTGCCGAATGGGTGATCCAGCGGTTCCGCCCCGAAGGGTGTCTCGATTCCAGTTTGAAAGCCATACCGGCCGAAGTGACTCCGGACGTGAGGACCGACGATCGACTTCGCATTTCTCTGCGATGACAGTACTCCCGCGCCCCGCGCCTGGGGGCGCGGCGCCGATTTCCAGCCGGCTCGGTCCGGCGGGCGGAACGTATTCAGGAAATGGATGAGGAGCCTGGCTTTTGCGGAGTGTCGGGCAGGCCGAGCTGGCGCAGCACGTCGCCCGCCGCGTAGTCGAGTTGCCCCGGAGGCAACAGGGCGGCGAGCTTGGCGATGTCGGCTCCGCCGGTCACGATCGGGGCTTCGCGGTCGCCGTCGTGCAGGCGTTGCCCGAGCCCGGCGGTGGCGAGCAGGCCGTTGCAGAGGCATTTGCGGCCCATGGCATCGGCCGGATCGCCGCCCTTGCGTACGTAATCTTCCACGGGTTCGGCCGGGCAGCGATAGCCGACCGAGCCGTCTTCGCGCCGGTAAGGTTGACGAAGGTAGCCCAGGTCGCAGCGTCGTTCGCGCATCGCATGGACGGCCGGTTCGGACAGGGAGCCCGGCACGCCGACGACCTTGAAGGGCAGGCCGGTGGGGGAGGCGCGGAGGTCGGTGAGAACCTCGAGCGAGCCCGCCAGGCTTTTCGCCAGGATGCGGGCACGCAGGTCGGGGGTGACGCCGGATTCTTCGCAAAAGGCGAAGGCGGTGCCGAGTTGTACCCCTTGGGCGCCAAGTGCCTGGGCTTCCCTCAGCTTCTCCGCGCCGGCAAAGCCGCCGGCGAGCCAGAAGGGACGGCCAAGGGAGCGAATGGCCTCGAGGTCCACCTTGTCGCGCGGGCCGTAGATCGGCTGCCCTCGCTCGTCGGTCGAGCCTCCGCGCGGGGGGGCATTGTGGCCGCCGGCGTTGGCGCCTTCGACGACAAAACCATCCACGCGGCCGGAGGCCTTGCGCGCCAGCGTCAGCGCGACTGCCGCGGCCGAGACGATGGCGAGGAAACGCGGGCGACGCAGCGTTCCGGGGATGGCCAGGCCGAGTTCGTTTGGATCGAGGCGCAGGATCGCGGGAGGCCGCGGCTCGGCAGCGGTTCCGGAACGCTCGATGACGTCGATGCGCAACTCGGCCGCGCGCCCGGCCGCGAGGGCGTCGAGCAGGCCCGGGATCGCGCGCGGAATGCCTGCGCCCATGAGCACATAGTCCACGTCGGCCAGCATCGCGCCGTAGAGGGTGGGCAGGGTGGGGAGCTGAATTTTTTCCAGGAGATTGATGCCGACTGGGCCGGCGTGCCCCTCCTTCGCGAGGAAAACCTCGGCGAAGGACGCGACGATAGTGATTTCGATCAGTTCGCGCGGGGTCTCCAGGGAGTAAAGCGGCGTCAGACGATAGGGGGCTCCGGTGGGCAGGCCCCCGGGAACGAAGTAGCGCGCCAGTACGCGCTCCACGGCGGCGCGCAGCGGGCAGGCGGCGAGTGCGCGGCGGAGATCGCCGGACGAGTCTCCGTCCTGAAGGCGGCGGCAAAGGAGGGTGTTGAGCGCGGTTCCCGACACGACTCCGAGCTGGCCAGTGAGCGCGACGGCACGCGCAAGTTGCCAGTGGGAAACGCCGATGCCCATGCCTCCTTGGATAAGCACGGGCAGCGAGGGATCGGGGACAAACGGGTTTTCCATGCGGCAGCTTAGGGGTGCGGGCGGCGGCCGTCCTTGATGCAGGTCAACGCGTCGGCCAAAGCGATCCGCCTGCAACAGGCCGACATGCCGCGCATGGGCCAAACTGCCGCGGGCCAGCGGATGTCGAGTCCGACGGTTTGGTGTCCGCAGGGCCGGTCACCAATAAAACATGCCTTTCGCGAGCAGGACGATGCCGAGCATGGCTGCGCCGACAACGCGGTGGGTGTGGCGGAAGCGGCAAGGGTCCATCGTCCCTTTGCGCGTGGCGCGCATGGCGGAGACGAACACGCCGAGCACGATGAAGGTGAGCGACACCTTGGCGGTGAGGAGCAGACCGAACTTGGTGTGAAAAAAGTCGGGACGCCCCGCATAGTGGACACAGAACATGGCCGCGCCGGTTAGGTAGAGCAGCGCGACCACCGCAGGCATAAAAACCCGCACCCGGCGCGGGATGGCTTCGGCGATGTGTTTATCGATGCCGGGGGGCAGCGTTTTCCCGAGTGGCTCGATGACCAGGATCTCGAAAAAAACCGCGCCAACGAAGGTAAGCGCGCAGAGCAAATGAATAGTGACGAAAAGTCCGTAATAGGCGGCCATGAGGCGCAGCATGACGGAAGCCGGGCGGGCGCGCATTGACCTGGGTCAAGCGGCGGGTGAAAGCGCCTCTTGGCGGCAGCTCCAGGGTTACCATAACACCGGGGCCAGCTTCCGTTTCGAGACGAGCGGACGCATATGGTCGGGCGCGGTATCGGGGCAGCGGGGCTTCAATCCATTCCGATGTCCCTTCCTTACCCCCAACCGACCCAGCTTATGAAATTACGTTCGCATTCTTGCGCGCTCGCCGTGCTTTTCGCCGGAGCGGCCGCTTCGCTCCAGGCCCAGACGTTCACTTTTAACAACGGCGGGTCCACCGGTCTGTGGAGCACCCCGGCCAACTGGACCGGCGCAACCGTCTATCCCGACGCCGTGGGAGCGCTCGCCGCGATGAACACGGGCGCCGGGTTCAGCACCGAGCTGGATGTCAACGCGACCGTGAGCGGACTGCGTAACACGGCCGGTTCGGCGCGCATTTGGACCCACACGAACGCCGGGGGCTTCAGCCTCACGCTCGACGGCACCGGTTTCACCAACGGCTTCGGCAATGCCAACACGGCGGAGATCCGGGCGACGAGCAGCGGCGGCATCGTGAGCGCGGCCAACCTGCTCCTGAGCAACACGAATCTCGACCTCGGGACGGCCGGCAGCAACAACGCGGCCGCTCAAATCACGCTTACCGGAACGATCACGGCGGCGACCAACCAGACCATCACTGTTCGGAACAATCGCCGGCAGACCAACCTGCAGGGCAGCATCGGCGCAACCGGCGCCGGAGAGATCACGATCGTGAACCTCAGCAGTTCGGGCACGGGTCTAGGCGACCCTAACCAGCTCAACATCTCCGGCACTTTGGGCCCGAAGGTCGTCCAGCTGACCCAGGGTGCGGGCGTGACCACCGGTATGGTCGTCTCGGGCGCCAACCCGGCTTTCACCGGAGACGTCTCGGTGCTAGCCCGAGCCATCACGGTGGGAGCCACGGGCACGCTGGGCGATTCCAACACGGTCATCGTCGCCAATGGAGCGAATCTCGTTTTGCAGAACGCCGCCGCGTTGGGTCCCCACTCCACCTTGGTGCTCGAGGACACGGGGACTTCGGCGCTGGACTACAGCGGAACCATGACCATCGATGCCCTTTCGCTGAACGGGGGCACGCTTTATGTGCCGGGTGGGAGCATCTGGGGCTCCAGCACCTCGGGCGCGCCGAACGTGAGTTCACAGTTCACCGGGACCGGCTTGTTGCAGGTGGCGATGCCGACTTCCGATCCCGACACCGACGACGACGGGCTCGATGATGCCTGGGAAGTTTTCTATTTCGGCAACGTCGCCGCGCAAAACGAGTCCGGCGACCCCGACAGCGACGGATTCACGAATTTGCAGGAACAAGCGGCCGGTTCGAACCCCACTCTCACGGCCTCCACTCCGAACGATATCGACGGCGACGGCCTTGCCGATGCCTGGGAGGCCACCTATTTCAGCAACAGGACCGCCCAGACCGGCTCTGGCGATCCCGACGGAGACGGCGCCACCAACCTGCAGGAACAGGCGGCCGGCAGCAGCCCGGTCAACGCCGGCTCCTGGCCCGACACCGACAACGACGGGCTGAAGGATGCCTGGGAAATCGTTCACTTCGGCGACCTCACCGCGGCCACCGGGTCAGGAGACGCCGACAACGATGGGGCGAGCAACGCCGCCGAGATGACGGCCGGCTCCGATCCGCACAACTCTAACTGGACGCCGACTCATGCGGCCCTGGCCCATCGCTGGAGTTTCGACGGCGATTTGCTCGACAGCGTCGGCACCTCGCACGCCACGATTGTAGACCCCGACAGCAATCCCGCAGTCGGCGGCACCGTCACTCAAGGGGCCTCCGAGATTACCCTCGCCGGCGGCGCTTCCGCCAGTTCGGCGGCGGTGCGTCTCGGCTCCAACCTGGTGGGCGGACGTACCACGCCGGTGACCATCGAGCTCTGGGCCACCTCCAATGCCGTGATGACGTGGGGCCGTATCTTTGATTTCGGAAGTTCCACGACCGAATATCTGTTCATGTCCTGGACCCAGGGAACCAACCAGGCCCAGGACCAGGTGGAATGGGTCGATGCCGGCGTCACCAGCCGAGGTTCCAACACCAACGCGCCCTATACCCTCGGCGAGAAATATCACATCGTGCTCACCCTCACGCCCGCCACTTACACCAATGGGGCGCTCGCCAGCGGCACCCGTGTGACGTGGTACACCGCCACCGCCGCCACCACCACCGGCCTGGTGGCCAAGGGCAGTTTCGATACCGCCAACACGCTCGCCAACCTCAACGACCTCGACGATTGGCTCGGCCGGTCGATGTGGGCCGGCGATAGCGTCGCCTCCGCCACCTACGACGAAGTCCGCATCTGGGACGGCGCGCTTACGAACGACGAGGTCAACACTTACCAGCTCGCAGGCCCCGCCGCTTTCGGGGGCCTCTCCAATCTCCAGGCCTGGCGCCAGACCTACTTCGGTTCGCCGGAAAATTCCGGCAACGGCGCGGATGCCTTCGACGCCGACCAGGACGGCATCGCCAACTTGATAGAATATGCGACCGGCACCGTGCCGACCTCCGCCGATTTCAGCGCCCCCGTTAGCGTGGCGCGGGTCGGCAATGTACTGAGTCTTACCTTTAACCACATCGACGATCCCGCGCTCGATTACCTAGTCGAAGCCAGTTCCGATCTCATCGTCTGGACGGAAGCCGGTGCTTACACAGGCTTTAGCTCCAGCGGCACGACAACCTACACCGACAATGTCGATCTCACGACCGCGGGTGTTCGCCGCTTCCTCCGCTTGAAGGTCACACCTTGACGCTTGAGGCCCCGCCAGCGCTGGATCTCTCGCCGGGCCGGTTTCGCAATGCAAGGACGGGCGGCGCATGCCCGAGGGGTGCGGCATCCCGATGCAGGAGGGCTCTTGGTTTGATCGATCGCTCTCTTCTCCCCGGCGCCGGCTCCGTGGCCGCCTGTCTCTCTTTTCCTCATGATCAACGTCGTTATTATCGGTATAACCGGCTACGCGGGAACGCATCTTTCCTTGCTGCGCGCCGGTGCGAAGGAGGGGCGCCTGCGCCTGTGTGCGGCGGCCGTGATCAATCGTGCGCAAGCCGGAGAACTGTGCCGGGAGCTCGAGGGCGATGGCTGCGTGATTTATAATGACTATCGCGACATGCTGGCAGCCTGGGCCGGGCGCATCGATTTGTGCGTCGTGCCGACCGCGCCGCATCTCCACGCGTGCATGACGGTCGCCGCACTGGAGGCGGGAGCCCATGTGCTGGTCGAAAAGCCGCTGGCTCCCACGCTGGCCGATATCGAGGAAATCCTGGCTGCCGAGCGGCGCACCGGCCGCTGGGTGGCCGTGGGATTCCAGGATTTCTATTCGCCCGAGCTGGCCTCGCTTTGCCGTCGTTTGTCCGCCGGGGAATGGGGGCCGCTGCAACGCGTTTCCGGCATCTGCTTGTGGCCGCGCGCCTCCGATTATTACCGGCGCAATTCCTGGGCCGGTCGCCTGCGGGTCGACGGGCAGGCAGTCCTCGATTCCCCGTTGAGCAACGCCATGGCTCATTTCATCCTGATCATGCTTCGTCTCGCTGCGCCCCCCGGCCGGTCGGTCGCTTGTCTGGGCGAGGTGCGTGCCGATCTATGCCGCGTCTATCCCATCGAAAATTTTGACACCTTCACCCTGCGCGGCAGCACGGTGGACGGCGTACCGTTTCGTTTCGCCGGCAGCCACGCGAGTGCGCGCCATCGCGATGCCGAAATCGTCGTCCAGGCCGAACAGGCGCGCATCGTCTGGCGCCAGGAAACCTCTCTGGACGTCGAGACGGCCTGCGGCGTCGAGAGAATCCCCATCACGACGTCGGATACCGCACGTCGTCATCAGCTCGACTCCGTACTCAAGCGCATCGCCAGCCCTGCAACCCCGGTCTGCACCGCCGGGATCGGTGCGGAGCATGCCCGCCTCTATATCAACGTGCAGGCGCAAGCGCACATCCGGGATCTGCCCGCGTCCAAGATCGTCGAAGAGCGGCGCGACGGCGCCACTTTCCGCTGGATCGATGGTTTGGAGCGGGAGCTGGAGGCCTTTGCCGGTTATGGACCGATGGCAGCCGCAGCCTCCTCGTGATTTCGTCCTGCCGGCCTTGGGAACGGTCGCCGGCGGCTCGCCGGGCCCGATCGGTCCGGGCGCGGGTTGACCAGAATCAAAGGACGCACCCAGGTTCGTCCCAGTGGCCTTCTATCAAGGTGATCGAGTGGCTGTCGCGGACATTTTTTTCGCCTCGATTGACGAGGCTGGTGAGCACGTCGACGGCCTTTCTGCCTATGAGATCGTGGCGTTCGTTGATGCCCGGCCATTTCGAGGTCAGAGGCTCGGTATTCGTGCAGGCAAAAACGATGGGTTTGTCCGAGGCGATATTGAGATAAGGGATAAGTCTCTCGGTGTGTACGATGATGGCGTCCGGCTGTTCTTGCGCGAACCAGCGCGAAAATTCCGTTCCGTCCGGGCGCCACCCGGGGTACACGAACGGGCGCACCGCCGTCCCGCCGATGGCCATGCCCTCCCAGACGGCCGCGGCGGCAAAGGCGTGACGGGTGCGTGCACAGAAAGACTCCGGTCCGAGGAAACCAATGCGGGTGCACCCGCGCCGGGTGAGCGCATCGCAGAGCAGACGGGCGTTGTGGAAATAATTCGCCGCCACCCGCGGAAATTCGGGGGCAAGCACGCTGGGGGTGGCGGCGACCACCGAGAATTTTGTCCAGTTGAGCAGCCGGTCGACATGAGCCGAGGCGCGCATGGGGAGTAGCAAGATTCCCTCTATTCCGCGGCTGAGAAGGACGCGTTCCAGCCCCCGGTTAAATTTTTCCGGAGCACCGATCCGAAACACCTCCAGCGCATAACCGAGCTCGGCGGCATGGGCCTGCGCATGCTCGCGCAGACGACGCGTGAAAGGCGGCTCGATCTCCGCGGAAAACGAAGTGAGGGCCGCGATGGATGCCACGAAAGCCGGCTGGCTTCTGCGTCGCAGTAGCCGGACCAGCTTCGCGGCTTTCGGATCGGGCCGGTAGCCAAGCCGGAGAGCGAGCTCTTGGATCCTGGCCCGTACCTCGGGCTTGACCAAGGAGCTGTTGCGGAGAGAGCGCGAGACGGTCATGGTGCTCACCCCGGCGAGAGTGGCGATCTGTCGCATGTTGGGGCGTTCGCCGGCTTGGCTATCGGGGGGATTTTTCATCCGGCCGTCTCGATCAAACGGAAAACCGCGAAGCTGAGCGCGCCCCTTTGGCCGCGCCCGGCCCGCGGAACTATCACAACTGTTCGCGTACAAACCGCTGATTGTTGCTGGTGTTGCCGGTATATTGGCCCAGGTCGGAACCGTTGGCGGTACGGCCCATGCCGTCCAGATACAAGCCGGTCGCGCGGTTCCGGTACTTGTAGTTACCGCTCACCGTCTCCTGCGCCCATTGTTGGTTGTAGCTGCCGCTGGCGTCCCATTGGCCGGCCGCTGAGCCATCCGTGGTGCGTCCCATGCCGTCCAGGTACAAACCGGTCGCCCGATTGCGCAGTTTCACGAAACTCCCGGAAGGTTCGATGGACCACTGCTGATTATAACTGGAATTGCCGGCATACTGCCCACAGTTTTCGCCGTTGACCGTCCGTCCCATGCCGTCGATGTACAAACCGGTTCCGACGTTTCTGAATTTGTAATAAACCGTGGAGGGTCCTGATCCCGAGTAGCTGATGTTGGGGGCCGGCGGGGTGCTCATGCCGTCGCCCAGAAAATAATCCGTGTAGTGGGACTGTTGGTAGCCCTTCATCGTCATGCTATTCCGGTACGCGGGATTGTGCGCCGGCGTGTAAAGCCGCGTGGTCGTCGGAGTCGGCGTGGTGAAGACGATCAACTGGGTGGAGTCATAGCTCGTCATCACGATCTCCTCGCGCCAGTCGCCCAGGATATCGCCGTAGAACATGGGCGCGTTGCGGTAGGTGCCTGCTGCCCCGCCGATGGCGGCGTTCCAGGTGGTAAGAAGCCGCCCGCCATTCCATTCTTCCACTTTTCCGTCGTGCAGATTCTCGGCGAGAAGATCGCCGTCCCACCAGATGCGGAAATTGGGATAGGGCTGGCCCGTTCCTATCGTGTTGCCGTTATCCATACGATGCACCCCGTGGAACGACCAATATTCGCAGCCGGGAGAGGATGCATCGATATCCGCCGCCAGGCCGCGCGCCGTGTCTTCGATCGCGCCAAAGTGGTTGCGAATGATCGCCCCCGTCGCCGCATCATAAACGGCATAGAGCAGGCCGCTGGGATTATCCTGCTGAATGACGAAGCCCTCGATGCCGGCCCGACTCGGATTGAGATCGCCGATCGAATTGCGATCGCCGTGGATCACGCCGGGAATCGCGTAACGGAAGCTGCCGTTGGCGTTGAGCGTGAAGCCGCAGTCGCAAAATTCGTCGGTGCCATTCCGATCGATGTCGAACATTCGGATCTGATGGCCGTCGTTTGCGTTGGCCGTTCCACGATTCCACTGCCAGTTTTTGGTCAGGCTGCCGTTGCTGAAGCTGAACGCGCAGACGATCATGTTAAAGCCATCCATCCCTACCCGGTTTTTACCCTTCACGATGATGTTGGGGGTCGTGCCATTGATGTACCCGATACCGAAGTTCATTCCCATCCAGCCATCGGAGGCATAAGTGGAGGGCCACTGGATGCGCGCCCGTTCGGCACCGGTCATCCCATTGAGAACGGAGATGAACTGCGCGTTGTTGTCGCTCACCGACATGGTTACTCCGTTGCCGAAGACGACGCCGTTGGCAGTCTTGAGAATCACTTCCGCCCTGCCGTCGCCGTCGAGGTCGTAAACGGTCACGCCGTCCCAATTGCCCGAGGCAAGGGTGGACGGACGGGCCTCGTATTCGTTGTTGCCCGTGTTGTCGCTGTTCGGGCCTTGATCCGTGGCCCACAGGAAGGTGCCGTCCCGCCTATAAGCTTCCACTTTTTGGCGCGTGCCCTCGCGGGTCAGCACGTAATCGTATTCCCCGTCACCATCGAGATCTCCGACCCAAACGTGGGGGACCCCACCGGTGTTGCGAATCGGGATGCGGACCACCGGTTCCGTCGCGGCGTTGGCCGGAAGGATGAACGAACCGCTTGCGGCCTGCTCGACTCCGCCGATCACCGGACGCACATAATAAGCGTTGGCCTGGGCCAGGTTGGCGGTGGTATCGTTATAATTGCAGCCGGCGGTCAGGACGGAACCGTTCAGTTTCACCGCCGCGCCTCCGTTGGCGGAGCGATATACATTGAAGCCGATGCCGGCGGGATCGAGTCCCAGCAGGCGCCAGCTCAGGAACACGCTGGACGTGCCGGTGCGTATGGCGACGACGCCGCGCCCCAGGTTTTCCATCTGTCGGGCGGCGTTTGCGTTTATGGCACCGAGCAAGATCAAGCCCGCGACGAACAGGCGCCTCAGGGTTGGAAATGAAATTTTCATAAGCTTAATATCGTTTGGTATTCAGGGGTTTATTTCATCTGTACAGCGCGTGCCGAGGACCGGAATATGGCAGCGCCACGCGACGATGGGTGAAGCGAAACGGGGTGGGGGCCGTTCGCAGGCGCCGGCAGGGAAGCGACGGCGCGGTGCTTTCTTAGGTGCATGGAGTTCATGTTTTTGGGGGGGAACTACGGGAACTGGGGGCACGAAACGTCCACGGCCGGGCTTAATTCACCGCACGGAGAGCCGATGAGTTTATTCGCCGGCTTTACCGGCGGCCGGCGGGACGCACGAAGAGGCATTGCCGAGACCGTGCGGAATTTTTTTGTACTCATGCCGCAGGCAGCATGGGTCTGGCGGCGGGTTTGACCGGTATGGGTTCAGGTCGGAGCTGACGAGGGTAACGCTCGCCCGGGGCCTCGGGGAGGGGCGGCCGCGAGAGGGCGGAGCAGGAGGGGCAACATACGACCTCAAACCAACCCGGAAGCACGGCGAAGCCAAGGGGGCGGAATTGTTATGGTAACCTCCGCGCACCCGGTAGGGCGGGCCCGCTGGGCCCGCCGAAACGCCACACGGACGGTCCGGCGGTCCGTCCATGCCTCAGACGCCGATTTTGATAGAGTATGGAGTGCGGCGTCTCGACCTGACCCACGCGGTCAGAATCCATCCACAGGCGCCGGCCCACGACTGGCTTTCGGGCGATGAACAGCAGGCGCTGTATTGTTACATCAATAAAACCCGAATCGCTCCCGCAGCTCTCCCTGACCTTCAAACCCAGGTGCGCTGGATCGGGCGACTCGGCGGCCATCTCGCCCGCAAAAGCGACGGCCCCCCGGGCCCCCAAACCCTCTGGCGCGGGCTCCTCCGTCTTCAAGATATCACCGACTCCTGGCTCATCTTCGCATCGCCCCCTCCTCTTCCTCCCACTTGTGGGTAATCTTGAGGACACGACGCCGCTTTCGATGGCGAGCCTTGGCTCGCCACAAAGGGAGCGAACGGGGCGGCCGAGATCGCGCCGTCCAAAGCGGAGCCGAGGCTCCGCACTCCAAACCTGCGGCAGGGCGGTCCGTCACGCCCTGTTACCGCCACAAAAGGCACAAAAGCCGCAAAACACGGCCTCGGCTTCTGCGCTCTTTGAACCTTTTGTGGCTATAGCCGCGGTTATTTGCCGGCGGGGCTCGTGTAGAGGGCGAAAAGGATGTCCCGGCTTCCGTTCGCCGAGAATACGTCGGGGCTCAGCCGGAGAGGGCCGGAAGCGCCTGTCCCCTGCGGATAGCCCTCGTCGGAAATGGCCCGGTAAAACCGCGCGTTGCTGTCGCGCGTGGCTCCGATGATGATCACGTAAGCGTGGTCCTTTTTCAGGAAGATGCTGTCGGCGCCGTTGAACGAAAGGTACACTTGGGACATCGATTCCCTGCCCAGGGTGATGGTACCGCTGGTCATCACGGTGGGCGGCTCGGGTGGGTTGAAGTCGGCCAGCGACATGACCGGCTTTCTGGCCCCGTAGTCCAGTACCGATACGTTGTATTCCAGGGGCGTCGCGTTGAGGCCGCCGCCATAGAAGGCGATGCCTTTGAGGTATTGGTCGTTACCGATCAGGCTTTGGGCGACGTAGCTGTTCGAGCCGAAGTCCACCGCCACGGCCTGACCGGCGGCCTGGACTTTCACGGCGGCGGCCAGGGCCCCATCGGCAAAATGTTCGGCCCAGGACTCGGTGATTTGGGCGACCTCCCGGCGCAGGTTGATTTCCGCGTGCAGAGCGGAGCTCAACGCGTATCCGGCCAAAAGCAGAAGAATCCCCCCGGTCCGGGGTGCTGGTTTGTACGGGTTCATGTGGATGTCTTTTGGAATAATAAAATAACGCGCCCCGAGTCTCGGCGCCTGCCATGGGCAGGGGCCGACATGGACTCGGGGCTGATCCCCGTGCCGACGGGAGCGACCGATCGCAGAGGTGAAACGGCGGAGCTTACCTGGCGCGGCGACGGCGGGCGATTCCCAGGCCAAGCGCGGTGAGGCCGGCAATTCCGGCTACGCACGAGGGCTCGGGGATGGCGGAGAAACTGAGGACGCCGTCGGTGCCGAGAGAAGCGACCCAGTTAACGGTATCGTATCCGGTGATGGAGAGGCCGGAGACGGACCCGGAACCGAAGCCGTCGAGCAAGCTGTAGCCGACGCCGTAATCGCTGATGCCGTCCAGTGCGATGCTGCCGCCGGTCAGATTAAAACCGCCCGTGGCGGTGCCCAGGACCTGATCGTAGCTGCTGGCGCTGGCGATGGAAACCGACCAGGTGCCGCCGCTCATGGTGAAGCCGGCGCCATTGGCCAGGCCGAGGGAACCGACCCCGCTGGAATTGAGAACGATGTCGCCGGCGGAGAAGGTCACGTTGCCGACGCTGGAGAGGCCGGAGACGGAGGAGGAAAGGGTGCCGGATACGATGGAGAGCGGGCCGCTGCCGAGGGCGGTGGCGTTGCCTGCGGCCAAGGTGCCTTCGGAGATCGTGGTGCCGCCGGTGAAGGAGTTGGCGCCGGCGAGGGTGAGGGTGCCGGTGCCGTTTTTGATCACGCCCACGGTGCCCGAACCATTGCTGACGACGCCATTGGCGACGATGTCGCCGGCGCCGGTGAAGTTGAAAGTGCGGATGGCAGTCGCGAGGCTGGTGGAGATTGTGCCGTTCAGCGTGAGGGTGCCGGCGGTGGACAGGATATTGAGGTTGGTGCCGCCGACGTTGGCGAAGACCAGATTGGAGGCGATCGAGTTGCTTCCGGAAACGTTGCGGATCGAAGCCCCCGAGCTCGTGTTATCCACCACGTTGTTACGGCCGGTGAGATTGATGTTCACCGGACCGGACAGGGTAATGTTGTTGGAAAGTTCGAGCCGGGTGCCGAACGAGCCGTTGACGGCGGCATTGCCCGCATTGCCGAGGGCGGATCCGTGGGTGACGGCCAGGACTCCGTTGTTCAGGGTGGTGCCGCCGCCATGGACGTTGGCGCCCGCGAGGGTGAGGGTGCCGGCGCCGTTTTTAACCAAGCTGGCCGAGCCCGCGCTGGTGAATCCCGCGGTGATGAACGCGCCTTCGACCGACCAGTTGCCGGAACCGTCGAAGGTGATGACGCGGCCGCCGACGCCGCCGCCATTGAGGATGCTGACGTCGGATTTGACGGTGGCGGTGTTGGACGAGTTGTTGGTGAAACTCGACGCGGCGGTCGCCGCGCGGAGGACGACGCTGGCCGTGCCGACGCCGTCACCGAAGGCGAAGGCTCCCGCGCCGGAGGCGATGGTGACCGTGCCCAGGCCAAAGTTGCCGCTGGTCGCGTCGAGGGTGAGACTGCCGGTGTTCGTCGCGGCGACGTTGACGCTTACGCCGCCGGAATTACCGCTGGTCGGCCCGAAGTTGCCGCTCCAGACTAGGGAGAGGTCTCCCGGGACGGTGCCGTCCCAGGTGGCGACCTCGTTGTTTGCACTGGGCAGCGTGTCGCCCGTCCAGTTGGCAGCGGTGTTGAGCACGTTGGTGCTTGCGCCGCCGTCCCACGTGGCGCTCGCGGCGCGGGCGGAGGGAAGGCCGAAGCCGGCGAGGGCGGTGCAGAGGCCGAGCGCCAGGAGTTGGGAACCGTTTATATAACAGAAGCCGACCGGCTTCCGTGCGAACAGGAGGGTGCCTGATGCCTTTTTCATGGGTATTAGTTGGAGGAGGGGCAAGCGAGGGGGAGACGCGTCTCCCATCACTCCTCCCGAGCTAAGACTTCGCGGCTTCGATCAGAAGACCTATATGACACTAACATTAGACCGCCTTGGCCGGCAGGCAGGCGCGGATCGCATCCATCTCAGTCCGCATACGGTGAACAACCGACCTGCGGAATATTCATCCTAGCGATGATGCCACTGTTTCGCTCAACGCCCGTGCGAATGTTCCGCTTCGGAGCCTTGAGGGTCGCTCGCATGCTCATCGTTGTGGGGCCGTTCGTCAGGTGGGACGCGTTCGACCATCGTACGATACCGTTCGGAAGTGATGCTTTCCAATTGCCGCACCAACGCGGTAAGCGCCCACAGTTCTTCATCGCTATGCGAGGGGCCGTAGGCCGACATGCCGGTGTCCTTGATGCCATTTTTGATGATCCAGAATACCTCGCGGTCTTGCCAACGGGTCACGCGCAACGCATCAGCGAGGTCGGGTGCCGGCGGGTAAAGTTTCCACGGGTCGGGCTTTTTGCCCGGTGCACCGTGGCAGGTCCGGCACATCATTTCGAAATGGTGCGCGGCGTGTTCAGCTAGAATCCTGTCCCGGCTGTCGAACTGGGCCGGTGGCACCACCTTCCGGGCCTGGACGATCACGGAACGCACCATGGCCAGGCGCAAGGCCCGCGCGACCGGTTTGGTATGCCCTTGGGTGGCGGCAACGTTATAGACGCCCGAATAGATAAGGATCACTCCAAGTCCGCACAGCCCAACCAACATCAAGGCCATTTTTCCCAAGAGTCGCAGGAACGTTTTCATCGCGCACCGGGTTGTCAGTGTTCCATCGCTGCGGGACGGAGGCGCAAAAAGATCCAGAATCCCACGGGATTCCGGCCGTAGCGCGAATCAAGGTCCGCGGGCTTAAACGAATAGGTGACCGATGCCCCCAACGACAACTGATAAGGCCGATGAGCGAGCAATTCGCGGCTGGCGCCGAGCGTCAGTTGTTTAACGGCGATCTTCCGGTCATCGGGCAAGACCCCGAGTTCCTCGCCCGTTTTTTCGACATACTCTGCGCGCGCAAAAAGCGTGTATTTCTCCAGCATCAGACACGGCTCGATCAAAAAGGCATCGGTCGCCTCGCCCGTGTCGTTGCGCCCCCAGGCGAGGGTCGTCGCGAAGTAATGGCCCTCGGACAGTTTGGTGGAATTGATGATCGAGGCGGTGGTCCGTCGCACATCCCCGGGATGGAGTTCCTCTGGATTCTTGAGGTGGCCGTGGGAAACCTGTGCGCTCCATTCCGAAGTAGGATTCCAAGTGAAGCGGGCGGAATAAGCGTCGAGCTTCGGGCGTTCGATGTCCCAGCGATCATCGTCGGGTTCGTGGCCGTTGAACCAAGAACCCTCCAATTGCCAGGTTTTGCGGGCGAAGCCCGCGGTCAGCACTCCGAACGAGATGTGCGTCGAGTCGAGCCAGTGATGGCTGATCGGGGCCGCGGGATTGTCCATGGCCGATATCCGGTGTGGAAATGCGGGCGGACCGAGTGCCGGCTCGCCGGACGGCGCCACATAGATCGAAAATACGGTGTCGTCGAAGACCAACCGGCGATACCGGGCAGACAACTCCATGAAGAAGTCATGCGGGTGTTGCCGATCGATCAGCGGCTTTCCTTGGTAGGCTTCGCCGGATTGAAAAAGCAGGGGATAGCCTCGACGCGTCGTCGTGAACGGCTCCAGGCTGAACATACCGCGCAGGGTGAGGTCATTGTCGGTGGTTCGTTTTGTGGCCATCAACATTAGCCAGTTGATCGAATTGATCTGGTCACCGCCGCGCGGGCCGGATTGATCCTCATAAGCCAGGAAGGCGTTGTAGTGTGTCATCACCTGCCAATCTCCCTTCATGGAGTGATGCGCGTGCATCGGGCTCTCGGAGGGTTGCCAAGCGGTGCCGGAGGCTTCCTGGCTGTCGGGAACGGGGCCAAATGCCATGCTCCTCGCATGGTCCACCGGCATGTCCATACCGTCATGGCTCATCGGCATCGTGCCGGGTTCGGAAGCAGGCATCGCCGGCTTGCCTTCGGACGGAGCCATGCTGCCCGAGGCCGGCGTGGAGCCCGCCGGACGCGGCTCAGGCGGAAGGGCGGGATGTTGATGGACTGCAGCCTGCACCTCGAGTGAAGCGACAAGAAGCAAGAGTGCCCAGCGTCCGCGAATACGTCTGGAGGCAACTGCTAAGAGGAGGCGCAGCAAAATCATAGCAGACGGAGTTTAGCACGATCCTGCGAATGGATACCTCAGGTCGAACCCGGTTCGAGGACACCGGCCCCCCCTGGGGGGGCCGGCACCCAATTGGATCATGGACCGGGCAGATTCTCATGCGTCGAAACGGTTCTAATATACCCACCGGGAGCGTATAACAGGCGCTAGGCGCTGTCTTCGAAATAATCCAGCGCTCTGCTGAAGCCCTGCGGGTG
>CBINGR010000025.1:0-60321 GCA_966250295.1 uncultured Akkermansia sp. | reverse complement strand
TCGACCTCCAGCGCGCCATGGCCAAGCGCCGCGGCACCGGCATGCCCGGCCCCGCTCAGATCAAGAAACAAACCGTCCGCTGGACCAAGGCGCTGGCGGAGTGAGTTTCCCAAACGCCGGAAGTTTTAACGCGAAGACGCAAAGAATGATTGAACCGCGAAGGGCGCGAAGAGGCGCGAAACGGAAGACGGCACAGCGGATCAGACTTCGTGTCTCTTCGCGAACTTCGCGGTTTATTCTAAAATTCCGCCCCTCCGCCTGACGATGGCCAAGGTCCGCCTGCTCCCCGAACGGGTCGCCAACCAGATCGCCGCGGGCGAGGTGGTCGAGCGCCCCGCCGCGGTGGTGAAAGAGCTGGTGGAAAACGCCCTCGATGCCGGCGCCACCCGCATCGAGGTGGAATTTTCCCACGGCGGACGCGCCCTCATGCGGGTCGAGGACAACGGCTCCGGCATGGGCCGCGAGGACGCCGAGCTCTGCCTCCAGCGCCACGCCACCAGCAAAATCGCCGAGGCCGCCGACCTCGATCGCCTTGCCAGCTTCGGCTTCCGCGGCGAAGCCCTGCCGTCCATCGCCAGCGTCTCGCGCTTCCTCCTCCAGACTGCCGAAGCCGAGGGCGCCGGCACCGAAATCCTGGTCAGCGGCGGCCGCCTCGTCCACCTGAAGGACTGCGGCCGGCCGCGCGGCACCCGCATCGAGGTGACGCAGCTGTTCAACTCCGTGCCCGCGCGGCGCAAGTTCCTCAAGACCGACGCCACCGAGGCCGCCCACATCGTCGCCTCGGTGCGCCTGCATGCCCTCGCCGCGCCGCACTGCGCCTTCACTCTCATCGAGGACGGCCGTGTCATCTTCCGCTCGCCGACCTGCCCCGCCCTCGCCGATCGCGTCGGCGAGATCTTCGGTCGCCAGCTCGCTGATTCGCTCATCCCCATCGACGCCAGCGAAGGCGGCCTGCGGTTGCACGGCCTGCTCGCCAAGCCCGGCTCCGCCGGCCGTGCCACCCGGCACGAGACGATCACCTTCGTCAACCGCCGCCCGGTGGACAGCCGCACCCTGCTCTACAGTCTCACCGAAAGCTACCACGAGATCCTGCCCAAGGGTCGCTACCCGGCATCCTTCGTGTTTCTCGAGACCGACCCGGCGGCGGTCGACGTGAACGTCCACCCCGCGAAGCGCGAGGTCCGCTTCCGCAACGAAGCGCAGGTCCGTTCCTTCGTCATCCGCAGCGTGCTCGCCCTGCTCCGCGCGGAGGCCCCGCCCGTGGCGCGCATGGCCGAGATCGAACTTCCGCCCCCGTCCGCCGTCCCCGCTTTCCCCGCGCCGGTGCCCCCCGCCGCGCAGCCGCTTGTCACCCCGTTGGTGACAAAATCTTCCGAGGGATCCCCTGCAGCCCCTGCGATTTGTCACCCAATGGGTGACAAATTCCCAAATCCGAAAGCGGTTCAGGCACCGATCGCGGCGTCCCGGCAGGCCGAAACGCCCCCCCTCCGCGCCCAGCCACGTCCGGCGGCCTCGACGGACGGCTGGCGCTTCATCGGGCTGGCCCATTCGCTCTACGCGCTGTTCGAGACTCCTGCCGGCCTGCTGCTGCTCGACCGGCGGGCCGCGCAGGAACGCATCGTCTTCGAGGAGCTGGCCTCGCAGTTCGCCGCGGGCGCGGTCGCCACCCAGCGCCTGCTCCTGCCCGTCGTGGTCGAGCTCGATCCCGTGGGCTCCGCGCTGCTGCGGGATCGTATTCGTTTTCTGATGACGCACGGTTTCGAGGTGGCCGAGTTCGGCCGGCACACCTTCCGGCTCGAAGGCGTGCCGGCTGTGCTGGAACCCGCGGACGCCGAGGCCTGCCTGCGCGACCTGCTCGACGCCTTCCGCGACGGCCGCTCACCCGAGCGCAACCCCGAAATCGCCCGCGAGCAACTCGCCCGCCTGGCCGCCGCCCGCGCCGTCCGGTTGCAAGCGCAGGTGGACGCCGCCGACATGCGCGCGCTGGTGGCGAGGCTCTTCGCCTGCCGGGCCCCGCACACCAGCCCCGGAGGACGACCGACCCAGGTCGAATTCAGCCAGGGCGAACTCGCCCGCCGCTTCGGTCGCGGGTGAACCGGCGGAGACGTCGTGCTCTGCCAAGAGAGATCGGTCGGATCCGACTGATCTGACGGATCTGTCCGATCGGCCCCCTGGGCCGCCCTCAGAAGGTCGGCGATAGCACGACGCTGGAACCCGGCAGCACCGTGTAGTCCTCGCCGGTGCACCAGGCGCTGTCGTTGATCAGGAACTTGCACACGATGGGATGGCTGGTTTCGGGCAGCGTGATCGTCCAGCGATCGTCGGCGCTGCACTCGAGCGGCGTGCCTGCATCCCAGCTCAGGCCGGGCCCTTCGCCGCGCAGGGTAAGGTTGTTGCCGAACCCGACGTCGATGGCCGCCACGATGGTCGTGGTCACCGGCACGCCCTGAGCCTTTGGCTTGGGCGAGGGGGCCTTGGGCTCCTTCGCTTTGGCCGCGGGCTTCGGAGCCGGCGCGGGGGCGGCCGCCTTTTTCACGGCAACGCTGGCTTTCTTGACGGTGCTCTTGGCGAGGGAAACGGCCTTGGTCGCGGGGGCGGGCGTCTTGGCGGCGGTGGATTTGGCAGCGTTTTTTTTCATAGGATGAAATGCGTTTTCGGCAGGAACCACAGGCAGATAAGAGATTACCTTAGCCGATTGGATCGCAGGACAATAGCAAATCGCGAACCAATTGGCGCCCAAGCTACGATTTTACTATGACGCCTTATGGCGCTCATAGGCCCGGGAAATAAAAACGCCCCGGCGCCTTGCGGCGACGGGGCGGAAACGAACCGGCGAGCGGAACGATCAATGGCTGACCTTGAGGCGGAGGAACCGGCGGCCGGGGGCGTCGAGGACCGAGATGGTATCGGTCACGGTCACCTGGCCGGCGGTGTTCTGAACCCCCGTGCTGGGATTGTTCCCCGTGGCGACCGTGGCCCAGGCACCAGTGAGATCGCTGGATCCCTCCACCGTGTAGGTGAGCGTGGCGTCGGCGATGCGCGTGTAGGTGAGCGTGAGGAAGTTACCGGAGCGGTCCACCACCACTGCCGAGGGGCCGAACGCCAGGGGGTTGGTCCCGGTGGCGTATTCGACGAGGTTGGGCAGGCCGTCGCTGTCCGGATCCGCCGTGTCGGCGGCATTTCCGGAATTCGCGGTCGTGCCAAAGTTCGTCTGGCGCCAAGTCTCGATCCCGCTGAGCGACGAACCTTCGGCAATCGTGACCGTGAGCGTTCCGCCGGTGGCACTGAGCGTGCCGCTATACCCGGAGGGCACCGAGCCGACGACGAAGTTGCTGGTGCTGAGCGAAGTGGCCGCCCCGGCGATCAGCGTGTAAGAACCGACGCCGAAACCGGTCAGGCCGGTCAGGTTGATCGTGGTGGTCCCGGTGGCGCTGACCACGCCGCCGGCCAGTTGGATCAGATCGGAGGTGCCCGGCGCGCCGAGCTCCAGGTTCAGGGTCGAACCGGCATTGAACGTGAGCGCGCCGTTGATGGTGAAGGTGCCGATACCGCCGTCCCCGGGGGCGATCGCTCCGCCCGGCCCGACCGTGACGTTGCTCGCGAGCGAGCCGATGCCGCCCAGCGAACCGGCGGCGACCTGGGTGACGCCGGTGAAGGTATTCGCGCCGTCGAGGGAGAGATGTCCCGAGCCGTCTTTGACCAGGGTCTGGCTGCCGGTGTTACCGGCCGAGGCGATCACGCCGCCGTAGGTGAGCGAGATGCCGGAGTTCACCCAAAGCGTGCCCGTGCCGCCCGTCGCACCGTCGACCGGACCGAGACCTATGCCACGCTTGGAATCCAGCACGAACGGCGTCGTCGTGGTGACCTGGAGCGTACCACCGTCCAGGATGAGGCTGTTGGCGAAGGCCGAAATCGGAGCCACCGGTGCGCCCGAACTGCCCGCCACTCCGGTGAGGGAACCGATCTGCCCGAGTTTCGCGTCCGACGACACGCGGAGGATGCCGCCTTGGATGACGGTGCCGCCGGAATAGCTGTTTATCGCGCCGGCGGGTTCAAAGACGCCCGGCCCCGTCTTGCGGAGTCCGAAGGAATTCGAATTGCTGCCGTTGGTGGTGAGCGCGACGCCGAGATTGCCCGTGTAAACGTTGTCCACGCCAGTGGCGATGTTGAGCGTGAGCTGGCTGATGTTGGACCCGTTGTTGATGACGGCGGAGGCGCCGGTGCCGACCGCGTTCAGCCCGGCGATGGTCTGCCGAACCGAGCCATTGGTGGAGCCGTTGCTGTCGCCGAGACTCAAGGTGGCAACGACGTCCTTGCCATTGGTGTCTAGGTTGCCGGTGACGCTGCCGAGAGTGACGACCGTGGTCGCCGGAAGCTGGCCGCCGCGCGCGATGTTGAGCACGCCGCCGAGAACCTTGGTCTCGCCGGTGTAGGTATTCACATTCGCAAGCGACTGGGTGCCATAGGTGAACGTCGTGTTCGTGGAGTTGAAGTTCCATTTGTCCACCACCAGGTTCAGGTTGCCGGTGATGGTGCCGGTATAAGGAGCGTTAGTCGCACCGTTTGTCGTGGTGGACAAACGGAGATCGACGGCGGTCGCGCCGCTGTTGGTGACTTCACCGCCCATGTTGATCGCCAGGGCTCCCGAGCTATTTCCGATCAGCGCCGGGCTGATGTCGGTAAACCGGTTGGTCGTGGAGGTGCTGCCGATGCCGTTGAGGTCGAATTTCCCTTCCGGGGCGACCAGGAGCCGGGGCGTGTTGGTCCACGAGGCTCCCGTATCCAATTTCACCATGCCCTGATTGATGCTGAAGCTCGTGGCGTTGATGACCGCCGCCGCGAGGGTGGTGGTGCCCGTGCTGTTGAAGGCGATGCCGCCAAAACTGCTCGTCGCGGTGTTTTCACCCACGAATCCGACCGTCTGGGTGCCCTCCAGCCGGAAATTGCCCGGACCGCTATAGGTGATCCAGCCCTGGCGGGTGCCCGGATTGGCAAAGTTGGACACCGGGGTCTGAAGGGTGACGCCCGCGACGGACGAATTGATCGAGTGGATGACGACGTCCTCGCCATCGCCCGCGGCCGAGCCCGTGATTTGCCCGCCGGTCAGGACGATCGGATCGGTGCCGCTAAAGAGGAAGCCGGCAGCCGCATTCAAGTCCGTCCCGGTGTTCGTCACGGTCCGGCTCGCGCCGCTCGTGTTCCTGATCTGCAGCGTGTTGCTGAGATGTCCGGTGATCGGCTGATCCGCGGAAAGGCTGAACAGAATATTTTCGTTGGTCGGGGTGCTGTTATAAGCCGCCCCCGTGCTCACGGCGGTTTGTTCGGCGCCGCTGAGCAGCCTGACGCCCGCCGTCGAATCGTAGGTCGCAAAACCGGCGCCGTGGCCGGTGGGCGAAGTATCCGCCAGCGCGCCCTTCAGGACCGGCGCCTGGACCGTGCCCGGACCATCCCCGCCAAGCGCGAAGAGACTGCCCCCTCCGGAGGTCGGAGCCGTGGTGAACAGAATCGAGGCGACGCCGGCGCCGGGAGCTGCACCCAGATTCGTGCCGCGATACAGCATGGTCGTGCCATTGAGATTCGAGGTATCGCTGTTCTTGAAGTTGCGGGGCTTGAGTGAGCCGAAAGTCAGCGTGGCGGGCTGCGCCGGATCGGCGGTCACCGTCAGGGTGCTGAAGCTGTTGCTTTGCGACGATTGGTTGGCGTCCGCGGAGGTGGTGGAGGCCCCGATGGTCCCCTGGATCAGGGAACCGCCGAAGGACTGGCTGCGCGGCACGGCGAGGCCCAGACCGGAAAGCGCAAACTCGCCGTTCTTGAGCACGAAAGAACTGTTGGCGTTGGCGGCGCCCTGGCCGTCCGTGATCGTGCCGATCGCGCCGGTCGTCTCGAGGGAGAGTTTGCCGCCGTGGACGACCACCAGGGTCGTGTTCGCCGCGAGGGCATTCATGTGATTCGCCCCGGAAAGGATCTGGGTGCCCGGACCGATCTTGGCAAAGCGCAGCGCCGAAACGCTCGCCACCGTGGTGGCATAGGTGCTGTCGCCGATGTTGCCGGCGTAGGTGAAGGAATCGGTCGGCAGCCCATAGGAACCGACCTCGACGGTGGCCGAGCTGAAGCTGGTGACCTCGGGGTTGGCCACGGCGCTGGTGTTGATGATGGAGCTGTTCGGGCTCGTGCTCTCGAGGCCGCGGACCAACAACGAACCGGGGTTGTTGCCGCTGCTGGAAGGCACTTCCAATCGCGCGGTGTTCGTTTCGGTCCCGAGGACCAGCTTGCTGGCCAGGGGAAGCGCGCTGAGATTGTTGTTCAGCGAACCGCCGGCGAGCGGTTGAAAAACGCCGCGCGTCAGGACAAGGTCGCCGCTGAACTTCGACCAATCGAGACCGAAACCGAATCGGAACTGTCCGGACCCGAAGGTGGGCGTGTTCACAGGCGGAGTCTGGATGCTACCCGAGTTGACCGCGATCGGGGCGGGCACGGCATTCTGGTTGTCGATCACCAGCCCCTGGGTGCCGACCACGACCAACCTCGCACCCGCATTGGCAGGGACGGCACCGCTGATCTTGGATTCGCTGAGGGTGAAACTGTTGCCCCCGCTCAAGGTGATCGTGGGCGTTCCGGTCGAGCGCTCCAGCGTCAAGGTGGAGAGAGGGCCGGCCATACGGGTGGTGCCGATGAGGCTCAACCCGTTCGCGCTGCTGACGGTGGTGTCGACCGTCAGCGCACCCAGCGTAATGTCGCGATCCAGGGCGATGGTGGCCAGGTTGGCATCCGTCGCGATGGTGGCCTGATCGTCGACGCCATCGGGGACGACGCCGGCGGCCCAGTTGCCGAGCGTCCCCCACGTGGGAACCTTGGCCACCGTCAGAGGGCTGTTCGTCCCGTTCGAGCTAAACGTGACGTTCCCCGGAGAGGTGGAAAACCGGACATAGTCGCTCGGCGTCGAGCCAACGCCCACCACGTAATAGTAGCTGCGATCCGTACCGAGGTTTACCCCCGTGGTGGCCCCGACATACACGACGTCGCCCTCGACTAAATTGGGGACAACCGTCCAGGCGGAGCCGTCTCCGGTGACGGTGACGCTCACGCCCTGATCGGCGGCGTTGGCCTGCCAAGTCCCAGTCGCAGCTTTGAGATCGGGCAATGAGCCGAGGGTCAGCAGGGCGGCAGCCAGCGCGGCCGCCGCGGCCCGGAAGGGCTTGTCCGGCAAAGAACCCGAAACGGAACGAGAATAAGCAGGGGCACGATTCATAGTATTATTGGGGTTTAAAGCGGGCGGCGGAAAGCGTCAGGCCGGCGATCGATAGAAAATCTCCGCCATGGCCACGATCCTCGGCCAGACGTGCAGGTTTTTATAAGTCATCCGGCAAACAGCTTTTAGATATGACAAAACGAGGAAGCCAAAACGGGGATGGGCGGGCCTGAAACCCTGTAAGCAGGAATACTAAATGGGGTAAACGGGAGGGGTGAATAATCTCGTCAACTTTCCCTCCGCCAGGGCAAGGATTATCACTACCACAATGACATTGGATTCTTGCGGAATCCTAAGAGAGACCTCCGAAATTAAAATCCGCTAAACGCCATAAATTAACTACATGCGACAAAAATGAATCGAAGTTCAATACCCCAAACCAGGGGATGCAACCCCTTGAAAAAACGAGGGCCTCGCGAATCGGCAAACCGAGGATGCTCCCTTCGGCCGAACGTCCCCTCCTCTCCGTCCGAAGCGAATCGCGTCAGGCAGGACACAATATGTCGTGCGCCGCACAAGGCTCCCCGAGCGAACGCAGAGTTCCGGAAGCTGTTTATATAGAAGCCGCCGGCGCGGCTGCCGACTATGCAAACAACTTTATAAACGAATTTATAATCGAAAGATGCAGCCGCCCCGAGGGCGTTCCGGACGAAAAAGCGAAACTTCCCGAAAAATCACATCGGCAGGTTCATTTTCGAGGCTGCCCCCTTGCGTCGCACGCTCAAGGCCCGGCCTCGAACCGATACTCTCCCGACCCGACGCCATATACCGCCCGCCCGGCCTCGCGGTCGAGCGAGGTAACGCCGGCCGGGTTCCCGCATCGTACCGGCAACCCGTGTTCCGCGGGCACGTAAACGGTGGCGGTGGCGTTGGCAGGAATCGAAACCATCAGGATGAATTTTCCGTCGCGTCGTTCCCAACGCGCCGCCACGCGACCGTGCGGGGTGTCGTGCCGCGCCTCCACCCAGTCGAGGCCCGGCACGGGATGAGGCCGGATGAGGATGTGTTTGAAGCCGGGTCTCGCCTCGTCGGGTGCGATGCCGGCAAGGTCACGGTAGAACCACTCGATGATCGGCCCGAGAAAAAAGTGGTTTTGCGAAGCGCCGGTCCAGGCCGTCCAGGACTCGGCGAGGGCGGTGGCCCCCTGCTTGAGCTGCCAGGAGTAACCGGGCATCTCAGGGTTGGTGGCCAGGCGATAAACCAAATCGGCACGGCCGGCGTCGGTCAGGGCGCGGAAGAGATAGCGCGTGCCGATGGCGCCGGCGGTGGAATGGCCGCGCGTCTGGATGTCCTTGAGCAACGCGGCGAGTACCGCCGGGCGCGCCGCCGGCTCCGCGAGGTCGAGCGCGAGAGGCAGAGCGAGGGAGGTCTGCGAGCCGCTGCCGTAGAGTTCCGGGGTGCCGGGCTTGAAAAGCTCGCGGTTGTAGAGCGTGCGGATCGCCGCGGCCTTCGCGGAGAAATCCGCGGCCTCCTCGGCTCGGCCGAGCGCGGCTGCGATCTTCGCCAGGGTGACGGCGTCGAGCCAGAGATGGGCGGTGGCGGTGACCGGCGGAGGCGTAAGATTGGCGCGGCCGGGTTTGTCCAGCGTCACGTCGTACCAGTCGCCCAGCCCCTCGGCCAGCAGACCGCCTGCGGCCTGGGTCTCGAGGTAGGCAAAGTAGCGCTTCATGGCCTCGTAATGTTCGCGCAGCGGGGCTTCGTCGCCGGTGAAGACGTACTGCTGCCAGGGCACGAGGATGAAGGAGGCTCCCCACTCCGCAGCGGCGCGGAAGGTCCCCTTGAACACCGTGTACTCGGGCGCGATGTTGGGAATCAACCCCTCGGGCGTCTGCGCCTCGGCCATGTCGCGCGCGTTCTTGGCCGCAAGCCGGTCCAGCGCCCACTCGTAGCGCAAGGCCGGGCCGTTGAGGTGGTTTTGTTCGAGCCAGCCGAGTTTCTCGCGGTGCGGGCAGTCGGTGAGGATCGACACCATGTTGGAACGCTGGGCCCAGCGCACGAGGTCGCGGATGCGGTTGAGCACCGGATCGGACGACGCGAAGTAGCCGGCGGGAGCCGCCGTCGAGTGGACGATCGCCATCTCGAGCGAATCCACCTTCGGGCGGGCGCCCCCTTCGGCCGCGGGCAGGAGCTCGGTGTAGAGATAACGCGAGCCGAGATAATAAAACTGGGGAAACCAGGTCTCCGGAGCGTCGGTGGCTTTCGTGTATTGCCACCACGCGCTGCCGCGATGCGCCCCGCCCATGGTCGAACGGTTGATGGTGCCGTCCGCGTTGAGCACCTCGCCGGCGGTCAGCTTCACCACCGAGCCGGCCGGACCGCTGAGGGTCAGACGGGGCATGAACGAGGCGTTCTGCCCGAAATCGTAAAGCACCGTCCCAGGGGCCAGCTCGCGGGTGGCGACGACCTGGCGGGTCTCGATCACGCGCACCGGTTCGGGCGCATGGCTCTGGCCGCGCAGCACTCCGCTCTCGCCGGCAAAAAAGACCGCCGGGGTCCAGCCGGTGTTCGCGAAACCGGGCCGGTCCCAGCCCGCCTGCACCAGCCGCGCGTCGAAATCCTCGCCGCCATAAATGCTCGAAAACGTAATCGGACCGGGGTGGGTTTTCCAGGTCTCGTCGGTCGTCACCGTTTCGACCGATCCGTCGGCGTATTCGAGCCGGAGGTGGAGGATCGCCCGCTGCGGCCCGAAGGAGCCCTTGAACTTCGCAAAACGGCCCTCGGGCCGCACCACATGGAGCATGCCGTTTCCGAGGGAAAGACCGGCGGCATTGGCTCCGGGGCGGAGCAGCGCAGTGACGTCGCGGGTGTCGTAAAGGATCGTGTCCTTGTAATCGGTCCAGCCGGGCGAGAGCAGGTCGGTGCCCGCCTTGGCGCCGTTCAGGAACAACTCGTAGTGACCAAGGCCCGACACGTGGACGAGCGCGCGACGCAGGCCCGGGCGGACGGCGAACTCACGGCGCAAAAGAGTGTTTTCCAGGCGGTCCGGGCCCGGCGCGGTTACCCAGCGCGCGCCACCCCAGTCCTCTGACCCGAGCAGGCCCATGGTCCAGGTCGCGGGCGCGCTCCAGTCCGAGGGACGCCCCTCGCGGTCCCAGGCGCGGATCCGCCAATGGACTTTTTGCGACGACGCCAGCGCTGCGCCCGCGTAGGGCACGAGGACAGTCCGGTCGCCGGGAACGCGGCCGCTGTCCCAGAGGTCCCCCTTTCCCGCCGCAAGCGCATCGGGCGAGGACGCGACCAGCACCTGCCAGGCGCTCTGGCTCTGGCCGTTTTCGTCGGCCGTCACCCGCCACGACAGACGCGGATGGGCCACGTCCACCCCGAGCGGATTCACCGCCTGCTCGCAGCTCAGGCCCTCGACCACGAAGGCAGCGTGAAGGCCAGGCACCGCAACGAGCAAACCGAGCCAACCCAGCCAGAGAGCGCACATCTGCAAAAAGGTAGGGCGCGACCGCTGGGCGCGCCGAAAGCGCGACGAAGGGTGGCGGCGGACGCGGCGGGCCCAGCGGTCCCGCCCTACCCTCAATCGCGCCGATACGCTCCCGCTCATAGTTTGGCGGGATCGAGCACCACGTGTTTGATGGCCTCGCGGTTTACGGTGTACGTGATGTGGACCAGCCCGTCGGCGGCCTGGATGACGGCGGGGTAGGCGTAGCCGCTCTTGCAAGGCTCGGTCTCGAGCGTGAGGACCCGCCGCCAGCTCAGGCCGTCGTCGGAAACGGCCACATCGAGCGGCCAGCGGTCGCCCTTGGCCTCGTCGGCGCGATGAGCCGAGTGATTGTAGACGAGCAACTGACGTCCGTCGGCGAGCGTGACGGCGTCGGTGCCGGAGTTCGGGTTGGGCAGTCCGATGGCGGTCAGCGGGCTCCAGGTCTGGCCGCCGTCCTTCGACCAGGTCTGGGCAATCACGCCCTGCTTCGTGCGGCAGAGGGCCTGCAGGCGGCCGTCGGAATGGAAGAGGACGCTGGGCTGGATCGCATCGAACGCGGGCCCCTTTTTCACCGGCCCGATCTTCTCCCAAGTGGCCCCGGCGTCGCGCGAACGCTCGAAGTGAACGAGCCAGCCTTCGGCGTCCTTGTCACCCGAGGCGCTTTTGTTGCCCTCGGTGCTGCTCGGCGAGAGCCAGGAGCCGTCCGGCAGAAGGACGGGCTTGTTTTTGATCGGGCCGAGGATGCCCTCGGGCAGGCGACGCGGCGCGCTCCAGCTGCGGCCGCCGTCCTCGGATGCGATCACCATGCCCCACCACTCGCGCGGGTTCGGGCCGACCTTGTAGAAAAGCTGAAGCGGCGCGCCCTTCGGCGCGAAAAGCACCGGATTCCAGGTCGGCAGCCGCCCCGCCGCCGCGGGATCCGCCAGTACACCGTCGGCCACCCGCACGCCGGGCTGCCAGCGACCATCCTCGTGGCGCGCGACGTAGATGCACACGTCGGGGTTGCGTTCCTTCGTGCCGCCGAACCAAGCGGCGACGAGATGGCCAGGGGAAACTTCCACGAGGGTCGAGGCGTGGCACTCGGGGTAAGGCGCGGCGGGATTGATCAACTCGGCGCGGACCAGCGCGGGGTGCGGCGCACCGCGCAGGACGAGGGCGGTCGCCGCCAGCAGCAGGAGGAGTCGTTTCATGGTCTTGAAAGGAGGGAAGGAAGAGCGGGCGAATCAGGAAACGGCCGGCGGCGCGGCGGCGCGTGGCGGGAAAACCAACGCGGCAAGGCCGCCGACCACGAGGATCGTCAGGGTTCCGAACACGATCACGAGCAGGCCGTTGAACGGGCTGCGCAGCGCCGCCGGCCACCAGGCGAGCTTGGGCGAGAGGGTCATCCAGAGAATCACGAGAATGCCGGTGCCCACCCCGGCCAGGCCGGCGGCGGAGCCGGCGCGGGGAAAAAGGCGGCCGAGCAGAAAAAGGCCGAGCATGCCCCCGCCGAAAATCCCCGCGAGCTCCCACCAGACGTCGAGCGCGCTCTTGATCTCGATCATCGCCAGCGCCGCCCCGATGCAGACCGCGCCGAAGCCGATCGTGCTGCCATGCAGGACGCGCATCGACTCGCGCTCTCCCGCGTTCGGGCGGAGATAACGGGTGTAGAAGTCCCCGAGAAACAAGGTCGCCATGCAGTTGAGGTTGGAGTCCATCGCCGCCGCGCAGAGCGCCGCGACCACCAGTCCCGCCAGCCCGGCAGGGAGCTGGGTGCTGATGTAGGCGGGGAAGACCGAGTCGGGTTTGCCCACCGCGTCCACAGTTGCCGGCAGGAGCTCCGGCTGCGCCTGGTAAAAAGCGAAGAGCGCGGTGCCGATGAAGAAGAACCCCGCCGCGATCGGGATGTAGAGCAGCGCCCCCATCCACACGCTCGAACGCGCCGCGCGCTCCGACTTCGCCGTGATGTAGCGCTGCACATAGCTCTGATCGATGCCGAAATTCTGCAGGTTGATCACCAACCCGTAGACCAGCACCACCCAGAAGGTCGGTTGCGTCAGCGTGCCCGCGAAGCTGCCCAGCCCGAATTTATGCCCGGCGGCGCCGATTTCGAAAATCTGCCCGGGCCCCTCCGGCATCTTGACCAACAGCGACAACACGCAAACGAGCGCGCCCGCCACGAGCACGAGGGCCTGGGCCACGCCGGTCCAGATCACCGCCTCCGTGCCGCCGATCAGCGGATAGAGCACCACCACCGCGCCCACTCCGAGGATGATGGCGCGGATGTCCCAGCCGGTCAGCGGCACGAGCGCGAGCGCGAGCAGGTAGAGGATGGTGCCGAGGCGGGCCACCTGGGTGAGCAGGTAACACACGACCGAATAACTGCGGGCCCAGGCCCCGAAACGCATCTCCAGGTGATGGTAGGCCGAGATTTCGCCGCGCGCCCGGAAGAAGGGAACGAACCACTTCACCGCCACCAACGCGGCGACCGGCAGCGAAAGCGCGAAGACAAAGCCGCCCCAGTCGCCGGCGAAGGATTTCCCGGGATTCGCCAGGAAGCTGATGCTGCTCACGTAGGAACCGAAGATCGAGAGCCCCACCGCCCAGCCCGGCAACGAACGACCGGCCGACATGTAGCGTTCGCTGTCGCCGGCACGACGGTAGAACCAGCAGCCGCTGCCGACCACGCCCACGAGGTAGGCGACCAACACCGCGAGATCGAGGGGGGAAAGGGAGCCCGACATCGGCGTGAAGCGGCGCTAGTTCTTCGGGAGGCCCGAAAGGGCAAGGAGGCGCTCCACCACCGCCCGCTCGACCGCGAGGATCGAGCCATGGCGGGCGTTCTCGGGGAAACTCACCTCGGCGCTGCGATCGGTCCAGCGCTTGAGGTCGGTCGACGTGACGAGCCCGATGGCGTTGAGCATGTGTTTGTCGAAGTAGACCCGGTATTCGCCGCCGACCTTGATCGCGGTCGGGCCCTCGGCCCAGTAGTCGCCAGTCAGGGCGGGCGAAACCGGATCCCAGGGACCTTCAGGCGAACGGCCGCGCACCAGGCGGATGTTCTTCTGCGTGACCGGCGCGAAGGTCTCGTCCTTCACGAACATCAGCCAGTCGGCGGTGCCGTCCTGCGCCGGGATGAGATTGGCGTCGATCACGTTGAAACCGGCATCGTAGAGCAGCACGGTCGGCGTGAAGGTGGCGAAGTCCTTCGTCGTGGTCGCGTAGATGCGGTGGTTGCGCTCCGGCCGGCGGTTGGACATCGCGGTATTGGGAAAGCGGCCAAGAATCGTCGTGGACCAATGGATGAGGAAGCGCTCCCTGGCCGCGTCCCAAACCAGTTCCGGCGCCCAGCAGTTCTGCGCCTCCGGTTCGTGGGCCATGACCTGCAGGGTCTTTTGTTCCGACCAGGTAATCAGGTCGCGCGACGAGGCATAACCGATGGTCTTGCCCGTCCAGCCGGTGGTCCACACGAGGTGAAAGACGCCGTCCGGCCCGCGATAAATCGCGGGGTCGCGCATGAGTTTGTTTTCGCCGGCGGAAGGCGTGATCCAGGCCCGGCCCTCGCCGAGCTTTTCGAAGCGCAGGCCGTCCGGACTCAACGCCAGCCGGAAGCCCTCGGCCTCGCGATCATGATAGAAGTAAGCGAAAAGGTAGCAGGTTTCGGGCAGCCCGTCATCCGCCCGGGCCGGGGCGAGAGGCGCTGCGACCAGCAGACAAACGAGAAGGGCAAGGAAACGGCGCATGGGGTCAGTCATTGGGCAGCACGGTGGCCGCGGGTTTTCCATCCTGGCCAAGGCGGCGCACGCGCACGGCGATGCCCGGTTTTCCGGGGAGTTTCACCGTGCGCCCGGCGACGTCGACGAAGTGGTAGTTGTCCAGTTTTTTGGTCACGAACTCGCCCTCGACCGGCGTGACGGTCATGTCCCAGGTGTCGATGATCTCGGCCTGGTAGCGCTGCCCCTCGCTCACGCCGTTCTTGTAGAGCTTGAGGCTCCACTCTGTCGGCGCCGTTTTTCCGAAATAGGTAAGGTAATAAAGGCCTGGCACCCCGCCGGTGTTCACGTCCTGCCACTTGTCGATGGGATCGATGCCCTGGGCCGGACTCTCCTCGAGGATCCTGCGCAGGAAGCCCAGGCGCGGCGCGCTCTCGCCGCCGAGCTTGCCGCCGAAGGAGGTGAACATGTCGTCGTTTTGCGTGGCGAAATAATCGCCGTGGCCGACGTAGGTGCCCGCGACGGTGCCGCACCAGAAACGGTGCACCATCTCCGGGCCGGTGAGGTTGCCCCACCGGAAATGGGTCACTCCCTCGTATTTGACTTCGTCGTACACGACCGGCTTGCGCCAGACGCCGCGATACATCTCGGCCCGGCCGGGCTCCTCGACCGCGGCGCCATTCTGCATCGAGACGTGGGTGATCCAGGGTTTGTTGTGGTCGAAGATGATCGAGCCGTTGTGGATCGAACGCAGGCGCTGGTGCGGATCGCACTGCTGCACGAGCGTGCCGAGCCGGTCCCAGTCGGCCTCGGTCTTGGTGCGCAGGAAATCGTATTCGTTGGCCAGCGACCACCAGACGTGCCGCCAGGCACCGAGGCGGGCGACGACGTAACGCACGTAACGCTCGTCGCCGGCCGCATCCATGGTCTCGAAGCCGAACTTGCCGTAGGGGTTGAAGAGGATGAGGTCCGCCTCGATGCCGAGTTCGCCGAGCTGCGCGACGCGTTTTTCGAGGTGGCGGAAATAGTCGGGATTGAAGCGGGTGAAGTCCCAGGAATGCGGCGGAGTGCCGGCGAAGGGCCAGCGCGGCGGCGGAAAGCTGTTCCGATAAGGCGTGGGCTGCGGAGTGAGGAGCATGCGCGCCTTGTTGAAGGGTGCGGCGGCCAGCGTCTGCAGCGTCTCCTCCTGCACTTCGTCGGGCGTATCCGTCCAGTTGTAGATCGTGGTGCCGAGCTGCTTGAACGGGGTCCCGTCGGCGTAGGCGAAGTGGAAGGTGTTGTGCACCCGCACGGGGCCATGGTTGCCCGGCCCGGGCGGCGTCACCGTGAACCTGCCCAGCTTGCCGGTCAGGTCCCAGCGGTTGCTCCTCGTCTCATAACGCCACTCGCCGGTCGCGCCCGGGCTGAAGCGAATCTTGTAGACGCCCTCGCCGTCGTAGAAGCCAGGCGCCTCCACGGTAGTCGTGCCGTCGGTGAACACCGCGCCGAAACGCACCTCGGTAAAGGGGTTGCCCTCGGCGGGCCCCCTTAGCTCGATTTCAAAGACTCCCCACCGCTCGACCGTAGCGGACGTCGCGGCCCGGAGAGCGGGCACGGCCAGCAGGAGGGCGGAAAACAAACCGAGGAGGACGCGGAATGGGTTCATGCGGGGTAAACGGGGAATTAGAAAAAGGCCGGTCAGGGCTGGACGTCGGCGGCCTGATCGAGGCCGGTGATCACGGCTTTCCGAGGAAACTTCTGGCGATACTCGCGCGCCATCGCGGCGATGGACTCGGCGTTCGGCCGGGCTCCCTTCCAGAGGCGCTGGTGCTGGCGCGGAGCGAGCGACTGGCCGCCGGCGGGGGCGAACTCCTTGCCCTCGGCGTTGCGGAACCAGTAGTTCAGATCGATCACGTCGACGACCTCGGAGCGGACCGGGTCGGCGAGAATCGCGTCCTGCACGTCCTTGGGCGCGCTCAGACCGATCAGGGGATGTTTGCCCGTCTCCCTCTCCCACTCGGCGATCACATCCAACCAGAACTGCGTGAAGTGGAGCGGACCGCTGTTTTCGGCCGTGAGCGTGTGGATGACGTTCGGCTCGTCCGCCAGGTTGGCCAGGCATTGCCGGATGAACGCGCGATGCAGCCCGCGGCGGACCGGATGCGCGATGTCGTAAAACTCGTCGGCCATCTTGATCGTGTCGCCGGTGAAGGGCGGCGGTTCGGTGAAACCGGTGTCGTTGACGTTGTTCACCGGCCGCCACGGGCAGTCGACCCAGTGCGCGCCCGACTCGATGATGTTGTGCTGAAAGTACATCTCGTTCAGCAGCACCAGTCCCCGGAGCCGCGCCTCGCGCGCGAAATCCCGCAGCCGGCCGAAATACCAGGGGTTGTATTTCGTGAGATCGTAGCGGCTGAGCCCATCCCACGCCGCGCCCTTTCCGGAACGCGCGAAGGGCTGCTCGAAGAAGGGCGGGAAAGCCTCGGCATCGGGCCGGCGGATCATCTGATGATCGTCGCGCCGGCGGTCATACCAGAGGCCGTAGTGGTGGCGAAACATCACCTTCCCTTCCCGGGCCAGGGTCTCCGCGACGGCGGCCGGCTCGTCGGTCAGACCGGTGCCGGTGCGGCCGGGCGCAAAGCGGGTAAGCGCCGGGCCGACGTCCTTCGCGCGCGCCGCTTCGAGGCGTCCGCGCCACCAGGCGGTATCGGTGCTCTTGCCGCTCAAACGTTCGCCGCCGACCCGCAGTACGCCGTCCACCAGCGCGAGAGGCTTGCCCTTCGGCTCGGGCGCGGATGCGGCCGGCTCGGGCCCGGCCGGCAGACCGGCTGGCGCCGGCGCATAGCGACGCGGCTCCAACGCGGCGAGCGCGCGCGGGCCGGAGCGGGCCTCCAGTTGCGCGCGATAAAGCGAATCGGGCCGGGCGAACTGGCTGACCAGATGCCAGGAGCCGTCGCCCACGAACTGCGCCCAGACCGCCACCGCCCAGTTGCGGGCCCCGGGCGGAGTGCGGCAGACGATCACACCCGCGCTGCACTGCCAGAGCAGGGAGTTCGCCGCCGCCCAGCCGACCCCCTGGTTGAAGGTCTCCAGGTTATCGAGCCGCAGCGCCCCGCCATCGATCTTCACGCCGTCGAACAGCAGGCCCGAGGACCAGCTGCCGAGCGAACCGCTGAACGAGGTCGTCCGCCGCGCCTCGCAGTCGAGAAAAACGTTCGGACCGGCCGTGAGGTAGCCGCTGGTGAAGTCGTTGCGACTCTGTTCCGAGACACAGCGCAGGAAAAGCACCTGCTGGCCGCGATTGTGGAAGGCGAGACGCCTATAGCCGGCCAGTTCCGAGACGGGCGAGAGTGAGGCGCAGTCCTGGACGGTCACCCTCGCGGCCTTGGCGCCGACCTGCACCGCCGAGCCGGCGAAATGCACGGCGGTCACGTCCGCCACCCAGGCATCGCGCACGGCGTGCAGATCGATGGCGTTCCAGGCGTGCTGCTCGTCGAGGGGATTGTTCGCGTCGTAATCGGACACGCAGCGCAGGCGTTCGACGCCGCAGTGCGCGAGGTAACCTTCCTGCACGTAGGGCCGCAAGGTAGCGCCGCCGAAACGCTTCTCCAGCGCAAGGCTCAGCGGAGCGTCGAGGGTGACGGCGCCGTCCTGCACCGCCGTGATCACGCGATCCCAACCCACATCGAGCGTGCCCGGCTTCCACTGGTAGCCCTGGCGCCCGGGCGAATCGTCCATGCCCATGAACTTGATCCATTCCGCGGGACTGGGGCGCTCGATCGTGACGGACATGCCGGGCGTCAGTCCGGCCGTGTCGGCGAGGTGCAGGCTTGCCGCGCCGACCGGCACGATCTCGTCGCCCACCGGGCGCGCTTCGCCGGAGAGCTGGCGCAGGTCGCGACCGGCGACCTCGATGAGCGCACGACGGCCGGCGCCGGTGGCGACCAGCACAGTGCCATCCTCCCCTGCTCCGGAGCCGCGCAGCACGATGCCGGCGCCGGTGATTTTCAGTTGCCCGGCGATCTCGTAACGGCCTGGCGCGAGCAACACCGCGCCGCGCAGCCCGATGGCGTCGGGCGCAAATTTTGCAACCTGGTCGATCGCCGCCTGGATGCGCGCGCCGTCGTCGCCTTCGGCCGGCGAGACCAGAACGCGCGCCGGCACCTCGGGCAGCGGCACGCCGCCCCCGCCGTAGCCGGCATGGGAAAAATCGGGCACCCGGTTGCCGGCCGCGTCGGTCTCGTAAACCAAGGCGCCCGAAGCGTCGGTCTTGACCGGGGGCGGCGTCTCCCGCGCGACGAGTCCGGCGGAAACGCCGGCGAACAAGATGCACCAGGTGGCGGCTTTCATGGAAGTTTTCCGGTGATGCGTTCGAGAGTCTCCGACCGCGCCGCCACCCGGCCGTCGACCAGCACCTGCAAGCCCGCGCCGCGTCCGTAGCGCGAACCGTCGGCATCCCACAAGATGGCGAGCTCGCGGCCGCGGTAGCGCACGCGGTCGAAGCAGAACCAGGGCCAGGTGCCCGGCGGCAGGAGCGGATTCACCTCGATCGTGTCGTCCGCACGCGGGCGCAGCCCGGCCAGGCCCGTGATCAGCAGGTCGGCGAAGGTGGAATGGTTGTAGTAATAGCTGCGCGGATCGCGGCCCTTCAGCCAGGCGCCGGTAGTCTCGTCGAGATATTCGCCGAGGTAGGGCAGGCCGTCGTAACGGTGGCAGGCCACGTAGGTCTTGAAGGCGTCGAAATAATCGCGGCGGTCCACGATGTCCTGCGGATAAACCTGCAGCACGTTCGCGAGCGCGGTGAGCGTCTGCGCAGTGGCGAAAGGCCAGACCGCGCCATCCCACTCGCAGGTGCCGGTGCCCCGCGAACGAAAGGTCGGGTCGCGGCGCTCGGCGGTGGTGAGGCCGAAGGGCGCCTTGAACCCGCGCTCGTCGCGGATCTGCGCCCAGGCGCGTTCATAGCCGCGACCCGGCTCGGGCAGTTCGAAATACCAGGGGATGAAACCGATCTCCTCGCGCACCGGGATGCGCTCCAGCGTCTCCGTGACCGAGCAGAAAAATAGGCGCTCCTCGTCCCAAAGCGTGCGCTGCACGAGCGCGCGCAGCGCGGCGGCCTTCGCGGCAAACTCGTCCGCCAACTCCGCGCGGCCCGCGTCGCGCGCGATGGCCGCGATGGCCTGGGCGTTGCCGAACATGTAGCTGCTGATCGTGGGCCGCACGTTCTTCACCTTCCGGCCGCCGCTGATCGACTCCTCCATCGCGTCCCAGACGTCGTGCTGCCAGAAGAGCCCGTCGGGCCGCTGCCGCTCGGTCTCCCATTTCCGGTAGTCCGCCACGAGTTCGTCGAGCAGGGCGGCGAGCCCGGCGCGGTCGCCGGTCACGAGCGAGCGCCGCCAGAGCGCATGGGCGAGCCACTGCGAATACTTGTGCAGATGCGGTTGCGGTCCGCCCTGGTTTCCGCGCAACCAGTAGAGCACGTAGTCGTCGAATGGCGTCTGGTCGCGCAGCCAGCGGCCCTCGCTCAGCTGGTGGCCGAGACCGCTGCTGACGGGCTTCGGCCGCGTGATGAACTCGGAGAAGACCAGCCGCCCGGACCCCTCGTCGCGCCGCAGGTGCTTGCGCAGGGCCCACCAGCGGAACCAGTAGATCTCCTCGACCGCCGGATCCGGGCACTCGAAGCGCGGCGCGTTCTCCGCGAGCCAGCTGGCCGCATCCGCGTTGGGCACGAGGTTCACGATCGTCTCGGCCTCCATCGCGTTGAACTTCCCGACGTGGCGCTCGAGCGAATCCGCCGTCAGAATCTCCCGGCCGGCCGCCCGCATCGCCCCGCAACCGAAGACCAGCCCGAGGGAAAACCACGAGAATCCCGCGAGACGGACGACCGGGGAAAAAAACGCAGGAGACATGGCGAGGACGAGCGGAATGACGGAGCGGGGGTGGCGGGGTTACGGACCCGGCACTCTACGCCAAGGAGGAGAGAATGCGCGACCCGTTCGATTAAGACAGACTGAACCCGAAAAAATAACGCAAGACGACGGAAGCCTCTCCCGCGTTTGAAAATATTACTTCCAGCATCGTAACGCCAGGGGTCCGGACCACGCCCGGATCTTGTCGTTTCCCAAAGCGCCCGCCCGCCCGCCTGCCAGCCGGGCCGGGTGCCTGAATTGCAGCGAGTAACGTAAACCGCTACCGGCGTCCGCTCGCGGCGCGAAGATTCCGCGACGCGGGAACGAATCCGCCGCATAAACTATTTTTCGCCGGTCCGGCCTCACGTTTTCCACCGTTGCGTCTTAGAATCCCGGAGCTCTGGTTCGCGGCTCATCCGGCGTCCGCCCCGACTACCACGCCGCATCCCGTCATCCCTGCTTTCCCGTGTCCCTCCAAGCCCTAGATTACGCCGTCATCGCGCTGTATGGCCTGGTCATCGCCGGCATCACGCTGGTGTTCGCCCGGCGCCAGAAAACCTCCGCCGAGTACTTCATCGCCAGCCGTTCGCTGCCCGCCTGGGCCGTCGCGATGGCGATGATGGCCGCGCTCATCAGCAGCAATACCCTCGTGGGTCATCCGGCCACCGCTTACCAGAAGGGGCTGATCCTCCTGCTCGGCAGTCTCACCCTGCCGCTGGTGCTGGTCTTCGTCGCCCGCGCTATCGTGCCTTTCTACCGGAATGTCGTGGGCATGAGCGCCTACGAATACCTCGGCGCGCGTTTCGGCGTCGGCGGCCGGCTTTACGCCTCGGGCTGCTTCGTGGCCGACCGTCTCTTCGACGTGGGCGTCACCATGCTCACGACCGCGGTGCCCATCTGCGTGATGACCGGATGGGACATGACCCGGGTCATCCTCGCCATGGCGGGCTTCACCGTTCTCTATACCGTGGTGGGCGGCATGCAGACCGTCGTCTGGACCAGCGTGGTGCAAGGCTTCATCTTCGTCGGCGCCGCCTTCATCATCACCGCCCGGCTCATCTTCGCGCCCGAATGCGGCGCGCCCGGCGCGGTGATCGGCGCCGCCTGGGACGCAGGCCGCCTCTCGCTGGGCAACTTCGAGTTCTCCTGGCGGGCTTTCGCCGATCCCGCGGTCAGTTCGCAGTGGCTGCTTCTGCTCGCCTACACCACCAACTGGGCGCGCCGCTACATCGCCGACCAGCACATGGTCCAGCGCTACCTCATCGCGAAGACCGATCGGGACGCCAGCCGCGGTGTGATCTGGAACGGCATTCTCTGCGTGCCCGTCTGGGGCATCTTCATGTTCATCGGCGCCTGCCTCTACGGCTACTACGCGACGAGCGGCGCCACCCCGCCGGCGGTCAGCGACGAGGTCGTGCCGCATTTCATCATGCACCAGCTTCCGGCGGGCGTCGTCGGCCTGATGCTCGCCGCCATCCTCGCCGCCTCGATGTCCTCGATCAGCCCGGATCTCAACAGCATCGCGACCGCCTTCACCGCCGATCTCGTCGGCCACCTTGCCCCGAACCAGAGCGACCGCGCCAAACTCCTCACCGGCCGCCTGGCCGTGGCCGGCGCGGGCGTGCTCGCCATCCTCGTGGCCCTCGTCATGGCACCGAGAGGCGGCGGGGCGACCATCATGGAACGGGCCGTCACCGTCGCGGCCATCCTTTCCGGAGGCATGCTCGGCCTGTTTTTCCTCGGCTTCCTCACCCGGACCGCCACCCGCCGTGGTTGCTACGCCGGCCTTGCAGCCTGCGCGGTCTTCACCGCCTGGGGCACCCTGACCGAACCGGCCGGCCGCATGGTCGACCTCGGCTTCAACTTTCCGCTCAACCCCATCCTCGTCGGCATACTCGGCCACCTCGTCGTCTTCGGCGTCGGCTACGGAGTCAGCCGCATCTTCGGCGGCTACGTGCCGCCCAACGTCGATCAACTCACCTTCCGGCGCGTCCGCGCGCCCGCCGCCTGATCATGCCGCCCGCCTCCGTCACGCTCCGCCAGCCGCCCCAGATCACCTTCGGCGCAGGTTGCGCCGCGGCCACGGTCGCGGCCTTCGCCCGCGCCGGCGGCCGTCGCGTCTTTCTCCTCACCTCCCCATCCGTCCTGCCCCACGCGGCCGCGCTCGCCGAGACCTTGCGCGCCGAATCGGCCACGGTGGAAATCGCCACCGGCGTCCCGCCCGAGCCGACCACCGCCTGCTGCGAAGCGATCCGCGCCGCCGCCCGCGCCTTCGCTCCGGATCTCGTGCTCGCGGTCGGCGGAGGCAGCGTGCTCGACGTGGCCAAGCTCGTCGCCGCCCTCCACGACCGGCCCGAACCGGTCAGCGCCTTCTACGGCATCAACGTCCTCGCCTCCCGGCGCACCGTCCTCGTCTGCGTTCCGACCACCGCTGGCACCGGCAGCGAGGTCTCGCCCAATGCCCTGCTGCTCGACGACGGCGCCGAGGCCAAGAAGGCCGTCATCAGCCCCGCGCTCGTGCCCGACGCCGCCGTCGTCGACCCGGAGCTGATGCTCTCGCTTCCGCCCGCTCTCACCGCGACCACCGGCATCGACGCGCTCACCCATTGCCTGGAAACCTACGCCAACCTCGCCGCGCATCCGGCCGTGGACCTGCATTCGCTCGAGGGCGTGCGTCTGATCGGCGCCAACCTCGCCCGGGCCGTGGCCGACGGCTCCGATCTCACCGCCCGCTCCGCGTTGGCGCTGGGCAGCCTCTACGGCGGTCTCGGCCTCGGCCCGGTCAACACCGCGGGAGTCCATGCCCTCGCCTATCCGCTTGGCGGCGAGTTCCGCCTGGCCCACGGCCTTTCGATCGCCCTGCTCCTGCCCCATGTCGTGCGCCATAACCTGCCCGCCCTGCCCGAACGCCACGCGGTGCTGGCCGAGGCTTTCGGCGCCGCGTCCACCGCCGCCCTCCCGGACAAGCTGCAGGAACTGGTTCTCCGCTGCGGCATCCGCCCGGGCCTCTCCGTCCACGGCATCTCCCGCGCGGCCTTTTCGCGTATGGCCGATTCCGCGCTCCAAATCACCCGCCTGCTCAAGAACAACCCGCGCGAAATCACCCGCGACGACGCCCTCCGCATCTACGAAGCCGCCTTCTGAACCATGAGCGCCTCCACCCGCCACCATGGCGTGATCGTCCCTCTCGTCACGCCCGTCACCCCCGCCGGGGCACTCGACGAGCCCGCCGCCGCGCGCCTCGTCGACCATCTCGCCGGCAACGGCTGCGGCATGCTCGTGCTCGGCACCACCGGTGAGGTCGCCTCCCTGCCCAATGCCCTGCGCCGCCGCTATGTCGAAATCGCCGCCCGCGTCGCGGCGAAACGCACGCCCGTCTTCGCCTGCGCGGCGTCCAACTGCGTGAGCGAGTCGATCGGGATGGCCAACGACTACCTCGCCGCCGGCGCGGACGCCGCCGTCGGCATCCTGCCGAATTACTTCAAACTGGAGGCGGCCGAGATGCTCGCCTACTTCGAGCGCCTGGCTGACGGCGTTCGCGGTCCCCTCCTGGTCTACAACATGCCCGCGACCACCGGCATGTCCCTGCCCCTCGACGTGATCGAGGTCCTCAGCCGCCGGCCCAACATCGCCGGCCTGAAAGACTCCGAAGGCACCGCCGGCCGCCGCGAGGAGGTCGCGAAACGCTTCGGCGGCCGGCCGGATTTTTCGCTTTTTATGGGCATCGCCGCCCACTCGGTCCCGGCCTTGCGCCTCGGCTTCGACGGCCTCGTCCCGAGCTCGGGCAACCTCTACCCCGAACGCTGGTCCGCCCTCTACCGCGCCGCCCGCTCCGGCGACTGGACCACGGCGGAAAAGCTCCAGACGCAGCTCGACGCGCTCGGCGCGATCTTCCAACGCAACCGCACGCTCGGCCAGTCTCTCGCCGCGCTCAAGGCCGGCCTCGGTCTGCGCGGGCTCTGCGGCCCCGACATGACCCCGCCCCTGCTCCCGCTCGGTCCTGCCGAGCAGGAGGCGGTCCGCGACGAACTCCGCCGGCTCGGCTGAGGGCCGGGATCGCCATGGCGCGCCGTCCGCTCATCGTGTTCGCAGACGACCTCACCGGCGCCGCCGAGGTCGCGGCCCTCGCCCACGAAGCCGGTCTGCGCGCCGTCGTCCTCGCCCGGATCCCCCGGCAGCCGGTCGAGGCCGACGTGCTGGTGCTCGACACCGACACGCGTCTCGCCTCCCCGGCCCGCGCGGCTCGCACGGTGCGCGCCCGGGCTGCCCGCCTGCGCGAGTGGTCGCCCGCCGGCATCTTCAAGAAGACCGACTCCGTGCTCCGCGGTCCGGTGCTGGCCGAGCTCTCGGCCTGCGCGGACGCTTTCGGGCTGCGTCGCTCGCTGCTGGTCGCCGGCAATCCCTCCCTGGGTCGCACCATCCGCGATGGACTCTGCCTCGTCGACGATCTCCCGATCGACCGAACTCCCTTCGCCCGCGATCCGCATCATCCTGCCCGCGACGCCGCCGTCCTCGGCCTGCTCCGTGCCGCCGGCCGGCCCGACGTGGTTTATCGCGCCCCGGATGCCTCGCTTCCAGCTCGCGGCGTCATCGTCGGCGAACACCGCACCGCCGCCGACACCGCACGGTGGGTTCGCGCCGCGGACCGGCATACGCTGCCCGCCGGCGGCGCCGATTTTTTCCGCGCCTGGTTGCAATCTCGCCTCCGCGCCCGGCCTCGGAGCGCGCCGGGCCCGATCCCCACCGTACCGGCCCTGCTGCTGCACGGCAGCACCGCCACGCCCGCCGCCGGAGGCGCGCTGCTTTTTCATGGCCTCCGCCCGCCGTCGGCGGCGCGGGTAGGGATCGTGCTGCGCCAGCGTCGGGTGGCGGTCGTCGCCCCCACCCCGTCCACTCTGCACGATCCGGCGGCGCCGGCCCGGATCGCGGAAGGATTTGCCACGCTGGCGCGCTCGTTGCGCGACGCCGGCGCCTTCCGGCACCTCCTCGTCGCCGGCGGAACCACCGCCGCCACCGTGCTCCGCGCGTTGGGCTGGAACCGCCTGACCGTGGTCCAGGTCTGGGGACCGGGCGTGGTCAGCCTGCGGCCCGAGGGCGTGGATTTGCATGTCACCCTCAAGCCCGGCAGCTACCCTTGGCCCGCCGAACTCCGCCGCCTCGCACCCCGTCTTTTTTCCGCTCCATGACTGCCCAGCCCATCGTAGCCATCACCCTCGGCGATCCCTCCGGCACCGGCCCCGAACTCATTCTCAAGGCCCTCGTCCAGCCCGAGGTGCGAGCTCTCGCCCGCCTGATCGTGGTCGGCGATACGGCCACTCTCGGACGCGCCCAGACCTACACCGGCACCACACTGCGTCTCCACACGGTCGCCGCGCCCGAAGCGGCCCGTTTCGGGCCCGACGCAGTCGATGTTCTCGACCTGAAAAACGTAGAACTCGCCCATTTGCCGGTGGGCAAAATCAGCGCCATGGCCGGCCACGCCGCCTACGACTACGTTAGGACCGCGGCCGAGCTGGCCCTCGCCGGCCGCGTGGACGCCATCGTCACCTCCGCGATCAACAAGGCCGCCCTCAACGCCGCCGGCCACCATTTCGACGGCCATACCGGCCTGCTCGCCGAGGTCTGCAAGGCCCCCGGCGCGACCATGATGCTCGTCGCCGACAAGCTCCGCGTCAGCCACGTCTCCACCCACGTCTCGCTCCGCCAGGCCATCGAGCGCGTGCGCCCCGAGCGTATCGTCAAGGTTCTCCAGCTCACGAACGAAGCCGTGAAACGCCTCGGCATCGAAAAACCAAAACTCGCCGTCGCCGGTCTCAACCCGCACGCCGGAGAGGGCGGCCTTTTTGGCGACGAGGAGGAGAAGTTCATCGCGCCCGCCATCGAGCAGGCCCGCGCCCTCGGCCTCGACGTCAGCGGCCCCTGGCCGGGCGACACGATTTTTTTCCGCGCCGCGCAGGGCGAATTCGACGGCACCGTCGCGATGTATCACGACCAGGGCCATGTCGCCGCCAAGATGCTCGGCATCTGGCGCGGCGTGAACGTCACGCTCGGCCTCCCCATCATTCGCACCTCGGTCGAGCATGGCACCGACTTCGCCAACGCCGGCACTGGCTGCGGCGACCCGCGCAGCCTCGTCGAGGCGATCAAGCTCGCCGCCGCCCTCGCCCGCCAGCCCGCCGCCCCCCGCCCATGAGCCCTCGCCTTCCGCTTGCGTCATTCGCGCTCCTGTTTCCCCTCACGCTCCCTGCGGCGGAGCCGACCCCGCCAGCGCCCTTGCGTTTCGACGGTGCGATCGAGGTTTCGCCCACTGGCGACGGCGGCCTGCGCCCGGTCGCCGGCGTGCAAAACATCCAGGTCTACCGTGCCAACCGCACCGCGCCCGCACACGCCGACGGCCTCACCGACACCTACGTCCACGCCCCGATGCTCTGCCGCTGGCGAGGACGCTTCTACCTCGAATACCTCAGCGCCCCGGTAAACGAGCACGACCACCCCACCGTCACCTCGCTCACCAGTTCGGCCGATGGCCTCACCTGGGACCAACCGCGCATCGTATTTCCCGCCGTCACGCTCCCCGACGGCACCCAGACCGTCGCCCACCAGCGCATGGGCTTTTACCTCGCCCCGGGCGACCGCCTGCTCGTGCTCAGCTTTTACGGCAAGGCCCCCTCGCCCAACGACGGCACCGGCCTCGGTCGCGTCGTGCGCGAGCTCCGCCCCGACGGCGGCTTCGGCCCGATCCACGTGCTCCGCGCCAACGCCAAGTCTGCCTTCCCTGGTTTCAAGCTTCCCTACCCCGGTTACAAGGAGTCGTCCGACGCCGGCTTCGTCGCCGCCTGCGGGGCTCTGCTCGCCGACAAACTCGTGACCGCCCAGTGGTGGGAGGAGGAGCAGCTCGACGACAGCGGCTTCTACCGGGTCCGCGGCAAGGCTCTCTCCACCGTCATCCGCCCCGACGGTTCCGTGCTCGGCATCTGGAAAAACCGCCTGGTCGCCACCACCGCCGACCACGGCGAGACCTGGACCGAAAAGATCTTCGCCGGAAACTTGCCGAACAACGCCTCCAAATACTGGCTGCAACGCACCGGCGACGGCCGCTACGCGCTGGTTTTCAACCCGACCAACCGCAACCGCTATCCGCTCGCCCTCGCCACCAGCGACGACTGCGCAACGTTCTCCAATCTCTGGACCGTTCACGCCGAGCTCCCCGACCAGCGCTTCGGCGGCTACCTCAAGAACCTGGGCCCGCAATACGTGCGCGGCATCGAAGCGGGCGACTCCGCCGCGAAGGACGCCTTCTGGCTGACCTACTCCGTCAACAAGGAGGACATCTGGGTCGCCCGCGTGCCCGTTCCCGTCGCCGCTTCCGTCTCCGGCCCGGTCGATGACCACTTCGACGCCGGCGCGCCCGGCGCCCTGCCCGCCGGCTGGAATGTCTATTCGCCGCTCTGGGCCCCGGTGCGCGTGGCCGACGCCGAGGGCCGCCGCGCGCTCGAGCTGCGCGACGAGGATCCCTGCGACTACGCCCGCGCCGACCGCGTTTTCCCGGCGACCCACGGGGTGAAAATCTCCTTCAAGGTCTTCGCCCGGCAGACCGACGCCCGGCTCGAGATCGATCTGCTCGACGGCGCCGGCCTCCGCCCCGTGCGCCTGGCCTTCGAGGAAAATGGCCGCCTGCGCGCCTGCCACGAAGCCCAGTGGCTCGACGCCGGCGCCTACGCCGCCGGCCGCTGGCACGAATTCACGCTCGAAATACCGGCCGCGCCCGACGCGGATCGCTGTGCCCTCGCCGTGGACGGCAAGTCTCCCCTGCCGCGCCCGGCCTTCTTCACCGACCCGGTGAAAACCGTGGAGCGCCTTTCCTTCCGCACCGGCCCGTATCGGCAGCGCGGCTACGGCGGCCGCGACCTGCCCGGCGCCGATCGAAAGGCCCCGCTCGCCGCCTTCCTCATCGACGACGTCGTCATCACCCCTCTGCCATGACGCTCCGCTTTTTCGCCACCTTTGCCCTCTTCGCCGCCAGCCTGTTGCGCGGCGAAATCGTCCCGCCCCCCGACGCTTCCCCGCGCGTGCGCTACGGCGTCGAGCGGCTTGAACGCGTTCTTCCGCCCGACTCGCCGCGCATCGTAGTTGGCCGTCTTCCCCGCCTCCCTATTCCGGAGAGTTTTTCCCTTCTACGCACCGCCGATGGCACGATCTTCGTCGATGGCGGCGATGACTCCGGACGGCTCTACGGCTGCCTCGAACTCGCGCGCCTCGCTACCCAACCGTCCGGCCTCCCTGCGTCACTGAAGGTAAACGAAGCCCCGGCCTTTGTCCTACGCGGCCCCTGCATCGGCATGCAGAAGACCTATTACCTGCCCGGCCGAAAAGTTTACGAATACCCCTACACTCCCGAGGAGTTCCCCTTTTTCTACGACAAGGCCTACTGGACCGAATACCTCGACTATCTCGCCGACCTGAGGATGAACACCCTCTACCTTTGGAATGGCCATCCCTTCGCCTCGCTCGTGCGTTTGCCGGAGTATCCCGAGGCGGTCGAGGTGAGCGACGAGATCTTCGCGCGCAACGTGGAGATGTTCCGCTGGCTCGCCGCCGAGTGCGATCGCCGCGGCATCTGGCTCGTACAACAGTTCTACAGCATCCTCCTCTCCAAACCGCTGGCCGAAAAACACGGTCTCTCGACCCAGCTCCATGCCTGGAACGATCTCGCCGCCGACTACACCCGCAAGTCCATTGCCGCCTTCGTGCGCGAGTTCCCGCACGTCGGGCTCATGCCCTGCCTCGGCGAAGCCCTGCAGGAACAAAGCGCCCAGACGCGCTGGATGACCGAGGTCATTCTGCCCGGCGTGAAGGACGGCATGAAGGCCGCCGGCCTGAGCGAAGAGCCCCCCGTCGTCCTGCGCACCCACGCCACCGACGCCACCCAGGTCATGCCCGAGGCGCTGAAGGTCTACCGCAACCTCTACACCGAGGCGAAGTTCAACGGCGAATCGCTCACCACCTGGGAGCCGCGCGGCGTGCGCCAGCAGCTCCATCTCGCCATGAGCCGCGTGGGCTCCACCCATATCGCCAACGTCCACATCCTGGCGAACCTCGAGCCCTTCCGCTACGGGGCGACCGACTTCATCCAGAAATCCGTCCTCGCCATGCGCGACCGTCTCGGCGCCCGCGGCCTGCACCTTTATCCGCTCTTCTACTGGGATTGGCCCGTGTCGCCCGACATCGCCTCGCCCCCGCTCAAGCAATGGGAACGCGACTGGATCTGGTTCGAGGCCTGGGCCCGCTACGCCTGGAACCCCGACCGCGATGGCGCCGGCGAACGCGCCTACTGGACGACCCGGCTCGCCGAACGCTACGGCGCGGACGCGGCCGAAAAAATCCTCGCCGCCTACAACGCCGCCGGCGAATGCGCCCCGCGCCTCCTGCGCCGTTACGGCATCACCGAAGGCAACCGCCAGACCCTGGCGCTGGGCATGACTCTCGACCAGCTCGTGCACCCCGAAAAATACCGCGAATTCCCCGAGCTCTGGGAATCGCAGTCTCCTCCCGGCGAACGGCTCAAGGACTTCGCCGCGCGCGATTGGAAGAAACAAGCCCACGAGGGTGAAACGCCGCCCTCCATCAACGCTGAGGTCCTGGTTTACTCCGCCCGCGCCGTCGCCGCCATCGACGAAGCCGCGCCGCTCGTGACGAAAAATCGCGAGGAATTCGCCCGCCTGCGCAACGACATCCATGCCATCCGCGCCCTGTCGCAGAACTACGTCGCCAAGACCGAGGCCGCGATGGCCGCGCTCCGCTTCGGCTACAGCAGGGATCTCGCCGACATGGAGCGCGCCGAAAAGGCCCTCGCCGAGAGCCTGGAGCACTTCCGGACGCTCACCGCCCTGACGACGGATACCTACAAGGCCGCCAACTCCATGCAGACCGCCCAGCGCCGCATCCCGGTGCCCGGCGGCAAGGACGGCCGCGCCGCCAATTACCACTGGACCCAGCTCCTCCCGCTCTACGAGCAGGAGCTGGCCGACTTCCGCGCCCAGGTCGCCGCGTTGAAGGACCCGGCCTCCGCCGGGGGGCGCACCCACGCGCCGCTGACTCCCGCCGACTGGAAGCTGCTCACCCCCGGGCTCAGCACCTATACCGTGCAGGTCGGCAACACGGTTTTTCCCGGCTCCCCGGCGACCTTCACCGCCGTGGCGCCCGAACTCGAGGGCCTGCAAGGCATCGGCCTCCAGCGCCGGAACACGCACCCCGTCATTTTCGAATGCACCGAGCCGGTTCGCGTGCTGATCGGCTATTTCAACGCGTCCGGTCCGGAGTGGCGCAAGCCGCCGACGCTCGAGACCGACGCCACCGCCGCCGAACGCGGCGGCGCCGAGCCTTTCATCGTGGACGCGGCTAAATTCGACACGCTCCCGTCCGTCACCGTCCACGCCTTCGAGTATCCCGCCGGCCGCCACACGCTCGAGATCCGCGACGGCGGCGCCTACCTGATCCTCGGCATCGTACGCCGCTGAGGTTTCGATTTGGAGTGAGGCGACGTCAGTTTTGGAGTGCGGCGACGCGTCCTCAAGATTACCCACAAGTGGGAGGAAGAGGAGGGGGCGATGCGAAGATGAGCCAGGAGTCGGTGATATCTTGAAGACGGAGGAGCCCGCGCCAGAGGGTTTGGGGGCCCGGGGGGCCGTCGCTTTTGCGGGCGAGATGGCCGCCGAGTCGCCCGATCCAGCGCTTCCGGTATCGACGCACCCGGACTGCGGTGCATCCCCGCCACCACCGCATGCAACCGTTTCACCGCCCTCGCGTCCCCTCCCTCTATCCCCGCAAGCTCGTTGCTCGCCCATTTCTCGCTTCTCTTCGCCGCTGCTTGTTTCCTGCCCTCTTTTTTCATCCCCTTTCCTCCTCTCCTCCTCTTCCCCCCCTCAAGGCCAACATCCTTGCAAAGTTGTGGGTAATCTTGAGGTCGTGTCGCCGCACTCCAAAGTCACTGAAACACCGTCTTTAGATACGCCGCGTTGGCGCTGAAATTGTAGCGCACGTCCGTGGCACGCGTAGCGTCGCGGGAACGCTCGATCACCAGCCAGCCGCTCCAGTCCATCTCGTCGAGGGTTGTCTTGATCTTCGGCAGGTCGACCTTCGGGTCATTCTGCAACCACGCGCCGTCGGTGTTTGAGGCGTGGATCTGCACGATGCGGTCCTTGCCCAGGATCTTCAGCTCGGCGCACACGTCGCGTCCGGCCTGGATCGGGTTGGCAAAATTGAAATAGATCTTCACCGCGGGGGAGCCGACGTCTTCGAGCAAAGCGACTTCGCCCGTCGCGTCCAACGCGGTCTCGACGCCGATGACCACGCCCGCCGCCTCCGCCTGTTTGCCCGCGGCCCTCAGCCGTTCGACGACGGCCGGGCGCAGCTCCGGCCGCTTCACGAGATCGCCTTGTACGCCGAGCGGAAGAAAAAGCACCTTCACGCCCATCGCCTTCGCGGTCTCGATCGAGTCCTCCACCATCCGGTCCACCCCCTCGCGCTCGGCGAAGGACTGCGCATAAAAGCCCGACAGCGCGATCGAGCTGACGCCGAGCCCGAGTTCGCTCGCCTTGGTCAGGAACTGCTCCCGCACCGCCGGATCCCCGAGCTTGCTGTCGAAGGTGGGACGGCTGCCCAGGCCGCCCATGTCCACCTCCACGCCGTCGGCGCCGATGTCCTTGGCGAGTTGGAAAGCGCCGAGTTTCTGGCGCTTGAGAATCATCCAATCGCAGACACCCACGCGGTAGCGGGGCGTCTCGGCCGCCGACACGGCGGCGACAAATCCGAGGAACAGGACAAACAGGGCGGGGATTTTCATTTTACGAGAAGCGATTTGATTTCGGCGGCGCCCTTCCCGGGCAGTTCGAGGGTGACGGTGTAGTCGCCGGCGTTCATGCCCGCGTCGGGCAGCGTGACCTCCGCGCCCGAGGTCAATTCCAGCGTCAGGCTGCTCGATCCCATCACCGTGCCATCGGCGGCGGTTACGGTCAGCCTGGCTTCCAGCGGCTCGGGGCCGGGATTGGCGTAGCGGAGGGTGAAATCGTGCGTTCCGCCGAGCCCGATCGGGACGGACCAGACCAGCCTGCGCCCATCGCGTCGGGCGGCCGCCAACGGATAGCTGGAGCCGCCCTCGACCGCTGAGGCCGGACCGGCGGGATGCATCGCATCTCGGGCAGCGCGGACGGCCGCCGGGTCGTCTTCCGGAGCGCGAGCCGCCGGATCTGCAGCCGCGACCGCGATGGCCGAGATCACCGCCTGATAGGACGCGACGCGCGGGAAGGAAACGTCCAACCAACCGCCGGACACGGAGGCGTTAACCACCTTTTTCACCGCGCCGACAAAACCCGCCTCGCGCCACAAATCCACGTCGCGCAGCACGGTGCGGTCGTTGATCGCCACGTCGAAGAGCCGCCATCCGGCGCAGTCGCCGCCGCCCGCGCCATACCACGGCTCCATGAAGTAGAGCTCCACCCGGTAGTCGCCGTCCGGCACGGCGAAGCGGTAACGCAGCTTATGCCGCCCGTAACGATAGGTCTGAAAAAGCGCCTGGTCGTCGGTGCCGCGGACCGCCTCGAAACTCTCGCGCTGGCTGCCGAAGCGGGCGGGCAGACCGGAATATTCCATCGCCCAGGAAAGCGAGCCGTGATTCAGCCCCGGAATGAAGTCGCGATCCGCCGTCCAGCAGGCGCCGTTGACATCGGTATAGTCGGGGCCTCCGCAGTTGACGCGGTAGAGATAATTCCAGGCCGGGCCGGGGGCGGTGAGATTGGCAACCGTGCCTCTCAGTTCCGCCCCATGAGGAGCTTCGGGCAGGTTTCTCAGCATGATCGCGTCGCGCGCGAGAACCTTTCCGCCGATGCGACCCTCGGCGTAGAGGACATTTTGGCGAATCTCCGCGCCATCCCAGCGGAAGGGCACGCCGGCCCCGCCCTGCCGGCGCACGCCAAGCGACTCGCGCCCGCCGGCGTCGTTGAACAACTCGACCTCCTCGCAATTGGAATAAACCAGGATACCGTCCTTGCGCCCGGGTTCGCGCCAGCGCTCCGGCCAGGTATGCGAAACGATATAGACCATCGGTTCGCGTGCGGCCGGGACGTAGCCCGCGCGAAAAAGAAAATAGGCGTCGGTCGGCTCGCCCCAAAGCGTGAGCAGGCCTTTGTTGTTTGCCGGGCCGATGCGGTCTAGCCCGGCCCAGCCGTCGGTGCCCTGCTGGCCTTTGGAGCCGATGCTGCGGCCGGGGTTCTCATGCGTGGCGAGCAGCCAGTGAAAATGCCCTGGCACCCGGTCGCGGACCGACTCGGCGAGACGGATCTTCGTCGCGAAGATCGCATCGGCGCGGTCTTCGCTGCGCACACCGTCGGCGATATAGCCTCCCTCGCTGTGCAGGCCGAGGCTGCGCCAGGCGCCGTATTCGCCGATGAGTTGCTGGCGCCTGAGATCCTCGGCGTAGGTGGCGGGATCGCCGCCGTAGGTGCCGGTCCAGTTCTGCGGCACGTTCCAGTCGGTGCCCTTGCCGCTGTTGCAGGTCGTGACCAGGCGCATCGTCGGCGAAGTGGGATCCAGTTCACGGATGAGCGTCACGCACTCGGCGGCGAAATCCGGCGGCAGCTTGCTCTCGTTCGCCAGGCCCCAGAGCACGTTGGAGGGGCTGTTGCGCCGCTCCCGCACCCAGTCGCGAAGCAGAGCCTTGAAGTTCGTGCGAAACGCCGGGGTATCGAACCAGATCTGCGACACGAACTGCGGCCACCAGAGGATGCCGTCGCGGTCCCAGCAGTCCTGGTAACGCAGGTTGTGTGGCTGGTGGGCGTCGCGAAACGCGTTATAGCCGGCGGCCTTCACCTGCGCCACCCGCGCGGCGATCTGTGCGGCGGAGAACGCGTGGCTGGCGCCGAGCACGTGCTCGTATTCGCAGGTGCCGTTGATGAAGACCGGCTTGCCGTTCAGATAAAAGGGACCGCCCGCGGGGTCGCCGGGTTTGGGCCAGCGGATGGTCCGGATGCCGAAGGTCGTCTCGACGCGGTCGAGCGGCATCCCCTCGGCGATCACCTCGGTGGCAAGCGTGTAGAGATGCGGCGTCTCCAGCGACCAGAGCCGGACCGGGGTCAGCTCGAAGCTAGCCGCCAGGGTCTCGAGGCCCGCGCCGACCGTCTGCTCTCGAACCGAGGTCCACACCGCGGTGCCGTCGGCGTCACGAATGCTCCAGCGAAGCGTCAGCGCGCGCGGCGCAGCGTGGTTGCGGATCTCCACGGCGAGGTGGACGCGCGCCCGCTCGCCGGAGGCGTCGGCATCGTTCCAGACGTGAACCCCAAAGGGCTCCACGCGCGCCTGTCCGGTCGTCACGAGCGTGACCGGACGGAAAATGCCCATAGGCTGGCTTCCTTCGGAGAACCCCGGCGCAGACGAGCAACCGCCGCAGACCCAGGGCAGATCGGTGATCCCGGCCGGGTGATCGGCGCGGACGGCGAGAAGATTGGAGCCGCCGAAGGCCACCAGATCGGTGACATCGAGCGTGAACGTGGTGCGCCCGCCGGCATGTTGCCCGGCGGCTTTTCCATTCACCCAGACCGTCGCGTAGGAACCGACGCCCTCGAAAAACAAATAGACGCGCCGGCCGCGCTCGCCGGCGGGAACCGCGAACTCGCGCCGATACCAGGCGGTGCCGTGGCGGTTGCCGTGCACCACACGCGTGAGGCCGGCGTAGTCGTCCCAGTTGTGCGGCACGTCCACGCGAGTCCATCCGCCGTCGTCGAAGCCAGGCTGCTCGAACCCCTGGTGTTTCCCCGGGCCGGCATCGTCGGCGATGCTGCGCCAGCCGGCCTCGAGACTCGTCTCCCGGCGGGGACTCTCGACCGCGAACGCGGTGCCGAGGGCCGCGCAAGTCGCCAGGCAAACGAGGGGAAAAACACCGCGGAGCGTCATGGCTGGTCGAGAAGCCGGATGATGATCGAGCCGCGCACCTCGCCGGTGATCTCGCGCGGCTGGCCCTGGGGCCCGAGATCGGACGGGGCGGATTGCTTGGTGCCGATGGCGGGGATGACCTGATAGACGCCGAGACCGAGGCGCGGCAGCACGAGCACCGGGTTGTTTTTCCCATCGCGCGGGGCGTAGACGCCGGCGTAGGGCTGGCCGCCGTCGTTGAGCAGGGCGAAGCGGCCCTCGGTCGTGGTGAAGGCCATCCACTCCCAGCGCGCGAACCAGCCCTTGAACTCGGGGAAAGTCCAGGCGAGGCCCGGGATGGTGTCGTTGTACTCGGTGTCCCAGCGGTTGAGCGAGCCGCCTTTCAGCCGGTTGGCCCACACCCGGTAGGGACCGGCGCCGAGCCACTCCTTGGATTTCATCTTTTCCTCGGGATAGTCGAAATCCACTCCGAGCAGGTCCACCAGCCCGGGACCGGGGAAAGCGTAATCGAGTCGCAGGTCGCCATCGGGCGAGATCGTCCAGCGCGTCTCGCGCACGCCGGCGTCATGCGTCGCGACGACCACGGCGGACCCGCCCTCCAGGCCGGCGGTGAAACTGACCAGACGGCCGGTGCCCGCGGCGACGGGTTCAAGCACGCGTTTTTCGCTGCGAAAAGCCACGAGGCGCGGACCGGCGCCGAGCGAGACACGGCGGCCGTCGCGCTCCAGGCACGCGAGCCGGCCGGTGGCGCGGTCGAAACGCACGGTGTTGCGCCCGGCGGTGACGACGGTCTCGTTTCCCGCCTCGGCGAGCGCGACGGCGGATTCGCCGGGAAAGGCGTTCCCGATGGCGGCCGCCCCGCTCTTCCAACGCCACGACCAGGTCCCGAGCTCGCGCGCCTGCGCGTCGATCGCAGTGAGGAGCAACGCGTCGGCCTCGCGCCAGTCGGCAGGCAGGGGCAGGTCCAGCTCGCCGTCGGCACGGGCCGCCACATCGGGTCCGGCAACCCGTCCGTGCGCAAGCAACGAACGATGAAACAACAATGCGCCCGGCGGGGCGTAGCGCATCAGGCGCCACTCGAAGGTCAGGCCCGAGAGGTTTAGAAAATCGTATCGGTTGCGCACCGGCAGCCGGCCAGAGAAGTCCTCCGGCAGGGTCGTGAGCGGGATCTGCACCGGGCACCAGATTTCGCGTACGGCAAAGAAACTGCCCTCCTTCTCGTGCCGCGGCCCGAGCATGCCGTCCGGGCCGAGATCGCGGTTGGCGTCGAGTCGGCCGCCCTGGTCGGTGCGCGCGATCGCCTCGTCCATCCAGCACCAGAGGAAACCGCCCGCCGCGTGTGGCTTTTCACCCATGAGTGCCCAGTAATCGTCGAGCCCGGCGCCATGGCCGCCATCGAAGAGGCCGTGCAAGAACTCGGTCGGCATGAAGGTGTCCGGTCCTTCGACGTATTTCGCGGTGTCGGCGTAGTTGCGGTAGTGGAAGGTGTTGAGGTTCCGGAAGGAGAGCGCCCACGGATGCAGCACCGGACGCTTCTGCGGGTCGTGTTTCGCGAATGCGTCGTCGTTCTCGACGTTTTCCCCGCCCTCGTTGCCGTTGGCCCAGAAAAGCACGCTCGGATGGTTCACGTCGCGCGCGACCATCTGCCCGATGAGCCGCCGGCCGGTGGGCGTATCGTAGGCCTGTTGCCAACCTCCAAGCTCGTCGACGACGTAAAGCCCGGCCTCGTCGCAAAGATCGAGGAACTCCACGTCCGGCGGGTAGTGCGACATGCGGACGGCGTTCATGTTCGCCTCCTTCATCAGGCGGATGTCCTCGCGCTGGCGTTCCGCCGAAAGGGTGCGGCCGGTATCGGCCCAGAAGCTGTGGCGGTTGACGCCCTTGAACACGACCTTCCGGCCGTTGAGGTAAAGGCCGTCGCCCGCCCGGACCTCGAAACTGCGGAAACCGAAGCGCTGCGAAACCGTGTGTTCCGTCTCCTCGCCAACCTGCAAGGTAAACTCCGCGCGGTAGAGCCGCGGCGTCTCGGCGGTCCAGGTGGACGGTGCTTCGACCTTCGCGCGAACCGCGACCCGGTCCGCGCCGGCCCCCACGGCTTGAGTCACCGGCTCGCCGACCGGGCGCCCCTCCGCGTCACGCAACTGGAGCACGACCTTGCCTTCGCCCGCCGGCCCACCGCCCAAGACCAGGTCAGCCACGAAGACGCCTTCGGCGGTGGCGTCGATCGCCACCCGATCGATAAAGCGAGGCGGCAGGGCCTCGAGCCGCACCGGGCGAAAGATTCCGCCGAAGTTCCAATAGTCGGCATAACGCTCCGCCCGGTTTACGCTGTCGTTGGCGGAACGCTTGCTTACGGCGACTTCCAGCAGGTTGGGCGCGTCGAAATGCAGCTTGTCGGTGATGTCGTGGGAGAAACGGTAAAACCCGCCTTGGTGAACCGGACCGGCGCGGCCGTTTACCTTGACCTCGGTGTCCGTCATCACGCCCTCGAACACGATTCGCACCACCCGGCCCCGCCAGGTCCCGGGTACGGTGAACTCGCGCCGGTAAAAACCGCGCTCGGCGGGCGGCGGCGGGCGGAGGGGCATGCGTTCCGTGCCGCGCGACTCCACCCCGTATTCATAGGTCCCGAAGCCCTGTTGCTCCCAGCAAGACGGCACGGCGATGGTGGTCCAAACGCCGCTGTTGCGCCCTGCGGTGCAGTAGAAGTCCCAGGCGACCGCGTCGTCGCTGCCTCGCCCCGAAAGATAGAGCGTCTCGGTGGGGACCGCGCGGGCGACGAGCGCGGCGATCGACAGCAAAAAAAGAAGAGGCAGGCGCATGGGCGACGGAGAGGGGAATGGGATGGCCGGCGGAAGGCCACGGCCGCCTGGGGGGCGGGACGGGAAACCATCCCGGGCGGAGGGCGGATTCTTCGAAACCCGCGGACAAAGCCAACCTCATTTATCGCGTCTGTATTCATTCTTAGAATACCCGCATTGCTGGCGGAAAAACCGACACTTCCCGACCGTTTTTCAGTGGAACCGGCGCGCCGGATTCCGCAGCGTCGCGGTCCTTCCCCTTCCCCCGCGGCCGCCGCGCCACCCGCCCCGAAAATGTCCTCCGCCCCGTTTCGTCACTTCGCACTTCCGTTGCTGTTTCTGCTCGCCGGCCCGCGGCTTGCCGCCGAGGTGCGCTGCGCCCGGATCTTCGGCGAGCACATGGTCCTGCAGTCCGGCCTGCCCGCGCCGGTGTGGGGCGAGGCCGCGCCGGGCGAAACGGTGACCGTCACCTTCGGCGGGCAGGAAGAGGCCGCCACGGCCGGCGCCGATGGACGCTGGCGCGTGACCCTCGCTCCGCTCGCAATCAGCGCCGAGCCCCGCGACTTCCGGGTGCGCGGGAGCAACACCCTTGTCTTTTCCGATGTCCTCGTCGGCGAGGTCTGGTTTTGTTCCGGTCAGTCCAACATGGAAAAACCCTTCGGTCCGCGGAAGGGCCAGCGGCCGGTCGACGACCACGAGCTGGAGATCGCCGCCGCCCGGCATCCCCGGCTGCGGCTCTACCAGGTGCCGCGCACCGACCAGAAACAGGACGCCCCCGGCCGCCTGACTTGGCTGCCCTGTTCGCCGGAGGCCTTGCGGAGTTCCGATTTCTCCGCCGCCGCCTACACCTTCGGCCGGCAAGTCCACCAAACCCTCGACGTGCCGGTCGGCCTCGTCCACGCGAGCTTCGGCGGCACCTTCATCGAAGCCTGGATGCCGCCCGAAGCCTTTTCCGCGCCTCCGCTGCAAGGCCTCGAGCAACGCCGTCTTCAGGCCTGGGTCGAAGGCGTGCAGCCGACCGAGCTCTATCGCAGCATGGTGGCCCCTTACGCGCCCTTCGCGGTGCGAGGCTTTCTCTGGTATCAGGGAGAGACCAACCTGATGAACGGAGACGTAGAACTCTACGCCGCCAAACAGACTGCCCTCATCGAGACCTGGCGCAGCGCCTGGGAACGCCCCGACGCGCCCTTCTACGGCGTGCTGCTCGCGCCGATGGACTACTCGAAATGGGAAAAATTTTCCGTTACCGCCGAGGCCCTGCCCGCCTTTCGCGCCGAGCAGGTGCGCTCCCTCTCCGCCCCAGGCACCGGCTACATCGTGACCACCGATCTCGTCGCCGACACGCACGACATCCATCCGACCAACAAACGCGGCGTCGGCCTTCGCCTGGCCCGGCTCGCCCTCGCCGAGACTTACGGCCTCGCGGACATCCCGGCGCGAGGTCCGCTCTTCGTCTCCGCGCGCCCGACCGAAGCTGGAAACGGGCTGGAACTGAGTTTCGACCACGCGGCCGGCCTCCGCTCCCGGGACGGACGCCCCCTTTCGGACTTTGCCCTGGCCGGCGAAGATCGCGTCTTCCATCCCGCCGAGGCGAAGATCGCGTCCGGCAAGGTGATCGTATCCTGCCCCGCCGTCCCCCGTCCCCTGGCCGTGCGCCTGGGCTGGCACGAAACGGCCACCCCCAACCTGATCAACGCCGCCGGGCTGCCCGCCACGCCCTTCCGCAGTGACGACTGGCCGCTCGCGCTTGCGCGACCCGCACCCGACGGGGCCGTTTCCGTTCCGTGATCGCCGCCTTCACGGTTTGAGGCAGCCACCCGCCGGCTCTTGCTCTCTTGCCGTGAATATAATGCTTATACTGCGCCCTCACCGGCCGCCGAGTAATATATCATCCGCAGGATCGGGGCTTAGAGAAAGTCGCTACTATCAAATCCATTCCCGGCGTCATCGTTGAATAATACTGTGCGGCCATCGGTTTGTTTCATCTTCCGCGCCGCGCTTTCCCGTTTCCTAAGCCGCCGCGGAAATTTGCACGCCACATCGCCGTCCGATCCTGGGTGCCGGCTGATTATGTCCCGGATGCACATGTTTATTTGAAACTTTCTCCGGGATTCTAAGCCCTTTCCCTCTGGGCCAGGTCCGTGAAATCCCCCCTGCGCCGGGTCCACCATTGACCGTGCCCAAGATCAATAGCATAGTGTCATCATATAGCACCACCCCCGCCTTCGGCTATCCCCGCTGGTTATCTCTTCGCACCCAACCCACTTGGATTTCGGTCCATTTATCCTATGCATCCCCGCCCCCTTCGGACCCGCTGCGCATTTACGCTAATCGAACTGCTGACGGTCATCGCTATCATCGGCATACTGGCCGCGATTATCGTGCCCACGGTGAGCCGTGTTCGAAATACCGCGAAAAAAGCACAGTGCGTAGGACGTCTCCGCCAATGGGGATCTATCATATCTCTGTGCGCCAACGACTATAAAACCAACATTCCGCTTTTCTTTAATTCGTCCCCCTTCAGCTACGATCCCTACATAACCAGCGGTAGGGCCATGATCGTCGAATCGGAAAAAGACGGTCTATCGCGCAACTTAAAGCCTTATGAGGCGTTCACCGTTTGCCCCACGGGTATAAACGGCGGCAACACAATCGGGGGCACGCGGCAATACAATTTTGCGATCCCGGTCGGACTGGCGGCAAGATCGGCCGCGATTTTCGGAGTGGGTGGCACTCAATATTCTTATCGCGCCTCGGAAGCCGCATCACCCGCGCAATTGCTACTGATGATCGAAATGAATAACAATTCCCCCCTGAAACCGACAAGCCTGTCAGGGATCCAAAGCGAAATCGAAAGAGACGGTTCTGTCCGTACAATCCAAACCAAGGAAGGTTACGTTCGCCATGGCGGCCTCGCTAACGCTCTCTTTCTAGATGGCCACGTGAGGAGCCTAAGTCGCACGGAGCTCGACTATAGCAATTCGAACTCAAAGCCCGTCTTGGAGCGTTGGTTCACACTCCAGTAACCCCCGGTTCCTACATCACGGTCCGATATCCAGATATTCTTACGCCAGGCCAAAAACCACATTCATGCCTAAAAAAGACCGCCCTTTTGGCGGTCTTTTTTGCTTTCAAGGTCGGCATCGCTGACATTGCCGCACCTGCGGTAGCGTCCCCCTCGTCCCTCTCGCCACGGCCACGCAAATAACGCAAGTGCACACGGGTAAAAATCCAGGAAATATCTAACTCTAGGGTTTTTCTCCTTTTGACACGTGGAGCCATTTAGATTGGCCCTAGAAAATGCGCATAACTACCTAATTATTTATGCGTATAAACCACCCATGAACGCCCTACGTTTCCTATTCAGGGCGGCCTTCAGTGCGGCCGCTCTTGCCTGCCAAGCTTTCGCTGGCTACCTAGGCCCCGACAATGTTACGTACAACTACATGACAATCAATTGATTTTACAAATACATTGACCAATGGTCCAACAACGTAGTCGTGAGCGGGGCGATGCAGGAAGAGTATTACAGGAGCGAAAACCACACGGTAAGTGGCATCGTCATCCTAGGTCCAGGGGGCGTGGAGGATTTTTCCGCGTCGGATGACAGCGTCATACGCGACATCGGCGACAACATCGGATCGTCGTGGTATCGTTGTTATCGTGACTCCTCACATTGCACTTCGGGAGGTAACTTCTACTATTGGCGCGACTACGAAAGGAACGGCTCCAGCCCCGCAACCATCGACGGCGATAATTATACGTCCGGAGCAAGTCTGGACGTATACTATCCAACTACGGTTCCTGGCACAGGCGCGGTAACGACCAGCGGCAGTGGATGGATAACGGTTACCGGTGCTCTCCCCGACCCTATCGTGGGAGTCGTCACCGCCTTCGATGACAACGGGCCGTCGAATTACTCAATCGAAATCACCACTGCCGGGATTCAAGAGTGGGCAATGATCACATGGAGCAATTCCGCACCTTCAAGCCCATCCGCCCCCGAGACTCCGGAATGGGCTGACGAGGAATATGAGGAAGACATATTTTCATATCCGGAAATCGAATATCCGGAGGAACCCTAAACGCTCTCGGCTTTTGACACTCGTCCGCGCTACCGACAGGCAGCGCGGACATTTTTCTAATCCGCTCAAGCGGCAGCCTGCCGTCGCCGCTCCTCCAGCTCCGCCCGAATCTGCGGCTCCTGTGCCTCGAAACGGCGGTAGAAGAGCACCGGGGCCAGGCTAATGATAAAGCAGACCGCCGGCAGCCAGACCACTCCGGTGACGATCGCCCGAAGCGCGGCCGGGCTTTGCGCCGCCTTGGGCACATAACCGGAAGCGTCGAGCATCCACATGGGCAAAGCGCCGCCAAGGCCGGCGCCGGCCTTGAGGCAAAACGCGGCACCGACGGCCGTCAGCAGACCGGCGGCGCGCACTCCCGTTTTCCATTCCCCGTAATCCACGCTTTCGGAAAGCACCGAGAAAGGCATGGCCATCGCCGCGCCGCTCGCGACGAAACACACAGTCCAGCCACCCAGCACAAGCCCGAGCGACGGCGCACCGCCGCTCAGGCCCAGCCAGACGATCAACTGGCCGAGCGCCATGCCGGCGAGACCGAGGATCCAAACGAGGCTCTTGGAAACCCGTCGGCAGAACCAGGGAAGCAGGAGCGCGGTGGCCAGCGAGGCGAAGTCGAGACCGTTGGCGAGTTTCAAGAGGTCCGGCCGGTGCAGCACGTATTCGAAGAAGTGCGGCGCCGCCGTCACGCGGGCGATGAACCCGATCCAGAAAAACAGGCTGCTCGCGAAGATGATGAACCAGGGCCAGTTGCCGCGCAGGGCCCGAAAACTCCCGCGCAGGGGAAGCGGACGCGTCTCGACCGGAACCTTCTCCTCCAGATTGCGGAAAGCCACGAGGAAGAGACCGACGGAGAGTGCGGCGAAAACCGGGACCGCCAACATGAAGCCGCGCCGGTCGTCCCCCCCGCCCAGCACGCGCACGAGTTCCAGGCCGGTGAGGTTGACGAGCAGCACGCCGAGCTTCGAGCCGAGCATCCGGAAGGTGGTGAGAGTCACCCGTTCCGCCGGTTCGGGCGTGAGAGCGGAAAGAATCGAGGTCACCGGCGTGTTGATGCCGGTGTAGAGGATGTTGCAGGCGATGTAGGTGACGGCGGCATAGGCGATCCTGGCGCCGTGGCTCAGGTCAGGCGTGCAGAAGGACAGTACCCCGAAGAGCGCGAAAGGACCGCAGAGCCAGAGAAACCAGGGACGGCTCTTGCCCCAGCGGCTGCGGGTGCGGTCGAAAACGAGGCCCCAAAGCGGCGCGTCGACGGCGTCGATCCAGCGGGCCGCGAGCAGGATCGTGCCCACCGCGGCCGCCGAAATCCGGACGGTGTCCGTGAGAAAAAACGGCAGATACCACATGATCCAGCAGAAGAGCAGCTGGCCGGCGACGTCGCTCGCGGCGTAGCTGAGGCGGACGGTGGCGGAGGTTTTGCTCATGGGGCGAAAGCGTGGGGCGGACCGAGGCGCGGCTTAGTCGGGGAAAAGACGAGCGAGCTTGTGGCGGGCGAGCACGTCCCGGACCTTGACCGGCCGGCCGGAGGCGGCGGCCTCGTCCATCGCCTGCATGAGCGCGACGGTGACGATGCCCTCGGTCGCGTCCGGCCTGGGCACGGTGCCCTTCGCGAGACAGCGCGCGAAGTAGTCGAGGTAGTTCTGGTATTCGCCCGCGTGGTGGGAATGGCCGCCGAAGCGGAAAAAATGGGCGTCCTGGTCCTCGAAGGTCTCCACCATCGCCCGGCGGTCGGTTTTCCAGGCATAGCGCAGGTCGTAGTAGTCGCCCTGGCTCGCCCCCAAGGTGCCGCGCAGCACGCAGCTCATGTTGCTGTCGCGAGTGGTCGGCACGACCGGCCCGGAATAGGCACCGCTCACGCGGGCCACGCGCCCCCCGGCGTCGCGCATCACGAACTGGAAGGTGTCGGCGTGCACCAGGCCGTGCTTCTTGCCGTTCGGGCTCAGAAGCGCATAGCCGGACACCTCGGTGATGCGCGGCAGATACCAACGCACGAAGTCCACCGGATGACTGAGGCCGCCATAGAGCCACTTGAACTCCGCCTTGCGCGCCCAGGGTTTGGCCAGGAACCAACGGTGGTCGGCATTGTAGCAGGCTTCCACGCAGATGAGTTCGCCGAGGATGCCCTGCTCGAAATGCTCCCGCTGGCGGGCGAAGGGGGCGAAGTGCCGGGAGCTCTGGCCGACCATGACGTGACGGCCGGTTTTTTCGACCGCCGCGAGCACCTTCCCGGCCGAGGCGAGGCTGTCGATGAACGGTTTGGTGCAGACCACGTGTTTGCCGGCGGAGAGCGCGCGGATGACATGCTCCGCGTGCAGGTGGTCCGGCGTGTAGATGCCGATGACGTCGATGCGCGGGTCGGCGAGCATGTCGTCGTAACGGACGGTGAACGCCTTCGCCGGCAGGCCGAATTCGGCGAGCCGCGCGCGGCCCAGTTCCTCGTTCACGTCACAGAGCGTGACGACGCGCCAGCGCGGGCTGCCGAGGCCGGCGGAGATGATGCTGCGGCCTTCGCCGAGGCCGAGGACGCCCAGACCGAGTTTTTTCATGGGGTAAACGAAAGGGGACAAACCGCCGTCCTCCGAAAGGCGAAACGTGCGGGGCGGCAGTATACGCTACGACGATATGAACAAAGCTAACCGTTTAGTCGCCAGTATCGCCGTTATCCTAAGCTTTTCGGCAAAAACCCTTCCCATCGTCCGCCGCCCCTTCCATGCCATAGGCGAAATGAAGACGCGCCTCCCGCCCCTGGTCGCCGCGGCCTGCCTGTTCGCCGGCTCCTTCTTCCCCGCCCTCCCCGCCGCCGAGTTCTGGGCCGCGCCGACGGGTGGCGAGAAAGCCGCCGGCACCGTCGAAGACCCGCTCTCGCTCATCGCCGCCCAGCGCCGCGCCCGCGAGCTCCGCCGCCTCGCCACCGTCCCGCTGGCCGAGCCCGTGCGTATCTTCCTGCGCGGGGGAAACTACGCCCTCGACGCCGCGTGGTGTGTGCGCCCCGAAGACTCCGGCACCGTCCAGAGCCCGACTGTCTTCGAGGCGGCCCCGGGAGAGACGCCCGTGCTCGACGGCGGTGTCGCCTTGTCCGGCTGGAGCCGGCTCAGTTCCCCCGCGCCCGGCCTGCCTGCGGCCGCCGCCGGCCAGGTCTGGGTCGCCGAGGCCCCGCTGGTCGGAGGCCGCCCGCGCGAATTCCGCCAGCTCTGGATCGCCGGCCGCAAAGCCGGCCGCGCCCGCACCCCCGACCCGGGAGACCTGGACCGTCTGCTCACCTGGGACAAGGCCGGCGAGGTCGCCACCATTCCCGTTCGTCCGGGTTTCGCCGGCGACCTGAACGGCCTCGAGATGGTGATCTACCAGCAGTGGGAAATCGCGTTGCTGCGCGTGCGCGAGTTCACTCGCGATGGCGATGCGGTGAGGGTGCGTTTCCACCAGCCGGAGAGTCGCATCCAGTTCGAACATCCCTGGCCCGCGCCAATCATGACGGAGGCCTACCGCGCGCCCTTTTTCCTTCAAAACGCCCTCTGCCTCCTCGACGCGCCGGGCGAGTGGTATCACGACATCGCCGCCCGCCGCGTTTATTACTGGCCCCACCCGGGCGAGGACCTGGCCGCCGCCCAAGCTATCGTTCCCGTGCAGGAAACGCTTCTCGACGTATCCGGCTCGCTCGACCGCCCGGTTCGGCACGTGGCGTTCAAGGGCCTGCATTTCGCGCATACCGCCTGGATGCGTCCCGCCCTTGCCGGTCACGTGCCGCACCAGGCGGGCCTCTACATGACCGAGGCCTACAAGATGTTGCCGCCCGGCACGCCCGAGAAAAAGGGCCTCGAGAACCAGGCCTGGGTCGGCCGCCCGCCCGGCGCCGTCCGCCTGCAAGCCGCGCACGACATCCGCTTCGAGCGTTGTCGTTTCGAACATTTCGCCTCCGCCGGCCTCGACGCCGAACACGGCCTCCGCGACCTGTCGGTGGAAGGTTGCCTCTTCCGCGACATCGCCGGCAACGGCCTTCAGCTCGGCAAATTCCAGGACGGAGGCCTCGAAACGCACCTGCCCTACAATCCGGCCGACGACCGCGAGGTCTGCGCCCGCCTGCGTATCGCGAACAACGTCGTCACCGATTGCGCCAACGAGGACTGGGGCTGCCTCGGCATCGCCGCCGGCTACATCCGCGAGTCCGTCATCGAGCACAATGATCTCAGCGAACTCCCCTACTCCGGCATCAGTCTCGGCTGGGGCTGGACCTACCTCACCACCGCGCAGCGCGACAACCGGGTCCAGGCCAACCGCATCACCCGTTTTGGACGCATCCTCTACGACTTCGGCGGCATCTATCATCTCTCTGCCTCGCCCGGCACCTGGATCACGGAAAACGCCATCGGCGAGGTCGTGCTGAATCCGCACGCCGAAAAACCCCACTGGGGGCATCTCTATCCCGACGAGGGTTCGTCCTATATGGTCGTCCGCGACAACTGGACCGCCACCGGCCAGAAGCTGATCAACTCGAAGGCCTACGGACTCACCTGGGAACGCAACGGCCCCGACACGCCCGTGGCCATCCGCGACTCCGCGGGCCTGCAAGAACCCTTCCGGGATCTGCTGGAACTGCTGCCGGCCGAATCCGCGCGCTGACTTTTTGGAGCCCGGTGCACGTCGCCGCCCCCCGCCCCGCTACTCATCGCGCCAGCGGGCGGCTCAGCACCGCCACGCCATAACGCGGCAGCTTGGCGACCCTGGTTTCGCCGCCGGCCAGCACATCGGCCATCGCCCCGGGCAGCGCGATCTCCTGCGCGCCCTTGGAGAAATTCGTGATTACATAGACCTCGCGGCCCGCCCCAACCCGGCGGCTTACCTTCACTCCGGGCGGCGCCGCGATGACCGGCGAAAGAATGCCGGCGTCCCTCACCCAGCCTGCCGCCACCTTGGTCATCAGAGCGCTATCCAAAACCGAACCGAGATAGGTGATCGTGCCCTTGCCGAGCTTCCGGCGCACCGCCGCCGGCTCGCCGGTCAGCCAGTCGTTGCCGGCACCGAAACGGAGCATCACCTCGACGTCGGGCGCGAGCCGGTCGAGCCGCTCGGCCCAGACCGTGGCCTTGCCCTCGCCCCACTCCCCGCCGACCGGCACGTCTTCGAGCAATGCATAAAATTGCTCCACCCGCGCGCCGACGGAGGGCAGGAGCGGGCCGGGCTGGCGCTCGCGGTTGAGCGCGTTGAATTCGTCCTTCATGCCGGTACGCGGGCCCAGCACGAGATGCCCGCCGGCGCGGACATAGTCAGCCAGCCGCGCGGCCAGGGCCGGGGAAACGACATTGAGACTCGGCGCGACGACCAGCTTGTAGCGCGAGAGATCCATTGCAGGCGTCACGATGTCGACCGCCTGGGTCGGTTCGCGCAGCGCGCTGTAATAATCGATCAGGATCTGCATCTGGTCGTAGCGGTTGCTGAAAGGGTTGAATTCGATCGCCCAACGGCTGTCGTAATCGTGGATCAGCGCCGCTTCCGCTACGGGCACCGTGCCGGCGAGCACCGGGCCGGCTCTGGCAAACTCCACGCCGGCCTGGGCAACCTCGGCATACACCGGCACCGGCTCGCCATCGGGCCCGACGAGCGAGCCGTGGTATTGTTCCTGGCCGTTGAGCGCACTGCGCCATTGCCAGTATGCGATGCAATCCGCGCCATGCCCGACCGCATGCCAGGCCATCGCCCGCGTCTCTCCGCGGTCGAGCGAGTTGCTCACCGTGCCCCAGTCGACGAAGCCCGGGGGCATTTCCATCACCCAAAAATTTTTCTGCTTCCAGCCGCGCACCAGATCGTGCGTGGCCCCGCTGCGGAGCGGATCGAGGTGGCCCGTGCCGTTCCTGGTTTTGTCGAACCAACCCGAGCCGAGGTATTCGTCCCAGGAAATGACATCGAGATCGGAGGCGATCTGCTGGCGGTTGAAACGGTTGGCCCAACCCAATCCGCCGAGGTTGGTGGTGATGAGCTGGCGCGGCTCGATATGGCGGCGCAGGGCCTCGATCTGGTTGCGCTGAAAATCCCGCCACGTGTCGGTGACGAAGCGCTTGTGCTCGAGCAGCAGGCCGGGGTTTGCCCGGGCGGTGGTCATGGGCACCTGGCTCCATTCGGTGTAGGTCTGGCTCCAGTAGGCGGTCATCCAGCGCCGGTTCAGCGCCTCGAGGGTGCCGTATTTGTTCTCCAGCCAGCGGTGAAACCGCGCATACGACTCCGGATCGTAGGAGTCCTCGGTGTATTCGTTGCCGATCTGCCAAGCCACGACGTTGGGGTTCCTTCCGAAACGCTCCGCCAGCCGCTCGACGATGGCCCGGCAGAGTTGTCGGTATTTCTCGCTGCCGATGGAAAAATGCCGGCGCGAGCCATGCTGGAGCCGTTTGCCGTCCTCGCCCACGCGCAGGATCTCGGGATACTTCGTCGTCATCCACGCGGGCGGCGTGTCCGTCGGCGTGCCGAGGATCGTCACCATCCCGCGCCGCGCGGCGGCCGAGATCGCGCGCTCCAGCCAGCCGAACTCGTAGCGCCCCTCCTCCGGCTCGAGCGAACTCCAGGCAAACTCGCCGATTCGCACCATGTTGAGCCCGGCGGCCTGCATGCGGGCGAGATCGGCATCCCACCCAGCCTCGGGCCACTGCTCGGGATACCATGCCGAGCCGTACATCAGCGGCGGAATCGTCGGCGCCGGCGCGACCGAAACGGCGAACAGACGCGACACGGCGCAGACCAGCAGCAGGATGACGAAGCGGGGGAGTTTTTTCATGACGGGTAACGCTGGCTCTTGAAACGTGAAAGCGGAGCTCAGGACGGGCAACCGTCCCGGCGACCATATCCGGAAGCTTCGCGGTTTATTCCAGACAATTGATGGGCGTGAGGCGGTCTCGTTTCCTCCCCGAAGGCCACCGAAAGCACGCGGTTCCTCTGCGGCAGGACCCGGCTCGACCGCGGACTTCGTGCCCACGCAAAATAATCTCCTGCATCCTAAGGAAAAAGCGCGTCCGTAGCGGAGAAATCACGACTCATGCGGGGCCGTTTTCGGGCGGGCGCTCCGGGAACGACGACCGGGGCTTCTGCCGTTGCCCGGGACCTCGAAGATTCCTCATCGTGCCCGGGATTTGCGATTGGCTTTGCCTACCCCTCGATGCCCACCTCGCGCCTATTTGGAAGACTCCCCGACGGCAGGACCGTGCGATCCTGGTTCCTGAACAACGCCGGCGGCGCCTCGCTGGAGCTGATCGACTACGGCGGCATCGTCACTCATCTGCGCATGCCGGATCGCACAGGCAGGCTCGCCGACCTCGTGCTCGGTTTCGACGCGCTGGAACCTTACCTCGCGGGGCATCCCTTCTTCGGCGCCATAGCCGGACGAGTGGCCGGCCGGATCGCCGGCGGCCGTTTCACCCTGGAGGGGCGGACCTACGAACTCGCGCGCAACGATCCGCCCAACCACCTCCACGGCGGCGTGGCGGGCTTCGACAAAAAGCTGTGGTCCGCCGACCCGGTCGCACGCGCCGATGGCGCGGATTCCGTGCGCCTCACGCTCGAGAGCCCGGACGGCGACGAAGGTTATCCCGGAAATCTGAGGGCCGCCGTGACCTTCACGCTGACATCGCGCAACGAGTTCATTTTCGAAACCGAACTCACGTCCGACCGCCCCACTCCGGGCAGTCTCACGCATCACTCGTATTTCAATCTCGCCGGCGAAGGCGCGGGCCCGGTGACCGGCCACGAGCTGCAGATCTTCGCGGACACCTTCGCGCCCACCGACGCCGCGATGACTCTGCTCGGACGGCGCGCCCCCGTCGACCAGGGCGGCGACTTCCGCCGGCCCCGGCCGATGGGCGAGGTATTGCCACGCACCCTCGGCGCGCATGGCGACCTGTATTTTGTCGACCGGCCGGCCGGGGACCGCGGGACGCTGCTCCCCGCCGTGAGAATACGAGAGCCGGTGAGCGGCCGGGTGATGGACGTGCGCACGACGGAGGACTGCGTGCAGTTTTACTCCGGCGTTTCGCTCGATGGTTCGCTGGCGGGAAAATCCGGCGCGCGCTACGGCCGGCACCACGGCTTCTGCCTCGAATGCGAAGGCTACCCCGACGGCATGAATGTCCCGGAACTCGGCGACATTCTCGTCCGGCCCGGAAAACCGCGCCGGCACACCACGGCCTACGCCTTCTCGACGGATTGAACCGCACCCCCATGCACGATCTGAACATCACCCCTCCCCCGCCGCCGAAGAAAGACTACCGGATCGGCATCCTCGGCAGCGGCTTCATCGTCAGCGACTGCCACCTGCCCAGCTACCGCAAGACGGGCTTCAATCCCGTCGCCATCGCTTCACGCACCCGGGAAGCCGCAGCCAGGGTCGCCGGCTGCCACGGCATCGCCAGGGCCGGCAGCTACGAAGAGCTCCTCGACGATCCCACCATCGAGGTGCTCGACATCGCCGTGCCGCCCGACGCCCAGCTCGGCCTCATCGAGGCCGCCTGCCAGCGCGGCACCGTGAAAGGCATCCTCGCGCAAAAACCGCTGGGCAAAGACTACGCCGAGGCCGTGCGCGCCGTGGAGCTCTGCGAGCGCGCCGGCATCGTCCTCGCGGTCAATCAGAACATGCGCTACGACCAGTCCGTGCGCGCCGCCAAGTCGCTGCTCGACCAGGGCGCGCTCGGCCAGCCCGTCTTCGCCAGCATCGACATGCGTGGCATCCCGCACTTCATGCCGTGGCAGGAGGCGCTCGGCTGGGTCACGCTGCGCATCATGTCGATCCACCACCTGGATTGCCTGCGTCACTGGTTCGGCGACCCGGAGCGCATCTATTGCAGCACCCGGCCCGATCCGCGCACCCAGTTCGCCCACACTGACGGCATCGCGACCTACATCCTCGAATACGCCGACGGCCTGCGCTGCACCGTCATCGACGACATCTGGACCGGCCCCGCCCGCGAGGGCTGTCCCGCCGACCTCGCCATCCGCTGGCGCATCGAGGGCCTCGACGGCCTCGCGATGGGAGACATCGGCTGGGTGAAAAATCCCTACACCACGCCCTCCACCTTCCGCTATGCCGTGAAAGGCGACACCGCCTTCCACGAGCCGGCCTGGACGGAAAGCTGGTTTCCCGACGCCTTCGCCGGCACCATGGGCCAGCTCCTCACCGCGCTCGCCCGCCGCGAGACGCCCGCCATCGGCGGACGCGACAACCTCAAGACCATGGCCCTCGTCGAGGCCGCCTATCGCAGCGCGGCCGAACATCGCGCCGTCGCGCTCGCGGAAATTCATCCCGGTGGCTGACGCGGCCGCCCGCCCCTTCCTTCAACCCCATCTCGCACCTCCGACACCTCATGAAACTCGGCATCATCAACAGCGCGTTCGGCCAGGCCGGCGTCGACACCGCCACCGGCCTCGGCCACATCGCCCGCATCGGCTTCGATTGCGTGGATATTTTTACCGAGGCACTCACCATCGGCCCCGAGGAAAGACGCCTCGTCGCCAACACCTGCCTGAAGCATCGCCTGCCCATCACCTCGTGCGTCGTCGTCGCCGCCGGTCTCATCGACTTCAACGATCCGGTCCGCGATTTTCACGTCAGCCGTTGCAAGGCCTTCATCGACCTCGCCCACGACTGGGGCGCGAAGAACATCCTTCTCGTGCTGGGCGAATATATCTGGCAGCGCGAAGTCATCCCGCCCCAGGCCCAATGGGGCTGGGCGATCGAGACCTGCCGCATCCTCGGCGACTATGCCGACAAGAAGAACGTCGACATCGCCCTCGAACTCGAACCCTTCCGCCTGAGCCTGCTCAACAGCGTCGAGAAGATGGCCGCCTTCGTGGACGAATGCGCGCACCCCCGCGTCCGCGCCAACATCGACATCAGTCACCTGGTGCTCGCCGACACCAGCCCCCGCGATCTCGCCAAGCTCAAGGGCAAGGCCATCCACGTCCACATCAGCGACTGCGACGGCAAGGTCCACGGCGACCTCCCGCCCGGGCGCGGCATCGTGAAATTCGAGCCCTACCTCCAGGCGATCAAGGAACTCGCCTTCGAAGGCACCGTGGCCATCGAGCTCGAGTATTCGCCCGACCCCTCTCGCATCGTCGAGTGGGTCGAGGAGGCCTACACCCAGACCGATCGCCTGCTGAAGCTCACCGGCCTGCGCGGCTGATCTTCCGTTTAACCGGCAGGGCGTGACCGCCGGGCGCGCCGGTTTGGACTGTTTCCGCGGAAGGACGGGCAGACCTGAGCGCCAGTTTCGCCGGCGGCAAACCCGGCGCACTCACCGTCATCGTGATCTTTCCCGGCCGATCCGCGGCCCGCACCACGGCAAGCGCGCGCCCCTGATACAGGGCGCACTCCGAACCGGCATACGAATCCATCGCGGTCAGGTCGCCGGAGCCGAGCGCGGCCAGCGTGCCCGCGCCCTCGACCCGCACGGTGACACGCGGCGTGGCGTGCGGTTGCCACACACCCTGCCTGTCGAGCGCCTCGACCGTGACGAAGGCCAGATCCTGCCCGTCGGCGCGTAAATGAGCCCGGTCCACGGTCAGACGAAGCCTGGAGGTCTCGCCCGCGGTACGAAGCGTAAAACGCTCAGCCACGCGGCCGGCCTTCAAACCTACGGCCGTCAATTCGCCCGGCGCGTAAGGAACATCGAACACCGCTTTAAATTTTTCCGCCCGCGTCGTGGATCGCTCGCCGATCACGCGGCCGTCGAGTTCCAGTCGCACCGTGTCATGGCGCGAATAAATTTCAACGGTCAGCGGCTCGCCTTCATGGCCGGGCCAGGTCCAGGCCGGAAGCATGGGTATCACCGACCAGGGCGTGGTGTTCCAGTCGCCGCCGCCCGGGGGCGGCACGCGGACCGCGAGGTACAGTTTCTCCCCGCGGTCCCAAACGATCTGGCGGTAGTGCGAGGCGGGCTTGCGCCAGCCGGTCAGGTCGAGGTCGCCGCAATAAGCTCCGTGCCAGGGGAACATCTCGGCCTCCCAATGCTTTTTCGGCTCCTGCCCCGGCGGAAACACCCGCCCGATGCCGGCCTCCCCCAAATAATCCAGCGCGCTCCAGACAAAGTCGCCGATCAGGTAGGGGTGCCCGGTCATCGCCGCCCAGTTGGCGAAGGCCTCGGACTGGTAAGACTCGGACGCCATGATCACCCTCTCCGGCAGCCGTGCGTGATCGGCCGCATGATGCTCGAGCTCGTAGTTGTAGCCGGCCACATCGAGCGCCGCGAAGAGTGGATCGAGCTGCGGCCATTTTTCCGCCTCACCCAGGCCGTTGACACCTGCCGTGGCGGGCCGGGTGGTGTCGTGCTCGCGGACGCGCTCAACCAGCTCGCGCACGATGCGCCGGCCGGACGCTCCGCCCCGTTCGAACATCTCGTTGCCCATGCTCCACATTACGACCGAAGGGTGGTGGCGGTCGCGACGCACCCAGGCATCCACGTCGCGCTGCCACCATTCCTTGAACCGGCCGCTGTAGTCGTGCTTGTTCTTGGCCTTTTCCCAGCCGTCGAAAATCTCGTCCACCACCAGCAGGCCCAAACGGTCGCAGGCCTCGAGAAAAGCGGCCGATGGCGGGTTGTGCGCGGTGCGGACGGCGTTGAACCCGGCGGTCTTCATGAGTTCGACCTTGCGCTCCTCGGCACGAGCGAAGGCGGCCGCGCCGAGCGGGCCGGTGTCGTGATGGACGTTGCCACCGAGCAGTTTCACCGCGCGGCCATTGAGTTCGAAACCGCGCTGGGCCGAAACGCGCACGGTCCGGATGCCGAAGGTCGTCGCCGTCTCGTCCAGCACCCGCCTGCCCTCGAACACCCGCATGACGACCCGGTGCAGGGTCGGCGACTCCTGGCTCCAGGCACGCGGATCGCGCACCGCCGCGTCCAGCGCCCCGCTCCACGTGCCGCCGGCCGGAGCGGTCGCGGCCGTACGCGCGACAGCCAGCACCCGGCCGCTCGAATCGCACAGCTCCGTCTCGATCATCAGCTCGCGCGGCTCGCCCGAGGCATTGGCCACCTCGGCATGCACGCGCAGCCGGGCCCGCCGGTCCGACAGCTCCTCCGTGGTCACCCACAGCCCGCCTTCCGGCACATGCACCGGATCGGTCACGCGCAGCCGGACCGGACGGTAAAGGCCCGAACCGGAATACCAGCGGCTGTTCGGCTGCGCGGAGTTGTCAACCCGCACGGCCAATACGTTGTCTGCACCGGGCCGAAGCTGCGGAGTCAGATCGAAGCGGAAGGGCGTGTAGCCATAGGCCCAGCGGCCGAGCGGCATTCCGTTCAGCCAGAGTTCGGCACCCATGGCCGCGCCCTCGAACTCGATCTCGACCCGCCTGCCTGCCCAGGCCTCGGGCGCGGCAAGCCTTAGCCTATACCAGCCCGCCCCGGTCGGAAAATAGCCGCCGTGCCCCGCCGCCGGAGCCGCCGCGTCCACCGGACCGGCAATGCTCCAATCGTGCGGCAAGGTCACCGCCGCCCATCCCGCGTCGTCGAAGGCCGTCGCCTCGGCCCCGGGCACGTCGCCCCGGTGAAAACGCCAGCCGCCATCCAGCCGGCGCTCCTCGCGCGCAGCCGCGAGTGCGGTCACGGCCAGGGCGAGGGCAGACAGCAACCAACGAAACATGTGGGGTTGATAGCGGGATTTAGACAGAGGGCCAGCCGCGGTCAGGCGGCCGATACCGGCCGGCGGCGCACGAGCAACAAATGCTCCGCCGCGAGCACCGTCTCGCCCCGCTGGTTGATGGATTCCACCAGTTCCACGACGATGCCGTGGTCGGCGCGTTTCGGGTGATCGCGTTTCTCCTTCACCGTGCAGCGCGCCGTGATCGTGTCGCCGATGAAGACCGGTTTGATGAAACGCAAACGATCATAGCCGTAGGAAAACGCCGCCGGATTGATCTCGCCCGCCGTCTGCCCGACCGCGACCGAGAAGATCAGCGTGCCATGCGCGATGCGCTGCTTGAAGTCCTGGGTCTTGCACCATTCGGCGTCCATGTGGTGCGGGTAAAAATCGCCCGTCTGGCCGGCGTGCAGCACGATGTCCGCCTCGGTGATCGTGCGCCCCGTCGAGCGCCGCTCCGCGCCGGCCGTATAGTCTTCGAAGTAACGTGGTGTCATGGTGTCGAAAGCCCAAGCGTGCGGGTGATCTCCGCGGCGGCTGCCTGCATGGCTTTCACGATCGCCGTCTCGTCGTCGCGCGGACCCCGCCGCCTCAGCCGCGTCACCGCCAGCGCGGCTCCCCCCGCCGAGCCCGGCCGGCCAATCGGCACCGCCAGGTCCCGCACGCCCTCGATGGTTTCGCTCTCCGCCGTCGAAACGCCCCGCCCGGCGATCTCGTCGAGCACGGCCAGAAAAGCCTTCCGCTCACGCCCCTCCAGCGCCCTTCCGGCCAAGGAAGCCGCCAGGATCTCGTCACGCCACGGCTCCTCAATCAGGGCGAGCAGCAGCCGACCGGATGCGGTCGTGACCGGATCGAACTCACCCCCGACCTCGATCGAGAGCCGCACCCGCGCCGGGCTTTCCTGTTGCGCCACGACCAGCAACTTTCCGCGGTCCAGCACGCTCAGGTGGCAGGACTCGCCGGTTTTCTCCGTCAGGGCCTGCATCGGCCGGCGCGAGGCGCCGAGCAACTTGCTCATGGGCGAGTGGGCGTGCGTCAGCGCATACAGCTTGAGGGTCAGCGCGTATTTGCCCGCGGACTCGTCCCGCGACAGGTAGCCGCGGCGCTCCAGGCAGGCTAGCATGCGGAACAGCTCGCTCCGGCTTCGTTCCAGCCTCGCCGCCAGTTCGGCGAGCGATTGCGGTTCGGCTGCGGCGGCGAGCGTCTCGAGGATATCGAGACCCTTCTCCAACGCCGGCACGGGGTAGGTGGGGCCTTTGGGCATTTTGAGCTTGCCGTCTTTTTCGCTAATAAAACTATGTTTTGCAAATAAAAATCTTGGATTTACCCCGTCCATTGGCCGCCCTCCTGCCCCGGAGCCCCCGCCCGATCGTCCTGATCGGCGCAGGCGGCATCGTCCGCGACGCCCATCTGCCCGCCTACCGGCTGGCCGGCTTCTCCGTGGCGTCCGTGCATGATCTCGATTTTGACCGCGCCCGCCGTCTCGCCGACGATTTCGGCATCCCGACGGTCTCCCCTACGCTCGCCGATGCCGTCGACGGCGCGCCGGCGGGTGCGGTCTTCGATGTCGCGGTGCCGGCGTCCGCCCTGCCCGCGGTGCTTTCCGGCCTTCCTGACGGTGCGGCGGCGCTCCTCCAGAAGCCCTTCGGCGAAAACCTCGCCCAGGCCCGCGAACTGCTCGCCCTTTGCCGGCGCAAGCGCCTGCGCGCCGCCGTCAATTTCCAGCTTCGTTATGCCCCCGCCGTGCTGGCTGCCCGCGAGCTCATCGCCTCCGGCGCCATCGGCGAGCTCCACGACATCGAGGTGCGCGTCACGGTACACATGCCCTGGCACCTGTGGACCTTCCTCGAGCGGTCGCCGCGCGTGGAGATTCTCTACCACAGCATTCATTATCTCGACCTCATTCGCTCTTTCGCCGGCGAACCCGAGGGCATCTATGCCAAGACCCTCAAGTCCCCCCTCGCCCCGCGCCTGCACTCCACCCGCACGGCGATGATCCTCGACTACGGCGAACGGCTTCGCGCCACCGTCACCACCAACCACGGGCACGACTACGGGCTGCGCCACCAGGAAAGTTACGTGAAATGGGAAGGCACGCGCGGCGCCATCAAGGCTCAGCTCGGTCTCCTCATGGACTACCCGCGCGGGGTGCGCGACTATCTGGAAGTCTGCTCCTTCGATCCCGCCGGCGGCTCGCCCGCCCGCGAATGGCGCGAGGAGCCGCTCGCCGGCTCCTGGTTCCCCCACGCCTTCATCGGCACCATGGCCGGCGTCATGCGCCACGCCAGCGGCGAAGCGGGCGAGCCTCCCACCCGCGTCGATGACGCCGTCCGCACCATGGCCCTCGTGGAGGCCGCCTACGATTCGAGTGCGCGCGGCGCGACACCCATCCCTTCCCCATGAGCCAGCCCGTCCGCCTTCGCGGCATGACCTGGGGCCACACGCGCGGCTACCTGCCGGTCGTGGCCACCGCCCAGCGTTTCCAGGAGCTTCATCCCGACATCGAGATCGTCTGGGAAAAACGCTCCCTCAGAGCCTTCGAGGAGTTCCCCGTCGAAAAACTGGCGGCCGACTACGACCTCATCGTCATCGACCATCCTTTCGCCGGCTACGCCGCCGCCCATGGCCCGTTGCTCCCGCTCGACGAAAACCTGCCGGCGGATTTTCTCGCCGACCAGGCGGCCAGCAGCGTCGGCGTTTCGCATGCCAGCTATGCCTTCGGCGGCCATCACTGGGCCCTCGCGATCGACGCCGCCACGCCGGTGGCCTTTTGGCGCGAGGACCTGCTCGACCGCCACGGCCTCGCCGCGCCGCGCACCTGGGACGAGTTGCTCGCCCTGGCCCGGGCCGGCCATGTCGAGGTGCCGGCCGCGCCCATCAACTGCCTGATGAACTTTTACACCTTCTGCGTGGCCCACGGCGAAACGCCCTTCGCCACCCGCGAACGTGTCGCCTCGCCCGAAACCGGCCGAGCCGCCCTCGCCACCCTGCGCGAGCTGATTTCGCTCTGCGATCCAGGCTGCTGGTCCCGCAACCCCATCGCTTCGCACGACCTCGTCGCCTCGGCGGAAAACACCCGGATCGCCTATTGTCCGCTCGCCTACGGCTACTCGAACTACGCGCGCGCCGGTTATGCCGCGCATCGCCTTGCCTTCGGAGCGCCGCCCTCGTTCGCGGGTATTCCGCTGTGCACCACGCTCGGCGGCACCGGCCTCGCGGTTTCAGCCTTGCGCCCGAACCGCGCCGCCGCGCTCGCCTACGCCCGGTTCACTGCCTCGGCGGAGATTCAGCGCACGCTTTACACCGCGGCCGGCGGCCAGCCCGGCCACCGTGGCGCCTGGACCGACGCACAGAACAACGCGTTCAGCGGGGATTACTTCGCGCGCACCCTGCCGGTGTTGGACAGGGCTTTTCTCCGCCCACGCCATGACGGCTACATGCGATTCCAGGAAAACGGCGGGCTGCTGGTCCACGCGGCCTTGCGCGGCGCCCGGACCGATGCCGAAGCCCTCGCGCAACTCGACACCCTATACCGCCACTCTCTCGCCTCCGCTCCTCTCGTCGCATGAAGCCCCTCGAAGGCCTCCTCGTCCTCGATTTCGCCCAGTTCCTCGCCGGCCCCTGGGCCGCCACGCGTCTCGCCGACCTCGGCGCCCGCGTCATCAAGATCGAGCGCCCCGGCACCGGCGACATCTGTCGCCAGCTCTACATTTCCAACCTCTCACTCGACGGCGACAGCACCCTCTTCCACTCGATCAACCGCAACAAGCAGAGCTACGCCGCCGATCTCAAAAACCCCGCCGACCTCGCGAGGGTAAAGCAACTCATCGCGCGCGCCGACGTGCTGATCCAAAACTTCCGGCCCGGCGTCATGGAACGCATCGGCCTCGGCCCGGAGGCCTGCGCTGCGTTGAACCCGCGCCTCGTCTACGGCGTCGTCACCGGCTATGGCCCGACCGGCGAGTGGGTCGAAAAACCCGGTCAGGACCTGCTCGCCCAGGCCCGCTCCGGCCTCGCCTACCTGAATGGCAACGCCGACCAGCCCCCCCTGCCCTTCGGCCTGTCCGTGGCCGACCTCGCCGCCAGCGCGCATCTCGTCCAGGGCCTCCTCGCCGCGCTGGTGCGGCGCGGGGTCACGGGCAAGGGCGGGCTCGTCGAGGTCAGCCTGCTCGAGTCGGTCCTCGACCTGCAGTTCGAGCTCACCACGACCTTCCTCAACGACGGCGGCAAGGCTCCCGAACGCAGCGCGGTGAACAACGGCAACGCCTACCTCGGCGCGCCCTATGGCATCTATGCCACCGCCGACGGCCACCTCGCGCTTGCGATGGGTTCCGTCGTGAAACTCGGCGAGTTGCTCGACCTGCCCGCGCTCGCCGGCTTCGCCGATCCGCAGACCTGGTTTACCCGCCGCGACGAGATCAAACGCCTCATCGCCGCTCATCTCGCCGCCCGGCCGACCGCGCATTGGCTGGCGCGGCTGGAGCCCGCCGACTACTGGTGCGCCGAGGTGCTTTCCTGGGAAAAACTCTGGCAAACCGAGGCTTTCAAGACCCTCGACTGGGTACAGGAGGTCACGCGCGAGGACGGCCCCACGCTGCGCACCACGCGCTGCCCCATCACCATCGACCGCCACCGCTTCATGTCGCCGCTCGGCTCGCCGCGCGTCGGCCAACACACCGTCGCGATTCAGAACGAGTTCCAGCTTTGACGCTGGCCGCGCTCCCTCCGCCCGCTGCCATTCCCCTTTACCCCATGAACCCCGAAGCCTCCCCGCTCCTCGGCACCTTTCTCCACGCGATCGGCGCCGCCTCCGCCGCGCTGTGTTACGCGCCGCAGCGTTACGTCAAGAACTGGAAGTGGCAGACCTACTGGCTCGTCCAGGCCTCCGCCTGCTGGCTCGTGCTGCCATGGATCTTCGCCGCCGCGACCATCCCGCAGCTCGGCACCGTCCTCGCCGAGGCGCCGCGGGACGCGATGCTCAAATCTTACGTGCTCGGCGCGATCTACGGCGTCGGCGGCATCGCCTTCGGCGCCGCGATCCGCTACCTCGGTTTCTCTCTCACCTACGCCATCGCCATCGGCCTTTCCTGCGTCCTCGGCACGCTCGTTCCGCCGCTCAAGGACGGCATCCTCCTCCAAACCCTCTCCAACACCGGCGGCACCTATGTGCTCGGCGGCGTGCTCCTCGGCGCGCTCGCCACCTTCGTCACCGGCCTGGCCGGCTTCCGCAAGGAGCGCGAACAAACCGGGGAAGCGCCGGCTTCCTCCACCTTCAATCCTCGCATCGGCCTGCCTGTCGTGGTGCTCGCCGGCGTGCTCTCGGCGGTGTTCAGCTTCTCGCTCGCCGCCGGACAACCCGTGGCGGATGTCGCCGCGAAATACGGCGCCGGTCATTTCCAAGGCAACGTCATCTATCTTTTTTCCCACTCGGGCGCGTTCACCACCACGCTGGTTTACTGCTTTTACCTCATCACCCGCGACAAGTCTTCCGGCGAATTTGGCTCCGCCGGCGGCGCCAGCCTCCTCGCCAACTACGCGCTCTCGAGCCTCACCGGCCTGCTCTGGTATCTGCAGTTCTTCTTCTACGGGCTCGGCCACATCCGCATGGGCGAGTTCAAGTTCTCCAGCTGGGCGATCCACATGATCATCCTGAT